>NZ_CAFB01000047.1 GCF_000227585.1 Candidatus Glomeribacter gigasporarum BEG34 | reverse complement strand
GCGGGCGGCGCAGTCCCATTGCCGCATTTGGCGAGTTCTGCAAGCTCATCTTCATTAAACACCGGGACGAGAAGGACCTGGAACGCGTAAATGGCGCGCCTTACGCCTTTCAGCGCGGCGGGAATGAAACCGCACAGCAGTTGGCCGCGCGTATCCANAGACTCTATCAAGCTGAGCAGGCACGGGAGCCTGGCGTGTTCACTGAGCAAATTAACACCGACCCGCCTGTTCTTGCCCAGTGTGTGGAACATCTGGAAGGCATTTCCCTTGACCGCACCGAACTCGACACCAAGGGCGTGGCTTTTGAGGAATTCATGGGCGGCTTTTTTAAAGGCGATTTCGGTCAATACTTTACGCCGCGCGAATTGATCGCTTTCGCGGTGGAAGTGCTTAACCCTGAACGCACGCATGTCGTGCTGGATCCCGCCTGCGGCTCCGGCGGGTTTCTGCTGTATGCGCTTGATCACGTGCGCCGCGAGGCAGATCACAAGAAGCAGGAGGACATCCTCGAGCATTACCGGTATTGGCATGAGTTCGCCCAAAATAATCTGTTCGGCCTGGAAATTAATGAAGAGCTAGCCCGCGTCGCCAAGATGAATATGATTATCCACGATGACGGCCATACGAATATTGTCGGTCATGATGCGCTGGATTTTTTCCCCAAGCTCACACATGAAAACCCTGGACTGGCTGAAGGCAAGTTTGACCTGGTGCTGACCAACCCGCCCTTTGGCGCCGCAGTCAAGCGCGTAGAAAAAAACGAAGGCTACTTGGAGCAGTTTGAATTAAGGCACTTCCTATCCAAAAACGCCACTGGAATCGAATCAAATGAATCCATCCCAGGCGAAGGAGGCGCTAAACGGAGGAGCAAGAGTATCAAACTCCGCGCTAGCATCAAGACCGAAATCGTGTTTCTGGAACGGGTACATGCTTCCCTTAAACCCGGCACGGGCCGAGTCGCCATTGTGTTGCCCGACGGCATCCTCAGCAATGCCTCACTGCAAGGGGTACGCAACTGGCTGTTGACCCATTTTCAGTTGCTGGCTGTGGTCTCGCTGCCGCAATTCGCTTTCGCGCATTATGACGCTGGCGTAAAGGCCAGCCTCGTCTTCATGCGCCGCCTGGCTGAAGGCGAGACTGTTCCCGACGATGCGCCTATTTTTATGGCATTGGCTGAGAATATCGGCTATGACGCTACCGGACGCAAAACCTTTAGCGTGACGGTGGAAAGCGAGACGCCTGAAAAAGAGAAGGTAGAAATCCAGCGGTGCGATTTGTTTGACTACCGCGTCTTTTACGAATGGAGCGCGGCCAACCCGAAGAAGCCTGACTGGAGCGAGCGGCATCGGGAAATCATCCCCGATACTGGCCTCGTTGCGCAGTGGCGGGCATTTCAGAAGGACCCCACGCCTTTTTTCGTCTAGGCCCTGCTGAAAACGGCCAAGCACAATGTTTTGCTGTGCAGCGGGGCAGTATCTCAGGCAGAGTAAATGCTGACTATTTTCATCCGGAACGCCTCCTCGCGCTGCGCGCCCTTCGACAGCTAGCCCAGGCGCTGGATTGCCCACGGCTGGCGCAGCTCGTCGATTTCATTCGCCACCCGATCCAGTCGCCTGGCCCCGGCTGCCTGAGCCTTGCCCATGTGCAAAGCCATACGGGCGAACTCGTGCCGACCAATAGGAAGGTAACGGGAAGCTGTTTTGTTTTCCAGCGCGGCGATGTGCTGTTTGCTCGGTTGGGAGCCTACTTGAATAAGGTTCACGCGGCGGAAAGCGACGGGGGGTGTTCGCCGGAGTTTCATGTTCTGCGTGTCAAGAATCACGAAGCGCTGCATCCTGATTACCTCGCGGCTATCCTCCGCAGCAACCTGACGCTTGCACAAACCCGACACATGATGACCGGTAACACTCACCCGCGTCTCACCTACGAGGACGTGGTGAATTTGGTGATTCCCTTACCCGATATCGGCAAACAGGCAAGACTCGTTTCAGAAATGGACGCCGCACGCGCAGAACGCCGTGCCAAGCTCGCAGAAGCTAACGCTCTGCTCGCTGACTTCGACAGTTATCTTCTTGCGACGCTCGGCCTTGCCCTACCCCCTAAGGATGAACGCAAGGTTTTTGCGGTGCGAAAGTTGGACTGCGGCAGCCAGGCGCGGCTCAATGCGGACTATTTCCATCCAGAACGCATCCTCGCGCTGCACGCCCTTGAACATTCAGCACAGGCGCTGGATTGTCCACGGCTGGCGCAGCTCGTCGATTTCATTCGCCACCCGATCCAGTCGCCTGGCCCCGGCTGCCTGAGTCTCGCTCATGTGCAAAGCCATACGGGCGAACTCGTGCTAACCAATAAGAAGGTAACGGGAACCTGTTTCGTTTTCCAGCGTGGCGATGTGCTGTTCGCACGGTTGGGGGCCTACCTGAACAAGGTGCATGCAGCGGAAAGCGGTGGGTGTTGTTCACCGGAGTTTTACGTTCTACGCATCAAGGACAGTAAAGCCCTGCATCCTGATTACCTTGCGGCCATCCTCCGCAGCAGCCTGACGCTTGCACAAACCCAGTATATGATGACGGGAAACACCCACCCGCGTCTCACCCACGAGGACGTCACGAATTTAGTGTTCCCAGTCCCAACCCCCGCCGTACAAGAAACCATTGCCGCCGAAGCGCGCCGCCGCCGCGAAGAAGCGCGCCGTCTACGTGCCGGAGCGGAAGCAGGCTGGCAGGCGGCGAAGTGCTGGTTTGAAGCGCAACTGCTCGGACCCGCTCCGCCATGATGAGCGGATTTACAATGGTCTGCCACTAGGCAGATGATACGAAATCGTTGATATCATTCCTCATTAGCTTACAGACGGTCTGAGCACTGATCAGTGACCATGCCAGGATGCCTCGGTACACTGTCTGTCGCTGCTTTATGAGGAGTAGAGCAGGTGCCCCTTTAGGCAAACTTTTTTTGTGGGGTCGTTAAAGCACACTGCTGGCGAAAGAGGGTAGTTGCGGGGGGATGGGGGCGAATGAGGGTGTTTGCGAATATCTAAGAAGCTGTTTTTAAGACAGTTTCTTAGAGAATTCAAACATACTGTTCACGTCTCTGAAGCGCTTTTCCAGCCTGAGTCAATGTGTTCTCGTGTACAATACGCTTAGCCCGCTTTATAGATGTTTGCACCTTGGCCTCGGCTTTCGGTGTCACAGGTTTATAAAGCGTGAAGTCGGTAATTGAAGTGTGCAATGGAAGCCCTATTTTCTCTTTAGGGTTTACAAAGTCACCCACGCGTTTGGTTCCTAGCTTGAAGCGGCGCAGAGTGGTTTTAATAGCTTCATTGCTACAATCAACACCAATCCACTGACGTTTAAGGTTAGATGCCACCGCAAGTGTGGTACCCGACCCAGCGTAGCAGTCCATAATAAGATCGCCTGGATTTGATGATGCCTTAATAATCCGAGCTAATAGTGCAAAGTTCTTCTCGGTTGGATAGCCAGTGATGCACATGTTCTGGTTGTGCGCATCGCGCATATCCATCCAGATATTCTGTAGCGGAATACCTGCACTGTTTTCAAGATAGATTTTTCGGCGTGGATTTCCAGTTGGTGACCAGTAAATTTCACCATGAGTATCCATCTCGTCTAGTACAGTTGGTGGGTACTGCCAATGTTTGCCGAGGGGCGGCATTTTCCCCCGCCACGCTTTTCCAGTCTCGCCGCTGTGCACGCCAGGGGCATGCACTGGCACCTTCTTGTACCGGCGCCCCTGCTCATCAATGTATTGATATTCTTTAGCTGCTCGGACATCATCCCAAAGTTCGACTGGACGATTCCAGATATAGGTGTCCGTCTTCGAGTAAAAGAGGATATAGTCAGCTACTCTGCCATAGGTCTTGCGAGTGTAGTTTTTCGGGTTGCATTTCTTCCGCGTAATGCAGCTGCGAAAATTTTTTACTCCGAATATCTCATCAAGGATGACACGCATGTGGAACATCATGCGATCATCAAGATGCAGGTAGAGTGATCCGTCATCGGCTAGCAGGCGGTGAATTAAAATTAGACGCTCTCGCAGGGCTTCAACAAATGCCGAGCCAATAAGATGGTCATCGTAAGCATGCTTTTGCTCACGCGACTCAAAGGTGGCTGAAGTGGCAAAGGGTGGATCAATATAAACCAGCTTGACCTTACCAGCCACAGTCTCATCCTGCATCAGTGCCGCGAGCACGTCCAGGTTTTCGCCATGATAAAGGCGGCTTTTGCCAGAATTATAGGCGGCACTCGGCTTATAGTGACCAGGTGGAGTCTCCAGAATGACCTCAGCTGGCTTCTTACCAGGGTATTCGAGGCGCATACCCTGCTCAGCAGGTTGCTTCTGCGCCCTAATAAAACAATTAACTTTACTGGGGAGGGGCACTGCCATATCAGGATCTCACCCATTCTGCGGTAGTGCGGTCTGGTATCATCCGCAGTGTCACTACCTTCACACGTCCCGGCCATTGGTCTTCGATATAAGCCTAGTCGTTCCACATTGAGCCAAGTAGGAGTCCAGGCCCATCGTTCACGCAGATGACTTTAATGCGTGGCATCCTATGGCGATCAGCATAACCGAGAATTTCTTGAGCAACCTCCCGGTACTGGCCAATACGGTCATCTTCCTGTGCACCGCCTCGGTCTGAGTCGTATCGAGCCAAACCGATAGCAAGTACCTTACCGTTGTCGATAATAACGAAATCAACAGGTCGATCCGGTTTCGGGTAGTCTTTGAATACCTTACCCATAAGCACGTCTTTCCCAGCTCGCTCCGGGCCAGCGATAACATATCCGATGTGCTGGCTACGCAGAATGTCAAACAGCCGTTCGGTCATGTCGTAGCCCTTCTTATCACGATCCTTGTACTCCTATAACACAGCGCATAACACCTCATCAGGCATGGAGCGACTCTCGAACTTTTGCTGTACCTCAACTATATTTCGAAAAGCATTGCCAAACTGCGTACAAATCTTGGCTACATCACTCTTGCGCTTTAGCATCTCAACTGGTATTTGCGGACTCACGTATTTCTTGAATATTCGGCAAAGTTGTGTCCTCATCCACTGATTCTGAATCTCCATGATTGATGTAAAAAAGAAGGTCGAGGAGTGAGCTGCCTTTAGCAGCCGTTCGAATTCAAGCAATACTGGCTCATAGAGTCGGCAGGCATCAGACAATATGTCCGGGTAATACTCGCCAGTCGCAAGGGTGATCCACGCTTCAGCCTCAGCTTTGTAGTCACGAAAGCTTTCTTTTGTTGTGATCATGTTCTGCTTTGTTGAGTGACTAAATTCCGTTGCTGCGCTAATACAACTTTTAATAGAGTGTCGTTACGACATCTTACAATTGACCGTGGATCGGCTCTCTAAACCTATCTTTCTGCGAAGGGTGAAATGACGTGGTTTGAGCGTCTTTTTTGAGAACGGAGAGTAAAGGAAATTATAAATCCCTCCGTTACGACGCCCTCAAAAAGGATCGCGCAGTCATCGCAGAATTGCTCGAATTCCCGCGCTGTTTGACGTTTCAAACATACTCAAAAACCAACAAGAGCAGTTGGCCTTGAATGAAGGGGGCAGAGTACATTCTTTTATCATAGCAAATTTCTCTGCAAAGACTGCAGACGTTTGCGGGCGCTTGGAGGTGAATGGCGGCACATGCGGGTCCTATCGGGAAATGCAGCGCCAGAGACCGTGAAGGATTTACAAGCGGCTTGTAATGCTTAGGCTATCCATAAGCGCATACGCGCCCCCTGTCTGGAAGAGGCGAGGTATCGGCACCGTGGATTTCAACACGCCCCAACTGCAGGATCATTACGTCTCTGTGCTGAAGCGGATTCGGAAGTGGATCGCATTGCTGGTCGGCTGGCTCGAAGACGCCACCTCCCACAACACGCCCGTGGGGACCAAGCGCTGGAGTGAAGCGAACCAGCGCTTCGAGCGCTTCGACGGCGCGGTCTGGCAGCCCTTGGCGAACCAGTACTGTAAAGTTCAGTTGAAAAATGTCCCCCTAGTGGAGTGACCCCCTGAGACTGGACAGCTTAGAGGAGAAAAATTGACCCACTTGCCGAGCGCGTTTTACTTCAAATGGATGGGGAGATAAATAGCCTAGAGCTGAATGTAAGCGCTTGGTATTGTAGACCTCCTCAATAAATATCGGCCGCCGCGTGGTTACGTCTACAAAGGACTCATAACCAGATAAATAGACTTCTTCCACCTTAAGGGTTTTCATAAAACTTTCTGCTTGCGCATTGTCGTAAGGGTTAGCCACTGAACTCATCGAACCCATCAAGCCATATTCATGCAGGGCGCGCCGATATTCTGCACTGGCATACTGACTTCCACGGTCACTATGGTGGATACAAGTCCCTGGCACCGGCTGGCGTTGACAACAGCTGCTTTCAGAGCGGCTAGAGTCAACTGGGTGTCAATCTGCCGTCCGATGGCATATCCAACCACTTTTCGACTACAGGCATCCAGAATCACTGCCAAATAGACAAATCCTGTGTCGATACGGTGAACGTAATATCAGCCACCCAAACCTGATCCGGTCGAGCAGGAACCTGATTGCAATACAGATTAGGAAATATTGGCCAATCATGCTGGCTATCTGTAGTACGAACAAATCGGCGTTTAGGTTTAATTCCCAAACCGTACTGCTTCATGATTCGAGCTATCCGCTTGTGGTTGACACTATAGCCTTGCGCTTGTAAAGCACGGGTGATGCGTCGATAGCCGTAGCCCGATAGCTCGTCCTGAATAGCCTCTATCCGCTCTACAAGCGGTTCATCGTTCAAGTTGGGCGCTTGCGTCTGGGCGCGATAATAAAAGGTACTGCGCGGAAGTTGAATCATTCGACACCCCCGCTGGATGGAGAGGCCAAGGGGCCGCTGACGATGGATGAGATGACGCTGTTGGTATCGAGAGGTCGCCGTGGCGTTTTTTTAAACCAGTCAATCTCCATCGTGAGTGGACCGACTTTGCGCTCCAACGCCGCAATTTGGGCTTCATATTCCGAAATCGTGGTGGCGGTCGCTTCTTCAGCGTTGAGTTCACCTCGATCATACTGGCTCAGCCACAACTGGATCAGATTGGCTGAAATCTGGTCAGTACGTCGCGCTTCGCGCCGCCCAATCTTGCCATTACGAATATCTGTGCACAGTGGCAACTTGAACTGCGCACTGTGCCGACGGTAGAGGCTTCTCGATGACATTATGCTGTTCCTTATAATAGGCTCAGCAAGCGTATCAATTTTTCTCCTCTAAGCTGTCCAGTCTCAGGGGTTCACTCCACACGGCGATAGCCGTAGCCTGACAGCTCGTCCTGAATGGCATCTATCCGCTCTACAACCTGTTCATCACTCAAACGAGGCGCTTGCGGCTGAGTACAATGAAAAAGTGCTCCGTGGGAGCTGAATCATCCGACACCCCCATTGGACTGAACAGGCAGCGGGCCGCTGACGATGGATGAGGTCTCGCTGCTGCTTTCGGATCGCAACCGTGGCATCTTTTTGAGCAGGTCGATCTCCATCGTGAGTTGCCCGGCTTTGCGCTCCAATGCTGCGATTTGGGTTTCGTATTCCGAGATCGTTGTGGCAGCCGCTTCTTCAGCATTCAGTTCGCCCGATCATATTGGCTCAGCCACAACTGAATGAGATTGGCTGAAATTGGGTAAGTGCTTCGCGCTTCGCGCCCTCCAATCTTGCCGTTCCGAATATCTGTGCACAGGGTCACTTGAACTGTGGACTGTGCCGATGATACGAGCCTGTCATGAATTTTGTGTGTCGAGGTCATGAGAAGATGAAACCCAAAAGGAATGCTCATGATCGAAATGAAGAAGCGCACAGCGGACAAAAAATATCCAGACAAAATATTTTCAGATGAACGGATAGACCCATTGCTCGCTCAAGTACAGAAATCACCGCAACGTCAATGGGAACAGGTCATTCCTTCTTCTCCTATCCGCTTGAAGTCCGGAAAATGATTTATACGGCCCATGCGATTGAAAGCCTGCATAGGCAACTGCGCAAAATCGTCAAAAACCGCGGCCATTTCCCCAATGATCAGGCCGCTAAACCACTCATTGCGCAAGCTCCGAAGATGCCTCTATTGTTTGCAGATCAGGAATATGACTCTGATGAATTCATCGCCTGGCTCAACAAATACGTCATACAGGCGCTCATCCCTCCCCAAACAATCGTCTATGCCCAAGAACAATTGACCGGCATCTGTATAAAGCCAGAAATCTGCTCGAGCGCACTTTTAACTGGATCAAGCACTTTCTATGCGTTGCAACACGTTTTGAAACGCTTGATTTTCATGATGCGGCTATCGTCAGTATCTCCTGTATTTGTATGCCTCGCCTAATTGAGAACACGACCTAATGAATATCTGGCGCAACCGTGCCCAGGCGGTTTTGCAGTGAGCCAGCGCGGCCTTCAAATAAAGCGGCGTAATACATCATGTTTGCCATCACCTTCTTCACATAGTCACGCGTTTCACTGAATGGGATGGCTTCCGTGAAGATTGCGCCTTCGACCGGGCGCGCCAGCGCCGCGCGCCAGCGCCGCACGCGCGCTGGCCCGGCATTGTAAGCGGCGGATGCCAGCGCCTCGGAGCCGCCGAACTGCGCCTTCATCATGGCAAGATATTGCGTGCCGAGCAGGATATTGGTATCGGCTGCATCGACCGTGGACGAGGGCAATGTGCCGAGTCCGATTTTGCGCGCCACCAGTTGCGCGGTTGCGGGCATGAGCTGCATCAGCCCGCCGGCGCCCGCGCTCGAACGCGCGTTCATGATAAAGCGCGACTCTTGCCGGATCAAACCGTAAATCCAGTGGAGGCCGAGCTGGGTCGAGCGCGCATAGCGCACCGTGAGTTCGCGCAGCGGCGCAAGATAGCGCAGGCTAAAGTCGTGCTGAACGCGGGTCCGGTCGGCGGTATTGATGGCGCGATGATAAAGCTGGATTCGCTTTGCATATTCCGCAGCCGCGAGCAGCTGGCGGTCATTCATTCCGCGCAGCGTCCAGTTCCATTCCCGATGGCCTTCAAAATACAGATTCAGCGCATAAAAACGCTGCGCCAGCGCAAATCCAGGCAGTGCGCGTATCGGTGCGATTTCGTCTTCGGTCACGGAGACGCGCGCCGGCAGCGTGACGGTACGGCCCAGCGCTTCAGTGGCCAGCTGTCCGTAAAAATCAAAATCTGAGGCAATCCGCTCAAAGCTCTGCGTCGCGCGCTCTTTATCGCTTGCCGCATCAAGCGCGCGGCCATACCAATAGACCCACGCGGATTGAGTGCGCAGTGAGTCCGGCATGGATTCAATCGCCCAGCGCACCATTGGCCAGTCGCCCGCCAGCAAGGCGGTGCGTATTCGCCATTCAAGGGCCGTGTTTGAAAGTTGTGCGTCTTTGGACAAGCGATACCAGCCAAGCGCATCTGGCATCTGTTCAAGCGCGGCACGCCAGGCAATGCCGCCCCAGCCGGCGGCGCGCAATGGCGGCGGCAATTGCGGCGCGATGCGGGAGAACGCCTGCGCCGCCTCGCCAGGCGAGGTGCGCGCCAGACGCGCAACGGCGAGCAGCGCAAGCTGCGCCTCGGAGGGATGGGTATCCGGTTGAATCCGCTCCAGCAAACGCGCGGGCTGCGATGCGGCCAGGCTTAAATACTCCGAATCCGGCTGTTGCGCGCCGAGTGCAGCGGCCATCCGGTTGCCGATTGCAATTTCGCCCATCTCATAGGCGAAGCGCAGGTACGGCCACACATCTTCTGGCGCGAACTGGCCCTGCTGCGCTAGGGTCATCACCAAGTCCGTGCAGCCTTCGCCGTATTTTTTAGGCGCGATACGCAATAGTGCATGCGCTTTCTGCGCAATATCTTCACCGCGCATAGCGCGGGGAATCAGCGCATAGCATTTGACCTGCGGATCGTCGTCGAGCGCGAATTGGGGATAATGCGCCTCAAAGTCGCGCCAGGCGCGGCGCGCGCCGAGTACGAGCAGATAATCGTTACGCATCCGGTCGGCGATTGCCGTGCCGGCGTATTTCTTCAGAAAAGCCAGCACCGGCGCATCGGGCGCGTCCAGACGCGCGCGTCCGGAAGCATCAAACAGCCGCGGCTTGATCGTAAAATAATCCAGATAAGAAGGCACGGGATAGTCCGGAATTTGCGCCGCCAGTTCGAGCGCGCGCCCGGCGTCATTTTTGTGCGCCGCAGCGCGCAGCGCGATAAAAATCTGGTCAGGATTCTGCGCGCCGGCGCGCAGCCGGCTATGCGCCGCGTGGCACGCAGGCAGTACATAAAGCGCAGCAACCGCCATCAAAAGCTGAATAAGGCGAAGGCGTCTGGACATAGGCGGGAACCCGGTGAAAGGAGTATTGAACTTTAAATAACGCATCGCATGCAAGTCTGCTATGTTTCAGGAGTTTCGCACCAAGGCCGCATTGCGCACTGCTTTACTGGCAATCCGTAAAAGGCGCGGCGAAGATGCTGGCCGGGATGCGGCGCTCTCGGCGCGTCTTGCGCAGCTTCTCATTGAATATGCGCCGCGCTGCGCGGCTTTTTACTGGCCAGTGGCCGGCGAATTCGATGCGCGCGCCGTGATTCAGCATTGGTTGCAGCAGGCGTCGGAGCGCAGCGCGGCGCTGCCGGCGGTGAGCAGCGTGCATGCGCCGTTGAGTTTTTATCGCTGGACACCGGCATCAAAAATGAAAAAAGGACGCTTCCAGATTCCGGCGCCCGCTGACGGGATGCCCGCCTATCCCGATCTGCTATTGATTCCGTGCCTTGGCTTTGACGCGGCGCGCATCCGGCTCGGCTACGGCGGCGGTTATTATGACCGCACCCTTGCCGCTTTGCAGCCGCGTCCGGTTGCAGTCGGAATCAGCTATGAATGCGGGCGCGTCAAGCAGTTGCCGCGCGAGGCGCACGATATTCCGCTGGACGTGATATTAAGCGAATGCGCACGCTATGAGTAAGACCGGCGTTTCACACAGCCGCGCTCGTCGGCGCAGCGCTCCTTGCCTACTCATTGGCTGGCAGCAAAGGCGCGCCTTGCCTAATTGAGAACACAGCCTAGAGCATCTTGCAAAAATGACGGTAGATCAGAATCAAAAGATCGATGCAGAAGTGAATGCCTGCGGACTGCACTGCCCGCTGCCAGTCCTGCGCCTTAAAAAGGCGCTCTCAAGCTTGCAGAGCGGACAGATTGTAAAAGTGCGCGTGACCGATCCGCAGTCTGTGCGCGATTTCGCGGCCTTTGCCAAACAGGCGGGGCATCAGATGATCGAAGTGCGCGCGCAGGATGGGGAGTGGAGTGTGTTGATTCAAAAATCATGATGCAGATCACCGCCTGGTTACCGTGGTTGCAGACGCTGGCCTTGTGCATGATGCGTCCTTTTGGAGTGATGGTTTTGCTGCCGGTGATGAGCGCTCGCTCCCTGGGCGGCGCGCTCGCCAGGAATGCGCTCGCTTTGTTGATCGCAACGCCGGTATTGCCCCATGCCTGGGTGGCCGCGCCGGAAGGTTTGGGCGCTTACAATGCTTCCGCGTTTCTAATCACGGGCATCAGCGAGCTATCCGCGGGCCTGGCGATTGGACTGATGGCGGCGGTTCCATTCTGGGCGATGAATGTGGCCGGCGAATTGATTGACACAGTGCGCGGCTCTGGTTTGTCTGAAATTATCAATCCGACGACCGGCGGGCAAGTCTCTTTATTTTCTCTGTTGTTAACGCAGTTGATCACTGCGCTTTTTTTTGTAGACGGCGGTTTTAACCAGTTGCTTGAGGCGATTTATCGTTCATATACGATATTGCCGATAGGCGCGCCTTTATCGCTCAGCCGCGCTACCGCGGCTTTCATCATTGCGCAGTGGCAGTTGATGGTGGATTTGGGCGTTCGTTTTGCGCTCCCTGCGGTTGCAGTGATGATGATGGTGGACTTCTCGCTCGGCTTGATCAATCAGACTGCCGAGCGTCTGGACGTGTTTTTTATCGCAATGCCCGTCAAGTCGTTGCTTGCCTGTCTGGCGCTGAGCATGAGTATGCGGCTGGCGCTGGAAGATTATTTTGAGTGGTTTAGCGCTATTGGGATGTTAATTCATCAGTTATTCACTTAGAACATTTTTCACTGATTTTCCCTATGTCGCTTCTTTGCTCCGTGTATTCGGGATCGCTGCGGGGTCGCCTCCATCGCTTTGCGATGGAGACCTGCTCCGCCCGCATCGATCCCCATACTGTCTTCGCGCTCGCTCCTCGGGCAAATCGACTGAAAAATGCTCTAAAGCTTCCCTCTCAGGCGCGGCAATGCAGCCGGTTCATTGCCTGTGCAGTATTGCCAGCCGCAATATCGGGCAATACTGAAAGCGCGCGGCGGATTGCATCGTGGATGAGCGCCTGTTCTTCAGGAGGCGGCGGACTGAGTACAAAATCGGCGACTTTGCTCTGGGCCTCTTTGGATAAGGAAGCACGCGGATGGCCAATACCGATGCGCAGCCGCCAGTAATCCGGCGTGGATAAGCGCAGCGTGATGTCCTTTAAACCATTGTGTCCGCCGCTGCCACCGCCCCGCTTGAGTTTGACCGCGCCGGGCGGAAGCTCAAGCTCATCATGCGCAATCAGAATTTCTTCGGGCAGGATTTTGTAGAACTGCGCCAGCGCGCACACAGAGAGGCCGGAACGGTTCATAAAAGTCTGAGGCTGCAGCAAGCGCAAACTCAGGCCGCAAAAGCTGATATGCGCGACATCGCTGTGAAAACGCGCTTCCGGGCGCAATATAGCGCCTGCGTTGCGCGCGATTGCGTGGATGACCCAGAAACCGGCGTTATGGCGCGTTGCCGCATATTCCCCGCCTGGATTGCCAAGACCGGCGATCAGCTTGATCACATCACTTCTCTAGAGCCTTTTTCAGCGGCTTGCCCTGTATCGCCAAGCGACTTTAGTTCGATACGGCGTCATCGCCGCTCACCGTATTACTCATACTGTCTTCGCGGCTGCTTCCTTGTCTCAAACTAAAGTCGCTTGGCTATATCGCTTCGCGCCCGCCGTATTGCTCATCCAAAAAGGCTCCCGCCAGTCATCTCTATGCAGCGGCTGACGTGTCATTTCCTTCGCTGGTTGCGCTCTCCGCGCCAGCCTCTTCTGTTGCAGAGGGCACGGTGGCGGACAGGATCACAGGATTTTCCTGAGACAGATAGAGCGCGAGTTCAACATGAGACGGCAGCGATACGTCCTTGATATGCAGAGATTGACCTGCGCTCAGTTCCGACAAATCCACTTCAATAAATTCAGGCAAATGCGCGGGCAGACAGATGATTTCAATTTCAGTCATCACATGGGTAATGATGGCTCCGCCCAGCTTAACCGCTTTTGAGATTTCTTGATTCAAATAGTGAAGCGGCACTTTTTTGTGAATTTTCTTCTCCGCCTCAACGCGCTGAAAATCGATATGGAGCACCGCCGGTTTGAACGGATGGCGTTGAACATCTCGCAAGAGTACCGGTTGCGATGCGCCGTCCAGTTCAAGGTCGAGAATCGAAGCATGGAACGCCTCTTTCTCAAGCGCATGAAAAAGCGCGTTTTGGTCCAGTGCGATCAGTTGCGGCGCGCTGCCCGCGCCATAAATAATGCCAGGCGTTTTTCCGCTGCGACGCAGACGGCGGCTCGCGCCCGTACCCTGCTGGCTGCGCGATTGCGCGATCACTTTCATCATACTCTCCCGTTAAAGATAGACCCGCTCGCTACAATTTGTGGACAGGCTCTAGCTGTCCGCAAACAACGACATCAACGACCCGCCATAGCAAATCCGCGAAAATGTTTCAGCGAATAGCGTCGCGCTCGATAGTTGACGGATTTTCTGGCAATGACGCGCGTCTTCGCGCAGCGCAATCGTGTCAGTCACAATCAGTTCATCCAGTTCCGAAGCAATGATGCGGCGAATCGCATCTCCGGATAATACCGGATGCGTGGCCGCCGCGAAAACGCGGCGCGCGCCGCGCTGCTTTAAGGCGTGCGCGGCTTTGCACAGCGTTCCCGCCGTGTCAACGATATCATCGATGATCATGCATGTACGCTCTTTGGTTTCCCCAATTACATTCATGACTTCGGTCTCGTTGGGTTGAGGACGGCGTTTGTCGATAATCGCAAGCTCAGCGCCCAGTTGTTTGGCAAGCGCGCGCGCGCGCACGACACCGCCCACATCGGGCGAGACGGCGAGCAGATTGTCATCGTTCTGGGTGCGCAGATGGCTCAGTAAAAGAGGGGTTGCATAGATATTGTCCACCGGAATATCGAAGAAGCCCTGAATCTGATCGGAGTGCAAATCCATCGTCACAATCCGGTCCACTCCGGCAATCTGCAGCATATTCGCAACGACTTTGGCGGAAATGGCAACGCGCGCGGAACGCGGCCGCCGGTCCTGGCGCGCATAACCAAAGTAGGGAATGGCCGCAGTAATGCGGCCTGCCGATGCGCGTTTCAGTGCGTCGGCCATAATCACCAGCTCCATTAGATGATCGTTTGCCGGGGCGCTGGTGGACTGCAACACAAAGACTTCCTTGCCGCGCACGTTTTCCTGGATTTCAACGCGGACTTCACCGTCCGAAAAGCGGTTGACAGCGGCTTTGCCGATTGGAAGATCCAGAATTCCGGCAACAGCGCGGGCAAGCTCAGGGTTGGCATTGCCTGTGAATATCATCAGGCGATTATTATTCATTAGAGTCCCGGCAACAGGGCAAGCCGCTAAAAAAACAGGAAAAATGGAGTTTGGCAGGGGAGGAAGGATTCGAACCCTCGAATGCCGGAATCAAAATCCGGTGCCTTAACCGACTTGGCGACTCCCCTAGAGCATTTTTCAGTCGATTTTCCACTGGCGCAAGCGCGAAGACAGTATAGCAATACGGCGCGCGCGAAGCGACACAGGGAAAATCACTGAAAAATGTCTAATATGAGAAAGTAAACAAAGGATGTATAGCCAGGCCCGATGCCACAATGCTGTGCATGCCTTGCGGTAGTTTGGACTGCACGGAGTCAGCGCGCTCTTTATCTTTAAAGGCGGCGAATACGCTTGACCCCGTTCCCGTCATCCGCGCTGGCGCGATGCGTCCGAACCGGTCCAGGAGATGCGCAACTTCCGCATATTTTTGGGCGACAAGCGGTTGCATATCGTTGCGTCCAAAATGATCTGGCCAAAGCGGATTGCGCCGCTGCTCAAGGAAATCTGCAATTTTGATGATTTTCGTATTGCGTGTCAATTCTGGCGCTGCAAAAATATCGGCGCTTGCCGCCTGTACATCCGGCGTGACGATCAAGAAATAACGGTTGGGCAGATCGATAGCGTGCAGGCGTTCGCCAATGCCTTCGGCAAATGCATTGCGTCCAAACACAAAAAAAGGCACGTCCGCGCCCAGAGATAATGCGAGACGCTGCAATTGCACGCGCGGCAGATTCAGTCTCCAAAGCCGGTTGAGCGCAAGCAATACGCAAGCCGCATCCGAACTGCCGCCGCCCAGTCCGGCGCCGATGGGCACGCGCTTGTCAATGCCGATCTCAACGCCCAAAGGGCAGCGCGACTGTGTTTGCAGCAGGCGCGCGGCCCGGATGGCCAGATCATTTTCCTCCGGCACCTCCAGAGAAGCAGTGGCGCGCCGGATGACGGCATCGTCACGCACCCGGAAATGCAGCGTATCGCCATAATCCAGCAATTGGAAGACCGTCTGAAGGGTGTGATAACCGTCGGGCCGGCGGCCTGTAATATGCAGAAACAGGTTCAATTTTGCCGGCGCCAGGCAGGATAGATGCGGTGTCATCTCAGTCATTGAGCGTTCACGGCGCAGTCCGCGAGCGCGCTGCGCATCGCCTGAATCGCGGCGCGATAGTCGGGCTGCCTGAAAATTGCTGAACCCGCAACAAAAGTATCGGCGCCGGCGGTCGCGATGGCGGCGATATTGTCCGCGTTGACCCCGCCATCGATTTCGAGGCGAATTTCCCGGCCGGTGCGCTGGGTATAGGCATCGATACGCGCGCGCGCCGCGCGCAGTTTGTTCAGCGCTTCCGGAATAAACGCCTGGCCGCCGAAGCCGGGGTTGACCGACATGATCAAAATCAAATCAAGCCGTTCCATCACGTGGTCCAGTGCATGCAGCGGGGTCGCTGGATTGAAGGCAAGGCCCGCTTTGCATCCGTGCGCATGGATCAATGCCAGCGTGCGGTCGATATGCTCAGAGGCTTCGGGATGAAAACTGATGATATGCGCACCTGCCTTGGCAAATTCGATGGCGATTTGATCCACTGGACGCACCATTAAATGCACGTCGAGCGGTAACTCTGAATATTTGCGCAGCGCTGCGCAGACCATCGGGCCGGCAGTCAGATTCGGCACATAATGGTTATCCATGACATCGAAATGGATCCAGTCCGCGCCCGCGTCCGCCACTTGACGCGCTTCCTCGCCCAGGCGGGCAAAATCGGCGGACAAAATACTCGCGGCGATGCGATGGCGCGTCATGATACGATCTTCCTGTTTTTTTTCCGATTCTTTCCGATCACCCAATGAAAGTGAAAGCCCACCTTCATCACGCTTTATTCCGCGTTATAGCGCTCTCAACGATTGCAGGCCTTGCCGCTTCGGGGTGCAGCCTGCCCAATACAACGCAGATTGACTACAAGAGTACCGGAAAATCGAAGATATCCGCGCTGGAAATGCCGCCCGATATTGTGAATGCGCCGGAAAATCCGGCTGAGGTATCGAGCCGCGTACTTACGCCTGTGTCTGGCATGCATATTGAGCGCGCCGATCATGCGCGCTGGCTGGTGGTGGAACATAAAACGCCGGAGCAACTTTGGCCTCAACTGCGTGCATTCTGGCAGGCGCAGGGTTTTAGGCTGCTGGCGGATGCTGCCCCGCGCGGCGTTCTTGAAACAGACTGGAAGATATCCCGCGCCCGTCTTGACCAGGGCATCCTCCGTAATACCCTGTCGAAAGTAGACCGGCTTGGCGGCGCTTATATGGCTTCTGAAAAGCATCAATTCCGTACTCGGCTTCTCGCCAAGGCGAACGGCCAGACCTGGATTTCGATTCATCATCAGGCTCAGCGCGAGGCGCTGGGCCTCGCAAAGGAAACGGCGCAATGGCAGGCCGCGCCGAATGATTCGGGTCTGGAAGCGGAATATCTGCAGCGTTTGATGTATGCGCTGGCGGGCGAGGGCATGCCCCGGACATTGACGGGCGAAGGCGCGCACGGAGAACAGCGGCCGCTTAAGGAAGAGGAGGAGGAGCGTGCAATGACGCCTTCCATGCAAGCGCTAGAGCATTTTTCAGCGAGATTGCACAAGGAGCGAGCGCGAAGACAGTATGGGGATCGATACGGGCAGAGCAGGTCTCCATCGCGCAGCGATGGAGGCGACCCCGTAGCGATCCCGGATACCGAAAACGCAGAAGCGACACAGGGCAAGCCGATGAAAAATGCTCTAGCGCCTGCGCAACTCAATCTGAATGCGCCATTTGATCAGGTCTGGCCGCAAACAGGCCTGGCGCTGGAGCGCGCAAACCTGACCATCGCTGAGCGCAACCGTCTGCAAGGCATTTACATCCTGCGTTATGACGCTGGGCCTTCCAAGCCAGCGCAGCCCAGGCGAACCCGCGTGTGGCGCCGGATCTTCCCGAAAAAAGAAGACAAACAGGCGCAGCGGTACCTACTAAAAGTCCAGTCGCTGGATGCCGGCACAACACGGATTTTTATTGAGAATGCGCAGGCAGACGCGGATACATCAGCGCCCGCGCGGCATATTCTGCAATTGCTGCGCCAGCAATTGCATTAGAGCATTTTTCAGCGGCGTGCACTGCGCCGCTTCGCGCTCGCGAAAGTGCACTCTCACTGAAAAATGCTCTAGCTCGCGGCGGACTCTACCGTGATTTCCCGGTAACGCTCTGGACTGCCTGCTTTTTTGGGAATTTCAATCCAGAGCATGCCCTTTTTAAAAGTGGCTTTCACTTTTTCAGTATCCGCGGATTCCGGCAAGGGGATATTCCGCTGGTAGGAACCGTAAGCGATCTCGCGCATCGCGTAATTCTGGCCCTTATCTTTCTGGGAGACGGTTTTTTCGCCTTTGATCGTGAGTACATGGTCGCTGATTGAAATTTTCAAGTCTTCGGGGCCCATGCCTGGCACTTCCGCTTCCACTTTAAACGCATTTTGAGTATCGATGATATCCACGCATGGATGAAGCATCAGATTTTCCCAGTCTCCGAAAGAAGCGGAGGGGCGTTCAAAATCACGATAGAAGTCTTCCATCATCCGTTCAAAAATGGAATCAAATGGCGAAAACAGGTTCCGGCGAACTTGAACGGGAACCGGCAACGGTCGTTTCCAATGCGCTAAAGGATTTTTCATCGTTCTATCTCCAAAAATGTGTATATATGAAAAATCAAAATAATCAGTATATTCTGATTGCATACTCACTACATTGATATGGATCAATGACTATTGAATTCAGATATCGGAGAATCAAATTTTTGAATGATGGATTCGCAATGCCGATATTTCCGTTGGACAAACAAAGCTGTGGTTAAAAACTCATGCAGCGATTGTGCAGCCTATCGCGTTTGCGCGTTCAAAGGCGGAACGGCTCCAGTGTGCAGCGTTCTCGATTCGATGATCGAGGAAGAGTTGTACTTAGAAAAAGGCAGCGTAGTCTGCAATTCAAGCCAGCCGGCGCGTGATTTATATGCGGTGCGCTCCGGCGCGCTGAAAGAATGCACGATTGACCGAGCGGGCAAGGAAAGAGTGATTGAGTTCTATTTTCCAGGCGAAACGGTTGGATTGTATGCGCTCAGTCAGCATACTTACCGCTATTGCGCGATCTCCATTGAAAAAAGCACTGTGTGCCGGATACCGTTTGACAGTCTGCTTGAACGGATCAAACACATGCCGAGGCTGCAACAGAATCTTCTGAACATGATGAGCAGGCAATTATTCAACCGGACCTTGCTGAATCATTTTCAATCCGCCGAGCAGCAACTGGCGGCTTTTCTGATTACTGTATCGCAACGTTGCGCGCAACTTGGACAGTCTAGCGTCCCTCACTGGCTCGGTATATCTCGTCACGACATTGCCGGTTATTTGCAGCTCACGACCGAAACGGTTTGCCGCGTTTTGACCCGTTTTAGGCAGCGAGGGCTGATTACTACCGATAAAAAACAGATTGTGATTCACAAAACCGCAGAATTGGCCGAGTTGGCTTCCTGAGCGCGCACAGTCTTTTGATGGCAGCGCGCGGGCAACCGCTCTGATCCAGATCAATGACCCGCCTGAAAAAGCGCCCTACACTTTTTAAATAAAGCAAATCACTTCAAGTCATTTATGAAATAACTTCTTAAAAGGAGGGATCAGTATGAAAAGCGAGCAACTCTATACGGATGTGATGGACAAACTCACATTCGAACCCAGCGTCGATGCGTCCGATATCACCCTCCGGGTCGATGGCGCAGTCGTCACCCTAGGCGGCGAAGTCGGCAGCTTATTTGAAAAACATGCCGCTGAGCGGGCCGTGCAAAGCGTCTCTGGCGTGAAAGGCATTGCCAATGAACTCAGAATCAAACTCACGCCTGAATGGCAACGGTCCGATACGGACATCGCCACCGCCGCGCTGAATGCGCTGAAATGGAATAGTGCGGTACCCAGGGACCGGATTCAGGTCAGCGTTGAAAGCGGATGCGTCACCTTGAGCGGTACGGTGGATTGGTGGTACCAGTGCGAAGCGGCGGCGAAAGCCGTTCAATGGCTCTCCGGCGTCAAAAGCATTGAAAACCACATCACTTTACAAAGCCATATCCTGCCGCGCGACGTGCAGTCGCAAATCCATCGGGAATTTCATCGGCATGCACAACTGGATGCCGACCGGATTCAGGTGGACGCATCAGGCAGCCGCGTCACTCTCAAAGGCGAAGTACGCTCTTGGTTTGAGCTGGAAGAAGCGAGCCGCGGCGCTTGGTCAGTACCGGGCGTGACGCATGTCGACAATCAGTTGGTGATCCATTATGCAACTTAGAAAAATGCAACTTAGAAAATAGAAAAGGCCAACCTCAGTCACCGGGAGAGCTCAATGATGATGCATGAAGTGTGTCAAATGATGCTAAGCGATATCAGTAAAAAACAGATCGCAACGCTTGCTGGCGAAGATTCCGTTCAAAAGGCGGCGCAGAAAATGCGTGATAGGAATGTTGGCAGTATTGTGGTTGTGAATGCGCAGCAACATCCGGTCGGCATCGTGACGGATCGGGACATTGTCGTTCAGGTCGTGGCAAAAAGCGCGGATCCATCGAGCCAGACGGTCGCTGATATCATGAGCCGGGATTTGTTGATTCTGCGCGCTTCAGATTCATTACAGGAAGCGGCGCGCCGCATGGATGAGAAATGCGTGCGGCGCGCGCCAGTGGTGGACGAGCAGGGCGCTTTATGCGGTCTGATCGCGCTGGATGATGTGCTGATTCTGCTCAGTCAATGCTTGAGCGAATGCGCTGAACTCATTAAAAAACAGGCGAAGTGCGAGGGCGTAGAAACAGAAGGCGCATAAGCAGCGCTTCGTGGTGCGGGCGAAGGTAAAATGATAGAGTTTGTCTATTTTGCATGCTAGCCTTCGCCCATGATGAATCGAATTCACCCGCAGACGGTATTAAGCGTCCATCATTGGACAGATACACTCTTCAGTTTTACCTGCACCCGCGATCCTTCTTTCCAGTTTGAAAACGGACAATTTACGCTGGTTGGGATTGAAGTCGAAGGCAAACTGCTGATGCGCGCCTACAGCATGGTCAGCGCAAATGATGAGGAAAGTTTAGAATTCTTGTCAATCAAGGTGCCGGGCGGGCGCTTAACGTCGCATTTACAATATATCCAGGCAGGCGATTCAGTCTATGTGGGCAAGAAGCCGGTCGGCACTTTAGTGATTGACCATCTGTTGCCCGGCGCAACGCTCTGGCTGCTGGCAACTGGCACGGGTCTTGCGCCCTTTCTCAGCATTATTAAGGATGCCCGTATCTATCAGCGCTACCAGCGCATCATACTGACGCATACGTGCCGGCTCGCCGCCGAGCTGGCGTATCGGGAATATATCACGCAAACCTTGCCGCAACATGAACGCCTCGGCCAATGGGTGCGGGAAAAGCTGGTTTACTACCCGAGCGTGACGCGGGAGCCCTTTATCCATCAAGGGCGAATGACCGATTTGATTGAAAGTGGAACCTTATTTAAAGACTTAAGGCTCTCGCCCTTTACGCCTGAGCAGGACCGACTCATGCTCTGCGGCAGCCCGCAAATGGTCAAAGATACGCGCGCGCTGCTTCAAGCGAGAGGCTTTCAGGAGAGCAGCGCCGCGCAGCCAGGGCATTATGTGGTTGAAAAAGCGTTCGTGGATTGACCAGGAGTGACGTTAATCATTTTTTATATTCCAGCGAGCTCATGCACGCCGCCGAAATTCGCGCCCGGTTTTTAGACTTTTTCGCATCGAAGGGCCATACGGTGGTGCGTTCCTCGCCTTTAATCCCAGGCAACGATCCAACGCTGCTGTTTACGAATGCCGGCATGGTGCAGTTCAAAGACGTGTTCACCGGCCGCGATGCCCGTCCGTATACGCGAGCGGTGAGCGTCCAGCGTTGTGTGCGCGCAGGCGGCAAGCATAACGATCTTGAAAACGTCGGTTATACCGCGCGGCATCATACCTTTTTCGAGATGCTCGGTAATTTTTCGTTCGGCGATTACTTCAAGCGTGAAGCGATTCATTACGCCTGGGAATTATTAACGGACGTGTACCGGCTGCCGCCAGAAAAATTGTGGGTAACGGTCTATCACGAAGACGATGAGGCGTACGCCATCTGGCAGCAACAGATCGGCGTGCCCGCCACGCGCATTGTGCGGATCGGCGACCATAAAGGCGCGCGCTACAGTTCCGACAACTTCTGGCAAATGGCCGAAACCGGGCCTTGCGGGCCGTGCTCGGAAATTTTTTACGATCACGGCCCGCATGTTCCGGGCGGGCCGCCCGGTTCGCCAGACGCCGATGGCGACCGCTATATCGAGATATGGAATCTCGTTTTTATGCAATACAACCGCAGCGCCGACGGCGCGCTCACGCCGCTCCCCAAGCCGTGCGTCGATACGGGCATGGGGCTGGAACGGATTGCCGCGGTGCTGCAACATGTGCAGAGCAGTTACGACATCGATCTGTTTCAGGCGCTGATTCGCGCCGCCACGCGCGCGACCGGCATGACCGCCGCGCCGCCGCGCAAGCCGCTAGAGCATTTTTCAGTGAGATTGCCACTGGCGCGAGCGCGAAGACAGTATGGGGATCGATGCGGGCGGAGCAGGTCTCCATCGCGCAGCGATGGAGGCGACCCCGCAGCGATCCCGAATACACAGAACGGCGAAGCGACACAGGGCAAGCCGATGAAAAATGCTCTAGAAACGGCACTAAAGGTGATTGCCGACCATATCCGCGCCTGTGCTTTTTTGATTACAGACGGTGTAATACCCAGTAACGAAGGCCGCGGTTATGTGCTGCGCCGGATTATCCGCCGCGCTATCCGGCATGGCTATCAGCTCGGCTGCAAAACGCCGTTCTTTCACGCCCTCGTTGTGGATTTGGCGCGCGAGATGGGCAGCGCCTATCCGGAACTCGCGGCAGCGCAGCGGCGGACAACGGATATCCTGCATCAGGAAGAAGCGCGCTTTTTCGAAACGATTGCCAGCGGAATGGCAATGCTTGAAGCGGAGCTGAGCAGCATTGCGCCGCGCGTTCACGCGCGTAGCGATATGGTTTCTCCGCTTTTATCCGGCGAGCTCGCATTCAAACTGCACGATACCTATGGCTTTCCGCTTGATCTGACGGCGGATATTTGCCGTGCGCGCGGTGTGGGCGTCCACGAAGCCGCATTTAACGCCGCAATGGCGCGCCAAAAAGAGCGCGCGCGCTCGGCCGGAAAATTCAATCCGGAACAGGGAAAAATCGAATATCGCGGCGGTAAGACCGCCTTTACTGGATACGAGAGTTTGCGCGCCGACGCCTCAAAAATCGTTGCACTCTATGCGGAAGGCGAAGCAGTTGAACGCTTATACGCTGGCCAGCGCGGCGTTGTGGTTCTGGATACCACGCCGTTCTATGCGGAGTCGGGCGGGCAAGTCGGAGATCAAGGTATGCTCAGCGCGCGTGACGCGCGCTTTGCCGTCACCGGCACATTTAAAATACAGGCAAACGCCGCGGGACATCATGGCACGCTCGAATATGGAGAACTGAGCGTCGGCGATGCGGTGCGCGCCGAAGTGGAGCAGGCGCGGCGCGCGCGCACGATGCGCAATCATTCGGCCACTCATTTAATGCATCACGCATTGCGCGAGGTGCTGGGCGCGCATGTGCAGCAAAAAGGCTCGCGCGTCGATGCAGATAAAACGCGCTTCGATTTTTCTCATTCCGCGCCGCTGAATCGCGCACAAATCCAGCGCGTTGAAGCGCTGGTCAACGCCGAAATTCTGCGCAACGCGCCCACAAAAGCGCGCACGATGCCGTATGACGAAGCCATTCGCAGCGGTGCGGTGGCGTTGTTCGGCGAGAAATATGGCGACTCCGTGCGCGTGCTGGACATCGGTTTTTCGCGCGAATTGTGCGGCGGCACGCATGTGGCGCGCACCGGCGATATTGGTCTGTTCAGGATTGTGTCTGAAAGCGGCGTAGCGGCGGGCATCCGGCGCATTGAAGCGGTCACCGGAGAAGCCGCATTGCGCCATGTACAAATGCTTGAAACACAATTGTTAGCCGCAGCCGGCGCGCTGAAAACCATGCCTGAAGCGCTCTGCGCGCGGATTGAACAATTGCAGCAGCAACTGAAAACTCTTGAAAAAGAGCGCACTCAATGGCAGGCCGCGCAGGCGGCGCGCCAGCGCGACGCGCTCGCCGCGCAGGTGGTTGAGATTGGCGGCGTCCAGGTGCTCGCTGCGCAGGTGGACAATGCGGACGCGCGCGCGCTGCGCGCCGCGGTTGACGCACTGAAAGACCAGCTCAAACATGCAGTTGTCGTGCTCGCCAGCGTTCATGATGGGAAAGTGAATCTGATTGGCGGCGTGACCTCGCCTTGCAATCAGACCATACACGCCGGAGAACTGGTCAATTTCGTCGCGCAAAGAATCGGCGGCAAAGGCGGCGGGCGCGCTGATCTGGCGCAGGCCGGCGGAACGCAGCCCGCGCAATTGTCCAGCGCGCTTCACACTGTCAAAGCGTGGGTGGAAAATCAGCTCAATCTCACTGAGAGATATAGCCCCGCAAAGTAATGGGTGGGTGCTAAACCTGATAAAATGCCCCGCTTGATTTTTACGAATCTGTTCCGGAGGAGTGCATGGATGATATTGAACAGCGCGTCAAGAAGATTGTCGCCGAACAGCTTGGCGTAGCCGTTACGGAAATCAAAGACGAATCCAGCTTTGTCGGAGACCTGGGCGCGGATTCCTTGGACACCGTTGAACTCGTCATGTCTCTTGAAGACGAATTCGGCATGGAAATCCCGGACAAGGACGCGGAATCGATTACGACAGTGCAGCAAGCCGTTGAATATGCGCGCGCCAACGTGAAAGTTTGAGTGATTCCATTTTTACAGTCAGTATCGGCCATAGCGCTTGAGGTGGGATTCTCGCAGGCGCTGTGGCTTTTAATATTTAGAAGAGAGGAAAAGGGCGTGAATCGCCGCCGTGTTGTGATTACAGGTCTTGGACATATTTCTCCGGTTGGAAATACAGTGGAGGCGGGCTGGGCGAATCTGCTCGCTGGCCGTTCGGGGATTGCCGCGATTACCCGTTTCGATGCATCCGGTTTTCCGTCCCGTTTCGCCGGAGAGGTGAAAGGCTTTGATCTCAGCCCTTATTTATCTTCCAAAGAAGCGCGTCATATGGATACCTTCATCCATTACGGGCTGGCGGCCGGTATTCAAGCGATACATGATAGCGGCATCGAAGTCAACGTGGAGAATGCGCACCGGATTGGCGTGATTGCCGGTTCGGGCATTGGCGGTTTGCCCTTGATCGAAGAAACGCATGCCGGATTGCTGCAGCGCGGACCGCGGCGCATTTCGCCGTTTTTCGTGCCCGCCTCCATCATCAATATGATTTCAGGGCATTTATCGATCCGTTTTGGCTTTAAAGGGCCGAATCTCGCGATTGCAACCGCTTGTACGTCCGGCACGCATTCGATTGGCGAAGCGATGCGAATGATTGAATACGGCGATGCTGACGTGATGATCGCGGGCGGCGCCGAATCGACGATTTCCCCGCTTGGAATCGGCGGCTTTGCAGCCGTGCGTGCGCTCTCACAGCGCAACGATGACCCGGCAGGAGCGAGCCGCCCCTGGGACAAAGAACGCGACGGCTTTGTGCTGGGCGAAGGCGCAGGCATGCTAGCGCTCGAAGCGTATGAACACGCGCGCGCGCGCGGCGCGCGCATCTATTGCGCGCTCGCCGGTTATGGCCGCAGCAGCGATGCCTATCATATGACTGCGCCGTGCGAAGACGGCGCGGGCGCTTCCTTATGTATGGCGAATGCGCTGCAAAACGCCGGCCTAAATCCTGATCAGATTGACTATATCAATGCGCACGGCACGTCAACGCCGCTCGGCGATTTAAGCGAAACGCTCGCTGTCAAGCGGACATTCGGCGCGCATGCAGAAAAAATCGTCGTGAATTCAACCAAATCGATGACCGGTCATCTACTGGGCGCTGCCGGCGGCGTCGAAGCCGTATTTACGGTATTGGCGATGCAGCATCAAATCTCTCCGCCGACCATCAACCTGCTGAACCCGGACGCGCAATGCGATCTTGATTATTGTGCGAATGCCGCGCGCGACATGAAAATCGACTACGCCTTATCAAATTCATTTGGCTTTGGGGGAACCAATGGCACGCTTGTGTTTGCACGGATTTAGAGCATTTGCAAAATACTCTAAGGCAGCGGTTTTAAGCGCCGTTTTAATGGCTCTGCCGGCGGCGCGCGCCTCGGCGCTGCCGTTGAGCGCGCCAAGCGCGTTACCCGCTGCGGGTCTGCCCGATTTTTCCACGCTCGTCGAAAAGGTCGGGCCGGCGGTGGTGAATATCCGCACCACGGGGCGCGTTCAGATGATGCAGGGCAACCCTTTCCTGCTGCCGCCCGGTTTTGACGACGATGATGAATTTTCTGATCTGCTGCGCCGTTTCTTTGGCATTCCAATGCCCCGCAGCCCGCAGCCGGATTCCCGGAACAGACGCGCGCCGCGGGATGCGCCGCCCCCGGTTGAGCGCCCGCGCGGCATCGGCTCCGGATTTATTCTGTCCTCCGATGGCGATGTGATGACCAATGCGCATGTGGTCGAAGACGCCGATACGATTTATGTCACCCTGCCCGATAAACGCGAATTCAAGGCGAAACTGATCGGCGCGGATAAACCGACCGATGTCGCGCTGCTCAAAATCAATGCCAGTCAGTTGCCGACTGTGAAAATTGGCGCATCGAGCAGAGTGCGGGTCGGCGAATGGGTGGTGGCCATTGGTTCGCCGTTTGGACTGGAAAGTACGGTGACCGCTGGCATTGTCAGCGCCAAGGGGCGGAATACCGGAGACTATCTGCCCTTTATCCAGACCGATGTCGCGATTAATCCAGGAAATTCGGGCGGTCCGCTGATCAATCTGCAAGGCGAGGTCATCGGCATCAATTCACAAATCTACAGCCGTACCGGCTCTTTTGCAGGTATTTCTTTTTCCATTCCGATTGATGAGGCGATGTCCGTCGTTGAGCAGTTAAAACGCACTGGCAAAGTGGTGCGCGGCCGGATCGGCGTCTATATCGGACCGGTCACGCAAGAGGTGGCGACTTCGCTCGGTCTGCCGCGCGCACAGGGCGCGCTGGTGAGCAGCGTTGAACTTGGCGGACCGGCTGAAAGAGCAGGTCTGCAGGCGGGCGATATTATTCTGAGCTTTAATGGCCAGGCGATTGAGAGCGCAACGGATTTGCCGCGCCTGGTCGGACAGATGAAACCAGGCGCGCGTGCAACGATGACCGTCTGGCGTAAAGGAAAACAACAGCGCTTTGCAATCGCGATTGACGAACTGGCTTCTAAATCCGCGCGCGCCAGCCGCGCGCCGGAGTCGTCATATGAAAACGCTTTGGGCTTGACAGTCAGCGATATTCCAGCGGAACAGCGGGGGGCATTGAAATTAACGCAAGGCGTCCGCGTGGAAGCGGTGGATGGGCCAGCCGCGCGCGCGGGCATACAGCGCGGCGATATTGTCCTGCGCGTAGGCGATACGGATATCCGCAATGCGCGGCAATTTGAATCTATTGTCCGCGCGCTTGAGTCCAACAAAATGGTGGCTGTGCTGATTCGCCGCGGCGATCTGACGCAGTTTGTACCGCTGCGTCCAGTCAGTCCGCGCAAACGCTAAAGCGCGTGGCCCATTCATCGATGCGCCAGATCCGGAACTTTTCCATCATCGCGCATATTGATCACGGTAAATCGACGCTTGCGGACCGGATCATCCAGCATTGCGGCGGCCTTTCCGAGCGGGAAATGTCCGCCCAGGTGCTTGACTCAATGGCGCTTGAGCGCGAACGCGGGATTACGATCAAAGCGCAAACCGCGGCGCTCGTCTATCGCGCCCTTAACGGCGAACCGTATCAGCTCAACCTGATCGACACGCCTGGGCACGTCGATTTTTCATACGAAGTCAGCCGTTCCTTATCGGCATGCGAAGGCGCGTTATTGGTTGTGGATGCGAGTCAGGGCGTGGAAGCGCAAACGGTTGCGAACTGCTATACCGCAATCGATCTGGGACTTGAAATTGTGCCCGTGCTCAACAAGATCGATCTGCCGAGCGCAAATCCGCAGCAAGCCGGCAAAGAAATTGAGGACATCATTGGACTGGATGCGTCGGGCGCGGTGCAATGCAGCGCTAAAACCGGCGCGGGCCTCATTGATCTGCTTGAAACCCTGATTGCCCGCATTCCGCCGCCGTCCGGCGATCCAGATGCGCCGCTGCAGGCGCTCATCATTGATTCATGGTTCGATCATTACGTGGGCGTCGTGGTGCTGGTGCGCATTGTCAACGGCACGCTGGGCGTGAAAGACCGCATGATGTTCATGGCGAGCGGCGCGCAATTCTCAGTCGAACAAATCGGCGTCTTTACGCCCAAATCGCAATTGCGAGAAAGCCTGTCTGCCGGTCAAGTCGGCTTTGTGATCGCGGGCATCAAAACGCTCACCGCAGCGAAAGTCGGCGATACGGTCACGCTGGCGGGCCATCCTGCTTCCGCTCCTCTGCCGGGCTTTAAGGAAGCCAAGCCGCAGGTGTTCGCCGGGCTGTATCCGATTGAAGCAAACCAATATGAGGCGCTGCGCGAATCGCTGGAAAAATTAAAACTGAACGATGCCGCGCTCCAGTACGAGCCGGAATCATCGCAAGCGCTCGGTTCTGGTTTCCGCTGCGGTTTTCTCGGCCTGTTGCATATGGACATTGTGCAGGAACGGCTGGAACGCGAGTTCGGCATGGAGCTATTGACCACCGCGCCGACAGTGGTCTATCAAGTGTTGCAGCGCGACGGCGCGCGCGTCTGGGTTGAAAATCCAGCGCGATTGCCAGAGTCCGCAAAGATAGAAGAGATCCGCGAACCGATGGTGAACGTCCAACTCTATGCGCCGCACGAATATGTAGGCGCAGTCATCACCTTGTGCACGCAGCGGCGTGGCATTCAGACGGATTTGTCCTATCACGGCCGGCAAGCGCACTTAAGCTATCAAATGCCGATGGCCGAAATTGTGCTTGATTTTTTTGACCGGCTGAAATCCGTCTCGCGCGGTTATGCATCGATGGATTATGAATTCAGCGAGTACCGCGCCTCCGACGTTGTTAAAATTGATCTGTTGATCAATGGCGACAAGGTCGATGCACTCTCTATCATCGCGCACCGTTCGCAAAGCCAGGCGCGCGGCCGCGCCTTAGCGGCCAGAATGCGCGAGCTGATTCCGCGTCAAATGTACAATGTGGCGATTCAGGCCGCGATCGGCGCACAGATCATTGCGCGCGAAAACGTCAAGGCATTGCGCAAGAATGTGCTCGCCAAATGCTACGGCGGCGATATCACGCGCAAAAAGAAATTGCTGGAAAAACAGAAGGCCGGTAAAAAACGGATGAAGCAGGTGGGCCGCGTGGAGATTCCTCAGGATGCTTTTTTGGCGGTTTTGCAGGTTGAAGATAAATAGAGATAGGCGTTTCGTACAGCCGCGCTGGCAAGACGCGCCGACGCAGACAGTACAAACTAGTACGGCAAGGAGGCGCAACGCCGCCAGCGCGGCTGTACGAAACGCCCGAAAAAGGTAAAAATATGAACTTTACGCTGATCTTTTCCATTCTGGTACTCGTTACAGGGAGTGTGTGGTGCGCGGACAAGCTATTTTTCCTGCCGCGCCGGCGCCGCCTGGCAGCCGGCCATGCCGATGCGCAGACTCAAAAGGAAGCCTTGCGGCGGCCTGTCTGGCTTGAATATTCAGCGGGTTTTTTTCCGGTTCTGCTGGCCGTATTCATTGTGCGCTCCTTTATCGTTGAGCCCTTCAAAATCCCGTCCAGTTCAATGTTGCCGACGCTCGATATTGGCGATCTCATTCTGGTGAATAAATTTGATTATGGCCTGCGCTTGCCGGTGCTGAACATCAAACTGGTCCAGAACCGCAATCCGCGGCGCGGTGAAGTCGCCGTATTCCGTTATCCCAAAGATGAAAGCATCGATTACGTCAAGCGCATTATCGGCGTGCCCGGCGATGCCGTTGCATATCTGAACAAACAGTTGACGATCAATGGCCAGCCGGTGCCGGAGATCGCCTTGCCTGATTATTTTGACGAGGAGCGGATGGCGTATACGCGGCAATACCGTGAAACCGTGGATGCGCGCAGCCATGTCCTGCTGAAAAATCCGGCTGCGCCAGGCGTTATTATCAATACATACGATTTCCCGTTCAAAGATCATTGCGCCTACACACTGGAGGGCGTGATCTGTACCGTACCGCCAGGCCAGTATTTTGTCATGGGGGATAACCGCGATAACAGCTCCGATAGCCGCTATTGGGGATTCGTCCCGGATCGGAACCTGATCGGCCGCGCGTTTTTTATCTGGATGAATTTTTCAAAGCTGAAGCGGATTGGCCAGTTTGACTGACGCATCCTAGAGTATTTTTCAGTGAGATTGCACTGGCGCGAGCGCGAAGACAGTATAGAGATCGATGCGGGCAGAGCAGGTCTCCATCGCGCAGCGATGGAGGCGACCCTGCAGCGATCTCGAATACCGACTGCGGAGAAGCGACGCAGTGCAAGCCTCTGAAAAATGCTCTAAGTGCGCGGAAAAGTCAATTTCACCTCCAGACCTGGCTCCGGGCTGCAGTTACGCAGTTGGAGCGCGCCCTGACAGCGGCTAACCAGACGCTGTACCATCGCCATCCCAAGCCCCGCGCCATCGCTCTGACTACGCGCCGCAACGCCGCGGTAAAAGGGTCTGGTCACGCGCTCAAGCTGATCCTGCGCAATGCCTGGCCCGCAGTCCCGGATCAATAATTCCATCTGATTCTGCTGTCTGCGCAGCGCGATCTGTACATGCACAATCGCGTCTTCCGCGCTGCGCCCGTATTTGCGCGCATTCTCAAGCACATTATCGAGAATTCGGCGCAGATCGGCAGCATCCGCCTGAATCATGGCGGGTTCGGCCAGTTGCAGCGCGATCTCCATCGAATCTTTGCGCGCAAAGCGGGCAGCCGCCTGACGCACCAGCAGCGCCAGATCGACTTTAGCGAGCGGGCGCGGCAGCGGGCGCGCGTATTCCAGAAAAGAGGCAAGAATGGCATCTATCTGCTCGATATCGGCAATCATCGCGCTCTGCGCCGCCGCATCCGTTGAATTCATTTCAACTTCAAGCCGAAGACGGGTCAGCGGCGTGCGCAGATCATGCGAAATCCCGGCCAGCATTAAGGTGCGATCTTCCTCCAGTTGCCGCAAATCGCGCGCCATTTGATTGAAACTGCGATTCGTCTGGGCAATCACGCCTGAGCCCTGTTCAGCTAATTGCTCTGGCATCCGGCCCGCGCCGATCTGGCGCGCTGCGCGCGCCAGTCGCGCAAACGGGCGATTTACAAAATACGTCATCAGCATCGCGCCCAGCAGCGACAATCCCAATGCAATCAGCGCCCAATCGAGCCAGCGCAGGCCCGTGACAATATCGAGATGCGCGCGGTCAAGCGCGGCCCAGTAGTGAGTATTTCCAATCCTGAAACTGATCCAGATGCCGGGCTTCGCATTCACTGAACGCGCAATCACCGTATCCGCGCCCAAATACTGGCGGACATCGGCTTCGATCATCCGGCTTAATGGCCGCCGCGCCGCGGTTCCAAGCGCCACATCGTCCGGCGTGCGCGGATAGAGACTGACGCCTTCGTTCCGTTCAATATCCCGCAGCAGCGCCGCGCGCAAATCGGGATGCGCATACTGCACCGCCGCGCGGGTCAGTTTGACGATGGACGCCAATTGCAATGCGACGCGCTGCGCATGCGGTTCGCGTTCAAGAATGCGCACGCCTTCAACCCACGCCGCCAGACTCGCCGAAAGCAACAGCGCAATCAGCAAAAAGGTGCGCCGGAACAGTCCGCCGCAGATGATCTCTAGGAATTTAATTCGGGATAAATACATATCCCAGTCCCCACACCGTCTGAATAAAGCGGGGATTGCCCGAATCCTGTTCAATCAATTTGCGCAGCCGCGAGATTTGCACATCCAGGCTGCGGTCGAACACTTCATATTCGCGTCCGCGCGCGAGTTCCGTCAATTTGTCGCGCGACAACGGTTGACGCGGCGCTCGCGCAAAGACTTTAAGCAATGCAAATTCGCTGGTTGTCAACGGCACTTCCTGACCGTTTTTAGTCAAGGCGCGCGTTGCAAGGTTGAGCGTAAAATCGCCGAACTTGAAGATTTCAGTCTGTTCAGAAGGCGCGCTCGGCAACTCTGGCGGCGCGCGGCGGCGCAGCACCGCATGAATGCGCGCAACCAGCTCGCGCGGATTGAACGGCTTGGGCAAATAATCATCCGCGCCCATCTCAAGCCCAATAATCCGGTCTACATCCGCGCCTTTGGCGGTCAACATAATGATCGGCGTGCGGTCCGGGACGGCGCGCAGCCGGCGGCAAATCGCCAGTCCATCCTCGCCGGGCAACATTAAATCCAGCACCAGCAGATCAAAGCGCTCGCGCATGCGCATCCTGTCCATCGCCAGCGCATGCTCGGCGAGCTGCACATTGAACCCCTGCTCCGTCAGATAACGACCCAATAAATCACGCAGCCGGGCATCATCATCCACGATCAATATTTTTGGAGGTTTAGGCGCGTCCATATTCAGTTATCCTCGAGGATTACAATGGTATGGGAGACAAGTCCCTTATGTTATGGATTAAAGCCTTTCATGTTATTTTCGTCACCGCATGGTTTGCGGGCCTGATTTATCTGCCGCGCTTCTATATTAATCTGGCGCTTGAAACGGAGCCAGCGGCGCGTGCGCGCCTGCTGCTGATGGCCCGCAAACTCTTCCGTTTTGCAACTCTGATCTCGGTTCCGGCCATCAGTTTCGGACTGTGGCTATGGCTGATCGCTGGCATTGGGCGCGGTCCGGGCAGTGGCTGGCTGCATGCCAAATTGGGGCTGGTCTTTTTATTGATCGCCTATCACACGGCGTGCGGCATATTGCTTATCCGCTTTGAACAAGGGCGCGCGCCGCGGCATGCGCCTGGCTATCGAATATTCAATGAGCTGCCAATGTTGATTTTCTCAGCCATCGTGGTGTTGGTTGTTGTCAAGCCATTTTAAGCATCCGGGCGCGCAACTGTTCAATCACCGGTGCACTGTCCGGACGTTGGCCGCGCCACACAAAAAAGGATTCCGCCGCCTGCTAGTCTGCCCGCCGCGCGCAGGCGGCAAAGCCGTCCAGAGGCGCTTGAAGGGGCGCATAATCGATGTGTTCACCCAACTGAGCGGCAAAGCAGCGATGAATCCAGGGGGATTGGCTATGTTCAATTGGAGTGCCGATCACCGCATAACGCATAGTAAATGCTCTAGCCCGGTGTTTCATGATGATGCGGCAGCGCCTGAACCAGCCGGCATGACACATCGAGCATGACTTCATCCACCGCAATGATTTCCAGCAGCAACCGCGCGCCTGGCGCGTGCGCGCCTAGTCCGGGAATATGCGCGTGCAGCGGAATCTCATCGAAGCGGACCAGATTTTCCTTGATCAGCGTTGCATAAACGCGGGTGCGCTGTTCCTGTCTGAGCCAGCGTAAACACCAGAAGCGCTCCATGCGGCGCTGGTAATCCAGATAGGCAGAATAGGTTTCATCAAAATTCTGCACAATTGCATATAAATCCGCATCCTTGGGCTTAAACGGCGCTACCAGTTTTGCGGTCACGCCATTGCGCACGCAGGCGAGTAATTGCCACTGATTGACCAGATCGACATAACGCCGCAGCGGCGAAGTGCTCCATGCATATTGCGCAACGCCCAATCCTTCATGCGGGGCCGGGGTGATCTGCATCCGCGTCCGAACCGGTCCAAACGCGCGCTGCTGCGCGCGGTAAATGCCAGGGACGCCATATTCAGCCAACAGCTTGCCCCACAGGCTGTTGGCAAGAATCGCCAGTTCAGCGACGATTCGGTTAAGAGGCGAATCCCGCCGACGCGGCGTAATAATGACCCGTTCTGCTTCGATGGTGAAATTGAAATCGACGATTCCCGGCGCTTCACGCTTCAACCCATAGCCGATACGTGCCTGCTGGCGCAGCTCATGCCGTTTTTGCGCAAAGGGCCAGAGCGCGGCGATCCCGTCCCGATGCGGATAGTCGTTGTCCTCTAAGGCTAAAGTTTCTTCCGTCACCGCCGTATCCAGCGTGTTATGACGCAGATTGTGCGCTACATACACGCGCTCAATGCGCGTTTCAGTCGCAATCACCTCATACGAGGTTCCATCGACAATCAGATATAACGATAACGCTGGCCGGTCGCCCCCTTCCTTGAGCGTAAACTGCTCCACCACGGTCTCTGGCAGCATCGTGATTTTTTCGCCGGGCGCGTAAACGGTCGATAAACGCACGCGCGCTTGAGAATCGATGAAATCGCCGCGCGCAATGCCCAACGCGGGCGCGGCAATATGAATCCCGATCCGCAACCGGCCATTCGTCAATGCTTCGACTGAAAAAGCGTCGTCAATCTCCGTCGTCGATAGATCGTCAATTGAGAATGCGCGCGCGCCGCTTTGCGGCAATTCATCCAGCGGCGCGTTCGCGATGTACGGGGCCGCCGTTCCAAAACCCGCGCCATGCGGAAAATATTCCGCCAGAAAATATGCGTGATGCAGCGCGCGCGCCGACGCAATCGCGCCGCAATCGATCATCAATTGTCCGGCGGAAATACCCAGCGCTGCTGCTGCGGCATTCAGTGCTTTGGACTCGATGGCGTTTTTATCCGGCTTGGTCAGAAGCGTTAGCGCTTTGCCGTCGAACGCCGCCGGCCAGCGGCGCGCTTTGAGTTCCGCTTCATAGATCGCCTGCTGCTCGGCCTGTTGCTGGCGCCGTTCCAGCCCGGCCAGCGCCGCCTTCAGTTGCGCCTCCGGCGCGCGCTGATATTGGCCCCGCCCCTTGCGCCGGAAATAAATGGGCGCGTGATGCACGCGCAGCGCGAGCGCGGCGCGGTTTTCGGAGGTTGCGCCCGCGCCAAAATATTCATTCGCGAGCGCGTTGAAATGAAAGATCTCATCGCTCGCGCATTGCCATAAGAAATCAAGATCGATGTTCTGCGCCTGCATATGGGCTGTCTGCATCAGATCCACCGCCGCAGGCGTTGCGAACTCAAGAAACACATCCCGCTCTTTGACCTTCAGACGCCGCCCGCCCGGCAATTCAACCTGAAATGCAGCGTCCTGACGGGATAAAACCGCTCCCGCCTTGAGAGCCCCAGATTCCTCAAAAAAGATATTCACTCTGTCTCCACAGATGAGAACCTGTTCACGATCTATGGCGCGCGCCTGTGCGGGTTCTTAACCGCTCCATCAGTTTCGCATGCACATTGGCGAAACTGCCGTTACTCATAATGAGCACATGATCGCCCGGTCGGGCGGCGGCGCTCACGGCGCAGACCAGCGCATCTATTTCATCAAAGGCTTGGGCGCGTCCGGCGAGCGGCGCGAGCGCCGCCTGCAAATCCCAGCCGAGCGCATGGCGGCCCGTTGCCGCGCCATACCCGAAAATCAGGTCGGCGCCTTCAAGACTGGCGGGCAATTGCGCCTTCATCACGCCCAGCTTCATCGTATTCGAGCGCGGCTCAAGCACGGCCAGAATCCGCGCCTGTGCGCCCACGCGCGCGCGCAAGGCCACGATGGTGGCAAGAATGGCGCTCGGATGATGCGCAAAATCATCGTACACGGTGACGCCGTCCGCAATGCCATATTGTTCCATCCGGCGTTTAACGCCCGCAAAATGGGCCATTGAACGCGCGCCCCGCGCAGGCATCACGCCTGCGTGCCGGGCCGCTGCGAGCGCCGCGAGCGCATTGAGCTGGTTATGCACGCCCGACATTGGCCAATCAATGTCGCCTGCGTGCTGTTTCCGCCAATAGACGACGCCGCGCGTCCGGGACGCCTGCGTGTCGCCAGCGCGCGCATGCCAGCCTTCTTCGATGCCGAAATATTCGACTTCGCTCCAGCAACCCCGTTCCAGCACCCGTTTCAGCGCGGCATCTTCGCCATTCACAATCAATTTTCCGGTGCGCGGCACCGTACGCACCAAATGGTGAAATTGCGTCTCTATCGCCGCCAGATCGCAGAAGATATCGGCATGATCGTACTCAAGATTATTGAGAATCACCGTCCTGGGACGGTAATGAACAAATTTGGAGCGCTTATCAAAGAATGCCGTATCGTATTCATCGGCTTCAATCACGAAAAAATTCGACTCCGTCCACCGCGCCGAGGCGCCAAAGTTCAGCGGAACGCCGCCAACCAGAAAACCAGGGTTCAACTGCGCATCGTCGAGCAGCCAGGCGAGCATTGCAGCGGTCGTCGTTTTCCCATGCGTACCCGCGACAGCGAGCACCCATTTCCCGGACAGCACATGTTCAGCCAGCCATTGCGGGCCTGAAATATAGGGCAAGCCCTGGTCAAGAATCGCTTCCATCAGCGCATTCCCGCGCGTAATCGCATTGCCCACGATATAAAGATCCGCTTTTACGGACAGTTGAGCGGGATCGTGGCCGCTGAGCAACTCAATACCCTGCGCTTGCAACTGCGTACTCATCGGCGGATAAACGTCCGCGTCACATCCCGTGACATGATGGCCAGCCGCGCGCGCAAGCGCCGCCAGCCCGCCCATAAAGGCGCCGCAAATACCCAAGATGTGAATGTGCATGGAAACTGGAAAGCAGGAAATTTGCTGAAAAAATGTTTTGGACCGACTAGCGCGGCTGCGCGAAACGCCTGAAGGATAGCGCAAACAGATTGCTCCCCCTTATTGCTCCCCCTTATAATACGCAGCTTTAGGCGCCCATTTTGCGCCGGCATTCAGCGGATAAGACTTGCTTTGGGAATGATAACGGTATGAGCGATTATGTTACTGTGCACAATTCCTATCTTGAGAGCGTTTTATTGAAAAACCGCGACGCCGCCTCCCTTCGGCGCGTTGCGCTCAGACACAAAGGCGCGTGCGAACGCAAAGCGCGCTCCCCTTTTTCATTCGATGAAACAGCAACGAGTCTTTTTAAGACTGTACGGCCCAATATTGTGCAGTCGATTCGCGCATTCCGCGTAGCCGATCTGGCTGAGGAGGCGGGCCGGCTCAAGCAGCATTTCTTATATACATCCTGCGCCGCTGCGCAAACAAAAGCGGCCGTGCTCGAAACCATCGTGTCCGCTTTTTTGCTCCCCCAATCTGCGGGCAAGAATTATGAATCCCTGTACAAGAGTTTGACAGAGCTGATTGATAAAGCCGGCCCTCAACCTGGCTTCGTGATTGTGCTCGAGGCTCTGCCAGCCACGCCCAAATTTGATAAAGAAGCGCGGGAGTCCCTATTAGACGTGTTCCGGGATGCGGCGGAATTCTGGGCCGACCGGCAAGTGCAGTTTCGGGCTTTTTTCTCATTCGAGCAATAAGCCATTTGTAAGAACCTGTTTACGATCTGTCACGAGCGCCCGTCAGACAGGGAAGGACGGAGCGCAGGAAGCGGAGCATATTTGATATATGTGAGGATTCCGAGCACCGCCCGACCCTGTATCACGGGTGCGCAGTAAGATCGTAAACAGGTTCTAAGATATGCATGCGTTTTATGACAGTAAACGCGCCCATCTTGCAGCAGTTTCTATGGCGTGAATGGCAGCGCCGCGGGGTCTTTGCCTGGATACTGTGGCCGTTGTCGCGGATATTCTGGATTGTAATGACGGCGCGGCGCGCCAGTTTTTCGGCTGGCTGGCGCCGGACTTTTAGAAGCGCTCAGCCCGTGATGATCGTCGGCAATCTCACGGTCGGCGGCGCCGGCAAAACCCCCGTTGTTATTGCGCTGGTTGAAGCATTACGCAAGCAGGGCTTTAGGCCGGGCGTCATTTCGCGCGGTTATGGCGCGCGCATCAAAGCGCCGCGGGCTGTGACACTCAACGCGGACGCCCGCGAAGTCGGCGATGAGCCGCTGCTGATTGCGCAGCGCACCGGCGCGCCGGTATGGGTGTGTCCGGACCGCGCCGCCGCTGCCCGCGCGCTATGCGACGCGCATCCGGAAATCAATTTGATCATCAGCGATGATGGTTTGCAGCATTACCAGCTTGCGCGTGATGTTGAACTGGCGGTGTTCGACGAGCGCCTGGGCGGTAATGGCTGGCTTTTGCCTGCCGGGCCGCTGCGTGAGCCGCTTGCGCGCGCGCGCGATGCGACGCTGGTTCACGCGCACGCTGCGCGACCGTCCTGGCCGAATACCTTTGCATTCCAACTGCGCTTTGGCGATGCCTGGCAAATCAGCCATCCAGACCGGCGGCGGCCTTTGGCTGAATTTATCGGAGCGCGCATTCTGGCAGCCGCTGGAATTGGCGCGCCCGAACGCTTTTTTTCGATGCTGCGCGGCATTGGCTTGACACTGCAAACCCAGGCGCTCCCGGACCATTTCGCCTGGCAGTGCAATCCCTTTATCAAAGTAAGCGCGGATATCATCTTGGTCACTGAAAAGGATGCGGTCAAATGCCGCGCCGGGGGCGATGCGCGCTTCTGGGCGGTGCCTGTTCACACAACGCTCGATCCACGCCTGCTGACGCTTATTATGGAGAAAATTCGTGGATAAACGTTTGCTTGAAATTCTGGTATGTCCGCTCTGCAAAGGGCCGCTCACCCATGTGCGCGCCGACCAGGAATTGATCTGCACGGTCGATAAGCTGGCTTACCCGATTCGGGATGGCATTCCGGCGCTGCTGGTTGAGGAAGCGCGGCGCATAGTCGAAGGGTAAACGTGGCGCCGCCTTTTATTGTGGTCATTCCGGCCCGTCTGGCTGCATCCCGTTTGCCTCACAAAGCGCTGGCGGATATTGGCGGCCTCCCGATGGTCGTGCGCGTCGCCATGCAGGCGCGCGCATCGGGGGCGGCGCGCGTCCTGATTGCGGCGGATGCGCAATGCATCTGCGATGCGGCGCACGCGCATGGGTATGAAGCCCTGTTGACGCGCAGCGATCACCAGTCGGGCACAGACCGGATTGCTGAAGCTGCGCGCTATTTCGGCTGGAGCGATGACACGCTCATTGTCAACGTACAGGGCGATGAACCGCTGATTGAGCCCGCGCTGATAGGCGAGGTTGCCGCGCATCTGGCCAGCCGCAGCGATAGCGCGATGGCCACCGCTGTTCACCCGGTGACTGAAACCGCCGAAATATTAAATCCGAATATTGTCAAGGCGGTGCTCGACGCGCGCGGTCATGCCCTGTATTTTTCGCGCGCGCCAATCCCTTGGAATCTCCAGGCATGGCCCGCATGCTGGAACGGACAATATGCGTCTTTCCCTGTGCCTCATACAGTGTATCGCCACATTGGCTTGTACGCTTGCCGCGCATCATTCCTGCGCCGCTTCGTGCAATTACCGCCCGCGCCAATAGAAACCATTGAGGCGCTCGAACAATTACGCGCACTCTGGTACGGAGAACGCATTGCAGTGCTCGTCACCCATCAGGCGCCCGCGCCGGGCGTCGATACATGCGCCGACCTTGCCCGCGTCCGCGCTCTGTTTGCCGAGCGCGACGGCATGGCATAATGGGTATTCGATTTTCAGCGCGCTCTTACTCAGCGTGCTTTTTATTTATGACGGATACAAGAATAAACACATTGCCTGAAAATACAACAATGCGCTTGATCCTGCTCGGTCCTCCTGGCGCGGGTAAGGGCACACAGGCAGACTTCATCCGGAAAAAATTTTCAGTCGCCCAGATTTCAACCGGTGATATGTTGCGCGCAGCCGTCCATGAAGGCACGCCGCTTGGAATCAAGGCGTGTCAATACATGGGCGCGGGAGAACTGGTTCCCGATCCGCTGATCATTGATCTGGTGAAAGAAAGGCTTCAGAAGCCGGATTGCGCTCATGGCTATCTTTTCGATGGTTTTCCGCGCACGCTTCCACAAGCGGAAGCGATACGGCGCGCCGGGATTGCGATTGATCATGTACTTGAAATCGATGTGCCGGGCGATGAGATTATCCGGCGAATTGGCGGACGCCGCCTGCATACCGCGTCCGGACGCAGCTATCACGTCATTCTGAATCCGCCCCAGATCGATGGACGGGACAATCTCACTGGAGAGCCGCTTGTGCAGCGCGACGATGACCGGGAAGAAACGGTCCGCAAACGTCTGGCCATTTATGAAGCGCAGACAAAACCGCTGATGGATTATTTTGCTAAATGGTCAAACCAACAAGAAGGCGCGCTCACCGCTCCCAAATACCAGCGTATTTGCGGACAAGGCAGCGTTGAGGAAGTGCGGGCGCGCATTGAGCGGGCATTATCAACCTAGAGCATTTTTCAGCGAGATTGCTACTTTCGCGAGCGCGAAGTGACGCAGTGCAAGCCGCTGAAAAATGCTCTAGTTCAACCTAGCGCGGATTGAATGATCTGGTACAATGCGCTGAAATCAGGTATCCCAATATAACGCTTCAGAATACGTCCATCCCTGCTGACCACAAAGGTGGTGGGCGTTAACTGAACATCGCCGAATTGACGCGCAGCGCTGCCATCGTCAATGGCGACCTTAAAAGGCAGGCGCATCTCCTGAGCATAGTGTCTGACATGCGCGGGCGGGTCGTAAGCCATTGCAACCGCAATCAGTTCCACGCCCTGATTCTTGAAAGTCTCGTAAGTTTCGATCATTTGAGGCATTTCTCGTCTGCAAGCACTGCAACTCGTCGCCCAGAAATTCACAAGATACACTTTTCCAGTCAGCTGCGCTGTTGAGATTTTCTGGCCAGAGAGCAACGTGAACCTTGTTTTTGGCGCGCGCTGATTCGCATTGAACGCGAACCAGGCGGCCACACCCAGCGCTAACGCCGTAATGCCAAAAATCAGGCGTTTGACGGTTAGAGCATGTTTCAGTCGATTTACCCGAGGAGCGAGCGCGAAGACAGTATGGGGATCGATGCGGGCGGAGCAGGTCTCCATCGCAAAGCGATGGAGGCGACCCCGCAGCGATCCCGAATACACAGAGCAGAGAAGCGACATAGGGAAAATCAGTGAAAAATGCTCTAAAACCTGGAAAAGAGGGCGCGGCTGCTTACTCATGCGAATAAAAAAAGCGATTTAAGATCATTGCGCTAACTGGCGGCGCGCACTCTGCGCCGCCTCAGTATCATGATACCGGTCAATAATCTGCTGCAAGGTTTTACGTGCAGCGCTTTTCTGTCCCTGCTCAAGCTGGATTTGCGCAATCGCAAGCAATGCTTCAGGTGCGCGCGGATGCGCTGGATACCGCTTTACGACGCGCTCAAGTATTGCAATCGCGCTTTTGTATTCGCGCTGTGCATATAGCGCATTTCCCAGCCAATATTGGGCCGTAGGCTGGTAAGGGCTGGCAGGATATTGCGCGATAAAATTTTTGAACAGCGCTTCTGCACGTTTGAAATCACCCTTCCGGAAAAGCTGCAACGCGGTATCAAAGGCTTCAGCCTCGCCCGGCTGCACCGTGCCCTGGATACCATCCACCGTGCGCTGCTGCGGCTCAAGCGGTTGCAGACGGCGATCAAGCTCCGCGTAGGCGTCCTTGGTTCTTTGCTGCATCGAGTCAAACTGGTGACTCAGCGCTTCCATTTGGCCGCGCAGCTCCGCAATCTGCTGCTGCAGTTGTTCAAGCCGGTTTGACTGCTCGAGCAGGGCGCGCGGCGCGGCGGACAGTTGGCTCTCCAGCGCATCCAGACGGGATTGAAGGTCTAGAATCGCGCGGCGCGCCTCATGATCATCGAACAATCCGGCATGAGAGGAAGCGGCGCCCAACAGTGCAGCGCATAGCGCGCTGGCCGTGAGCGCCGCCCGAAACTTCAACCCAAACATGCCGCTCACTGGCGCTTATTGATACACAATATCCGCGCGTCGGTTCTGGCTCCACGCGGCCTCATCGTGACCAAATGCTTGCGGTTTTTCCTTGCCCAGACTGACGGCTTCCATTTGCTCACCGTTGACGCCCATCAACGCCAAAGCGCGGCGCACCGCTTCGGCCCGCTTCTGCCCCAGCGCGAGATTGTATTCAGAAGTGCCGCGCTCATCGGTATTGCCTTGAATCAAGATACGGCGTTGCGAATGCTCTTTCAGGTAACGTGCGTGCTGCAGCAGCAGAGATTGATCTTCCTCCGCGAGATCATAGCGGTTGAACCCAAAATAAATGCTGCGCTGCGCCAATGGACTATTGGGATCATTGAGCGGATCGGGCGCTGCCTCCTGTCCGCGATCCGCGCCTATCGCGCCTGTTTGCGCACCTGTTTGTGCGCCGCTATTGTCCAAATCCCTGCGAGCGGCCGTATTTTGATCGACTTTCGGACTGCTGCACGCGGCCAGCGCACCCATCAGGAGAACCCCAAAAATAAAACGCAGTTTTGACAACATTTATTTCTCCTTATATCTTTGATCGCCAAATCATTCAATTGACTCAATTTACAAAAGGCCCCCAGGAAGGCTCGCGCACATCGCCGCCGCTGACCGAAAGCGTCTGGCGTATGCGGCCATCGGTCGAAACGATGGCAAGTACGCTGCGCCCATTCAGATGCGTTGCATAGAGAATATACTGGCTGTTTGCAGCGAAACTGGGCGCTTCATCGCGTTGAGTCTGCGTCAGGGCCGCTGTCTCTCCGCTTTGCAAATCCCGAATGAGCAGCCTGTATGCCCCGCCTGCGCGTGAAATATAGGCGAGTAAACGGCCATCCGGACTGATCCGCGGCGTTGTATTGTAGCCGCCATTAAAGGTGACGCGCTGCGCGCCGCCCGCGCGCGCTTCCCCCTGGCTCGACATCCGGTAGATTTGCGGCATTCCGCCGCGGTCGCTGGTGAAGTAAATCCATTGCCCATCCGGAGAAAATTGGGGCTCGGTATCGATGTGACTGTTATTCGACAAACGCCGCAGACCGCTTCCATCCGCATTGACGAGATAGATTTGCGTGTTGCCGGATAGGGAAAGCGCCAGCGCCAGCCGTTTTCCATCCGGAGACCAGGCAGGCGCGCTATTATTTCCCTTCTGGTTCGATACGACCCGGCGTTGTCCGCTCGTCAGATATTGGACATAGACCACCGGTTTTTTGTGTTCAAATGAAACATAGGCCAGTTGGTTCCCATTGGGCGACCAGGCGGGTGAAATAATGGGTTCGGCGCTGCTCAGCGCAATCTGCGCGTTTTGGCCGTCTGAATCCGAAATCTGTAATTGATAGCGATTGCCGCTACGGATGATATACGCCATGCGCGTTGCAAATACGCCGCGTTCGCCGAGCAGTCTAAAACAAATCTCGTCGGCGATCCGGTGCGCATTCATGCGCAGTGCGCTGGCCGGGCCGGTCAGGGAAAGCCCGCCCAGGTCCGCCTGTTTGACTGTGTCGTACAGACGGAAATGGAGCGCGTACCGGCCATTGGCAAGGCGTGTGACGCGGCCCGTCACAAAGGCGTCCGCGCCTTTTATTTTCCAGCCGCTCCAGTCGATTGGCCCGGCATCCGGAACCGGCGCCGGCCCCGCGTCGATATTCGTAAAATGGCCGCTGCGCGCGAGATCGGCGCGAATAATATCGCTTACTTTCTGAGGCGCGGCATCCTCATGATTAAACGGCGCGATGGCAATCGGGAACAGGCGGGAGCCAACGCCGGAGATATCAATATTGAGTTGCGCATGTGCAAATAAGCTAAAAGCGCTCAAACAAAATGCGATAGCCGCTTTAAAATTGAACCGCTTGATCATGCTGGCTTTTGAAAAAAATTTGAGTGTACCCCACTTCATGTCACATTTCTCTGCAATAGCAATGCTTATTTGCACATTTTGATTACATTATCCATGCATCGTAAAAATCTGACCGAACTGCGCGCCGCGCTTGACGCCAAAGCCTTTTCCGCTGTTGAACTGGCGCAACATTTTCTGACCCGCATCCAGGCGGCGCAAAGCCTGAATGCCTTTATCGACCTCAATCCGGAACACACACTGGCGCAAGCCGCACGCGCCGATGCACTTATTTCATCCGGCGTAGCAGGGCCGCTTACCGGCATTCCCATTGCCCATAAGGACAATTTTGTCACGTGCCACTGGAAAACCACGGCGGCGTCAAAAATATTGTCTCAATACATCAGCCCGTTCGATGCCACCATTGTCGAAAAGCTCGCCGATGCGGGCATGGTCTGCATCGGAAAAACCAATATGGACGAGTTCGCGATGGGTTCGTCGAATGAGCATTCTTTCTTTGGCGCAGTCAGGAATCCGTGGGATATCAAAGCCGTGCCGGGCGGCTCTTCCGGCGGCTCAGCCGCCGCGGTTGCGGCGCGCCTGACGCCCGCCGCAACCGGCAGCGATACGGGCGGCTCAATCCGCCAGCCGGCGGCATTGACGGGCATCACTGGCATCAAACCTACTTATGGCCGCGTCTCGCGCTACGGCATGATTGCCTTTGCTTCATCGCTTGATCAGGCCGGGCCGATGGCCGCCTGCGCGACGGATTGCGCGCTGCTGCTCAGCGCGCTCGCCGATTTCGATGCGCGCGATTCCACCAGTCTTGCGCGCGCGCCAGAAGACTTCACGCGCAAGCTGGGCTGCGCGTGGCTGGAGGAGGCGCCTTCTGCTGAAAATCAGCCTGGGCGGCCGTTGCACGGCCTGCGAATTGGCTTGCCCAAAGAGTATTGCGTCAGTGGTCTGGCCGCAGACGTGCAGCGCGCGCTCGATGCAGCGCTTAACACCTATCAGACGCTCGGCGCAACGCTGATCAACGTCTCCTTACCCAGTACAGAATTATCGATTCCGGTGTATTACGTCATTGCGTCGGCTGAAGCATCGTCGAATCTGGCGCGTTTTGACGGCGTTCGGTACGGATACCGCGCCGCCGCTTACCGCAATCTAACGGATATGTACAAAAAAACGCGCAGCGAAGGCTTTGGCGCTGAAGTCAAACGACGCATTCTGACCGGCACCTTTGTGCTTTCGCATGGCTATTACGACGCCTATTACAAACAGGCGCAGAAAATCCGCCGCCTGATTGCGCAGGATTTCCAGCGCGCCTTTATGCAATGCGATGTGCTGGTCGGCCCGACTGCACCGACGGCGGCCTGGAATCTGGGCGAAAAAATGAATCATCCGCTCCAAATGTACTTGGCCGATATCTATACTTTATCGGCCAATCTGGCGGGCTTGCCGGCAATGAGTCTGCCCTGCGGTTTTAGCGCAGGCGCACAGCAAAACCGTCCGGTCGGGATGCAGCTTATCGGCAATTATTTTGATGAGGCGCGCATGCTCCAGATTGCGGACGCATTTCAGCGCGCGACGGATTGGCATCGCCAAGCGCCGGCGCAATTCGCCTAGAGCTTTTTCAGTGGCTTGCACGGCGTCGCTTCGCGCTCGCCGTATTGCTCATACTGTCTTCGCGCTTGCTCCTTGTGCAATCTCACTGAAAAATGCTCTAGATGTATGGCCCTATCTCACCGGACTCTGGAGAATGTATTGCCATGCGCATCTTTAACAGGCGATGCGTCTATTTGATTTTTGTCCAGTTTTTGATCATCTATCACTTTATGACCCGTGTAGAGACCGAGTACGATCTCCGCGCTCTCTGGGCCAGATAACTCAAAACGATTATTTTTGACGCCCTTAAAGTTCAGAGATCCAGTGATGCCAAATACACGCCCTCCCGTTTCCCGCATTGTTTTGAGCAGGAATCGATTGTCTGCGATTGCATGCGCCACGCCGCCCTGCGCCCGGAGGCCAAAGCTATGTTTAGCTGTTACCGCAAAGGCGCTGCCATTGATACTCAGCGGCGCTTTGCCATAGGCTTTTACGCCGGTTCCATTGAGCGCTGAGTAGATATTGAAGGTGTTATTGCTATCCAGGTTCAGCGATGCGTTTCCTATTGTCACGGCCCCAATAGCATCCCGAATCACGCCGCTGCTTCCTTCCTCCAGGCGAAGGTCAAAGGCATTGCCGCTGAGGGTTAAGGAGGCTTCGCCTTGCGCATGCAGACCGCCTACATCAGCGATAAGATGCGCCGCATTTCCTTTTGAGAAGACCTTGAAATGGTTGCCCATCAAGCTCAAGGAGGCTTTGTTTGCGGCCAGCACGCCATACGCTTCCTGCCCTTCCGAGCGCACATCGAATATATTCGCGTTCAGCTTGAGAGAAGCGGCGTCTTTTGCATACACAGCGCGCGCATAATGTCCCGGCGCGCGGACATCAAAGCGGTTTGCGCGGACTTCAATATTGGAGGATATTGGAGGCGTTTCCTTCCACAAAAAGACCATACCCGTCCAGAACGGTCGAACTGGCATAAATAGAGGAATTCTGTATCTGGATATCAGTACTGCCGCTGATTTGGATTCCTCTTGCAAAGTTTTTTTCAAAATCGCGCTGGCCAATGCGCACATCCTCAATTCGGACATCCCGGGCCTTTTCAATATCCACTCCAAACCGCTGGACCTCTGCCCCATTGACCAGTTGAAGGGCCTGCAAGATGACAGGTTGCGCATGATTCTTGCCCTGAATCGTGAGCCCGCCGATCAGTTCTGGCCGCTCATTGCCCGCGCTGACCTTTTTGAAGTCCTGAGTGCGGCCAAACAGGGATTGACCTTGACTCAGGACTAAGCGCCCCCCTAAATCGTAGCGATGCCCGCCCGCAAGATAAAATCGGGCATTCTTGCCCGCCTGCTCGACGAGTTTTTGATTCAGGCTTCCGCAAGGTTCTTCAAGAGTACATTTAGAACCGGCGGCGCCCGACCGGATAAAATAGGTATTGCTATTGAGCGCTTTATAGGCGGGAAAGCTGGCGTAAGCTGTTATCATCACAAACAGACTGGCTGCGCTTAAGAATCGGCAGCAAAAAAACCGCATCGTAGTCTCCTCCTTTGTTTTTCAGGATCAGGTAAAGCGTGAGTATAAAGTAAGCATCAACACAGGATGATATTGAGCCCGAATGATGGAAACCACACGTCTTGAGCACGATACCTTTGGAGAAATCGCCGTCCCCGCGGCGCGCCTGTGGGGCGCGCAAACGCAGCGCTCGCTGCGGAATTTCAGTATTTCCACCGAAAAACCATCGCCCGAGCTGATTCGCGCGCTGGCGCTGGTCAAGCGCGCCGCCGCCGCGGTGAATCGCGCGCTGGGCGTATTGCCGGAAGAAAAGGCGCGCGTGATTATGGCCGCCGCCGATGAAATCATTGCCGGGCGGCATGCTGAAGAATTTCCGCTCGCGATTTGGCAAACCGGCTCTGGCACGCAGACTCATATGAATCTGAATGAGGTCATTGCGAACCGCGCCAGTGAACTTGCCGGGGGCGGGCGCGGCAGCGCGCGCGCGATTCATCCGAACGACGATGTCAACCGCGGCCAATCCTCAAACGATGTATTTCCAACCGCAATGCATATCGCGAGCGCGGAAGGCATTGTCAATCGCGTATTGCCCGCGCTGCAGGCGCTGCGCCGGACGCTGGACGATAAAGCGCGCGACTTCGCCGACATTGTGAAAATTGGCCGCACGCATTTGCAGGACGCAACGCCGTTGACGTTGGGGCAAGAATTTTCCGGTTATGTCACGCAACTGGATCATGGCATTCGCCATCTGGAAGCCGCATTGCCGCATGTGTACGAGTTAGCACTCGGCGGCACCGCGGTCGGCACCGGACTCAATGCGCATTCGGAGTTCGCAACGCGTGCGGCGCAGGAAATCAGCCAGTTCACCGGTCTGCCCTTTGTCAGCGCGCTGAATAAATTTGAAGCGCTCGCTGCCGCCGATGCATTGGTGCACGCGCATGGCGCATTGAAGACGGTTGCCGCCAGCCTGATGAAAATCGCCAACGATGTGCGCTGGCTGGCAAGCGGCCCCAGATGCGGGCTAGGCGAATTATCGATCCCTGCAAATGAACCGGGTAGTTCGATCATGCCGGGCAAGGTGAACCCGACCCAATCCGAGGCGATGACGATGCTATGCGCGCAGGTGTTTGGCAACGATGTGGCGGTGAACTTCGGCGGCGCGAGCGGCCATTTTGAATTGAACGTATTTCGCCCGATGATCATCCACAATATATTGCAGTCAATCCGTTTATTGGCCGACGGCGCGCGCAGCTTTAATGACCATTGCGCGGCTGGAATTACGCCGAACCGCGCGCGGATTGAGACCTTGTTAAATGAGTCCCTGATGCTGATCACGGCCCTGAATCCGCATATTGGTTATGACAAGGCCGCGCAGATCGCCAAAAAAGCGCACCAGGAAGGCACGACTTTAAAAGCCGCCGCGCTGGCGCTTGCTTATGTCAGCGAAGCGCAGTTCGACGCCTGGGTAAAGCCGCGCGATATGGTCGGCGCGCAGCTCTAGGGCCTGTGTAGCCTGTGTTTGTTATAATTTGATTTTTGTGGCTCGGTAGCTCAGTCGGTAGAGCAGCGGCCTGAAGAGCCGTGTGTCGATGGTTCGATTCCTTCCCGAGCCGCCGCTTTTTCGAGGCTGCCTCATGATCATTTGAGGCGGCTTTTTTTATGCGCCGGTTCCCCGCGCTTCGTCCTCCAATCCTTCCAGGCGCTTGTGACAGAGCGTAAACAGGTTCTGAGAAGTTAGCTTAGATAAGCGCCCTAAGTTCTTAATATTGCTAATTTTTAATTGTTTCATTACACTTCTCAGAAATTTTCCCTGCTTCCGCTTTCTGATCCAATTTTCCGCTCCCATCGTGTGCGCCCAAAAGACTCCCATCCGTTCCATGTGGCACCGCTTTATTTTCTCCGTGCACTTTCTGGGCTGTGCGGCGGCTTTTGCAGCCACAGACCTCAATGCCCGTCCAGCTTCCGCGCACGCGCAGCGCGCGACGTCCGCAGCCGCTCACGCCAAACCGGCGGCGCATAAACGCAAAGCGGCCTCACACGCTTCTCGCGCTTCTTCCAGAACCCGCGCCCGCCGGCCAAGCAAATTCAGGGCAAAGGCTTTAGTATCCCGCCGCACATCCGGCGCGCATCGCTCAGTGCGCGCGCGCCGTCCGGCGCCTCACATCATCGCGCAGCATGCTGCGATCCGCAAAGCGGCATTTATGCCGGCGCGGCCTTCTTTCGGTCAGGCATTCGGCCTGCATGAAACGCCAGACGCACTGGCGTTACGCTCTAGCGTCGCATATGTGATCGACCAGAATACTCAACAGTCCTTATTTGAAAAAAATTCACGGGCGGTGTTGCCCATTGCATCCATTACCAAATTAATGACGGCAATGGTCGCGCTCGATATGTATTTGCCTTTGAACGAAATACTCGAAGTGACCGACAGAGATCGCGATTATGAAAAAGGAACAGGCTCTCGTCTGACAGTGGGTTCGCGCCTGTCGCGCGAGGATATGCTGCATATTGCGCTGATGGCTTCTGAAAACCGCGCCGCAGCAGCATTATCGCGCTATTATCCAGGCGGCCGCTCGGCCTTTATCGCCGCGATGAATCGAAAGGCGCGCGCACTCGGCATGGCTGACACCTATTTTTCCGATTCCACGGGCTTGACAAGCCGTAACGTTTCGAGCGCGCGCGATCTGGCCAGAATGGTGCGCGCTGCATATCGATATCCACTGATTCGCGCGTTCTCAACGGATCGGGAACATAGCGTATTTACTGGCCGCAAAACATTGACCTACCATAATACCAACGCGCTGACGGCTAGCAATGCGTGGGAGATTGGCGTACAAAAAACCGGCTTCATTAATGAGGCCGGCAGATGTATGGTGATGCAGGCAACGCTCCAGAACCGTCCATTGATTATTGTATTGCTTGATTCATCCGGAAAATATTCCAGAATAGGCGATGCGCAGCGCATCCGAAGCTGGCTCATCCATATGCCGGATGTGAAACAGATGACTCAGACAGGTATCCCTGCTCCATACCCAGGCACTTAGAGCCTTTTTCAGCGGCTTGCACTGCGTCGCTTCGCGCTCGCCGTATTGGCTCATACTGTCTGCGCGCTCGCTCCTTGTGCAATCTCACTGAAAAAGGCTCTAGACAGGCGTTT
>NZ_CAFB01000048.1 GCF_000227585.1 Candidatus Glomeribacter gigasporarum BEG34 | reverse complement strand
CACCCTCGTGGTGGATATCGATGCCCTTCCTCGCCATCTTTGGCGTTGTGCTCGATGGGTTACTTGGAGAGCCGCGCCGCGCTCATCCGCTGGTTGGATTTGGGCGCTGCGCTAAAGCCATCGAGCGTGTATTCAATTCCCAGCGAAAATGGCCGACGTTCTGCCGCATCGCAGGCATCGCGGCATGGTGTATTTTGATTATTGCGCCGGTCGCCGCCGCATTCGTGCTCACAGATGTCTTGCCTGGGTCATTCGCTTATCCGGTGCATTGCGTCTTGCTGTGGTTCGCGCTCGGCGCGCGCAGCCTCTACGCTCATATATTGCCCATTCAACGCGCGCTTCAAGCGCGCCAGCTCGACGCCGCGCGCCGCCTGACTGCACACATTGTCAGCAGAGAGACCTCGCGAACGGGCGAAACTGAGATTGCGCGCGCCGCGGTCGAATCGACGCTCGAAAACGGCAATGATGCGATTTTCGGCGCATTGTTCTGGTTCGCGCTCGCGGGCGGCCCCGGCGCACTGGCGTTTCGGCTGGTGAATACGCTTGATGCGATGTGGGGTTATTACACGCCGCAGTTCTTCCATTTCGGCTGGGCGGCGGCGAAAATCGACGATCTCGCGAACTACGTTCCCGCGCGCTTAACCGCGCTTTCATACGCGCTTTGCGGTGATGCACAGACGGCGCTGCGATGCTGGCGCACGCAAGCGCGCGAGTGGCGCAGTCCGAATGCCGGCCTGGTCATCGCAAGCGGCGCGGGCAGCTTGAACGTCGTATGCGGCGGCGCGGCGCGTTATCACGGCATCGATGAAATGCGACCGTTGCTCGGTGCCGGACACGCGCCGCAAGCGGCCGACATCGGGCGCGCAGTGCGTCTTGTGCGCCGCGCGCTGCGGCTGTGGCTCGCCGTATTTACAGTGATTGCCGCGTTATTCGTTATCTTTTCGCGTGAGCAGCATCGCATCCCCATAGCTGAAAAAACGGTAGCGTTGTTCAATCGCGTGCCGGTACGCGAAACGGATAGCCTGCATGCCGGCAAAGGCGGACACGAGCATGAGCAGCGTTGACTTCGGCAAATGGAAGTTGGTCACGAGCCGGTCAACGATCTGAAAACGGTATCCCGGGGTAATGAAAATATCGGTTTCCGCCGCGGTCGCGGTCAGCGCGCGCTGCGCGCGGTCAGCGTCACGCGCGGCGGCCTCCAGCGCCCGCATCGAGGTGGTGCCGACCGCGATCACCGCGCGGCCGGCGGCCTGAGTGGCGGCGATTTGGTCAATCAGCGACTGCGGCAATTGATACCATTCACGATGCATCTTGTGCTCGGCGAGATTGTTGACCCGCACCGGCTGGAAGGTGCCGGCGCCTACGTGCAACGTCAGCGTTGCGCGCCGTATGCCATGCGCTTCGAGCGCTTCAAATGTAGTGTCGTCAAAGTGTAAGCCGGCGGTCGGCGCAGCAACCGCGCCCGAATGCTTGGCAAAGATCGTCTGATAGCGCATCTCATCGGTGGCGTCGGGATCATGTTCGATATACGGCGGCAGCGGCAGGCGGCCATAGCGCTCGATCAGCGTCAGACAGTCGTCTGGAAAATGCAGCGTGTGGAACGGTTCAACGCGCGCGCCGACGGTCACGTCGAACGCATCCGCGAGTTTGAGGGTGGTGCCGACCGCCGGGCGTTTGCTGGCGCGCACTTGCGCGAGCGCGGTACGTGCGTCGAGCACGCGCTCGATCAGCACTTCGACTTTGCCCCCGCTGGCCTTGCGGCCGAATAACCGCGCTTTCAGTACTTTGGTATCGTTAAAGACCAATAAATCGCCTGGTTGCAGGCATGCAGGTAATTCGGCAAATTGCCGGTCCACCAGGCGGGCAGGCGGAGCGTCATCCTCTTGATGCGGGCTGGCATGAATGACTTCGAGCAGACGGCTGGCGCTGCGTTTGGCCAGCGGCGTCTGCGCGATGAATTCAGGCGGCAGATCAAAATCAAAGTCAGCCAGCGTATACATTGCGATAGATCAGGATGTCTCGACGCTACCGTTTTCAGATAGGCGCTTAGCGCGCCGCCTGGATGCCGACGAGCGCAAGGAATTCCCGGCGCGTCGCGGGATTGTCGCGGAAAGCGCCGAGCATACGACTGGTAATCATCTCGGCAGCCGCTTTATGCACCCCTCGCGTACTCATACATTGATGCGAGGCTCGGAGAACGACAGCGACTCCCTTAGGTTGCAGCACTCCGTTTAATGTGTCGGCAATCTGGACCGTCATCTTTTCCTGAATCTGCAATCGCTTGGCGTAGACATCGACCAGTCGGGCGAGTTTAGAGATTCCGACGACGCGCTTTTCCGGCAGATAGCCGACGTGCGCGGTGCCGATCATCGGTACCAGATGGTGTTCACAGTAGCTTTCAAACCGAATACCGCTGAGCACAATCATTTCATCATAGCCGTCGACTTCAGAGAAGGTGCGCGTCAGTATCTGCACGGGGTCTTGCTGATAGCCCGAAAAGAACTCCCGATAGGCGCGTGCGACGCGCGCCGGCGTGTCCACCAGACCTTCGCGGGCGGGATCATCACCCGTCCACCGGATCAGCACGCGAATGGCTTCTTCCACCTCTTGTTGCGAGGGTCTGGCACGCTGCTCCACTCCAGCGATGGTTTGATCATTCATCACAAGTCCTAGTATGGTTTTCTGGAACACTGGGGCACTAGAGCATTTTTCAGCGGCTTGCTCAAGGAGCGAGCGCGAAGACAGTATGAATAATACGGCGAGCGCGAAGCGACGCAGTGCAAGCCGCTGAAAAATGCTCTAGTCGATCACTGTCGCGCGGTCCTCACGTTGTCGGGCAGCGGCGCATCGAAACTGGCCCGAAACGGATTAATATCGAGTCCGCCGCGTCGGGTATAACGCGCGTAAATCGCTAGTTTGACGGGCTTGCACATGCGTTGGATATCCATGAACATCCGCTCGACGCACTGTTCATGAAAGTCCGCGTAATGCCGGTACGAAACGATGTAGCGCAGCAATCCCGCATGATCGATGGGCGGCCCGACGTAGCGAATTTGCACGCTGCCCCAGTCCGGCTGGCCGGTGACGGGACAATTCGATTTCAGCAGATTCGATACAACCGTTTCATCGATGGGCGCTTGCTTGGCATCCGCGCTCAATAGCGATGCGTCTGGCTCGTCAATCTCTATATCGAGATCGAGCCGGTCCAGCGATACACCGCCGAGCTCGCCAAGCATCAGTTGGCCAAAACCAACAGGCGGCGTCAGTTGGACGGACACCGTTGCCCCCGCGCACGCGGATACATCACGTTTGAGGGTGTCGCATAGCGCGTCGACTGACGCGACCTGAGTCGATGAAAAGGAGCCGAGATAGAGCTTGAACGATTTCGATTCGACGATATTCGGCGAATTCGCGGGCACGCAGAAGGTGGCGATTGCGATGTGCGGCTTGCCGCGCTCGTTTAACCACGAGAGTTCGTAGGCATTCCAGATGTCGGCGCCGAAAAACGGCAACTGCGCCGGTACGCCAATCGCATCGCGACTGCGGCGGCGGTCGAGCGGGCATAACAAGCCGGCATCGTATTGCCCAGTGTAGGTGACGGGTTTGCCAAGAGGAGACAGATTAGACATCGTATTTTACTTGTCAAGCGGCTTCCAACGCCCACGCAATATGTTCGCGCACCAGCGCCGATGAATCATCCATACGCCGCCGCAACGCGGCGGTCAACTCATCGCGCAAGGCGGAAGGCAACAGACTGCGCAGCGCATTGCCCAATGCAACCGCAATATTACGCAGCCAGCGCTCATGGCCGATGCGGCGAATTGCCGAGCCAGCGAACCGTCGATTGAATTCGTCGGCGCTCCAGGCAAATAAATCGACCAAGTGGGCGTCGTCCAGGCCATTGCGCACGTCAAAGTCATCGCAAGTCGCCATTTGCGCAAATTTATTCCACGGACAGACGAGCTGACAATCATCGCAGCCGTAAATGCGATTGCCGATGAGCGGACGCAGCGCTAATGGAATGCTGCCGTGCAATTCGATGGTCAGATAGGCAATACATTTGCGCGCATCGACGCGGTAAGGGGCCACGATGGCGCCCGTCGGACAGGCGTTCATGCAGCGCGTGCAATGACCGCAATGCGCGCCATCTTGCTGCGGGGCGCTTGACGGGGCCGTCTGTGCGTCGGTCAACAGCGGTATATCGACATAGAGTTCTCCGAGGAAGAAGAACGATCCCGCATCGCGCTGCAACAGGAGTGTATGCTTGCCGCGCCATCCGATGCCGGCTTTCCGCCCGAATTCAACTTCGAGCACCGGCGCCGAATCGGCAAATACGCGATAACCGAATGGCCCGATCTGAGCTTCGATGCGTTCGGCCAGCTTCTGCAAACGCTGACGCACCACCTTATGATAATCGCGTCCACGCGCATACATCGATACCACCGCCCGATCCGGCTCAGCGAGCTTCGCGTGTTCGCTGGCGCGCCAGTCGTGCGATTGCCCTCGCACAGTCGCAGCGGGCAAATAAGGCATCCGCACGCTGATCACGCGCTGCGCGCCCGGCACCAGTTCAGCCGGCCGGGTGCGCTTGGAGCCGTGTTTGACCATATAATCCATCTCGCCGTGGTAGCCTGCCTGAATCCATTGGGTGAAGCCTGCTTCCGCGTGTGATAAGTCGGTATCGCTGATGCCGACCGCACTAAAGCCCAATTCGCGCCCCCACTCGCGAATCCGCTGCGTGAGCTGCGTACATGTGGCGTCGTCGAATGGACCCATACGCTTCCCTATCTGTCTTCAGCGGTGTATCCATCCCGCACGACATCCGCCCAGCAATGGGGCGTTTCATATAAACGCACTTTGGCAAGCCGCAGGTTGACGCCGTAATGCGCGTCATAAACGCCCGCGAGCCGCTCGAATGCGATGGCTGCGAGGTTCTCGGCGGTCGGAATGCGATTGATGATGACCGTTTTGTGTTCCGGCATCGTTTCGAGAAACGCGCGGACGCGCGCGTCGTCCTGATAGACCAGAAAGGCATGGTCCCAAGCTTCAACCAGATGTCGCATGGCGAGCGTCTTCACCTCAGCGAAGTCCATCACCATGCCGCAGTCTGGCGCCCCCTGAGTCTTAATCACGCTACCTTGTAACGTGATTTCGAGCACGTAGCGATGCCCATGCAAATTCCGGCATCGGCTTTGATGATCGGGAATCCGATGTCCCGCATCGAATGCGAGTTGGCGCGTGATGGTGAGCATGATGAGGGTCAATTCAGTTAGGGGATCCCTAAATGCTTGTGGGTTTGGATCGACAAACGCCATAGCGGATGACGCTTGCACCAGTCAATCGCCAGCCGGGTATTGATGTTGCGTGACGGACCGTCCATCGGCTGCACAAAAAAATGTGCGAAATCGAGCGCCTCATACTCAGCCAAGCGCTGGTTGTCTTGCGGAATCACGACTTTGAGCTCATTGCCCTGCGTGACAATCAATTGAGTGTCCGCTTTTGGGCTGACGCAAATCCAATCAATGCTTGACAATACGGGCAACGTGCCGTTGGTTTCAATCGCGACTGTAAAACGCGCGCGATGCAGCGCGTCGATCAGTGCATTGTCGAGTTGCAACATCGGCTCGCCGCCCGTGCAGACGACAAAGCGCCGCGCTTCGTGTGGTGGCCATAGCGCGGCGATCATCGCTGCGAGCGCGTCGGCCGTTCTGTATTTACCGCCGTTCTCACCGTCAAGCCCGACGAAATCCGTATCACAGAAGCGGCACATCGCGCCCGCGCGATCTTCCTCGCGGCCCGACCATAGGTTGCACCCCGCAAATCGGCAAAATACCGCCGGGCGGCCCGCATTCGCTCCTTCGCCTTGCAACGTGTAGAAAATCTCCTTGACCGCGTATGTCATCCGATTCGACGCCCTTCAACTCAAGTTTCAATTGCGCGCTTACCTTTCAAAAACGCATCGTAACCATTTGCACGCAGTGCGCACGCCGGACACGCGCCGCAGCCAAAGCCCCACGGGTGCAACTCTGCCCGTTCGCCGAGGTAACAGGTATGCGTCTTCACGCGGATCAACTCAACGAGCGCAGCCCCGCCCAGCGATTCCGCAAGCCGCCAGGTGGCGGCTTTGTCAAGCCACATCAGTGGCGTCTCCACCAAGAAACGCCGATCCATGCCAAGATTCAACGCCACTTGCAGCGCCTTGATCGTGTCGTCGCGGCAATCCGGATATCCGGAGAAATCCGTCTCGCACATCCCGCCGACGAGTACCTTCAGACCACGTCGATACGCAATGGCCGCGGCAATTGTCATAAACATCAGATTGCGGCCCGGCACAAAGGTATTCGGCAAACCGTTCTCCTGTATCTTAATCTGAATCTCGCGCGTCATCGCTGTGTGACTGACCGCGCCGAGGACCGATAGATCAATCATGTGATCGCTGCCGAGCTTATCTGCCCATTGCGGAAACTGATGCGTTAACGCAGCGCGGAAGCCCTCACGGCATTCCAGCTCAACCCGGTGGCGTTGTCCGTAATCGAAGCCAAGCGTCTCGACGTAGTCACATCGCGCCAGTGCCCAGACAACACATGTGGCTGAATCTTGCCCGCCCGAAAACAGCACGAGTGCGCGCTTATGGTCTGCGGTCCGGATGATTTTCGTATGGAGGGCTTCGGACATAGATGTATGTTCGCCTTTGTAACTGGTAAATTATAAGCAGCGAAAACGACTACAGTGAAACAAACTGATTCATTTATAAACTGATCGATTTATGTCGGATTTTGGTGCAGAGCGGAGGACCATTGAAATGAAGCTTGCCGGTCCATCCAATGGTCACAACGATAGAAGCATGACTTTTATCGTTGGCGGTGCGCGTTCAGGCAAAAGCTGCGTTGCAGAAAAGTTAGCGGTTGAATTCAATCTTCCAGTGACATATATCGCAACGGCGCAGGTCCGGGACGCAGAATTTGCCAAGCGGATCGCGGCGCATCAGCGCCGCCGTCCACCTAAATGGAAACTGCTTGAGATAGACGTTGATCTTGCCGGCGCGCTGGCGAAGTCGGATGCACCGGGGCATTGCGTGTTGATCGATTGCTTGACGCTGTGGCTCAGTCATTTGCTTTGTCCCATTCAGGATAAACGTCCCCGTCATGATTGGGCGTCTCAGATTGACCTATTGATTTCCGGACTGGAAAGATGCGTTGGATCCATCATTATTGTGAGTAGCGAAGTCGGTATGGGCGTCATCCCTATGGGAGCTGCTACCCGCCAATATGTCGATGCGCTGGGCCAGTTAAATCAACGTGTCGCAGCGCTCGCAAATCGAGTGATACTCACAGTCGTTGGGATTCCAGTGGAATTGAAAAAATAGGCTGCACATCATTGGCTTTGCGCCTCATGAACGATTGCTCACCCCTGCGGAATCAAAACTGGCCATTTGAGAAAGAAATGATGTCGCTGCGCGTAGCAACGGAATGGCGAGGGCCGCGCCAGTCCCTTCGCCCAGGCGCAATCCTAACGCCAGTAAAGGCTTTGCGTTGAAGTGCGCAAGCAATCGCTGATGTCCGATTTCATCGGACAGATGAGAAAACACGCAGTATTCCAATATATTCGGCGCAATCTGGTGCGCGATCAGCAATGCAGCAGTCGCAGTAAAGCCATCTATGACGATTGTCATCCGCGCGGCTGCCGCAGCGAGCATAGCGCCCGTCATCATGGCGATTTCAAATCCGCCGAAAGTCATCAGAACATAGAGCGGATCGAAGCCAGTATGTTTCTTAAGCGCTTGGTTGAGCACCCGCTTTTTGCGTGCAAGGCCAGCATCATCCAGACCGGTACCGCGTCCTACGCAGAGATCGACGGGCAAACCGCACAGACGCGCCATTAAGCAGCTCGCAGCCGAAGTATTCCCAATCCCCATTTCGCCAAAACCAATCACATGAGTGCCTTGTTGTTGATGCACAGCAATGCGGGCTGCGCCGCGCGCAAGCGCAATTTGGGTCTCTTCGCGCGTCATCGCAGCCTCATACGCAAAGTTGCGCGTGCCGCGGCCAACCGGGATATTGATGAGGTTCTCGGTGGCGCGAACTTCTCCGGCTACGCCAGCGTTGACGATTTCAAGGCTTACGCCGCATACGCGGCTCAATACGTTGATCGCGGCGCCCCCGGCCAAAAAGTTCGCCACCATCTGCGCGGTCACTGCCTGAGGATAAGGACTCACCCCTTCCGCCACAATGCCGTGATCGCCGGCAAAAACGATGATCACGGGGCGTGTCACCTGTGGCGTGATGGTTTGTTGAATCATTCCCATTTGTAGGGCCAGCTCTTCGAGACGGCCAAGGCTGCCCGGCGGCTTCGTCTTGCCATCCATCCTATGGATTAACGCACGGTGCAGGGTAGAATCTGCGTCTGTTGAAAGCAGCGGGTGGATCGGTGCAAAGGTATCGGCGGCGGTCATAAGGCGAGTGTTCACGGTGAAATTTTCAGGTTAGCGATTCCAACAGCCTAGCGCCCAAGGCATGCGCGAACTCGCCGATGCGGTATTGCGCAGCCACACCATTCCGCCCATCGCGAGCGGCCAATGGGTGCAAGCGGTCGCTGGTAAAGCCAGTGCATAGGCAGTCAGCAAGCGGATCGGCCCCGCATGTGAGATTGCCCACACAACATATGGCCGATCATGTGTCTCCTCATCTGAGGCAGCCTGCGCCTGTGCGAGCCACGCACTCACCCTGTCGATCACCCTCCTGACGCTCTCGCCGCCATGCGGACGCCCATATTCAAGATCACGCGCCCATGCGTCTAACGCATCGCGGTTGAGGTCCTCCCAGCGCTGCAGTTCCCACCTGCCAAAATCAAGCTCACACAAGCGCACGTCTGGCGTAATACTGCACCCGATCCGCTCGCCCAGGCGAGCGGCGATACACATGCAGCGCATTAGAGGACTCGTCGCAATCATCGACGGTGCTAAGAGCAAACGCCCACCCGCGCTCATTCGCCGGCGCGCAACCTGAGTTTCGGTAGCAGCGGCACCCGCAAGCGCAGTGACTGGTGCAGCTGCAGCGGCCAATACCTTCAGCCGTTCCAGTAACGCATCCGCTTCTGCCCGCGCATCGCCAGCAAGCGGTACCTCACTACGCCCATAACAAATACCCCTCTTTATGGCAACAGCGGGGTGACGAATTAAAACAAGTTCCATGCAGCAGCGACCAAGTAAATCGCCAATTCGAAGATTTGCTGCGCGAAACCGAGACAGTCGCCAGTGTAACCGCCGAGGCGCCGGACAAACCAGCGCCCTATCGCGAAGCGCAGCACGCCCAGCAGGCCCAGCGCTACGATACCGAACTGCCAGCCCTGCCAGAATAACCACGGCAAACCCAGCATCGCGGCAATCAACGCCGCGGGCAGACGCATGCGCTGCGCAACGGGCTTTGCCTTGCCCATTGGCCGAACATAGTCGAACGTGATGAGATAGCTCATCGCGGCGGTACGGCTTGCTGCATGCGCAGCAATCATTGTTATTGCGACATCCGACGGCGCTCGCGCGGTCAGTGACATGAGCGTTTGCCATTTGAGCATAAGCGCCATCACGATGCCGATGGCGCCAAACGCGCCGATCCGTGAATCGCGCATGATGCGCAATACGTCAGCCGGCGTGCGCCCGCCGCCAAACGCGTCGCAGCAGTCGGCCAGACCATCCTCATGCAGGGCGCCGGTGAGCAGCAGAGTCGCAGACATCGACAAGAGTATGGCAACGCCCGGCGCAAACAGCTCCGTTGCGCTGACATAAACCAGCGCAGCGGTGGCACCGACTATGATCCCCGCCAGCGGAAAATAACGCGCGGCGGCACCCAAATCATGGTGCTGGGGACCAACCCAGCGCGGCATTGGCAGGCGCGTGAAATAACCGAGCGCGGCGAGAGCATAACGGCATTCAGAGCGCAGACTGGACCTTACGATTGTCTGCTGCGGGTTACGACCATCGCTCTGTTGTTTTTGGCTAGAATCAAAGTGCTGGCCCATGATTTCATTTTCATCTGTCTACGCCTGCTTTTATTTTAGGAATGCTCATTCAATGCTCTATCCATGATTATTTGCGCCGGTGTCGGTCCAGGTCATCTTGACTTCATGACCCGCGGGGTCGCCCATCACATTGCAAATGCCGATGTGGTCGCTGGCTTTGACGCGGTTGTCGAGATCATACGCCCATTGATTCCTGTCACCGCGCAAATTGTCACGATGAACTATCGGGATCAAGTTGCACAACTGAAGAGGGTTGCTGGCGAACATCATGCGGGAAAACGTTGCGTCGTCGTGTTCATGGGTGATGTTCACTTCAGCGGCTTTCAATATTTACAGCGCGTCGAGCAGGCGTGCGGGCATCCAGTGGACACATGGCCAGGCATTTCTTCGGCTCAAGTCGTGGCATCGCGTGGCAAAGTGTGTTTTGACGAGACCACTTTCATTACATTTCATCGGCGCGGCGATATTGAACCGTTCAAGCAGCATCTCGTGCATGTATTAGATGATCAACGCAACGCTATTGTGACGCCTCGTCCGTGGGACTTTATGCCTAAGGACATTGCCTGTTGGCTGCTCGCCCAAGGATTATCGCCCGATCATCCAGTTGAAGTGTGGGAAAACCTGACACGCGGCGAGGCCCACTGGCGCGGCGCGTTGCGCGACTGCACGCTTGAGTACAGCGATATGAGTATCATGCTCATCCGTGCGCTATGCGCATAGACCCGGCGTTTCGCACAGCCGCCTGTATCTCTCATGGAGGTAATCTCGGCGAAGCCGTGCGCCGTTACCGCATCCAGCGCGGCCAGTGGATTGACCTGTCCACCGGCATCAATCCCTATGGCTTCCCGATTCCAACCATCGATCCGGCGATGTGGCTGCGTTTACCAGACGATGACGACGGCTTAGAGGCTTTGGCGGCGCGGCACTATCGCGCCAACCACGCACTGGCGGTTGCCGGGACGCAAGCGGCGATCCGGCTATTGCCTGCGCTTTTACCGAAAGGGCCGGTTGGCATTGGCTTGCTGACCTATGGCGAATATGCGCGGGCGTTCACCCAAGCGGGCTTTCCGGTTGAATATTTTGTGACCCAATCGCTCACCGCGTATGGGTATCGCGCGCCGTTCACGTTAAGCGCGCACGCGCCGCTGCCGGGCCATTTGAAGCATTTGATCGTCGTCAATCCGAATAATCCCACCGCAGACCTGTTCGATACCGACGCGCTGCTGGACTGGCGCCGGCAGTTGTTAGTGCGCGGCGGCACGCTGATTGTGGATGAAGCGTTTATTGACGCAACGCCTCAATACAGTATCGCGCCTGCCAGTGCGGCCGGTCACTTGATCGTGTTGCGCTCGGTCGGCAAATTCTTCGGACTGGCCGGCGCGCGCGTTGGGTTTGTGCTGAGCGACCGCGCATGTATCGACGCGATGCGACGACTGCGCGGACCTTGGCCCCTCTCAGGACCGGCGCGCGCACTCGCTAGAGCGGCCCTACTGGATAGCGCTTGGCAGCGGTGCGCGCGCGATCAGCTAGAGGCAGCGAGCGCACGGCTGAGTGCGCTCCTATCCGCAAACGGATTGGCTGCACACCGGACCCCTTTGTTCGCCTGGGCATTTAACGCGCGCGCCGCAGAGGTGCATGATCGGCTTGCGCGCAATGCGGTGTGGGTGCGCTGTTTTGAGATTGTGCCCAGTCTGCGTTTCGGTTTGCCCGCTGACGAAACGGCATGGACGAAGCTGGCGAGCGCCCTATCAAAATCGGTCATCTGAGGTACGCTGCATCCATTTAAACAACGACTCACGACCGATCAGATGGAAACCTTACTCAAAACCGCCATTGCGAACGCCAAAATGCAACAGCCGTTCGGCTCGCCCTGCATAGACGTATGCCGCCTGAATCCGCAAACCGGCTATTGCGAAGGATGTTTTCGCACGCTCGAAGAGATCAGAAGCTGGAAGACGATGACCGACTCGGACAAGCGGGGACTATTCGAAGCGCTGCTCGCAAGGTCAGCGGCCGGCCATCGCGGCAAGCCGCGTTAGAGTGTGTGATGCACGAAACGATTGCACAGGCGCAGCGCGGCAATCGCATGCTGATGATTCAAGGCACGGCTTCCAGCGCGGGCAAGAGCACAATCGTTGCAGGCTTGTGCCGTTTGGCGAAGCGAGCGGGACTGCGCGTCTCGCCCTTTAAACCGCAAAATATGTCATTGAACAGTGTGGTGGCCACAGGTGGCGGCGAAATGAGCCGCGCGCAGGCATGGCAGGCTTTCGCGGCCGGCGTTGACCCTCACACAGACATGAACCCGATCTTGCTCAAACCCAACAGTTCCATTGGTTCGCAAGTGATTATTCAAGGCCGCGTGGCCTGTACCTTAGACGCCCGTTCATACCAACAATACAAGCCAATCGCGATGCGCGCGGCGCTCGACTCCTTTAGGCGGATCCGCGCCGCTTCCGATATCGTCTTCATTGAAGGCGCAGGAAGCCCGGCTGAAGTGAACCTCCGTCACGCGGATATCGCGAATATGGGCTTTGCGGAGGCGGTCGATTGCCCGGTTGTGCTCGTTGCCGATATTGATCGAGGGGGAATGTTCGCGCAAGTGATCGGAACACTGGAATGTTTATCGGAGCGCGAGCGGGCAAGAATCGCAGGCGTGTTGATTAACAGATTTCGCGGTGACTTATCTTTGCTTAAACCTGGTATTGACTGGCTAGAAGCGAAAACGCGTAAACCCGTTTTCGGTGTCATTCCGTACCTTCACGGCCTATGGTTAGATCAGGAAGACGACTTGCCTGCAGAGCGATCCACTAGAGCGGCAGCAGGCAAGGCGTTCATGGTCGTTGTACCGGCATTGCCTCACCTGAGCAATCACACCGACTTTGAACCGCTTCGGGCGCATCCACAGGTTGATTTCCGCTATGTACGGGCGGTTGACCCGGCGCCTGCAGCGGACTTGATCATCTTGCCTGGCAGCAAGAATGTACACGCTGACCTCCTTTGGCTCAGGCAGAACGGCTGGGACACTTATCTGCTCAGACACCTCAGATATGGCGGAAAAGTCATTGGAATCTGTGGCGGCATGCAGATGCTTGGCCGTGAACTGCGGGACCCGCATACCATTGAGAGCAGCGCCTCTATCGAACGCGGCCTTAATTTACTGAATTTCATCACCACGTTACAGCCCGAAAAGCGGCTGGCCAACGTCAGCGGCAAACTGTTATTAGACCAGGCTTCAGTTTGCGGCTACGAAATCCATATGGGGAAGACGCATGGACCCGCTCTGCAGCGCCCAGCCATCCGGCTAGAGCACAGCTCTGAAGACGATGACGCCATGCCTTGTTACGACGGCGCGATATCAGCGGATAACCAGATATTTGCAACGTATCTACACGGTTTGTTTGACGCGCCAGCCGCTTGTTGCGCGCTATTGGAATGGGCTGGCTTGAAGAACGCGCAATGTTTTGATCATGATCATCGGCGTCAAGCCTCTATCGACCAGCTCGCTGACGTGATGGCTAAGAATATCAACCTTAACGCATTGTGGTCAGCGGTTCAGCGATGAGGGATGTCAATTCAGCTACTCGAGCATTTTTCAGTGAGGTTGCACAAGGAGTGAGCGCGAAGCGACGCAGTGTAAACCGCTGAAAAATGCTCTAGTCCGACCGCCAGACGTTTTCAAAAACACACCTTTCAAGTGGAACGCGCGACGCCCAGCCCTGCGCTTCAAGCATGGGGCGCTCATAAAATGCTTCCACATGTCCTAAACAGAGCATCGCAACGGGCTTGGCCCCTTCAGGCATTTGTAACAGTCGCCGGACTTCGTCCACGTCAAACAATGACACCCAACCCATTCCAAGGCCCTCAGCGCGCGCGGCCAGCCAGATATTCTGGATCGCGCAGGCGATCGATGCAAGGTCCATCTCAGGCAGTGTACGGCGGCCAAATACGTGTTTATCTCGGCCATCCATCATCGCGGCAACGAGCAGCTCGCCGCATTCCAGTATCCCCTCCACTTTCAGACGCATAAATTCGTCGCCGCGTTCGCCGAGCGCCGCCGCGGTGGCCCGGCGCTCTCGTTCCACCACGTCATGCAGCGCGACGCGCAGCGCTGGGTCAGTGATATGGATAATTCTCCAGGGCTGCATGAAACCGACGCTTGGCGCGTGGTGCGCAGCGCGCAACAAACGTTTCAGTGTTTCCGCCTCAACGTTTCCAGGTTTGAAATGACGCATGTCGCGCCGTTCAAAGATCGCGCGATAGACAGCGGCAATCTCAGCGTCATCAAAGCGCATCTTGGCCTGCATCGGATTCCACTCCCTTGAAGTCGTTGGCTCGCCGCTATCGGATGGGAAGACTGTGCAGATGCCTACGCGATCTGATAGATGGCCGCGCAAAAGCCGGGCGGTAAATATTGGGTTGGAAGGCCAGTACAAGTGCAGGTAGGTGGCGATGATCGCGCCGTGTCGAAATAAGGGTTCCCCCTGCGCGCCTGAGAGTGGATGCCTTGCCGTTAACCAGGGCGTGAGCGTTGTGGTCATCCGCGAGTAATGAAACGTATGGCCGGTGATAGTGCCGTCTATACTGTCAAGTTGTTGCATCGCGAGTGAGGCAGGCTTCGTTTGCATGACCGCATGGCCGGGCATCAGGCCGAGCATTGGCGTGGTGATGCCCTCTCCATCGGTCAATCTCTCCAGCAAATACAACATCCCGCCGCATTCGGCGAAGATGGGCTTGCCAAGCGCCGCATGGGCGCGGATTGAAGCGGCGCAATGGGTATGCTGCGCGAGCGGCTCGGCATGCCACTCCGGATAGCCGCCGGGCAAATAGAGAGCGTCAGCTCCGTCTGGCAGCGCTTCATTCGCCAGCGGTGAAAAAAAACGGATCTGCGCACCCAGCGCGCGAAGTAAGTCAACATTGGCTGGATAGATAAATGAAAACGCATCATCGCGCGCGATCGCAATCCGCACCCCATTGAGCAAACGCGGATACGATGGGCGCTCAGACGCAGCGAAGGTCACCGGCGGCGGTAAATGAATCAGCCCCGTCCTAGCAATCGCCTCCGAGGCGCGGTTCAGACGCCTGTCCAAGTCACTGATTTTGTTCGCGAGTCGCAGCCCCAAATGGCAATTGGGCAATTCGATATTGTCCGCGCCCGATAGATGACCAAGCCAACGTAAACCGGCGGGCAGCGCGTCTTTAAGCATCTGTGCATGACGGTCTGAGTTGACGCGATTCGCTAGAACGCCAAAGAGCGCGACCCGCGGCGAAAAATGGGCGAGTCCAAGCGCGATGGCGCCAAAGGTCTGCGCCATCGCTTGCGCTGAAATCACCACGATGACGGGCACGCCGAACCTCGCCGCCAAATCCGCGCTGCTTGGCTTGCCATCGAACAAACCCATCATCGCCTCGATCAGGATGAGGTCAGCGTTGCGCGCCGCGTCGGCCAGTAAGCGGCGGCATTCGGCTTCGCCGACCATCCAAAGATCGAGCGAATACACGGGCGCGCCGGATGCGCGCGCGAGAATCATCGGATCAAGAAAGTCCGGGCCGGTTTTAAAGACGCGCACGCGCCGTCCCTGTCTTTGGTGGTAGCGTGCAAGCGCCGCAGTCATCGTGGTTTTACCTTGACCCGACGCGGGCGCGCTGATAAGTACTGCGGGACAAGCGGGCATGATCAGAACTCGATGCCCGGCTGCGCCTTGATCTGTTGCACTCGATAAGGATGCTTTACGAGCCGCATTTCGGTGACGAGATCAGCCGCTTCAATCATTCGCTCTTGCGCGTGCCGGCCGGTAACCACAATGTGCAGCGCGTCCGGCCGGCTGTTGAGAACTGCTAGCACCTCATCGAGCGGGAGGTACTCGTATTTCAACACAACGTTCAATTCATCAAGCACGATCATTCGGTAGTTTTTGCTTGCGATCATCTGCTGGGCGATTTCCCAGCCTTTGCGCGCAGTCGCCACGTCAGCAGCGCGATCCTGCGTATTCCATGTATAGCCATCGCCCACCGTCACCCAATCGCAGTTGGCCGCGCTTTCAAAAAAATCGCGTTCTGCTGTATGCAGTGCACCCTTAATGAATTGCACAACACCCAAACGCATTCCATGACCTAGTACACGCAACGCCATGCCAAATGCCGCCGTGCTTTTTCCTTTGCCATTTCCTGTATGAACGATTAACAAGCCTTTTTCTCGCGTGGCAGCGGCCTTTTTCCGCTCGAAGCCCGCTTTGCGTCGCTGCGCCATCTGTTGATACGATTCAGGATCGGTTTTCATCGTCAATGCCAATCGGTCGTTGTGAATCGGCGCAGCGTTTCCGCTACGCTTTCCCGGTTGATATGGTAGCCAATAAAAACAAGCTCGGAAGGCGACTGCTGCGCTTGGTTATTACAGGGGGAAGCACGGCTATGCGCGATATGCCTGGGTTCATCATAGGCGCGTATTCTTGTCCGAACCCCTTGGACGAGTAATGGACGGCAAGCGCCCTCGATATAGACGAACCCTTTCACACGCATCACGGCTTGATCGGACGACACTTGAGCAAGCGCGCGCATCAGCGCTGCCTCATTCTGAGGTTGAGGGCAATTCAAGACAAAGGACTGCCAGCCAGGATCGTGTTCATGGAAATGTGTATGCGTGGTGAGGCCATGCAGATGCGGCGCGAGGCCGGAATGACTATGGCCATCGAGCGGCCTGCTGAGTCCTGAAGACGCCTGCGTAGAGGTTGGTTGCCGATGCGCATGAATCGGTTGGGCGGCAGTATGCAAATGAAGCCCCAGCGTGAGCTGAGACTCTAGCCGCGCTTGATACGCAAGCTCAATAAAGCGCACGCTGGGGGCGAGGGCGCGGATGCGCGTTTCGGCCTCAATCAGCGCATGCTTATCCAGTCCGTCAATCTTGTTGAGGACAACAATATCCGCATGGCTCAGTTGCTGGCAAAATAGATCGGCGATGGAATTCGCCGCCGCGTCTGATGCGCTTGCGTCAAACTGACCAGCGAGCAGTAATGGCGTATCGACGATCGCAAGCGAGGCATCCAGTACAAAGCGCTCAGCCAGCACGTCGTCACTTTGCAGCCGCTCCATCACAGCGCTCGGCGCCGCCAGTCCGGACGTTTCGATGACGACATGATCGATCAAGGCCCGCCGCGCGTGCAATTGCGCCATCAGCGGCATGAACACTCTATCCTCGCCATAGGCAAGCAAGCCGTTCGCAACGTCTTGCACCTGTACTCTGTCGCCAGGTGAATCATCACGTAGCAGCGCGCCGTCGATTGACGCTTCGCCAAACTCGTTGACCACAATGGCGAGACGCCGTTTCTTCGTCTCCCTGAGCAGGTTCGACAGCAAAGTCGTCTTACCCGCGCCTAAAAAGCCGGTGACGATGGTAATAGGCAGCGGAAGTTGGATCATGCTTAGGCGGAAGAGGTTGCTTGTAGGAAAGATAGGATAGCTGCAAAGTTCTCAGCGACGCGCGGATAAACAATGGCGGGGCGGCGAATCGTAATAAACGGAATACCCAGCGCGTGCGCCGCGCGCGCTTTTGCGGGATAGCCGCCGGCGTCGCCGGACGCCTTGCTCACAATGCAATCGATGCGCAGGTCGCGCCAAAGCGCTTCGTTCAATGTCTGCGAGAATGGCCCCTGCATCGCGATGAGACGGTCGCGCTGCATCCCAAGCTCAAGGGCGCGTTGCAACTTCACCGGGTCGGGCGTCAGACGCAGATACCATGCACGGTCGGCCGCATCCGGATGTTGGATAAAACTCGCCAAATAATTGACACCCATCGCAAGAAAAATCCGGCGGCCCGACGCAATCGCTGCCTGAGCGGCGGCCTCAACGCTATCGTATTGTTGCGTGGGCGCATCGGCGTGAGAATCCGGGCGCTCATAGCGGAAATAGTCCAGGTCCAGTTCACGCGAAAGCTCGATCAGTTGATGAGAGATCTCCAACGAATAGGGATGCGTCGCATCGATGAGCAACCGCGCGCGTGAATCCTTGAGTAACTGACGCCGCCGCTCGATGCCAAGGCGGCCCGCCACAACCGTTGCGCCTGGCACATTGCGCCGTACCAGCTCCATCCCATAGGCGCTTGCCACTGACACAACGGTCGGTAAACCCGCGGCGACGAGCAGGCGCGCGAGCGCGTTGCCATCGCTGGTGCCGGAAAACACCCAGACGGCGTTCACTGGTACGGATACCGGCTGATTCACTAACAGGCGGGCATTTGCCGGTGCCGTACTGATGACCGCATCACCCGCAGCATCCTCTAGCGTCCGTTTCTCATCCCAATCGCTGTATCCACGCGGGGTATAAATCCATTGGCGTTTGCGTTGCGTGAAGCGATTGCCAATCACGATCGTGGTCAACATATCAAACTGGCGCTTGGGTAACTCGCCAAGCGGCATGATATCGACCTGTTGATCTTGGCGATAGGCATTGCGCACCGCGCCGCACCACGTATCGGCGCGTTTATGTTCAAGCATGATGCGCAGGATTTTGTAAATGCCGTCGAGACGCCGCTTGCTTTGCACGTTGTACAACGCAACCGCGAGGTCGGCTTGCGCAATATGGCGCGCGCGATGCTCGATCCATTGCCAGGGGCATAGCCAATCCGATAGGCTCAGCGTCGCAAAGTCATGCGATAGCGGTGAACCGAGCAGCGACGCGCAGGCATTGGCCGCGGTAATGCCGGGCGTGATACGCAGATCAAAGGTATCCGCCTCGTCCATCTGTTCAAAGAGCAGCGCCGCCATCGCATAAACGCCGATATCACCGCTTGACACCAGCGCGACGCGCTGTCCCGCCCGCGCGGACGCGAGCGCGACATCGGCGCGTGTGCGCTCCTGTGTTAATGGCAGCGTGTGAATGTGCTTACCCTTAATCCACGGCGCCACCCACCGCAAATAGAGGCTATAGCCGACGATGATGTCGCTATTGCGCAGCGCATCAGCCGCTTGCGGCGCAATCAGTTCACAATGGCCAGGCCCAACAGATACAAGGTTTAATAGGCCGGTAGTCATACCCTCAATCCATCCATTCGGGCGCGTCCTCAGCCACCGCAACCGCGACGCCATCCAACGCGGTTTTCGCGACCGCGAGTCGGCCGCGGACTGAGGCAAGCAACGCGCACGGTTCGCAAACGCCATCAAGCCCAATATGATCGCGAACCCATATCGACGGTTGTACAGTCCACGGGCGGGCAGCGATCTGCGCATGCGTGAAAACGCGCAATGGCAAGGCATAGCGCGCGCAGAAAGCCTGGATGCCCGGTTCATTCGCTTTTAGATCAATCGTCGCGACTTCACGCACTGCGTTGACCGAACGGCCGCCAAGCGCGCACTTCACCGCCGCGTCGATGGGTTCAACGCCCGCGCCGCGCCGACAACCGATGCCAATTGTCATGGGCTTCAGCGCTTCGGTGGCGGTCGTCACGACCGGCGCCGCGCCAGTGATCTGCGCCAAACGGTAAGCGAGCCGATTCGCGCCGCCCTCGTGTCCCGCCAGCAGCGATATCGCGTAGCGCGCCGCTTCATCGAGCACGACGACGGCCGGGTCACTGTGCTTGTTGCGCGGCAAGCCGTCAAGCAGGCGCACCGCGATGCCAGTGGCCATCACGAGCACCCACTGCTTGTACATGTGAAATACGGCGCGAAACCGCTCGCGTTGCGTCCCGCCGTTTAAACCACACGCGTCCTGGCCCCGATCATGCGCGCCCGATCGCCAGGGCATGAACAGGGCGCCCCCCAGCGCGCCGCGCAGATGCTCGCCAAGCGGCACACTGCGCGCGCGCACCAGCCAGATGCCGAGTTGGGGTCGCGTGTCGCTGACGCGCATTATCCGATCCGTCGTCTGCGCACCGCCGCGCGCCTGAAGCGATGGGTGAAACGCGCTGCATACAGGCTCGACTCAACGCCGGGCCGTTCCTCAAGCGTCTCGCCAATCAGCAATAGCGTGGTCAGTTGCCAATCTTTAGCGCGCACTTCCGAGAGCAGCTTGCCAAGCGTGCTGCGATGGATGCGCTCATCGCGCCAACTGACGCGGTGCACTAATGCGACCGGCGTGTCCAACGGATAATGCAGCGACAAATCGGCAACAACTTTCTTCAGATGCGCGCCGGATAGAAAAATACACATACTCGCGCGATGCGGCGCCCATTGCGCAATCGCTTCGGTGGCCGGCACGGCGGAAGCGCGCGCCGAGACGCGCGTAAGAACAATCGATTGCGAGACTTCGGGGCGCGTCAGGGTCACGCCAAGGGCCGCCGCCGCGGCGCTGAACGATGACACGCCCGGCACGATTTCATAGGTCATGCCAAGTTGCTCAAGGCGCCGCATCTGCTCGGCAGTCGCGCCATAGATCGAGGGATCGCCGGAGTGCAGGCGTGCGACGTCGATATTGGACGCACGCGCGCGCGCATAGTAAGCGATCTGTTCATCGAGATTGAGCTTCGCGGTATCGACACTCTCTGCATCGGTCCGGCAGTATTTAAGTAGATCGACCGGAACAAGCGAGCCTGCGTATAGCACCATCCGCGCATCCTGCAAAATGCGCAAGCCGCGTAGCGTAATGAGATCAACGGCGCCAGGGCCAGCGCCGATGAAATAGACTTTCATGTGCTGGGTCTTGCTCGCCGGATCAGCAGGGTGGATAGATAACCGGTCATCTCAGTCGGCTGAAGATCGCTCAAGTGGGCGCAAAGCCGCTCGCCGTCCAGACCGACGCGATGGCCAAAAGCGCAATGCTCAAGCAGATCGAGTCTAGCGAGCAGATCAAGCACTTGCGGCAAACGCTTGCCAATTTTCATCAGTACCACCACATCATGCGTTTCGATATCCCGTTTCAGCGCGTCCGGATCATCGGGACAGGGCAGGATCAAGATGCGCTCCTTGCCTTCGCCCAGCGGCCAAGAGAGCGCCGCCGCGGTGGCCGCGAAGCTGGTAACACCCGGAAATGTGCGATAACGCAGCGCCGGCTCAACATCGCGCAACGCGGCGAGTAAATAGCCATAAGTCGAATACGTGAAGGGATCGCCAATGGTCAGATAGGCTACGGTGCGGCCCGCGCGCAATTCATTGGAGATGGTCTGCGCGAGCGTGAGATAGGGCTTGCCAAGCGGTGACCGGTCGGCTTCCATTTGAAAGCTCACTTCGCGGAAGCGCTCCGGCGGCAGTGCGAGATCACCCAGACATTGGCGGGCGAGCGATTCGGTCGCGTGCGCCGCACGTGGCACAAAGATGAGCTCCGCGGCGCGCAATGCCGTGATCGCCGCAACCGGAATCAGACCGCTTTCGCCTGGGCCCACGCCGATTCCGTAAAACTGTCCGAGCGCGCTCATGCGGCTGCTCCGAGCGGCAGGCCTTGCATGTCGAACAGACGGACCTCGACTCGATCCGCGCGCGGCGCGCGTTCGCGTATCAACGCCGCAATGCGCCGTTCCACCTCGCACCATAGCTGCCGCGCGGGCAGCTGATCGTCGCTCAAGATTGTCACGACCTCTTCCATTGTGTTCGCTTGTTCAATGTGTCTAACACGCGCGCGGGATATACCACACTCCACTGCCACACGCGCAACCGCGGACATCGCCATCACGCTTTTGCTTGAGTGCGTGTCCCAATAGCCGTTCAGCACTTTAACAAGCTTGCCGGGATGACTCAGTAACCAAAGCGTCTCCAGATGACGCCCCGCTTCGACCAGCGTTCGCTGCACAAATTCGAGAGACGGACCGACGAAATTCGCGATTTGCACGCTGCGCGCATCGGGTAAGCCCAGCACGCTGCGCGCATACTCACGGCCGATCTTGCCCGGCATCAGGGCAATCGCGGGAGCGCGGTCGCTCAGCGCAACCCGAATATACACTTCGATTGACGCCATCCAAGCCGCCAGCGACATGGGTTCGACAATGCCCGTTGTTCCCAAAATCGAGAGGCCGCCGACGACCCCCAAACGCGGGTTGAAAGTTTTACGCGCAATCGTTTCACCACCGATACAGCCGATGAACACATCAAAGCCTGGATCAGCATGGCCAGGAGTCTCGCATGGCCGCGCTGGCGGTGTTGTGCCTCCTTGCCGTACCAGTGTACTGGCAGCAAAGGCGCGCCTTGCCAGCGCGGCCATGCGAGACTCCTGCAGCATTTCATCGATGGCTTGGCGGATCATCTGGCGCGGCATGGGGTTGATCGCGGGTTCGCCGACTGCAACGCGCAGGCCCGGTTTTGTGACTGTGCCTACTCCCTGTCCAGCAAAAAAACGCAGGGCGCGGCGGGCATTGATCGATACACTGGCGAACAACGTCGCGCCGTGCGTGTTGTCAGGATCGTCGCCACCGTCCTTGACCACCTCAGCGTGTGCGGTACCGGGCGCGGACCAATGAACCGATTGTACCGGGACAGTCAGAAAGTAATCAGAATCCGGCAGGCTGACTGCAACCGACGGTTCGCGCAGGCCGCGCAACAGTAAACCAAGCGCGGCTTTAACCGCTGCGGCGGCGCACGTCCCGGTCGTATAACCCCGCCTTAATCCGTTCGGCGCAAGGGCTGCGAGATCGTAGCATCGGCGCGCGTTCATCACGCCTCCCCAAGCGCGCGCTTGACTGTGACTTGGTCCGATACGGCGATTGAATTGAGCGCGCTGATCATCAACGCATTGATGACGGTTGCCGCCCACGGCGAACCACCGCGCGTGCCACGATTGGTCATACGCGGTACCTGTATCGTGTTGCGCAACGCTTCTTTGCATTCGGCCGCGCCGACGAAGCCGACCGGCAAACCGACGATTAATTGCGGCCGCCAGCCCTGCTGTTCAACCAGACGCACGGCTTCTGTCACGGCAGTGGGGGCATCACCGATGGCGATAATCGCGTCGTTGCCAAACAGCTCCCAGGCCCGCCGAATACCGGCGGCGGAGCGCGTCAAGCCGTGCGTCCGGGCGAGGATGGCGGTGGCTGGGTCATGGACACTGCACCATACTTCGATGCCAAGCTGCGCAAGCAGCGCTTGCTTCAGAGCGGCCTGCACCATCGTTACATCGGTGATCACGCGCTGGCAGCGCAGCAGCGCACGCAGGCCAATGTCTGCCGCGCCGGCTGAAATAAAGATGTCTTCGACAATGCTAAAGTCACCGCTGGTATGCACAAGCCGCTTTAATATACGTGCGTCGTTTACCGAAAAACGCGACCAGTCGCGTCCCGCCTCAATCATTCGCATGCTTTCCGCTTCGATGGGATGAGGTTCATACGGACGGTCCACCACCCTCTCAGCAGGCATTTCATTCTGGTTATTTTGGTTAGCCAGGCCGCGCACTTTGAGATGATGCGCGCGCTGCGGGGCGCCGACTTGCTGCTCGAAGCCGACGATCGGCGCGCGATATTTGCACAGCGCGCAATTCATCGCGGCGCGGCCGTTGGCGCCTTCCGCAGCGCGTTCGAGCAATACCTCAGCGACATCCGGATGCGGCCCAAGATAGCCGGCGGACAGAACCTCAAGCTTAGGATGACGCTTGCGCAACTCGTTAGCTGCCGCATAGATGCGCTTAACGAGTATTCCATCGAACAAAAAATACGGCAGCACGACCAGCCGCCGATAACCGAGTCGGGCGGCTGCGCGTAATCCGTCCGCGACTTTCGGCTTAGCCGTCCCCGCATAGCAGACAAAAGAAGTGCCGAAGCCCAGACCTTCTTCAAGCATACGCGCGAGCTTTGAAACCTCGGAATTGGCGTCCGGATCGGACGTGCCGCGTCCGACAACGACCAGACACGCTTGATTGCGCGAGATACCTGTACCGTCCTTTGCCAGCGCCGCGCCTTCCGCTTCGATGATGCGTTGCGCGCACAATTGGAGCAGTCTAGGATGCAAATCGAGCGCGCTGGCGAACGAGAACTTTGCTTCGGGAAACGTGTGTTGCAGCCAATGTAACTCGGTCGGCAGGTCATTTTTTGCGTGCGCCGCCGCAAATAGCACGCCAGGCACGATCACAATAGGGTGTGCGCCGGCGTGAAGCGCATCGCGCACCGCAACGTCAATCGTGGGTAACGCAAACTCCAAATAACCATGACGCACAATACGCTTGGACGCGCGCATGCGAATTAACGCGACTAACGCCTCGAATTCGCGTACACCATCTGGGTCACGGCTACCGTGGCCTGCCACAACGATTCCATCTGGCATTAGCATAGCCGCTCTCGTAGCGTAACGGCAAACGTTTGCGCAGACCATTCGTCAAGGCGCAGATACTCGGCGCGCATCGCGGCTGCGATGGCTTGTGCACGATTGAGTCGCATCGCGCCTTGTTCAGTATCAAGGACGAGCGCACTCACGCCAAGTTCAGCGAAACGTTCAGCAGCAGCAAGCGCGTGTTGCCAAGGATCATGACTCTCTTGTGTATCGGTTGATCGCACATTCGAGCGGCCATCACTGAGCAAGATGACCAGTGGTTTTAAATGGGTCTGCGGCGAGGCATACGCTGGTGATGCTTGTGATAGGGTGGAAAGGGTCAATTCGAGCGCTTGGGCAAGCGGCGTACGTCCACCTGTCGGCAAGGCATCAAGTACCGGTTTTGCAAGTTCAACATTGCGGGTCGGCGGCAGCGCGAGTTCAGCCTGTCCCCCCCGAAACGCGATCATACCGACCGTATCGCGGCAGCGATAGGCGTCGTGCAGCAAACCGAGTACGCAACTTTTCACTGCCTCCATGCGACGGCGCGCGGCCATCGACCCGGAGGCATCCACGACCAACAAGATCAGATGCGCCTGCCGGCCCGTTACGACCTTGTCATGCAGGTCTTCGCGCGTAATACGTAACTGGTCAGGCGCACGCAGGATGGCATGGCGCAGTGTCGCGTCAACTGCGAGATGCTGCGGCTGTGGTGTCGCAATTGCGCGAGTGTACACACCGCGCGCCGCTGCGGGCGCTGGACTGCGGCGGCCTTCGGCGCCAGACATGCCGCGCGTCGCAACGCTGAGTGTTGCCGCAGCGATAGGTTCATGCGCGGCAAAAACGGTCGCCTCGCCAGACGAGCGCGGCGCGCCTGAGCCGGCACTGGTTTCATCCTCAGGCGTTCCCGAATCCGGTTCCTCTGAATCAGAGCAATCCGCCTGACTCGCATTTGCTTTGGATGGCTGCGGCGGTGCAGCAGCCGAAGCGGTTAATGTGCGCTCCCACGCATCTGTTAACGCCTCATTCAGGCGCTCCTGGGCCAGCTCTGGCTGTTCAAATGGCTTACGGCGTTGCCGATGCGGCAGCGCCAGTTCAGCCGCTGCCGCGATATCGTCCTGGTTGACGGTCTCACGGCCCGCAAATGCGGCATGGGTGCGCGCGACCTGGCTCAAAGTAATATCCGCGCGCAGACTCATCGCACTGAGTCGGCAGCACAACTCGCTGATCCATTCGAGCAACGAATCCGGCAAATTCACCGAATCTAGGCGATTGCGCGCTGCCTGCACTTGCTGGCGCAATGTGTCGGTTTGCGGCTGCCATTGTGCGATGAAGCCATCCGGATTCGCTTCAAATGCCAGCCGCCGCCGGACGACCTCGGTACGCAATGCCGGCGTGTTGGGCGCGGCAACATCCACCATCATTGCGAAGCGGTCGAGCAACTGCGGGCGCACCTCGCCTTCTTCGGGGTTCATGGTGCCAAGCAAGGTAATATGCGCTGGATGACTGAGCGATAAACCTTCACGTTCAATGGTGTGTTGTCCCATCGCGGCGACATCGAGCAGCGAATCCACTAAGTGGTCAGCCAGCAGATTCACTTCGTCGATATATAAGATGCCGCGATGCGCAGATGCGAGCAAACCGGGCTGAAACGCACGCTTACCTTCTTTTAGGACACGCTCAAGATCGAGGCTCCCCAGTACGCGGTCCTCGGTCGCGCCCAGCGGCAGGCTTACAAACGGCGCCGGCGCCAGAGACGCATGGCTGAAGGTATCGGAATGATNTGCATTGCACACCGGGCAATACGCGAGTGATTCACCCGGCGCGCAATTATATGGGCAGCCCGGCACGCGCTGGATCGGTGCCAATAGCTCACGCAATCCGCGCGCGGCAGTACTTTTTGCCGTGCCTTTGTCACCGCGAATCAACACGCCAGAGAGTGACGGATTGACCGCGCACAGCAAGAGCGCTCGCTTAAGCTTGTCTTGGCCAACAATCGCGGCGAATGGGAAAATTGGGTTCATCAAGCGGCGTCGCTCCGTATCAATTACCCACGTCATTCGCCGCGCGCTTCGAGCAGCGCTTCAGTATCGAGATGCAATTGCGTCAGCGCGCGCAACGTCGCATCGGCAGGCTTTCTCCAGAGGCCGCGTTGGGCCGCTTCGAGCAGGCGTTCGGTCATCGCGTAGAGCGCCCACGGATTGCTGGCGGTCAGAAAACGCCGGATACCTGGGTTAAGCGTATATGTCTGCGCGACATTTTCATACATCCAATCGTCTAGAATATCGGCGGTTGCGTCATAACCGAATAAATAGTCAACCGTCGCATTGAGTTCAAGGCCGCCTTTGTAACCGTGCCGCTGGATGCCCGCGAGCCATTTGGGATTGACCACCCGCGAGCGGAACACGCGCAGCGCTTCTTGCTTCAGATCGCGTACTTGGGGACGGGCGGGGTCATGCGTGTCGCCGAAATAGTGACGCGGGCGGCGGCCGGTGAGGCCGTGAATCGCTGCGATCATGCCGCCATGAAACTGGAAATAGTCATCGCTATCGAAGAGGTCATGTTCACGGTTGTCTTGATTATGCAGCGCGATGTCGATACAAGCGAGCCGTGCGCGAAATGTTTCGTGCGCCTCGACGCCATATTCGTCGCGCGTATATACATAACCCCCCCATTCAAGATAGGCGCGCGCGAGGTCGTTGCGGCTTTGCCAGTTCTGAGCCTGAATCAACGGCAGGATGCCAGCGCCATAACTGCCTGGCTTGGCGCCAAAAATCCGATAGAGCGCGCGGCGTTTCAAGGTTTCGGCCGGCAGCGGCGCTTGCGAAGTACAGCGTATTTCGTCGAGATAATGCTTACGGACAAAATTCAACTCGCACGGTTCATTAAGTTGCGCGACATGTTGGATCACCTCGTCGAGGAATCCAATCAGATGCGGGAACGCATCGCGGAAAAAGCCGCTGATCCGCACTGTCACATCGATACGCGGGCGGCCCAGTTGAGCCAGCGGAATCACGGTGAAACGGGTGACTCGGCGGTTTTCCGCCTGCCAGACGGGCTTTACGCCCAGCAATGCGAGCACTTCGGCGATATCGTCGCCGTGCGTGCGCATCGTGCTGGTGCCCCAGATGCTGATGCCGATGGATTCTGGATAGCCGCCATTTTCGTTCAGGTGACGGCGCAGCACTTCATCCGCGAGGCGCTCGCCGATACGGACAGCCGCCATCGATGGAATCGCGTGCGGGTCAACAGAATAGAAATTGCGTCCGGTCGGAAGCACATGCGCCATACCGCGCGTTGGCGCGCCGCTCGGGCCAGCGGGCACATAGCGGCCGTTCAGTCCGCCGAGTAGATGGTCGATTTCATCGCGTGTACGCTGTAAATTCGGGACCAACGTTGTCGCCACGAAGCGCAGCGCCTGACGCAGCGCTTCTGTCGCCGGGCGGCGCAACGCGGCACTGATGCTAGCGTCAATTGAGCCAAGGTCAAAATGCCGCGTCTGAAAGTCGGCAATCAATGCGCGCGCGCATGTCAAAATTGCTTCGACCGCGTCAGCATGCGTGTGGAGTGGGCGCTGCGCGATGGCCGCCAGCGCAGTTGTATCGATGCTAAGACGCATCCCTTTGTTTGCTTGCAAAGCGGGCCAATCGAGGCCAAAAGCATGCGCGATGGATTCAGGCAGGCTAGGCGCATCGAAATTCGAGAGTCGCGTTATTGCGCAAATAAGGTCAATGAGTGGATCGCCCGCTGGAATCTCACCGAGTATATGCAGCCCGTCGCGGATCTGCGCGGCGCCAAGTTCGCACAGATACCCATCGATATCTTCGAGCAGATGCGTAAAATCAGCACTGGCCATATCGGCGAAGTGAGCAGGGGCGGTGCGCTCGTGCTCATCGTGATGCGGATACCGGCGCAGCAAGCCCAAGTCCGTATCCAGTCGTGCCTGTTTGATCAAATCCCCGATCTGTTGTTGGAGCAACGGCAGTTTTTGCGGATCCAGCGCTTCAACCCGGTAATATTCATCAATCAACTGCGTCAGTTCCTCCAGCGGGCCATAAGTGTCGGCAGTGGTCATGGCGGGCATCAGGTGATCCACGACCACCGCATGGCCGCGCCGTTTCGCCTGCGCGCCTTCACCGGGATCATTGACAATAAACGGATAAAACAGCGGTAGATCCGCCAACAGCGCATCGGGAAAGCAGTTTTCGGACAAACCGACCCCTTTACCTGGCAACCATTCGAGGGTGCCATGCTTGCCGATATGGACAATCGCATTGGCGCGCCATGTATCACGCAACCATCGATAGAACGCATAGTAATGATGGGTGGGCGCAAGATCGGGTTGATGGTAAATCGCCTCTGCATCCATTTGATAACCGCGCGGCGGCTGCAATGCGACAAACGCATGGCCAAATATCAAGCCGGCAATCATCAGGTCGCCGTTGTCGTCCACATAGGCGGTTCCTGGCGGCGCGCCCCACTGGTCGAGCATTTTCTGGCGCGGTTCGGCGGGTAACGCATCGAACCATTGCGCGTACTGATCGGCGGGTACACGTGCTACAGCAGCCCGCATCTGCTCAGCGGTGAGGAAATCTTCATCGTAGCTGCCTTGATTGATCAACTGCTGCATCAACTGATCGCTCGCGTCAGGCAGTCCTTCAATCCGATAGCCGTGCGCTTGCATCGCATGCAGAATTTTCATCAGTGATGCGGGCGCGTCGAGTCCAACTGCATTGCCGATCTGCGCTGCTTTGCCGCTCGCATTGGTCAAAATAAACGCGATCCGCTTCTGTGCGTTTGGCGTTTTGCGCAAACATGCAACACGCATTGCAAGGCCAGCGACCCGTTCAGCGCGCTCGGGCAGCGCTTCATAATGCGTACCTGTCTCCTTGCTAGATTCGGGCTGAGTTTTAAATGCTACGGGGACGCTGATCATGCGTCCATCGAATTCCGGCAGGGCGACATTCATCGCCGTGTCCAGCGGATTCAGGCCGCGCGCGGATCGCTGCCATTGTTCGCGGGTCATGCTGCTGATGAGCGCCTGCAATACGGGCACGCCGAACCGTTCAAACACGCTAGAGCATTTTTCAGCAGCTTGCACGGCGTCGCTTCGCCTTTCCGTGTATTCGGGATCGCTGCGGGGTCGCCTCCATCGCTGCGCGATGGAGACCTGCTCCGCCCGCATCGATCCCCATACTGTCTTCGCGCTCTCTCCTTGTGCAATCTCACTGAAAAATGCTCTAGCCCGGTCGAAATTGGACGATGCCCTGCCAGTGACTGCGGAACGCACATCAGCAACTGCGAATGCCGTCGTATTCACCAGCACATCGATGCCGCCCGCCTGCTCGAACAGACGTAACGCGACTGGAAAACCATCGCTGTCAACGTTGCGTAGTGAGCGGGTAAAGACCGGTATGACATCGACGTCGCGCTGCAAAAGCGCGCTGACCAAGCAATCGATGAAATTTAAGTGACCGCTTGCCCAATGCGCCCGGTAAAACAGAACGCCGATCACTGGTCGGCCAGAATTGCGCTGTGCCTGGAAATATTCAAGCGTATGCTCGAAAGGCAGATTCGGAAAATACATGCCGTGATCAGGCAAGCTTTGCGGCGGTTTATATCCGTGTGCCGTATGCAGTAGCTGATCAGACAGATAATGCAGACATTGCACCGCATTGTTGACACCGCCTGCCTGCCAGTAGGCATTTACGTTGCGCAAGATGTCGGGGCGCACGTTCGACAGTTGATTGAGTTCCGGATCAAGCTCCCCTGTGCCGCTGAGCGTAATGAGCGCAAAGTGATTGCTGCAAGCGCGCTCATTGAGCGTAGCCAGCCCTGGTATGCTATCGGGGCGTCCAAGCAACCGCACAATGATCATTTGCATACGAACGCCGTATGTGTCCAGCCACGTGATCATTGCGTCATGTGAGCTGACTTGTTGCAATGACAGGCAATGGACATGGATGGCCACGCCGTTCAGGGACGCCTCGGCTCTGCGCATCGTGATAAGATCGGTATCCGCATGCGACAGGACAGCAATCTCACTTGCGGTGGCTGGCAAGCGATCTGCTTCTGTCATTGGCGTGCTCTCCGGCTCAAATGGAGAGTCATGTAACAGGCGAAGGTGGCCATGACCAATAAGATGCTCATTCCTAATTCAGTGGTATTGCTTAACTTGAATGCCGATGGCGCGAGCCAATTCGCGAGCTGATAGGCTGCCCCTCCCAAGCTCAGTAACGAGATGATGATCGAGATGATGCGTCTTGCTTTGACTGACCCATTAGATGGATTCACCAGCACTTGACCCATGATCAGCCCGTTAAAAGTGTCGGGCGTCATCATGCCGATGGTAAAGGTGAGTGCGGCAGCCAGTGCAAGCCCCCAACCCGCGCCCTGAGCAGCGACAAGACCCAAAAGACCGGCCTGGCTCATCGTATCAAACGAGATCGCGAAGCCAGCCCCAACGCCGCTGATCAGCCAGGGATTCGATACGCGCAACAGATTGCTGAAGATGGATGCGCGCAGGCCAATGTGCCGATGTATATCGCCTGGCCGGGCATTCAGTGCGCTATACAAGTTGGCTAGGCCAAGCGCAAGCAATACACCGATGGTAAAGTATGCGCCTAGACATTCCAGCCAATAAGGAAGCGCCGTTGTCTCGCCTAAGCGCGAAAAAAGAAGCGCGGCGCAAGCAACAACCATGCCGTGACCCATCGCAAAGAAAAAACCGCACCAGCGCGCCAGCAACGGCCGCCTAGAGGCGTTATAGCGCGTGAGATTATCAATGGCGATGAGATGATCCGGGTCAAGCCCGTGGCGTGCGCCAAGCGCAAAAGCCAACGATAAAGCCACCCAAGTGGTTTGCAAGTCCATGTTATTCTGCTTTGCGATGCAAAGTCATTTCGAGTTACGAGTGCGCTAGACTGACCACGCTGCCAATGATGATAATGGCTGGCGACTGGAGCTTGGCCGCTCGAATATCGGCAGCCAGTGTGCAGACTCTTGAGAGCAGGAAGCGTTGTTCAGCCAACGTTCCATTTTGGATAGCTGCCGCTGGCATGTCAGGGTCTAAACCGCTCGCGAGCAGTCGTTGTGTAATATGTTCAAGGCGGCTTATCCCCATATAAATGACCAGAGTGCCCGACAGTTCTACCATTGAGCGCCAACACACCTCATCATTGCCAGAGGTCGTGCCGGTGACGAAAGTGGCAGTTTGGGCGATATGACGGTATGTAAGGGGAATATCGAACGCGGCCGGAACTGCAATGCCGGAGGTTAAGCCGCTGATGACCTCAACCACAACCCCCGCTCGCCGCAAAGTGAATAGTTCTTCGCCGCCTCGCCCAAAGATAAAAGGGTCTCCGCCTTTTAATCGGGCCACGTCCTTACCCGCCTCGACATGCTCAAGACATAATTGATTAATGTATTCTTGAGGCGTTGACATGCGACCGCCGCGTTTCCCAACGTGAATGATCTCGGCATCGGTGCGCGCATATCGCAGGACGTCACGGTTCACAAGATCATCTACCAATATCGTATCGACTTGGCCAATCAGCCGCGCGGCTTTTACCGTCAGTAGGTCAGCGTCGCCTGGTCCAGCGCCTATCAGATAAACCTTGCCACATTTCATCACGATTTTTGGGCTGCCGCGCTTTGCATGGCACAGTACCGAAGACAACTGGCCAACCGGCAAATGGATCATTTCATTATCATAGCCATGCAAATGATACTGATCTCAATCATTCTCAATCATTGAACCACGCATCCTAGAGCATTTTTCAGTGAGATTGCACAAGGAACGAGCGCGAAGTGACACAGTGCAAGCCGCTGAAAAATGCTCTAGCGATAAATGACGATAAGAATTTTCATATGCGCGAGCATACGTTATATTCTGTTTATGAATCAAAAGTTATCTTCTTCATAAACGAAAGAATGCTCAATGAACTCACATCGTCTATCCGAGGTAAACGCCTTCGCGACGGAAATTATCCAAAGGGCGCGTCATAATCACGCCCGCGTGCTCAAAATCACCACGCCGCATGGTGAAGTCCTCACGCCTGCGTTCATGCCGGTTGGCACCCGTGCTTTTGTCAATCATCTATCCCCTGAGGATTTAGCCGCAGCCGGCAGCCAAATCATTCTTGGCGGCAATACCTATCATATGTTGGTGAACCCAGGCATGGAGGTGATTCGGGCGGGCGGCGGTATGCACCGGTTCATGGGATGGGACGGCCCGATGCTTACAGATAGCGGCGGTTTCCAGGTGTTCAGTTTGACGCGGGCAAAGCATTGTCGAATTGACGAAACCGGGGCGCATTTCAAGCATCCCGGTACAGGGCAGCCCATTCATATGACGCCACAGCGCTCGATTGAAACGCAACAAATGATTGGGGCCGATATCATCATGGCCTTTGATGACTGTGTGGCGGAATCAGCGGGGAAGGAGGCGATTATGGCGGGCATGCAGCGCACCCATCGCTGGTTAATGCAAGCGAAGGAAATGCATAGCCGCTCGCCTTATTCTGCCTATGGCCATCGCCAAGCCCTTTTTGGCATTGTCCAGGGAGGCTATTTTCGAGAGCTGCGTGAACAAAGCGCGCATTTCATCATTGAAGCCGATATGGATGGCATTGGCATTGGAGGGGAATCGATTGGTCCGATACCCGAACAAACCTGTACAGTGATTGATTGGGTCAGACCGCTATTACCTGAGCGCAAGGTGCGCTACCCAATGGGGGTAGGGCTTGCGCCTCAGGATTTGATTGATGTCGTCGCACACGGTGCGGATATCTTCGACTGCGTGGCGCCAACCCGCAATGCGCGTCACGGCGCGCTCTACTGCGGCGAATGGCGTGTGATCGACGGCTGGCTGCGGTTTGAGAGCGTAGAACCCAAGGGCCGAATCCTCATTAAAAAGGCTCAGTATGCGTACGACGAGACGCCGGTCATGGCAGGTTGCACATGCCAAACGTGTCAGCGTTACAGCCGCGCCTATCTGCATTTTTTATTTAAGCAAAAAGCCGCTTTTTATTATCCGCTCGCCTGTATTCATAATGTGCATGTGATGCAAGAGACATGCGCCCGGATGCGGCATCTGGTCATTCATCAACGGGATGAGTCAGGGAATCAGGTCATCGCTTAAAACCTGTTGGACATATGCCCTCGATATCGCAGTAAAAGTCCCCCTTTTAGGAATCCAGCGCCCACTGGCCGCCCGCTCCGAGACGCGCGGATATAGCCACTTAGGCCAATGGATTCAGTAAAGGCTCCATGCGTATCCCCGAAGCGCTGCGCCGCTCTCTTCAAATCCTTGTCCTGTTACGCGCGTCTTCACCGGGCGCTTTTTATTTAACCGTTCTTGCCAATCTCGTCACTGCCTTCGTGCCGAGTGTACTGATCTATCTCGGCGCCCAACTCATTGAGCGAGTATCACAAGGACAGACGCTGGCCGGTGTTCTGTTGATCCTCATTGCCTATGTGCTGCTCAGCGGATTTGAGGAAGCAATGCATGCGCTCTCCAGCTGTATGCTGGATACCCTTAAAGATCGCCTTCGGATGAAGATCAAGCGGGATGTCAACCACTTTGTCTCGAATTACCCGGATATGGGGATTCATGAAGACCCCAATTTACGGGAAACCGCCATTCTCGCGAGTCATTCCGCTGACAAATTGACCGAATTCGTGACGCACGCATTCGGGGTTGGGTTTGGCGCCGTCACCCTGATTCCTGTTCTGATATTGACAGGCCATATTGCCTGGTGGATTCCTTGCGTGACTGTGCTAGGTCTTGTCCCGCTGATCCGGGTGCGGGCTAAAGCGGAACGGCGGAGTTGGGATGTGCAGGCTTACCACGCTTCGACATTCAATATTTTGCGTATTTTTGAACGCATCCTAACTCAGCCTGAATATGCAAAAGACTTAAGAATGTATCGGATGCGAAAAGGTCTCTTGAAGCGGTGGACTCGTCATTACACCCGATATCTGCATGACGTGATCGCAGCTCGAAAGCGAAATGGCGGGGCAGTCATCTTCATGTCCTTATTATCCAGTTTTGTATTGATCATTCCTTTTTGCGTCATCGTAAATGGGTATACCAAACAAATCGTAGGTATCAGCGATTTAACGATGTTTATCACCTCTGTCCTGCAATTGAGAGTGGGGCTGGCCGCCATCATTTATAGCTATGGGGACATGTTGGGCG
>NZ_CAFB01000049.1 GCF_000227585.1 Candidatus Glomeribacter gigasporarum BEG34 | reverse complement strand
CTTAAGCCCCGATTGCGCAACTCATTAAAGACCTTCAGCCAGCATTTGGCGCCCTCCGTGTGTTCGATCCACAGGCCCAGCACTTCTTAGCAATCATCCGCGCCCATGCCTGACGCAAGAGATACGGCCTTGTTTTTTACGCGCCCTTCCTCCCGAATCTGAAGCCGCAGCGCATCAAGAGACAATGGGAGACATCGCTTCAAGCGGGCGCGTCTGCCATTGTTCCACTTCAGCCAACACTTCATCGGTGAGGGTCGAAATGAGATCAGGCGAGACTTCAAGTCCGTACAACTCGAGCAAATGCCCGCGAATCTCACGCACGCTCATCCCACGTGCATCCATGCGGATCACATGATCCTCAAAGCCAGGCAAGCGCCGTTGATCTTTGGCAATGAGCGCAGGCTCAAACGTGGAAAGCCGGTCTCGCGGAATATCCAACGGTCAATCACCCGCAGGCGTGATCACGGTCTTCGCGCTGCTGCCGTTGCGGTGATTGTCGGTTTTCCCTTGCGCGTTCTGTTGCTTTAAATGATGGCTCAGCTCAGCCTCCAGCATCCGCTCCGCCAACCGTTTCTTCAGTTGACCTGCCAGTCCCGTTTCGCCTAACAGCGACTCCGCATCTTTGCTCTGTACTTGGCTCAGCAATGGGTCTATCCGTTCATCTGAAAATATTTTGTTGCTCTGAGTTCGCGGTGTGTCTTTCTTCATCTTGTCGATCATGTGAGTTCCTTTTCTTCATATCTTCACATGACCTCAACACACAAAATTCCTGACAGGCTCATCGAACAACTGGAAGGCTTTATCATGGGCCTCCATCCGCATTTCCAACGGCGCGTTCCGATAGGCCACCCGGAAAAATAGACCGCTGTAGCACAGATGAAAATGGGCAACCTTGAGCTTGACCCACTCTCCAGCCCACTGGATGGCTTCTTCGCTCCCCTCCAATTGAAACGGATTCACCGGCACCATGTGCCTGCGGTACGAAGGCTTTTCGAGGCTTGCCTGAGTCTGACTCGTGCGTCCACTTCCGAACACAGGCGCGGACGGGCGTATCAGCGCCTGTAAAGCCCGCTTCACCTCGTTCCTACAACTTGCGGGCCGTCTGCCTGTAGGACACAGGCGCTTTCCTGTCCGCTTCCAGTGTGCTCAACAGCCAGCCCCGGTCCGCTTCCAGCACCGGATCAACCGCTTGGCGCCGCTTATAGCGCTGGCTTGTCTCTTTCCCCCGTATGCGCTTCTTGACGCTCGCCTTCGATCTCTTCAATTCCCGCCAATCGTTTTACATCCTTTGCCCTCTCCGGGATACAGACGCCGATTCTTTGCAAGGGTTTCCACGATATACATCTCTTCATCACCCCCTCGCGAATGTATCAAAATCGCGAGGGTAAATACGTTATTCAGAGGGGGCTTTTTTCGGCTGTACTTGCTTCTCCAAAGGGGGCTGCTTTCCACTGAAATCAACAATTCCGCGATTCGACATGATCGGCCACTGGGAACGTCAGTACAGAGAAGGCGGACTTGACGCATTGTCTTGGGGTTCCCCCAGCCGTCACAACAAGATGAAGAAAAACCAGAGTCCGGAGGCTACTTCTCAGTCATCAAAGAACGATGCGCGCTCCCGCGAGGAACTCCTAGAGGAGTTGAACTTTTTTCGCATGGAGAACGCTGACCTAAAAAAACTCGAGGTCTTGGCTCAAACGAAGAAGCAGGCAGCGCACGAGAGCGAGCGCAAGTCGTGTTTGAGCTGAGGCAGCAATATCCACTCGCTGGCTTGCTCAAGGTGGCCAGCCTCGCACGCAGCACCTTTTACTATCCGCAAAAGGCGCTGCAGATGCCGGACGAGTCTGCGGGTCTCAAACGGAGAATGGGCGGGATTTTCGAGGTTCATAAGGGCCAGTATGGCAACCGCCGTGTCACGGCTGTGATACGTCAGGAAAGCAAGCTGATCAATCACAAAACCGTGCAACGTCTCATGGGAACACTGCAGCTGAAGTCTCGCGTCCGAGAGAAGAAGTACCGCGCCTACAGGGGCGAAGTCGGTCGCGCCGCGCCGAATATCCTCGAGCGCCAGTTCCAAGCGCACAATCCGAACCAGAAATGGGTAACGGATGTGACGGAATTCAACGTTGGCGGCAAGAAACTCTACCTGTCGCCAGTGATGAACCTATACAACGGCGAGATCGTCTCGTACGAGATTGCCAAGGGCCCCCTGTTTGATAGGGTTGCTTCAATGTTGGGAAAAGCGTTTAATCGGCTGAAACCGCGAGAGTGCCCAATCCTGCATTCCGACCCAGGCTGGCAGTATCGGTTGCCCTTATATGGCAATCTTCTCAAGCAGCACACAGTCACACCGAGCATGTCTCGCAAGGGGAATGGCCTCGACAACGCGGCGATGGAAAGCTTCTTCGCAACGCTCAAGTCAGAGTTCTATCCTCCGAACGAATTCCGCGACATCAACGAACTCAGGGAAGGACTGCACGACTACATCCGCTACTATCACTACGACCGCATCAAGATGAAGTTGAATGGGTGGAGCCCGGTCGTCTACCGTGCTCGGTTCGCTTAAGCAGCATAGATCACCGTCCAACTTTTGGGGTTCAGTCCATTTTGCAGAGGGCACATGAGGATTTTGCAGGCGCTTTGCAAGTTGCTTTTTGAATTGTGCTTTCACAACAGCCCCCAATTTTTTCCATTCTTTGAGGGCTGCCTCGTGAAAGGCTAACTCATAGCTCATCCAGAGAAATCTTTATCGTCTTTCCGCCTCTGCGCTGACGCACGATTTCCCCCAGTTCGGCATCTTCAAGCGCTTCCATGAGGGTTTCAAATGCTTCAGCAGGCACCAGATAGGCGGCTGGACGATTATGATTCAAAATGGCTACTGGCTTATGATCGGCTTCCTCGATAGCCGAACTGGGGTCAGCGCCTCTGGCGTTAGATTGCCAGGCGCTGGGAAATGCCCGCTCTGCTGCAAAATCCCCAGCCATTCGTCCAGATTGACCCTTCCCCAGTCCACCTCCACCAGACGCTCCATCGGAATGCCGTCGCACTGCGGATGCTCGGCATCTCCGAAAGGCATCCCCAGTTGAGGCCGCACCTGCTCCTGGATCATCCGCGACAGCGGCGAGTTGAAGCAGCAATACGACTCCCGTTTCTCTATGCACAGCCCAATAGCGTCCGTTCCGTATCCAGTTTTGGCATCGATAGAATCAACGTCAGATAGTCGCCGAGCGACGGATACTGTGGATTCTTGCAGCAGTTCTGCACCCCGCCCACGGCAACCTTGCATTCGCTGGGCTGGCCCGTAAAGGCGCGGCAGTACAAATTGTCGTGACCCGTGACATCTTCACAGTCGGTGTCCTGCGTCATGAACTGCGCCGCCTGGAGCAGTGCCGCTGCCTTCGCAAAATCCGTACTGGCTTCCTGATCGACGCTCAGGCAGTCCTCGCCCATGCAGCGCACCGGCCCCGCGCACCGGTACTTTGTGGATCTATCAAGCGTCGGGACTTTGACCTCCTTGCCGCAGTCGTAAGTGTCCCCCCGCACATAGCAGTGGCCAGACACGCCTTGAGTGCCACCGATGCAGGTGGAACTGACAAAACCGCAGGCAGGATTGTGCTCATACGCCTGGCATTGGTCGATGTCCTGATCATTCCGCAAACATTGCCGGCGACCCTGCGCATCCACCCAGCAGGTGCCTTGGCCGTGGTTATAGTCACACTTCAACGCTGAAACTTCGATGCGAGCCGCCTGTCTGGGAACGTTCGGCAAGGGCGGGGCTTTCAGTTTCTGATAGAGCGGATCGCCCTTGCAAATGTCAAAGCCGGAAATCGTCACACAGGCATTCTCATCCCTTGGCCAAGGCGTATAGCGGCCTTTACAGAACGGCTCCAAAGTGGCCCGCGCGTCATTGATACAGGACTGCGGCGACCAGTGGTCGGTCACAATGGTAAAGAATTGCGCAAATTTGAGGAGTTTCGGGCCTGCAAAATAATCCGCCAGCGGGATACCGATGGATCGGACATCCGGATTGTTATGGAAGATGTACAGTTGAATGCCCTTCTCCTGGAGCGCGCGGATGATCTCCGTTCGGCTGGGACAGAAAGACTGGCCGGGATCAAAACCGCAGCCGTAATCGTCGTTGCCAATCAGCACGATGATGCGATGGACATTTTCCCGCCAAGGGTAGTGATCGATGGCCCATCGGACGACCGCGAACGGATAGGTTTCCGCCCTTTCCGTCCGAACGCCGTTGATCCAGTGCTGGAAATCGCTGTAGGCGTAGCTGAAGGGGATGTTGTTCCAGAGATAGTCCTTGTCCCGATAGGCGGCCCCGCCCATGCGCAGATTATGCGCCTTGCCCTGCATCATCAGATTGGCAAAGGTGCGGACATTATTCCGCAGATCGGCAATCACGGGATCCATCGAAGCGGAATTGTCCACCAGAAACACAACATCGGTCGGTTCCGTATCAATCTCGATGGTATGCTGGATCGTGCAGCCGCCGGCGGGTTTATACAGCCGCGTACATCTGTGGTACTCCGGCACATGCGTCAAGCGTTCGCGTTTTTTGTACCCCGTCTCCGACTTGCAGTCGCCGAACCATTTGGCAATATCGTCTATTTTCTCGTAGGTCCGTTTGCTTTGATCGAGCGCCGGGTCTTCTGCGAAATCCGGCCGGCTCCGTTTTGAAGCGTCCAGTATCACCTGATAGGCGGAACCCGCCAATGAAGGAGAAGCGCCTTGAGCGTCCTTCCAGAGTCCTTTTTTAGCCGACTGACCGACCTTGCCCATTCCTTTGTTTGGATCATGCAACTGTTTGAGCCGTTTCAGATCGGGCTTTTGTCCTTTGGAGAAATAGGTGCCGTCCGGGTCAGGCCGGTCGCGGCGCGTGCCTGGAAAGAGGTCGTCTACATGGACGCGGGTGTTGCCTGACTTAAACCGGCCGTCTTTGAGTTGCGGAACCGTGACGGTTCCTTCCTGTACCGCAGCGGCATGATCTTTAAGCGACGCGGCCTGGTCTTTCCCCAATGCCTTGGCCGCTTTTCCCAGTTCCGCAAAATCTGGCGTTTGAGAGGGACGCTCTGCCTCATGTCGCACCCCTTCTTTTTCTGGCAGTGGATCGGCGTTTGCTTGCTCAGCCTGCGGTACAGGCGCCGAAACCGCTCCGCCGCTGGCGGCTACCACGGATTGCAAGGGAAAGGTGAACAAGAGCAGACACGCGGTGGATTTAAGCCATGAACGCTGGAACATGACCGTCCCTTCAGTGAGTGCAGCAGTCGTTCCAGCGCCAGATCGTGTAGATCGGGTCTTGACCGACCGCCGGAATGATTTTAGCAATTCCCCAATTCAGTGCCAACTCCCCGATCACGTGCGCCGAATGCGTCTCCGGCACCGGATGCAATAACGTGAACTGGTACTGCGTCTTCGGAAGCAGGGGATCGATCACCCCTTTGCATAGCGCATCCGCGCCCATCGTGCGCCAGGACAAACCCCGTCGATGCAACGCCGCCAGCACGCGCGCTGTTAAAAGGCTCGAATCCCGTATCACGCCTTTGCCACCGTTCTGATGACCGCTTAAGGGATATAAAGTCCCCCAACTGCCCGCGCACCAGAACAGTTGTTTAAGCGGTTTGCCTGTCAAGCTGGACGCTGCATCCGCGGTGCAGGTCGCCGCTGCAATCGGATTGGCCACTGCAGCCGCTTCGGGGTTCGTGAAAAAGGCCAGCTCGTCGTTGTTCCAGGTCGGATCGAGCTCCGAGAAGTACAGGACATCCAAATCCATGTAGCCATCGGGATTGCAGTTGGGCCGAACGAACAGTTCCAGCAACGCGAGCAGCGGAAAGGCATAGAAGTGGTAGTGCATAAAGGAGCCGTCGCCGCCGTCCAGGCTGCCTGGCCGTGATGCCCCCGGAAGGTACGGTTAAATGGAAAGCGCGTGCCGTTTAGCACAGACGAGCAGCCGGGTACCCGCTGGAACTCGACCAGCCGCCCAGGCTCCCGCATCGAAGTCGTCACGCCGGGCCTTGGCAGACCGGCCCCGTCCCGACAGGTGCACAGCGGACTCTTGACCGCTTCCTCCGGGATGCGGCCGCCTGCGCCGGAAATCGGCACGCCGGCAATGCGGATCGGAAACAGGCACGGCCAACAAATATCCGTGATGAGTTTCGGGCCGATGACCTGCGCGTTCTGCAGCCAGGGTCCGCCAGCACGATTGGAGTGAACCCTTGGGGGTGGACAATACAGAGCGAATAAATGGATACGCTTGCTGGGCCTCTTAGGAGGAAGAGCACGATGTCCATAAGAAGCCTCTACCGTCGGCACAGTCCGCAGTTCAAGTTGCCACTGTGCGCGGATATTCGGAACGGCAAGATCGGACGGCGCGAAGCCAAGCGTACTTATCAAATTTTAGCCAACCTGATTCAGTTGTGGCTAAGCCAATATGATCGTGGCGAGCTGAACGTCGAGGAAGCAGCCGCCACGACGATCTCGGAATATGGAGCCAAAATTGCAGCATTGGAGCGCAAGGTCGGTCCACTCACAATGGAGATCGACTTGCTTAAAAAAACGCCACGGTTGCGACCCGAAAGCAGCAACGAGCCCTCCTTCATCATCAGCGGTCCGCTGCCTGCGGGGTCCAACGGGGGTGTCAGATGATCCAACTTCCCCGTAGCACTTTTTATGATCGTGCAGGCACCCCCTCTTCCCCCTGCTTGAGCGACGCACGACTCCTTGAGCGGATCGGGTGCATTCAGGACGCACTCTCCGGTGACGGGTATCGCCGTGTGACCCGCGCCCTGCAAGCACAGGGCTATGGTATCCATCACAGGCGGGGCGCCCGAATCATGAGGCAACCCGGTTTGGGGATTCAATCTAAACGCCGGTTCGTTCGTACCACAGATCGTCAGCATGACGGGCCGGTGTTTCCCAATCTGTACCGCAACAGGATTCCAGACCGGCCAGATCAAATTTGGGTCGCTGATATGACGTTTATCCGTATCGAAAGGGGGGTTGTCTATTTGGCGGTGATTCTGGATGCCTGTAGCCGCAAGGTCATCGGATATGCCCTCGGGCGACAGATCGATACCCAGCTCACGCTGGCTGCCCTGAAAGCGGCGGGCATTCAACGTCGACCTGTGCCAGGCACCTGTATTCATCATAGCGACCGAGGCTGTCAATAGGCGAGCGCGGAATACCGACACGCTCTGCATGAAGACGGGCTCATGGGTTCGATGAGTTCTGTGGCCAACCCCTACGACAATGCGCAGGCAGAAAGCTTGATGAAAACGCTCAAGGTTGAGGAAGTCTATTTAGCCGGCTATGAATCCTTTTCAGATGTAGCAGCGCGGCGACCGATATTTATTGAGGAGGTCTACAATACCCAGCGCTTACACTCAGCTCTAGGCTATTTATCTCCCCATCCATTTGAAGTAAAACGTGCTCGGCAAGGGGGGCAATTTTCATAGCTTGAACTCTCCAGACCCAAAGGGGCACTCCAGCAGTGGGTCAGTTTTAAAGTGTTGGTGACACCCTTGGCCCACGTCGGCAAATTGGCCGTCGGGCGCAGCGAGATAGAGGGCGGGCACCGCCTGCACCTGGAGTTGGGCCGCCTGACCCCTATCCGGTTTGAAAGCGGGAAACGGGTGACCGGGCAAATCCTGGCCGTCGATGAACACCGGGATAAGGGAAAAGCGATGCTGCTTTGCCAGCGTCCGCACCAGCGGGGCTTGCGTCGCACACGCCGGGCACGCTGAATGAAAGAAAAAGAGGAGTCCGGCGCGCTGCGCTAACTCATTGAGCAGACGAGCCTGTGCCGCGCCCGCTTGCCGGTCGAGCGTGTGCGCCGCAAAGGTCGCATAGGGGCGCTGGCTCAGCGCATCGAGCAATGGGTCGCCGAGTGTGGCAAGTTCGCTCATATCGGCAAATTGCCGGGCGCGGTCGAGCGTGAGCCGTTGCACCCACAGGAACACGCGCAGATTCGTGAGCGTCGGATGATCCCAGGCTAGATCCTTGTATTTCGGCAGGTTCTGCCGGAACCAGGCGGCTGAGAAGGCCGCAGGCGCAGTGGTGCGTCTGGAAATAGGGGAGGGCGCTGGCTGCGCCGGTTGGGGGCGTTCCAGTTGAGCAGGCTTTGGTATCGGTTCGCACCAGAATCAGCCTTCCGCCTTGCGCCAATAGAACCGGACGGGTGGATTGTCCGCAGCGATACGATCCGCTGCCGCAGCGGCGGGGACGGCGCTGGCAATCAGCGCCAGCAGCAGGACGGACATGACTATAGGCATGCGTGCGGGGAATTGGAAGTTATGAATGCCATTTCACATCGTAGTCACGCGGCGACCGTGCAGCAAAAGCTGCGGGATCAACGCTGCGCAAACGGGATGCGTCCTGTTCAAATCTGGGCGCCAGACACTAGGCGACCCGAATTTGCTGAGGAATGCCGTAGACAAGCGCACAATGTCGCTGCACATGCTACCCGCGAACGCGCGGTCGTGGACTGGGTGGAGTCGGTCTCAGATGTCACTGGGTGGGACGCTTGAAGCGGGGTGATGTCGTGACTATCGCAGGCGGCGGAGGGGATTACGGTAGCAAGCCGCGTCTGGCTATCATTGTTCAGTAGGATCTCTTTGACGCACTGGAAAGCGTTTCCATATTGCCCCTAACCAGTTACCTTGAGGATGCGCCGGTTTTTCGTGTGGTGATTGAACCGACTGGGGGTAACGGGGTTTCCAAATTGTCACAAACGATGGTGGACAAAATGATGCCAGTTCGCAAGGAGCGCATCCGTGAGATGATTGGCGCGCTGGAATCCTACGAATTTTTCAATCCTGTTCTTCAAAAGGTACCAAATAATTGTCCATCAATTGATCAAATTTCAATGATGATTGCGTGAGTTGACGATCACATTCAGTCTCAAGAGCGACTCCTGAGAGTTGCGACTCACAAAGTGAGGAGAAGAGGGAGCGAGCATCCGATACCAAAGCAGCGAGTTTTTCATACGTTAAAGCATAAGTTGTTCCGGCCATCGCTGCCTTGGTGGCGTAATTCCCAGGATGTACACAAACACGCACGCATTGGTAGTCCTTGTAGTTTTCAGCGAACCACTCAGCAGCGACAAGAAGTTGCCCATGCTCTTCCTTCGTAAGCGCCTTTTCTGCCTTTTTCCGACTCTTTACCTCAATAACAAAACCAACCTTATTCGGCAATAGCCAGAGCACATCCGGCCCTTTGCCATTGTCATCATGCCGCTCTGAAGAGAGGCCAATCATGACAGCAAGCTTGGCTAATGCCTCCTCAAACTGATTTGCCGACGCATTACGATGTAAATGTATGGCGACATCCTCAAAAGACTGTAATAAGCCCCGTCTGAATCGATAGTGGCCAAATTGTTCGGCGATAGCTTTTGCTTGCGCGCCAGGAGGCAAAAGTGGTCGATAAGGAGGCAGAACTTTGGGTGTGAGAAGATTACGATTATGCGCGTATGCTTGACGCTGTAGGTCCTCTGACCGATCAGAATGACCCCACTGATTCGCAATTCGCGCTGCCAATTGCGCCATCCAACCACGGATCTGCGGGTCTAACGTCTCGGAATCGGTTAGAAATTTCTCAATCTTTGCCAGTGCTTGTTCGTGGTACCCATCGTGCCAAAGGTTGACTGCCTTTCTTTCCATGGCCGCTTGGTTAAATCGCAGCTTATCCGGCACTTCTTCGTCCACCAATTCTGCAAGTGTTTCCGCGTGATATTTGACCCAATCTTTATCGCGGCCAAAACTTTGTTGAATGGTCTGTATGAGATCCCCTGAGTCCTTTATTGCTCTGCTAATTTGCGCGCCCATCTCAAGCTGCGCTCTCGTGGCGCCAGTAAAGAATCTAAAATTGGTATCCTTTGAAACCCACCCTGCAAGGTTTGATCCCGCCAGAAGAACGACACAATGATCGCCGGATCCACGCGCTCCCCTGCCGATTCCTTGCTCGATTCGTTGCGCAAGCATGCGGGTAATGGTTGCTCCACCAAATAGGGCACTTGCCCGAAAAAGCTCGTAATTTGATGTCCCTGCGGGGAGGCCGCTCATGATCAGTAGGCGGCATGAGTTACCTGGGAGGTCAATCCCATCGTATCGATTCACGAACACGACGGGGCTAACCATCGTCCTTGCTTGCAATTCTGCCACACGCCTTTCCACACCTTGAGAGCCTTGCGCTATCGTGGCGGCTTCCGACCATTGGGCTGCGGCCTTGTCTGATGAAACGAGAACCACTACGCCGAGGTTTTGGTTCGTTGTCCATACCATAAGCTTTTTAATAGCTTCTTGTGCCTCGAGCTTGAGCTTGAATGGCATGAAGTCAGGAATCAAAATCATTCGTTCGCTCACACCCGCTAATGAGCGAGAAGTCAGTGGGTTTTGGGCTGATTGCGGGTCAGCATCGAAAGTACGCACAATCTCGCTATCATCGGCAATGGTTGCCGACATGTAAATGCGACGTGGTGCATCAACGAACGTTGGGAAGGCATTAACCAGAGGCAATATTGGCGTCAGCGTGAATGCATCGCGACTGATGAGCGCATGACAAAGATGCAATCGATCTCGTAAAAGCGGCCATACCAGCGCGTATTCCTCTCCATCTGATTTCAATTGTTCCCGAGCTGCATCGATTTGCTCATGCCAAGCCCAATAGGGCACCTCAAGCACAGAATATTCTGCGCCAGAAACGATGTCATCAAACGTACCAAGTTTATTTAGTTCTTTGAACGCCTTCCGGAATAAGTCAGTCAAACTTTCATATCGAGGTCGGTTTTTATTCGATCTGACATCGAGCGTAAAAGATTCGCGGACCACAGAAAATGCCGCATGTGCGTCATCAAGTATGACGGCGGATATCTGTTGGGGCTGAACTCCGCCACGAAGGCCAAACTTGCTTCGCCCATTGAACAGCGCTTTATATGTGCCCACCATGATGGCGTTACCATTAACGAAGTCATCGTTCAGCGGTTGCCCTCGTTCATACGGTACGGCGGAGATACCCAGTGCTTTTGCCTTCTCAAGCGTTTGATTGACAAGTTGCACTGTCGGCGCCAAATAAAGAACGGGTTCTCGTGTCTCGTTCAGAGTGGATTGAGCCATGAGAAGACCGACCAGTGTTTTGCCGCCACCTGTATGCAGTTTTAATACAACGTCACGTTCTTGGCGACGCTTGAACCAAGCCTGAAGGACTTCTGCCTGACTGGTGTAGAGGTCATTAATACCGCTAGGCTTCGGTAAGCGGCGAAAAATTTCCGTCGGTTCAATATCCCTAGATTTCGTTTTCTTGGTTTTTAGCTTGTCGAAGTCAACCATTGAAACTAGCCTGCTGTGGACTTGCTACGTTGCAACAGCCGGGACACCGTAGTCGGATGCACATTGAACAGTCGGGCGGTACTAGCAGCAGTCTTTTTACCAAGATTCACCAAATGCGCAATTTGCGTGATAGGAGTAAAGACAGCGAATAGAATCAAAAAAATCTAATTTTTTCATGATTTGAAAAACTTCGCCATGATGCAAATCAAGTCTGTGGCATAGGCTGAATATGCCAGCGCAAGCCCAGTGCTTTAATGACTTTCAATACGGTACCGAAGCTCGGATTTCCACTATCCGATAAGGCTTTGTACAACCTTTGCGCGTTAATCCTGTTTTTCTGGCCAGCGCCGCCATGCCCTGCGCGCGTGCGATGACTCCCAGCGCATGCACGATAAAGGCGGCATCATCCCCGCCCTCTTCCAGGCAAGCTTCCAGATAGGCCACTATATCTTCTTCAGATTGAAGATGCTCGGCAGAGTTCCAAGGACGGATTTTCACTTTGCTCATCACTCACTTTATATCGAGATTCGCTGCAAGTTCGCGCGCTTTGAGGATATCAGCCTGTTGCGTGGATTTGCTGCCGCCACATAGCAGAACGACCAGCACGGGACCGCATCGAGTGGTGTACATACGGTAGCCCGTAGTCAATGCGCAACTCGCTCATACCTCCGCTGACCGATTTAGCATCGCCTGGATTTCCCATTTGCAAACGGTCAATTCTGGCCTGAATCCGGTGCTTGGCTCGCCTATCCTTGAGCGTGTTAAACCAATCATCAAGGGCCTGTTGCCTAATAAAAATTGCATTTGGAGATGCCTTATTTTGTAGGCTCAAATTTCGCAAAAACGCCTAAAAACCCTATTAGGCAACAACTCTAAAGATATCGGTCATGTGTATGTCTAATATCGCGAAATTGTAAACTCAAGATGACGAACCGTAAACCAAAGTCTACAATTCTATGATATTCGGATGACTGCGAACAAATTGCCTACACTGGCTTCACCCGCTTCCGTCTCCCGCTCGCATGCCGCGCCCGCAGCTCGATGTCGATGTATTTATCGGTAATTGCACTCGAACTATGCCCCGCATTATCCCGCACGTGTTCTCTTGGCCAATGCTCCACATCCTCCGAAATACCTGTATGCCGGAGCCAATGCACCGTCGCCTCCGAGAGCGCCTCCGCTTCGTCCTGAAAGCCATCGGCTTCAAGCTTTGCTTTGGCCCGGTCAAAACAGTCTTGGACAATCACCCGAATCTAGCTGGTTGAAGGTAAGCGCTCAATTTTCCGCACCTCGCTTATTGCAGGTTGGAAGCGGAGTATGGGTGTCCACCCAAATTGAAGGTGGAATGTAATGAACGCCGCCCCTCTGCTCCGTGAGCGGTGAGAGGAATGGGAGAGTGTTCCCCAATAGATCTCTAGACTAAACTAAACGGTTTTTCAGTAGTTCTCAAAACAACAATGATAAGCTGCAAGCGGTGCACAGAAACAAAACACCTCATCAAGCGGGGGAGGATAAGAAGCCAACAAAGGTACTACTGCAAAACCTGTCAATATCACTTTATTCTAGGGGGTCGTCGGCAAGACAAAGGCTATCCTCCAGAGGCCAAGGCATTAGCGGTTTTGCTCTACGGCACGATGAAAAGCAGTTATGGGATGATTGCTCGGTTGTTAGGAACGACCCGTAAACGCGTCTATTTATGGATTAAAAAGGCGGGTCCTCAAATATCTGAACCTCTTATCTCTCAAGACATCACAGCCATTGAGTTCGATGAGATGTGGCACTTTATTCAATCAAAAAAAAGGTCTGGATCTGGAAAGCATTAGACCGTTATTCGAGAAAGTGTATAGCTTGGGTGGTCGGTCAGAGGGACGAAGCAACCTTTAGAAGGCTGTACGACAAGGTCAAACACCGATCAGCCCGCTATTTCACAGATGCTTGGGAGGTGTATCAAAAGGTCTTGCCCAGAGAGCAACATACGGTTGGGAAAGCCTATACCACCGCCATTGAGCAGGACAACGCCAATACCCGTCACTTCTTAGCCAGAATGACCCGAAGAACGAAGGTGGTGTCTAAATCCGCAGCAATGGTGGACTTGTCTTTGAGAATTCAGTATCACTTAGCAATGCCCGAAAACTATAGGCTTTGGCAAGCAAAGATTATGGGTATCTTTTAGGGAACCTCTCAGGAATGGAAGTAGACCCTCACAGGCCGACGGCATCGAAGTGTCAAAGATGGGAAGATCATAAAGATTTTCACAGACAAACCGGAGGGTTCGAAATGGAGCTTACGCCCGTTGGAATGGATATTGCAAAGCACGTGTTCCAAGTGCACGCCGTAGAAGCGTGGATGGGCGCGCGTCTTGCGCGTCTTCAGCCGAGCGCCCGCCGCCGGCTCGCGCGCACCCTCGCCGTTGCGCTGCGCCGTAGCCAGCAATCGCGCATCGCGGCGCAGCGCAATCCAGACGGCAGCGCATTTGCACCGCGTAAAGCGCGCGCACCCCTCCGCGCGGCTGCGCGAGAAAATGGGGCGCATTCGGCGCAAGCCTCAGGCGATGTTTGTCAAACTGCGCACCGCGCGCTTTTTAAAAAGCCAAAGCGATGCACGCGGTATCACGGTGGGCTTTACAGGCCGCGTCGCCCGCCTGGCGCGCGTGCACCACTATGGCGAAACCGATCAGGTCGCCCCAGGCGGGCCGGCCTATCGATATCCCGCCCGAAAATTATTAGGCTTCACGCCCGCTGATCGACAGATCATACGGGACAGGCTCCTGGCGTATTTAGCCTGATCCAGCGTCCCTGCCAGTGAATTTTTGGTTCGGTGAGCGAGAGGCAGGCCAACCCAACTATTCATCAGATATCAAATTTATTATTACGTGATTCTTTTCTTTTTCTTAGATTCTTTCTTTTAGGATCATGATCCAGCATTTTTCACCGTATCCCTTTATCCAGAACAAGTTGACGATAGCCGCCTAGGCACTCTGTTTTTGACATTGAATCTGGGGGAGATATGGACTTTCTTGATGAAGAAAAACTCAAGCTCTCTAAGCACGCAGCATTGATACAAGAAATCTATGAGGAGAAGTGTCTTCATCCAAGCAAGAATGACATTCTGAATTGCATCTATGAACTGCGGCCTGCAGGGCTTGCATCTCTCATTCTTCAATACTGGAATGAAGAGGATGTAACGTTTGGGAGCCGAATACGCGACAGATTTAAGCAAGATTTTTTAGAGGTTGCACAAATTGAGGCGCTTTGGAAGAGGAAGAATGGAACGCTAGAAGTTATTTCAGGCCAACCCCAGAAAAAATCGTCGGGCCAAGAGGATTGATTTTGAAGCCTGTCACATTTTTATGAATCGGCTGGTAAACGGCAGAATAAGCAATGGGCGTAAACGGCTGTTCTTGTTTAAAAATTCTCTGCGCTTTTAAATAGAATTGTGTGCGCTCGTCAATATCGACCGTTTGAACCGCTTTCTGAATTAGATCGTCAAAGGCCTGATTGCGCCATCTTGAGTAATTGATACCGTTGCGCGCTGCGTTAGAACTCAGCATTTGAAGCCAAATATCAGGATCAGGGAAAGTGCCAATCCCACCGATCAGCAATACATCGTGCTCACCATTGATTGCACGTTTAATAAACTCGCCCCATTCATGGGTCACAATTTTTGATTGAACTCCGATCTTTTTCCAGTCTGACTGAATCATTGCAGCTGTTAACTGCGGGTTTGGATTCGTCCCAATCGAGTGCGGACTCCACAGAGAAAGTGTAAAGCCGTTTGGATAGCCTGCCTCTTTCAACAAGGCTTTTGCTTTTTCAAGATCGCGCGGCGCGTCTTGCAGCGTTTTGTCATACGACCATTGCAACGGCGGCACCGGCGCAACCGCGATTTGTGCGCGCCCTGCATACACTTGATCAATGATGGCCTTTTTGTCGATTGCCATATCGAGCGCTCGACGCACCCGCACATCACCCAGAGGCTGATGCGTGGTGTTGTAAGCCAGATAGCTCATATTGAAGCCTGCTGATTGAGCCACCTGAATGTTGGGATCGCGTTCAAGCGCGGAAATATCTGTTAAACGCGGGTTGCTGATGACTTGACATTCATTCGCCTTGAGCTTCTGTACACGCACCGCCGCGTCTGGCGTGATATCAAAGATGAGTCTGGACAACTGCACTTCATCGGGTTTCCAATATTCGGGATTGCCCTTGAACCGAATCGTTGCGTCCTTCACATATTCCTGAAAAATAAACGGGCCCGTACCCACGGGCTTCCAACTGATATTGGATGGATCCCCCTCTTTGAGCAATTGCGCGGCATATTCGGCAGACAAAATCGACGCAAAAGGTGCCGCTAGCTTAGATAAAAAGGGCGCATGAACCGTATTCAGCGTAAATCGCACGGCATGACCTTCATCCAGCGCTTCAATCCTGGAAATGATTTTGTCTAAACCAAAGTGATGGAAACTTATAAATTCAACTGGATAGGCTTTACGAAATGGCATGTTGGGATTGCGCATCCGCTCGAAAGTAAACAAAACATCTTCAGCATTGAACTCGCGCGTCGGCTTAAACCAAGGCGTGGTATGGAATTTCACTCCGCGCCGCAGATAAAAAGTGTAAACCTTGCCGTCTTTTGAAATGTCCCATCGCTCAGCGAGGCTGGGTTCAAGTCTCGTCTCTCCGCGCTTGAAATCGACTAATCGGTTATAAAGGGGGGAGGAGTGTGTTGTGTACTCTGGAATGGATCGGGCTTGGTTCGCGTCGAAGCCTGTTGGGCTAGCGTCAAAACAATAGACGAGCGTTTTATCCAGGACCGCTGCGTTGCTATTTGATATTGCATGGGTGCACATGAGCAAAATTAGACTCCCTAGAATCAGGTTACTTTTAAATGTATACATACAAGTTCTGCTTATTCTCAGGTATCGCGGGCAGTTTGAGCAGCACATCATGCAGGGTGCACGACGTTAATTTGTTCTGGATGCTTGCGACATTATTGTTCACTGTTGGAACAGAACATTCAAGTTTCTTGGCTACTATTTTACGCCTAGAATCATCCCGCATCGAAAGTAAAACTTGCATTTCTTTGTGGGTCGGTTGACTGCAAAAATATTTTCCTAATTTAAAATGCTCCAGCGTCTTTTGGATTGCTTTCTTTGTGGGATAGAATCCTTGATAAAGTTGAAATACCCTTGAGCAATGCAAGTGACAAGTTAAATCCTGAAAGACTGTAAGTAGAGCAACCACTTTTTTGCTCACTTGATTTGAAAGAGGAAATTTAATAAGTCTGTGAAATCTAATAATTCCATTAAAATCAAGAGTAGTTCGATTGATGCCTATGGGACGCCTACTGAATATTGATTGATTTTCAATACTTTCTGTCTTTTCTGTATTTTTTATCTCATCAGAGATAACAATAGAATCAATATTCAGCCTATCCCTTCTTTGGGTTACATCCTGGACCCAAAGTTCTCGCGGGTTAACGCCAATTAAGTCATGAGTGGATTCAAAACCGTTCCTACTCGCCATCTGAAAATTGGCAATCAGATGTTTTTTAGTGCATACGTCTCTTAAATGGGCTGGTTCAAAATAGCTCTCGATGAAATCCGATAGAAATTCACCTCTGCAACTAAACCTTTTGAGATCAAGCGGAATCTGAGCAGTATTAGTATTCATAGGGTTCACCTAACCGACGAGAATCCTTACAAAAGACTAAAACTAACCCCATTTTTCAGTAATGTGTGAACTTGTAAATTATAAAATTATCTTTTCCAGTTAAAAAACCAGATACGCTTCCACTTCCACCTTCCACCCTCTTTAAGAAGCGCAGACATTGCGCAGGCTAAGCGCAAGCGAATAAAAAAACGGACAATAGTAAAACGCTCAGATCAAACCGCGTAGGCAACTTCTATTTCTTACTCGGAGCAGAATGACGGACGCTCGGCTTTTTGGATGTACCGCTGAATGCTAGACTCAGAACACGATTCGCATGCTTTGTTTCCGTGTGTGCCAAGGACGTGGGCATAGCCTTAAAAATGCCCACGATGCTTGACCGAAGATGAGGGAAGGCCCCTCGAGATCGACTTGCAGGAGTAGGTCTCAAACCGCCACGAGCTGCAAAGGTTAAGAGCCTTGGTGGTGAGCGTCGTGGAAAAGGCAAAGATGAACTTTGCGAGGTGAGAATCAAAGAGACAAGCGAAAGCGAACTGCTGAAGACGTGTCGTAAAAAGTAAAGGCGCTGTCAAAACCAGAAGGACGGATTATTCTGGGACGAGGTTGAGCGAAGCCTGCTGACGGCTCAATCGGCATCCGGCATAAAGGTGGTGTGACTGTGATTCAGGCTTGGGTAAGGAACTTGGGAATTTCTTTGTCGCCCTAATGCCAAGGAAGAAATTCAAGCGCAAGGACTGCGCAAGATGAGAGTACCGACGCGGGGCACAGGGGCGGAAGTGCTCGTATTAGGGAGGAAGGTTCTGTCATGGAACTGGACCGAAGGGGCACTATCGGCCAGCTTGATCACGCTGGCAACTTGAAAGAGAAGGACTAGCATGAACCAAGCAAAACCATTTGATATTTCCAAACGCATGGTGTGGGAAGCTTACCCGCAAGTGAAGGCGAACCGCGGTGCGGCGGGAGTAGACGGGCAGTCGATCAAAGAATTCGAGATAGAGGAGGTAAACCATCTGTATCGACTCTGGAATCGGCTGGCGTCAGGCAGTTATTTTCCGCCGCCGGTGCTGCGTGTAGAGATACCGAAAGCAGGCGGAAAGAGACCGTTGGGAGTGCCCACCGTCTCCGACCGAATTGCGCAGACGGTAGTCAAACGCTACCTTGAACCGCTCGTGGAACCGATGTTCCATGAAGACTCGTATGGATATCGCCCAAGGCGGTCGGCGCATCAAGCATGAGCGGTAGCTAGGCAGCGGTGCTGGCGTGATGCCTGGGTATGAGACCTCGACATCGAGAACTTCTTTGGCAGTATTGACTGGAAGCTTTTGATGCGGGCGATACGCTGTCACACCGCTTGCAAATGGGTACTGCTATATCTGGAGCGTTGGCTGAAAGCACCGGTACAAATGCCGGACGGAACGTTGATGCAGCCTGATAAAGGAACGCCACAGGGATCGGTAATCAGCCCCGTGATAGCTCATCTATTCCTGCACTATGCATTTGACCAATGGATGCGAAAGCATCATCCGAATGTGCCGTTCGAGCGTTACGCCGACGATGCCATCTGTCACTGAGAGAGCGAAGCGCACGCGCGCGAGCTTTGGCAGCAACTGGAAGGACGATGAGCAGAATGTAAGCTGGAACTGCATGAGGGCAAGACCAAGATCGTGTACTGCAAACAAGCGCGCAGAGAAGAAGATGACCGGAACTGTCAATTTGACTTTCTGGGCTATACCTTCAGGCCGCGTAGGGTGACAGATCGGATGGGTAAGCGGTTCGTTGGATTCGTACCGGCCATCAGCGACAAGGCAGCCAAAGCGATGCGGCAAGAGATGCGGCGTGATGGGGTGCTGCGTCGCTATGATTTGAGCCTGAACGAGCTAGCGGCGCGAACACGACCGAAGCTGTTGGGTTGGATGCAGTATTACGGGCAATTCTATCGGTCAGCATTGGTCAATACGCTGCGTACCATAGATGAAGCACTAGTACGTTGGGCGCGACGGAAATACAAACGTCTGCGACACCATAAGATGCGAGCCTGGGCTTGGTTGAACGGCGTTAAATCCCGCCAGCCAGGGCTGTTCGCGCACGGGTCGTTGAAGACAGTGGTTGGACGATAAGAGCCTGATGAATCGAGAGGTGCACGTCGGGTTCTGTGAGAGCGTGAAGGTGCGATCTCTTTGCGCTACTCGACTCGTCTATTCTGTGCATAGGGAAGAGTGAATGAAGCGCCTTTCCGAAGATTCCGAAGATGAGGAAGACCCTGTGAAAGAATTCGTGCGCTCAGTGCGCTTTGATATCGAAAGTGAGGCGCACAAAAACTCGAACAGCCCCGCGGCGGGGAGAGTCAGACTGTCCATCAACCGAAGCGTTTCTATGAGCCTGCTGCATGCAAAATCAGTATCCCGACGGGAAGAGGTTTGCAGAAATATTAGACAATCTCATATTTTGTCTAAAAACGGATTTAAATAATCTGTCAAATTCCGCTGAAATCCTTATCCACCTTGGCTCCCCGAGCAGGACTCGAACCTACGACCCACGGATTAACAGTCCGTTGCTCTACCAACTGAGCTATCGGGGAATAAATAAGGAATTTATATAAATATAACGCGAGTGTCAATGACATGTATAAGGTGGTAGTGTCTCAGTTTGAAAGTTATATTTTTGACCGCTCAAGCATACTCTTCTATAATAGGGTCATGAATAAGCCTAAAAGACCTCGTGACCCAAATCAACTAGCTAAGCTCATCGTGGATATTGCGACGGGTGAGGCTATCCCTCCTGAAAATGAACCTTCGAAGAAAAATCCTGCTGCTGTTGCACTTGGTCGGCTGGGGGGGGGTAAAGGGAGGGAAGGCTCGTGCAGAAAAGCTCACTCCTGAGCAGAGGTCGAATATTGCGAAGAAAGCCGCCAAAAAAAGATGGCAACATAAAAAATAATCAATACAGATAGGGTTTGACAAAATAACTTCCCTCCAATTAACCTATAGATATTCTAGTATATCAAGTTAGCATATGAGTAAAAAGATACTTCAAATACTTGGTTTTAAACCCAAAGAAAATGTTTCAGATATTTTTATAAAAAAATACGTGGGCAGTTATGTTATTGAGGTTGATTTTGAAAATGAAATATTCAATTACGGCAAAAAAATAAAAGCAGAAAATAAAACAACTCAAAACTTTTCTCAGGCAGAAAACTGGGTTGTTTTAGAATGCGTGGATAGATTACTTGAAAAAGGCTACAAGCCCGAAAATATTATTTTAGAAAAAACCTGGCCAGCAGGGCATGGAACAAGCGGGCGTTTAGATGTTTGTGTTACCCGTAACGATGGCTCAGAATATCTTTTAATAGAATGTAAAACCTACGGTAAAGAACTTGAAAAATCTTCTGCCCGTTTACATAAAGACGGAGGTCAACTATTCACTTATTTCAAATTCAGCAATAAAGCAGATATTATTATACTTTATGCCTCTGAATTAAAAGGCAATGAGATTGTTTATAAAAATGAGATAATAAAAATTGAGACCGACTATCGTGTAGGCGATGCGAAGGATTTTTATGAAAAATGGAATAAACTTACTAAAGATAATGGCGTTTTTGAAGAATGGGTAAAGCCTTATAATTACGAAAGCAAAGCGCTTACGTGTAAGCAACTTAAACCTATTCAGCAGGAAGATAGCGGATTTATCTTTAACCGCTTTTTAGAAATTCTACGCCACAATGTGGTTTCTGATAAACCCAATGCCTTCAATAAAATTTTCACTCTGTTTTTGTGCAAGGTTTATGATGAAAAAGCAACCAAAGAAAATGAGGAATTAAAATTTCAATGGCTGGAAGGCAAAGACGATAACATCAGCTTTCAACTACGCTTAACCGACTTGTACAAAGCGGGAATGAAAGAATTTTTAGACAAAGAGGTAACCGATTTTTCTGATGAACAGTTTGAAAACGAATACGCTTCTTTATTTGTAGGCAATGATGAGCTTAAAAGAAAATTTAAAGAAAACGTTATCTACAAACTTCGCCTCGAAAAAAACAATGAGTTTGCCATTAAAGAAGTTTACGACGAAAAATCGTTTACCGAAAATGCCAAAATCGTAAAAGAGATTGTTGAATTATTACAAGGCTTTAGAATACGCTATAACAAGCGCCAGCAGTACTTATCTGATTTTTTTGAATTACTTCTTACAACAGGGTTAAAACAAGAATCAGGACAATTTTTTACACCTGTGCCTGTAGCTCAATTCATTATTAAAAGTTTACCTATAGATACACTAGTAAATGAAAAAATTGAAAAAGGTGAACGTAACAACTTGTTACCTTATATAATTGACTACGCGGCAGGCAGCGGGCATTTTCTTACAGAAAGTATGCACGAAATACAGCGCATCATTGATGAAAAAAAACCGAACGATTTTATTGACGAAACAAAAAAGAAATTAAAGGCCTGGCAGGAAGATCATTTTGATTGGGCTACACAATATGTATACGGCATAGAAAAAGATTATCGCCTGGTAAAAGTAGGTAAAGTAGGCTGCTACCTGCATGGTGATGGGCTGGCTAATGTTATTTTAAGCGATGGTTTAGCTAATTTTAAAAACACTAAAGAATATAAAGATTTATTTAAAAAAACCGATGCGAATTTCCCGAAAGAAAATAAACAGTTTGACATCGTAATTTCAAACCCGCCTTATTCAGTTTCGGCATTTAAAACACCTGCGCGTAGCTACTATACCGAAAAGGATTTTGACTTATACGACGGCCTTACAGATAACAGCAGTGAAATTGAATGCCTGTTTATAGAGCGCACCAAACAATTACTTAAAGACAGGGGCATGGCGGGTATTATTTTGCCCAGCTCTATTTTAAGCAACACGGGTATTTATACCAAAGCCCGCGAAATTATTTTACAATATTTTGAAATTATTGGCATTACCGAACTGGGCAGTAATACCTTTATGGCAACAGGCACTAATACCGTTGTGTTGTTTTTGCGAAGAAGAAATAATTACGACAGCATTAACCTGAAAAAAGCGGCAGATAAATTTTTTACCGACCATAAAGATGTTACCCTAAACGGCATAGAAAAGCCGGCAAGTAAATATGTAGCACACGTTTGGGAAGGCATTGCTTTTAATGATTATATTACTTTACTGAAAAAAGAACCCAACAAAACTATTGAACAACACGAGATCTATAAGGAATACCGCAAAAAACGAAAAGCAAAAAACGAAGCCGATTTTTGGAAACAAGTCTTAGAACGTGAAGCAGAAAAACTATTTTACTTTATTTTAGCTTACCCCCAACAAGTAGTACTGGTAAAAAGCGGGCAGAAAGATGATGAAAAATGCTTTTTAGGTTATGAGTTTAGTAACCGCCGTGGTAGTGAGGGCATACACCCAATACAACGTGGCAAAACCATTGCCGATTGCACTAAATTATTTGATGAGGAAAATTTTGAAAACCCCGAAAAAGCAAGCACTTATATTTATAAGGCCTTTAAAGGTGATTTAAAAAAAGAGGTACACCCAAGCCTGCAACAAAACATTAGCCGCCATGCTTTGGTAGATATGTTAACCTTTGACCGCGTGGAATTTGAAAAAAACATTTCCACTTCGGTTAAAAAAAAAAGTAAAGATTGAAAGTAAGTACGAATTTTCGGAAATAAAGGACATAGCAAACTTTATTGGTAAAGGGAAACGCCCAGCTTCCTTTGTCGATGATAAAGGAAGCTTTCCTTTTGTCGGTTCATCACCTACATTAAAAAAATGTAACGCGTTTGATTATGATTTTGAAGCATTACTTATAGGAGATGGAGGTACTGCAAATATTCATTATATCAATGGAAAATTTTCTGCTTCAGATCACACATATATTATTACGAAAAAAAATGTTTTGCTTAAATATATCTATTATTTTCTGTCTCAGAATTTAAGCCTTTTGGAGCAAGGATTTAAAGGGCAATCATTAAAAAATATTTCAAAAAGTGATGTTGAAGCTTTAAATGTCCCTGTTCCACCCCAAGAATTACAAGCAAAGATTATAGATGAAATGGATAATTTAAAAAAACAGGAAGATAAGATAAGAGAGGAGATACAGAAACTTAAAAATTCATTTGTGGAACTTTTTCAAGATGAAAATTATACACACAAAAAATTAAATAATATTGTTTCTTTTAAAAATGGGCTGAATTATTCTCGAAATAGTTTTGGGGAAGTAATAAATATTATTGGAGTAAGAGACTTTCAGAATAATTTTTCACCGGATATTAAGTCGCTAGAAAAGGTACAAATTGATAGACAATTATCGGAAGAATATGAGCTGAAACCAAAAGATATTTTAGTTGTAAGATCAAACGGCTCGGCAAATTTGGTCGGTCGATTTTTATACATCGACGACTTGCTAAATGGAAAAATTTCTTTTTCAGGTTTTACAATTAGGATAAGATCATTAAATGATGAGGTTAATTCAAAGTTTTTGTGCCATTATCTTAGAACGGATATTGTAAGAAATGAACTTATAGGAAATAGTAAAGGCTCTAATATCAAAAGTCTTAATCAAACTTTATTGTCTTCTATAAAAATTCCTGTTCCATCACTTCGTGAACAGCAAAAAATAGTTGCAGAAATTGAAAAAATAGAGAGCAAAATTAGCACCTTAGAAAAAGAAATTGCTGATTTGCCAAAACAGAAGGAAGCTGTTTTGAAACGATATTTATAATGATAAAAAAACTCAAGCTTAAGTGAAATTTTAAAATAAAGTGAATAGTATGAGTAAATGCGAACTGGAAAAAATAAAAAAGAAGACTGGGAGCTTGCAAACAAGATATTTAAAAGTTTGCAAAACGCTATGAAAACTACTCAAAATCCACCTCCTTTGGTCAATCATTAATTGAGCTACAAATACTTCTAATTGAATTTTATGCTTGACTGTTCATGCTATATTTTGTATAATATAGGGCGTGAATAAATTATCATTACAAAAACAAGCTCAAATCCTATCTTGCCTGGTCGAAGGAAATAGCTTGCGTTCTACTAGCCGCATGGCTAACGTATTCCATTAATACCGTTACTAAACTATTAGTAGAGGTTGGGCAGGCTTGTTCTGAATATCAAGATAAAGCTTTGCGTAATTTACCCTGTAAGCACGTCCAAGTAGATGAAGTCTGGGCTTTCTGCTATGCTAAACAAAAAAATGTTGTTACTGCTAGAAAAGCCGTAGAGGGTGCTGGAGACATTTGGACAGGGACGGCGATTTGCGCTGATACTAAACTTATTCCTTCATGGGCTGTAGGAAATCGTGATGCTGAAACAGCAAAACCCTTTATAGAAGATTTAGCATCACGCTTAAAAAACAAAATTCAATTAACCAGTGATGGACTTAAAGCCTATATAGAAGCCTGCAAATGATGAAAAGCGTTATAGCCCTAGTAACTATGTAGGTGCTAAGAAAACAATTATTACGGGTAACCCCGATTTTGAAAAGGTATCCACCAGCTACGTTGAACGCCAAAACTTAACGATGCGCATGGGTATGCGTCGCTTTACTCGATTAACAAATGGGTTCTCAAAGAAAGCTGAGAACCATGCTCATGCTGTAGCTACATTTTATGTATTATAACTTTGGCCGTATTCATAAAACCTTACGAGTAACCCCAGCAATGGAAGCTGGAATAACTGGTCATGTATGGACGCTTGAAGAAATTGCAGCTTTAGCCGATAAGAATTCAAACTGAGACACTACCTATAAGGTCAATATCTGTTGAAATGTACTGAAAACTAACCTGGAACAGTTTGATTTTTTACGGTGGTTGGGGTTTCCCAGTAGGAACGGTTCCACTGGAGGGTACCTGGATGATCCAAGAAATGGGCCTGTTAATGTTTCCCGCTTTTTACAGATGTTTTTTGGAATTTTGGCGCTGCCTGCAGCAGGGCGATTAAAGCCGGTGGAGACTTTTATAGAGGAAACCCAAAAAGTGCAGATCAGGCCCTTTTTGGGTGAACGGGCGGGATGGATTGCGCCGTACGCGCCGGCAGGGAAAAGGGGACATCCGCCTTTCTCAGTCGAGACGTTGCTTCGGATCCACTTTTTGCAGCAGTGGTTCGGTCTGTCAGATGCGGCGATGGAAGAAACGCTGTACGATCTGCCGCTGTACCGTGTATTTTCGGGAACAGATGTTTTCGAAGATCAACGCTCTGCTGCGCGAGAAGGGGTTGATGCTGCGTTCGGGTACGGTCGTCGATGCCGCGCTGATCAACGCGCCGAGTTCGACCCAGAACCGGCGCAAGGCGGGCGACCCAGAAATGCATCAGACCAGGAAAGGCCAGCAGGGGTACTTTGGGATGAAAGCGCACATCGGCGTGGACGCCGACTCTGGCCTTGTGCACCGGTCCGAGGCACTGCAGCGCATGTTCAAGCCCTGCATCCGCGCTAAAGCGGAACACCCTGTCCGGGGCATCAAGCGCCAGTTTGGCTACGCCAAGGTGCGCTATCGTAGCTTGCGCAAAAATACCGCTCAGCTTATGACGCTCTTTGCCTTGGCTCATCTATGGATGGCGCGGACAGAACGATTAGCCCGCGCATCATGAGTGCGGCTACAGCAGGGCCCGGATCAGGCAGAAAAATGGCGCACAGGTTCGCCAAATAAACAAAAAATTCTCAATGACTGGGGGCGCTGGCCGACTGACCGGGATTCAACTCCAAAAGCTTACAAAGTTTCGCTTTATGCAGTCCTTCCCTAGAAAGACTTGTTTATGTGTGCGCTTACGCGACAGGCTCGGGCCTGGATTTATGGGTGTCATCGGATATCTCTGCAATAGAGGGATTCTCTCAAGCATATAGGCCAAGCTTTATGCAGTCCTTTCCTAAGTGTAGTACTGTCAGATTAAGTCTTGGCTAATACAATTTTTTTCGTCGATTTTTGACTTCTATTCAACACAATGGATCAACCCACGCGCGGGCAGTGGATTACATTCGAAGGCATCGATGGCGCGGGGAAGTCAATGCAGCTGTCATGGTTCAGTGAACGTCTTTTAGAGCGCTTAAAACCGTTTGGTATTTCATTGCTCACCACGCGCGAGCCGGGCGGCACGCCGCTCAGTGAAACAATACGCGAATGGCTGCTGCGCCAGCCGATGCAATTGGAAACAGAAACCTTGCTGATCTTTGCGGCGCGGTCTGAGCATCTTGCCACGGTGATTCAGCCCGCGCTTGAGCGCGGCGACTGGGTGCTCTGCGACCGTTTTACCGATGCGACATTCGCGTATCAGGGCGGCGGGCGCGGTTTGGCTTGCGCCCGGATTGCCGCTTTGGAGGCGTGGGTACAGCAGGGTCTGCAGCCTGATCTGACAGTGCTGTTTGATATTCCAGCGGAGATTGCAAGCGCCCGGCGCGGCGCTGTCCGGACGCCGGATAAATTTGAATCCGAATCTCACGCCTTCTTTACGCGGGTGCGCGATGCATACTTGCGCCGCGCGCGCAAGGCTCCGCATCGCTTTGTGCGCATCGATGCAACGCGCAGCGTTGAAGAAATTCGTCAGACGCTCGAAAAAATGATTGAGAAGCTTTGAATATTTCGATTTATCCTTGGCAGTCTGATGACTGGCGCCGCGTGCAGACATTGCGCGCGCGCTGGCCGCACGCGCTATTACTGCATGGTCCCGCTGGCATTGGCAAATCCAGTTTTGCGCGCCGCCTCGCCGCCTCGCTCGTCTGCGAGACGCCATTGAGCGGCGGCCAGCCTTGCGAACGTTGTATGGCATGTCACTGGTCTGCGCGCGGCACTCATCCCGATATCCGCTTTGTCTGTCCCGAAAATAAAGCGGAATCGGCAAAAGGCAACGCAACGGCTTCCACAGGCTCTACCGCCGAAAAAGCGCGCGTCCAGAGCGCGGAAATTAAAATCGAGCAGGTGAGGGCGTTGATTGATTTTTGTTCTCTGAGCGCGCATCGCGGCGGGCGGCGGGTGGTTGTGCTCGCGCCCGCCGAAAGCCTGAATGCCGCTTCCGCAAACGCGCTGCTCAAAACGCTGGAAGAGCCGCCGCCAGAGGTCGTATTTTTACTGGTCTGCGCGCGTCCGGATATATTACCGGCGACGATCATCAGCCGTTGCCAGCGCTGGCCGATGCACGCGCCAGCGCGCGCGGACGCGCTTGTCTGGCTCAACAGTCAGGGTATCCATAATGCCGGCGAGGTCTTGGCCGCCGCTGGCGGCGCGCCTCTGGCCGCGCGCGCCGGCGCGCAGGATCCACCGGCATCCGCGCGCCGTTTTATGCTCGATCAACTGGCCGCCGGCGCGCAGTGCGATGCCTTTGCCTGCGGAGAAAGGCTGCAGAAAGCGCCGGTCTCGGACGTATTAGGTTGGCTGCAGCGCTGGCTCTATGATCTGCTTGCACAATATTCGGCCCGCCGGCCGCGTTATTATCCAGGTGAGGCTGAAGCGCTGAAGCGCTGCGCGCAATCTCTGAATACGCGGCAACTGCTGCGCTATCTCAGGCATGTCAACGCACAGCGCGCGGTCGAACATCATCCATTGAATACAAGACTGGTGATTGAAGTCATGTATTCTGAATACCGCGCGCTTTTCTCAGAACCTGTCCACAAATTGTAGCGAGCGGGCGGAAGGCTTGGAGGGCCCGCCGGAACGCTGCCTGAGGGGCCCGCGAAGCGGGATCGGTTTGTTGCGGCGGGCCAAGCCGCGCGGTAAGCCGGCGGGCAATGCGCCGCTCTGGGGTCGCCTCCATCGCGCAGCGATGGCAGACCTGCCCCGCCCTGCGCGGCGCAGGAACCGGAATGTATATGGAATACACGGGGATTCCGAGCACCGACCGACGTAGCATGATGCCCGCGCAGTAGATTTGTGGGCAGGTTCTCAGAATCATTTAAATTTATTGCTGCATCTCTTGAAATAATTCAAATAGAATGCTGTGTTTGCTGAATTTCAGAAGGCGCAATGAATTTCTCTGTCCGCAACGCCACGTTGAATGATTTGCCTGCGATGGTGGAAATCTACAACGAGACGGTGCCAAGCCGTCAGGCCGCAGGCGATCTTGAACCCATTAAGCCTGAGAGTATGCTGACGTGGTTTCAGATGCACACTCCACAGTTGCGTCCGATTTGGATTGCCGAGGCTGCATCGGGCCAAATGGCGGGCTGGCTGAGCTTCTCGGATTTTTATGGACGTCCGGTGTACTGTGCTACCGCAGAACTGAGCATTTATATTGATCCAATGTGGCGCAGGCAGGGCTTAGGCCGGCAATTACTGACACGCGCGCTTGAATGCGCGCCCTCATTGGGTCTTGAAGCCTTGCTTGGCTTTGTGTTTGCACATAACCTCTCAAGTCTGAGACTCTTTTATGCACTGGGTTTTGTGGACTGGGGACGATTGCCGCGCGTTGCCAAACTGGACGGTATTGCAAAGGATGTGCTGATTGTCGGGCGCAATCTGACTGAAAAATGCTCTGGCTCTTAAACACGAAAAATCCGTTCTGAGCGCCCTTATGTTTGTCGATTCACATTGCCATCTAAATCTAAAAGGTTTGGCTGAACGTGTGCCGCAGCTGCTGGACAATATGCGCGCGCATTCCGTCAGCCATGCATTATGCGTGGGCATTGACCTGGAAGCTTTTCCAGAGGTGCTGGCACTCGCACAACGACACAATAATGTATTCGCTTCGGTGGGCGTGCATCCGGCGGATGCCTCCGTGCAGGAGCCAGATGTTGACGGGCTTGTGCAGCGCGCGGCGTCTTCTAAGGTGGTGGCCATTGGGGAAACGGGGCTGGATTATTTCCGTCTGGAAGGGCGCACACTAGATGCCGCGGAATGGCAGCGCAAACGTTTCCGCACGCATATCCGGGCCGCGCGCGCACTGCGCTTACCGCTGATTATTCATACGCGCGCGGCGATTGAGGATACGCTGATCCTCATGCGCGAAGAGGGCGCCGAGGAAGTCGGCGGGGTGATGCACTGTTTCACTGAAGGCTGGGATGCGGCCCAGGAAGCGCTCGCGCTGAATTTCCATATCTCCATATCCGGCATCGTCACTTTCAAAAACGCATCCGCAGTGCAGGAAGTGGCGCGGCGCGTTCCGCTTCAGCGTTTATTGATTGAAACAGATTCGCCTTATCTCGCACCGGCGCCGCATCGCGGGGCAGTCAACGAGCCTGCCTTTGTCCATTATGTGGGGCGCTTTGTTGCTCAATTGCGCGGTGAGACTGAAACTTCAATTGCGACGGCAACCACTGAGAATTTCTTCACGCTTTTTAAACGCGCTTGCACGTTCACGCATATATAAACAGTTCAACTAGGGTGGAGGGGATGCTTTTTTCTGACTTCTTGCAAAAAATTGCGATTGCGCCTTCTTCATGGGCGGGCGTAGCGATGATCACTATTATCATGCTATTGATCGGGCTGGCCGCGCATCGGATAGGCATGACGGTCCTGACGCGTCTGGCGCGAACGCGCGCTATACCGTCGATCATGCTGCGCGCAATTCATTCGCCGACCCGATACCTACTTGTGCTATGTGCATTGCAAATGGCCTGGCAAGAGGTGCCGCCCAAGTTGTCGCTCATTGTATGGCTGCGCGATATGAGCGGCTTCGCACTCATCGGCGTATTGTCCTGGTTTGGGATGCGCATGGTGATGGCTGCTGGAGAAACCATTACTTATCTGCATCCCATTGATGTCTCAGATAATTTGAACGCGCGACGCATTCATACGCAGGTGCGTGTGCTCACGCGTATCGTAATGGCGATTGTGGGTCTAATTGGCCTCTCCTCCATTTTGATGTTGTTCCCGGCAGTGCATCGGATTGGCGCGACTTTGCTTGCTTCCGCTGGGGTAGTTGGATTGGCTGCCGGTATTGCCGCCCGGCCAGTGCTGGGTAATTTGATTGCCGGCCTGCAAATCGCGCTGACCCAACCCATCAGACTGGATGATGTGGTCATCGTCGCAGAGGAGTGGGGGCGGATTGAAGAGATCCACAGTAGTTATGTGGTGGTCCGTCTATGGGATCAACGCCGTTTGATCGTACCGTTGCAATGGTTTATCGAAAACCCGTTCCAGAATTGGACGCGTACCAATGCCCAGATTATCGGCAGCATATTTTTGTGGGTCGATTACCGTTTGCCGCTTGAGCCGTTGCGCGATGAGTTGGTCCGCTTATGCAACGCTGCGCCTGAATGGGATCATCGCGCGCAAGTGCTTCAGGTGACCGATACAAGTGAACGTGCGATGCAGCTTCGAGTGCTGGTCAGTTCGGCAAACTCGGCTCTGAACTGGGATCTGCGCTGTAAGATCAGAGAAGGCTTGATTGAATTTATTCAGCGTCATTATCCATCCTATCTGCCGCATATGCGCATTCATACGCAAGAGCAAGGCAGTGCTATTGGAAGTCCCACATGTTAAAGACAATCATTCCAGGCTCTCCTTACTATTTATTGGATGTTTTCTTCTTGAGTGTTGTTTTCTTCGAATTAAATGCTGCTAATTAATATTATGTTAAGTTGTGGGGCGACTGAAGGCAGGTTCAACAGGTTAACAAGTAAAATAAGTTTTCACACAGGCAGTTACCCAAAATAGATGCAGTCGTTTACAAGAAATAACAATTTTGATTTCATTCGCATCTTTGCTGCCTTTCTCGTTCTGTTCAGTCATCAGTTTGCGCTTACGGGGCGTTCTGAACCCGATTGGGGCGTGAGTCACAGCTTGGGCGGAATTGGCGTATTGATTTTCTTTTCATTGAGCGGTTTTCTAGTCGCCCAAAGCTGGGAACGGGATCCAAATATTGTGCGTTTTGCGGTGCGCCGTTTTTTGCGCATTTGGCCTGGGTTGTGTGTTGTCACGCTCTTAGCGGTATTTGCGCTTGGCCCGCTGATTTCGACAGTTTCCGCCAAACAATATTTCCTATCTGCTGAAACGCGCGACTATTTTTTGACATTAAAGCTGACGAAGGCTCGGTTTTTCTTGCCAGGCGTTTTTGATGGGAATCCGCATCAACGGTCAGTGAATGGTGCACTCTGGACGATTCCGCTTGAAGTCCGGTGGTATGCAATCTTGTGCCTGCTCGGCCTTTTGGGTGTACTCAAACGCCGATGGCTGCTGCTTGCCGGCCTATTGATTTTCGCGTGCGATGTGTTTGGTTTTCATCATGCAGAACACAATCCAAACAGAGTGTTCAACCAGGAATTCGGCCTCTTTTTTATGTATGGCGTGTGTATGCACGTCTTTCGCTCCGTTTGGGAATCCAAGCCTCTGTTTATTGGCGCGGCGCTCTGCGCATTCTCTGCAGCGTTTGGGGGCTTGGGACATCCCTATATTGCGCTGTTTATTGCCTTGCCTTATGGCGTGATTCTGTGCGGCGCCGCATCGACGCCTGTGATTCGGAGATTTGGACGGTTTGGAGATTTGTCATATGGCGTATACATTTATGCCTTTCCTGTGCAGCAAACAATGGTCTGGCTGACCGGGAATAAAATAAGTTTTATCAATGGCTTAAGCATGGCGATCATTTGTACAACCGTACTTGCACTGGCTTCATGGCATTGGGTTGAGCGGCCGATGCTTTCCTTGAAGCGCAGGTTGCAACCAAGGAAACCAGAAATTAAGCATTGATTTTTCACGTGGACTCATCTGACCTACCTCTTGCGGGCGGCTTCTTCCGGAGTTTGAGCATTTTTAACATGATTCGTTTTTCTTCCAAACTCTTTTTTCTTAAGCGCATCCCATCATTTTTTATAAGCTCTGCGCTGGTGGCGCATGGCCATACTGCGCTCGCCCAAAGCCAGCCCGAACGCTCTGTTGGGCAGGGCCAGAATCTTGAGGAAGATATTACCCTGCGGCGTTATGCGAACCATCCGGCGGTCGATGCTTTTATCAGTGAAATGGCGGCGCGTCATGACTTCGACGCGCACGCGCTCCGCCGTCTATTCGCACGCGCCCGTTATTCTGCGACCTCTGCAAAGCAGGTCATGCCGGTCGCGTCGCCTGAACAGCAGCGCAATTGGCATGTATATCGGTCAAGCTTCCTGGATGAGAAGCGTATTCGCGCAGGCGTGCGCTTCTGGCGCGCGCATCAGGCCGTGTTGCGGCGCGCTGATCGCGCATTCGGCGTACCGCCTGAGATCATTGTCGCAATCATCGGCGTTGAATCATTTTATGGCCACCAAATGGGCAATTTCCACGTGCTCGACGCGCTGACGACGCTGGCCTTTGATTATCCGCCTGCGCCGAACCGGCTGGAACGCGCCCGCTTATTTCGTCAAAATCTTGAAGATTTTTTAGTCTGGACGCGCGATATCGGACTGGATCCAACGCGCGTTTTGGGATCGTATGCGGGTGCAATCGGTATGCCGCAGTTCATGCCAAGCAATATCCTTCAATATGCGCGCAGCGATGAACCAAACCGCCCGCCTGAGCTGACAGGCGCAGCGGATTCCATTCTCAGCATTGCCCATTATCTGCGGCGATACGGCTGGGAAGCCGGCCGTCCGGTTGTCTGGAACATTGGAGTGGACTCCGGCAGCCAGCGCATTGCGCAAGCCACAGCCGATGGCCGTCCTGAGCCGCATCACACGCTGGGACAATTGTTGCAAGCGGGCCTATTATTAAATAAAGCCTTTTTAGACCTCCGCGCCGAGCTGGATACACCCGTCACGGTTGTTGACTTGCCAACGCCCGGCCAGCCGGTCGAGTATTGGCTCGGATTGTGCAACTTTTATATCCTGACCCGCTACAACAAAAGCTTTTTCTACGCCGCTGCGGTTTATCAACTGAGCCAGCGCCTCAAACAACGCTTCAAACCTGCGATGACTCAGAACCTGTTCAAAAGTTCTCAAAACTCATAGCCGATATGAGCGCGCAACCCCGTATCTCCGCTTGATGTCACCGATATCGCACTGTTGATTAACCAATGTGCGTTATAGGAACGGTAGGCGAGCCCCACCGCAAGCGCGCGCCCGCTCTTATAGCTGCCCGCTCCTGCGGCAACAATGGTGTGTCCTGGCCCCGATGGCGTCAGATCTGGCATCGCCATTGCGGCTGCAATCCCGGCGTAGGCCGCCTTTCCAATCTGATTCAGCTCAGCCTGGACATGATTCATTGCATTTTGCACCGTTGCAAAGCGCTCATCGGTATATTGTTGCGCTTGTTCGACTGTATGACTTAAACCCTCGTTGAGTTGTTTGAGATTGACTGCATCCGTATCTTTAGTAGCCGCTTTCACATGCGTAATTTGCCGTTCATGGCCTTCCGAGCCTACTGAGACCGTTTGACTACGTTCGGCAACGGAGCCATCGCCGAGTGCAACTGAATGATCTCCGGATGCGCGCGTATTAGCCCCGAGCGCAGTGCCGTTTTTACCCGTGGTCCATGCACCCTCTCCCGCGGCAAACCCTTCCGAGCCGGGCGCAACAGAGGGTTTTTGGCGAATATTTTCATGTGCAATGGCGTCATCATGGATGTGGTCCGGTGTGTTATTGCGATGATCAGGAACATCGCGAACCGGCGGCGTATCATTGAGCGCATCCAGTTTATGCTCTATATCCGTCGCCCGCTTATCTAGGCCATTCACTCTCTGCTGCAATGTAAAAAACTGAGAGCCGTTGATGGCCTCCCGAGAGTCCTTGTTAATCGCACCCGCAGCAATCCCTGTCAGAATACGGGCGGAAACCTCGCCATTCCTCAAGCCACTTCGGATACCTGAAAAATCGATCCTTTCACTCTCCTGCGTCCGGGCAATCGTAATAGCGCCGGTTTTTTCATCTTTTGAAATCCAGTCCGTTCCTTCGCGGGGAGGGGATTGGTGATACTTTTTCAACCAGAGGACCTCTTGAGTATTCTTTGCCACACGTTCATCCAGCGCTTTGATTTCTGAAGCATGCGTTGTGATTTGTGTATCGAAATCGCTGATTTCGTCGTTCAGTTGCCGAATACTCTGACTGTTATCAGTAATGCGCCCATCAAATCCACTGACCTGATCATTTAAGCGCTGGATTTCAGTTGTATTATGGCCAATGTCCTGCTTGGTCTGATCAAGCGTACGCTTATTAATCGCATCGAAATCATTTTCCGGATCTGCCACGCCGGCAAGAACGCGCGCCGCGGAGCCATCCAGTCCAG
>NZ_CAFB01000050.1 GCF_000227585.1 Candidatus Glomeribacter gigasporarum BEG34 | reverse complement strand
CTGTCGGCGCAGCGCAATTGATTCCCAATAGTTGGCACATATTAGGGCCTGTTCTCAATTAAAAATGTGTGCGCGTTGCGCCGATATGCGAGGCTCGCAAGGAATGTGACGAAGCGAATATTCAATATATTTGCAAGACGCATGACGCCGCGAGCCTCNCATATCGGCAGCAACCCCAATTTTGAANCTGATTTTACGGGNACAGGTGAATCCGATCACAGGGCGGTGTTGGNCGGCGCTTGTTTGGGTTGACCAAACGACGCGCCGCCCGCCTTGCCCTGCAACCGGATTCACCTGTTCGCGCGCATGTTTTAATTGGAAACAGGCCCTAAACAGCTTTGGCGGAATACGCAGGCGCTTCGCGCTGCGCGCTGATTGAACCGAAGCGGCGTTCGCGGCTCCTGTACCAGTGCAGCGCATGCGCGAACGCTTCAGCGTTGAAATCCGGCCAGAAAGTATCCGTAAAATAAAGTTCGGTATACGCCAGTTGCCATAGCAGAAAATTGCTGATGCGCTGCTCGCCGCCGGTTCGGATCAACAGGTCTGGTTCGGGCGCGTAGGCAATCGCCAAATATTTTGCAATATCCGCTTCGTTGAGCGCGCTAAGCGAGATTGGGCGGCCCGCGTTGAGCGCATTGGATGCGCATCTGCGCGCGGCCTGGAGGATATCCCAGCGTCCGCCGTAATTGGCTGCAACCGTCAGCGTCATACGCGTATTGTGCGCGGTTTTTGCTTCGGCGCGCTGTATTTGGCGCTGCAGCGATGGCTCGAATCGCGTCAAATCGCCAATGACGCGCAATCGAATCCCGTTTTCATGCAGTTGGCCAATTTCGCGTTCGAGCGCATTGGTGAACAGGCGCATCAAAAATGCCACTTCTTCCTTGGGACGGCGCCAGTTTTCCGAACTGAACGCGAACAGGGTGAGATAGGCAATGCCGCGCTCCGCGCACGCTCTGGCGATGTCCCGCACGACCTCAACGCCTTTGCGATGTCCCGCAATGCGTGGTAATCCCTTCTGTATGGCCCATCGCCCATTGCCATCCATCACGATGGCGATATGCTGCGGAATATGTATTGTGGCTTGCATCAAGGCGGAGAAGGCAGAGAAGGGCGCGACCGACAGATCAAACCGTCAGGATTTCTTTTTCTTTTTCATGCACCAAAGCCTCAATTCTGGCGATAAATGCATTGGTCAGCTTTTGTACTTCTTCTTGCGCGCGGCGCTCGCTGTCTTCCGAGATTTCTTTGTCTTTAAGCCATTTTTTCAATTGCTCATTCGCGTCCCGGCGCAGGGCGCGCACCGCGATTTTGGCAATTTCTCCTTCATGTTTGACGACCTTAACCAGATCACGGCGGCGCTCTTCGGTCAAGGGAGGCATGGGCACGCGCAGGAAATCGCCCTGAGCAGAAGGATTCAGGCCAAGATCGGACTCGCGAATCGCTTTTTCAATCACGGGCATGATTTTCTTGTCCCACGGCATAACGCCAATCGTGCGCGCATCCATCAGCGTTAAATTCGCCGCCTGGGAAATCGGCACGCGCGCGCCGTAATACTCCACCTGAACATGATCGAGCAATCCGGTATGTGCGCGTCCCGTGCGTATTTTTTTCAACGCCTCGCTCAACACCTCAATCGAGCGCTGCATTTTCTGCTCGATGTTTTTCTGAGGATTCACTAAATCCATCTGTAACTCCCAGCCCAGAGCATTTTTAGAGCCTGTTTACGATCTTACTGCGCGCCTGTGAGCCTGTGTCGGGCGGTGCTCGGAATCCTCACATATATCAAATATGCTCCGGTTCCTGCGCCCCGTCCTCCTTGGCTGACAGGCGCTCGCTACAGATCGTAAACAGGTTCTTAGTGCCTATAAATGAATGAGCGTTCCTTCATCTTGCCCGTCCATAATCCGCTTCAGGGCGCCTGTCTTGTTGATCGAAAATACACGCACCGGCAATTTTTGGTCCCGGCATAGCGCGAATGCAGTGGCGTCCATCACCTGCAGATTGCGCTGAATCGCTTCATCAAAACGGATCATTGCGTAGCGGGATGCCGTTGGCGCGCGTTTCGGGTCTGCAGAATACACGCCATCTACGCGCGTTGCCTTTAAAACGACTTCAGCGCCGATTTCAGCGCCGCGCAGCGCGGCTGCGGTATCGGTCGTGAAAAAAGGATTACCGGTGCCTGCGGCGAAAATCACCACTTTTCCCGCTTTAAGATGATGAATCGCGCGCGGACGGATATACGGTTCAGCGACCTGATCCATCCGCAGCGCCGATTGCACGCGCGCTTCAATGCCCGTCTGGCGCATCGCGTCTTGCAACGCCAGCGCATTGATCATTGTGCCGAGCATTCCCATATAGTCCGCGGTGGCGCGATCCATGCCGGCCGCGCCGCCCGCCACGCCCCTGAAGATATTGCCGCCGCCAATCACGACGGCAAGCTGCGTACCGAGCTGTACGACTTCCGCGATATCCGCCACGATCCGCTCAATGGTTGCGCGGTTAATGCCGAAAGCATCATCGCCCATCAGAGCCTCGCCGGATAATTTCAGCAGAACCCGTTTGTAAATAGGGGAAGCGGGCATGAAGTAGGCGTTCCTGGCAATTACAGATTATCGGGCCGCGGCGGCTTGCGCGGCCACTTCGGCGGCAAAATCATTCTGCGGTTTCTCGATGCCTTCCCGACCACATACAAGGTGAAACTGTGGACTGAAGCATGCGCGGCATGCAGCATCTGCTCAACCGTTTGCTTGTCATTTTTGACGAAGGGCTGGTCGAGAAGCGCAATCTCTTTCAGATATTTTTGAACGCTGCCCTCCACCATTTTTTCGATAATCGCCGCCGGTTTGTTTGATTCAGCGGCTTTTTGACGCGCAATGCTGCGTTCTCTTTCAATCAGTTCGGCGGGTACATCGGCAGCGGATAAGGCGATCGGCTTCATCGCCGCAATATGCATGGCGACATCTTTGCCAATGGATGCATCCGGCCCTTGATATTCAACCAATACGCCGATGCGCGCGCCATGCAGATAGCAGGCCAGGCGATGCGCGGTCTGAATCCGTTGAAAGCGGCGAATAGCCAGGTTTTCGCCGATTTTTCCGATGAAATGGGCGCGCATTTGATCCACCGTTCCGCCGGATGGAGCGCCTTCAAAGGGAAGCTGCAATAGCTCCGCCACATTGGCGGGCGCCTGTTTTACGACCCATTCAGCCACTTTATTTGCAAAATCAATAAAGTCCGCATTTTTGGCGACGAAATCTGTTTCGCAATTCAGTTCAACCAGTGCGCCGGCGTTGCCATCGATATGCGCGGCGATGACGCCCTCAGCGGTAATGCGCGCAGCCGACTTGCCCGCTTTATGGCCCAGTCTGACGCGCAGTAATTCTTCAGCGCGTTCGAGATTCCCATCGGCCTCGGTCAGCGCCTTTTTGCATTCCATCATCGGAGCATCCGTTTTCGCGCGCAGTTCTGCAACTCGGCGCGCAGTAATTTCCACCATAGTGTTCTCCCGTTCTAAGGCATTTTTCAGCGGCTTGCACGGCGCAGCGATGCGCTTGCGCCAGTGGCAATCTCACTGAAAAATGCTCTAAATTTCTTCCTGAATTTCGACAAATTCTTCGTCTGCGATATCCGCGCCGTCCGCGGCGTCACGTGCAGACTCCACCACCTGTTGGGTTGCGTCCGCGCGGCCTGCGAGGATGGCATCTGCCATGCCGCGGATATACAGCGCAGCGGCTTTGCTTGAGTCGTCGTTGCCTGGAATAACGTAATCCACGCCATCCGGAGAATGGTTTGTATCGACGACGGCAATCACCGGAATATCCAATTTCCCCGCCTCGGCCAGCGCAATCCGGTGATAACCTACGTCGATGATAAATAGGGCGTCTGGAATGCCATTCATATTTTTTACGCCGCCGATCGATTTTTCCAGTTTTGCCAGGCGGCGCTCAAACATCAGCGCTTCCTTCTTGCTCATATTCTCAAGCGCGCCGGATGCGGCGATACTTTCCATTTCCTTCAATTTCTTGATCGAGGCCTTCAGGGTTTTGAAATTGGTCAACATACCGCCCAACCAGCGGATATTGATATACGGCATGCCGGCGCGCGCCGCCTCCAACGCAATGGCTTCGCGCGCGCCGCGCTTGGCGCCGACGAACAGAATCGTGCCGCGACCTGCTGAGATACGCCGCGCATATTGCAGCGCCTCGCGATACATCGGCAGCGTTTTCTCAAGATTAATAATATGGATTTTATTGCGATGGCCGAAGATATAAGGGGCCATTTTCGGATTCCAAAAGCGCGTTTGGTGCCCGAAATGGACGCCCGCTTCCAGCATTTCCCGCATCGTGACAGACATGAAGAGTCTCCCCAAGGGTTAGGACATAGACCGGCTGCGACACTTGTTAGAGCCTTTTTCAGCGGCTTACACTACGTCACTTCGCGCTCGCCGTATGAGCTCGCTGCGGGGTCGCCTCCATCGCTACGCGATGGAGACCTGCTCCGCCCGCATCGATCTCCATACTGTCTTCGCGCTCGTTCCTTGTGCAATCTCGCTGAAAAAGGCTCTAAAAATTAGAGTACAAGCACCCTGGATGCGCCGGTCCGGCATTCATGCTTTATTGGCATTCCCATCCGTTGTATCCGGAAAACCAACTGAAGCAACTTAGAATTCTAACTCACCTTAGGCGCTCGCCCTGCCGGTTGAGCGCGCGGTGGCTGCTGCGCGGTAAACTGTTAAGAAAGTTTGTCTGGGGTATACCATGCCTGTTGAAACGCTGATCAAAGAGGGAGATTGTCTGGACGTATTACAGTCTCAGCCATCCAGCAGCATTGATTTGATGATCACTTCTCCCCCATATGCAGATAGCAGGCAAAGTACTTACGGAGGCATTCATCCGGATCGCTATGTCGAATGGTTTTTGCCGCGCGCCGAGCAATTCCTGCGCGTGCTTAAGCCAACAGGCTCTTTTGTGCTGAATATCAAAGAAAAGGTGGTCGATGGAGAGCGCCATACCTATGTGCTGGAACTCATCCTGGCGCTTCGCAAACAAGGGTGGTTATGGACAGAAGAATATATCTGGCATAAAAGAAATTGTTATCCGGGCAAATGGCCTAACCGTTTCAGGGATGCATGGGAACGCTGTCTGCATTTCACTAAAGAGAAAAAATTTAAAATGAATCAGGATGCAGTCATGATTCCGATGGGAGACTGGGCCGGTTCCCGTTTAAAAAGTCTGGGTAAAAATGATGTGGTCAGATTTGACTCGAAAGTAGGCAGTGGATTTGGAAAAAACATTGCGAATTGGGTGAGGCGCTCAATGGCATATCCAACAAATGTATTACATTTAGCGACAGAGTGTGGAAATAGAAAACATAGCGCCGCGTTTCCACCTGCTTTGCCAGAATGGTTTATTCGAGTATTTACGGATTTGGGTGATTGGATACTTGATCCATTCGCTGGATCAGGCACGGCATTAAAGGCCGCAAAGGGATTAGGGCGTAATGCGATGGGGATCGAGAGATGTCCAGAATATTGTGCGCTTGCTCAGGAAATTTTAAATGACGCGCAGTTGGTTCTGATGCAGCCGGAGAGCCATTATGTTACCGCACTTTAAACGACAACTTTGTGAATTTGTAGAACGAAATATTCCCGATTTTCATTGTCGCCGACTTGAAAGTCTGAAAAGGCTTAAACTCAAAGATATCCTGAGGAGGAAAAATCCATATTTGTTCAGGGCAAAGAACACATTTACGGCTGAAGAGCTTGTGCGCTCCATTCTGGACGCCTATCTGTCCTCACAGGAAGAAACGCTTTTTGGCGCTTTTCTTGAGCGGGTTGCCATTTTTATTTGTCAATGTTGTTTTAATGGCAAGAAATCAGCCGCCGAAGGCATTGACCTGGAATTTATGCGTGATGATGTTTTATACATCGTATCCATCATGTCCGGGCCAAATTGGGGAAATAGCAGTCAGTTAAAAAAGTTACAGGACAATTTCCGGAAAGCCAAAAAGATTCTTGGCGCCAACACGATGGGACGAAGCATTGTAGCGGTGAATGGATGCTGCTATGGGAGAGACAATAAAGAAGATAAGGGTGATTATTTAAAACTATGCGGAGAGAATTTCTGGAGTTTTATATCAGGGGAAGCTTCATTGTATCTTGATATTATTGAACCGTTGGGACACACAGCAAAAGAATGTAACGAAAATTTTCATCGGGAATTTGTCAAAGTTGTCAATCAATTTACTCGTGAATTTCTGGAGGAATTCTGTTTGATAACGGGTGAGATTGATTGGGAGCGACTTGTACGCTTTAACTCCTGCGCTGCTTATCCATAAAAATCGGATCAGTCAACCCAAATGAACTGGGAAATTATCATCGGCCTTGAGACGCACGTTCAATTATCGACGGTCTCAAAACTATTTTCCGGCGCTTCGACACGCTTCGGCGCGCTGCCGAATATGCAGGCATCCGTGGTGGATCTGGCGCTGCCGGGCGTGCTGCCGGTTGCGAACCGGGGCGCGGTCGAGCGCGCGATTCTGTTTGGTCTGGCGATCAATGCAAGGATTGCGCCCCAAAGCGTTTTTGCGCGCAAACATTATTTCTATCCGGATTTACCGAAGGGTTATCAAATCAGCCAGCATGACCAGCCCGTTATACAGAATGGCGCGCTGACGGTTGAAATTCCTGCGCGGGGAGCGTCTGAACAAAAGGCGTATCAAAAAACGGTACGCATTGCGCGCGCGCATCTTGAGGAAGATGCCGGGAAATCGCTGCATGAAGCGGGCGCAAATCGCAGCGGAATGGATTTGAACCGCGCGGGAATCCCGCTGCTTGAAATCGTCACTGCCCCCGATCTGCGCACCGCGGCTGAAGCGCTCGCGTATGCAAAGGCGCTGCATGCGCTGGTTGTCTGGCTTGGGATTTGCGATGGCAATATGCAGGAAGGCTCATTCCGCTGCGATGTGAATGTTTCGGTGCGTCCGTCCGGGCAGTCGGCGCTTGGCGTGCGCTGCGAAATCAAGAATCTGAATTCATTCCGCTTTATGGAAGCGGCGATTCAGGCGGAGGCGTGCCGGCAGATTGAGCGTATTGAAGAGGGCGGCGCGGTCGAACAGGAAACGCGCTTGTACGACCCTGAACGGCGCGAAACGCGCCCGATGCGCAACAAGGAAGATACCAAGGATTATCGTTATTTTTCGGACCCCGATTTACTGCCGCTCATCATCGATACCGCTTGGGTAGCGCAGATGCGCACGCTCCTGCCCATATTGCCCGATGCGCTGCGCGCGCGCTGGAAGGCGCAGTATGGGCTGGGTTGCGAAGAAACACGGTGTTTAACTGCGTCGCGCGCGCTCGCGCGCTATTATGAAATGGTGATGAAAAACGCTCTAGATGCGCCGGAAGGCAAAAATGCTCAAGAGATCGCCCGGATGGCGACCCACTGGATCATCGGAGAACTCACTGCACAACTGCATCGCGACAGAATTGAAATGGAGGAATGCCCCATCTCGCCCGCGCAGCTTGCCTGTCTGCTGACGCGCATTCAGGACGGCACGGTGTCAAATAAAGCCGCCAAAGAGGTTTTTCAGACGATGTGGGAAGAAAAGGCGCGCGATATCGATGCGGCGGATCGCATCATTAAGGCGAAAGGGCTCAGGCAGATTTCTGAGTCAGGCGCGCTTGAATCCGTGATCAATGCGGCGCTTGCGGCGTATCCGGAATGGGTCGAAGAATTCCGCGCAGGTAAAACAAAAGCGTTCAACGCGCTGGTCGGGCAGGTGATGAAGGCAACCAGCGGGCAGGCAAATCCGCAGCAGGTGAGCCAGTTGCTCAAGTCCAGATTAGAGCATTTTTCAGTCGATTTGCCCGAGGAGCGAGCGCGAAGACAGTATGGGGATCGATGCGGGCGGAGCAGGTCTCCATCGCAAAGCGATGGAGGCGACCCCGCAGCGATCCCGAATACACGGAGCAGAGAAGCGACATAGGGAAAATCAGTGAAAAATGCTCTAGACAAATAAGTGCGCATTATGACCGCCAACCTGAACGGCATCCGTTCGGCGGCGCAAAAAGGGTTTTTTGACTGGTTCGGCGCGCAGCAGGCGGATATCGTCTGCGTTCAGGAAGTCAGGGCGCAGTGCGGCGATATCGCGCCTGAATACCTGAAGCCGCATGGCTATCACAGTTATTTCCATTTTGCGGATAAAAAAGGCTATAGCGGCGTGGGCGTATACGCGCGCCGTCCGCCCGATGCGTATCTGAGCGGCTTTGGCAATCCAGAGTTCGATGCGGAAGGGCGCTGCCTCGAAGTGCGCTACGGCGCGTTGTCGGTCATTTCGGTGTATTTTCCTTCCGGTTCGAGCAGCGAACTTCGCCAGGAAGCGAAATACCGCTTTATGCACGCCTTTATGCCACATTTGATTGCACTCAAACAGGAGCGCGAAGTCATTCTCTGCGGTGATATCAATATTGCGCACAAGGAAATCGATCTTAAAAACTGGCGCAGCAATCAAAAGCATTCAGGCTTTTTACCGGAGGAGCGCGCCTGGCTGACGCGGCTTTTCAATGAGGCCGGTTATGTCGATGTCTTTCGCAGGCTTGACGCACGCCCCGATCAATATACTTGGTGGAGCCATCGCGGCCAGGCGTATGCGAAAAATGTCGGCTGGCGGATTGATTATCAGATTGCAACGCCTGCGGCTGCGGCGCGCGCAATACAGGCGGAGATTTTCAAGGAAATCAAATTTAGCGATCATGCACCTTTGATCGTGGATTATGAAGACTGAACGAATCCGGCCAAGCTTTTTATCAGAAAAGTGTCGAAGCAGACAGAGTCATCATCCATCAATTCCAGTTCTTTCTATTCGGATATTATTCTTGTTCTGTTTATTTTGAATTCTTAAAAAGAATTGCGCTTCAATCTTCTGAAAAAGTGATATACAATGTTTAATATTCCCCCACTTAGCCAAGTTATAGATGTAGTTAACAAAGAAATCCAAGCAGAGGGTCGCCCATCAATAGAATGGCCGCCACAGCGCCCAGAGATGGATAATCAACTAATACAGGATGTAGTGCATCCAGAATCATTAACGCCAATATCTGAGGCGCAGAACAACAATAATATTACCCATCCCGGTAATCCTTCCAGCATCTCAGAACTGATCGATTGCTTGAATATTCCTGAGGTTTGGAAAAATACTTTAAAAGAAAAGTATCCGCTTTCAGATCTTTATAATTGCAAGAGCTTATACGATTCTATCGACCAAGTTGCCAAAAACATAGATCTGATAGCGAAATATCGCAACGCAACATTTGGACCTAATCCAGGAATTGAGCTGGATGAAGTTTGTCAATGTCTAGAGGAACTCGGGGCCGAAGCATCAATAAACGCCAAAGTTCACTGGGTGCTGAGATTCTTTAACTTGCTTTCTGATAATACTCAGGATTTGCTGACTCGCAATTTTAGCAGTGCGCATCCAGCAGCCAAACCAGTAAGTAATTTTCATCGTTCTCAATACTGCAGTCTCGCATTGACATTATTCGAGATTCAAAGCGGTAGCCCCGCTTGGGTTAAATTCCTAGAACACCATGCGTTTCAACGGTCTCCGGATCCGCTTCAGCAGTGTATTAACAATGACTCATACGGGCGCTGCAGAAGTCTGTATAGTTATATTAACGTCGCCCACACGAGCAATGGGGTTATTACTCAAGAAAAACTTACTTCTGCCGGCTTAAGAAGATTATTTAATCACTCAGTGAGCTCGGTGAATTCGGCGGACTTGCAACCACAATTTACAGTCGCACAAACAAATCCGGGTTCTCTTGACCACATCCTCCTTTCCAGTATCAACTTTAGTATTGAGCAGTTGATCGATGAGTTAACATGTATTTCTGATGATTGCAAAAACGCGCTCAAAAGCTTGTATCCATTATCTCCATATTATGATTGCAATAGCTTATTTGAGCCTTTCAATACAGTCTCTGACAATATAGGTTTGAGAGAGACATATATCGGCGCAGGATTTGATCAGTCTCAGGTTGACCGGTATCTAGCAGAACATACGGCCGAAAAATTCATAAAGCCCAATTTTCATCGGGTATTGACAGTTTTTAATATGCTTCTGGATAATGATGGCGGTTCATTATTTACAAGACTTCAGGCTGCTTCATTATCGAGGAAAATAAATAAAATACAGGACCTTCAGCGTATTAGACACTGCAGTTTTGCATATTCTTTAGTCAACGATGTAAAGAATCTCCTGAATATAGAAGAAACGGTGCAAACGTTTTGGAAGGATTATTTAGCAAAGGAGACCAGAATCCTTCCAGGGACTGCAATATCAGATCTGATATTTGATCATTCAAGCAAGAGATTCATCTTGAATAGCAGCGCGCCAGGACATTCTATTCAGGGCCTGAATACAGAAGACGATCAGGCGTTCAAATACGTCCAGTACTGCGCTGGACTGCTTGAATCGCAGATGTCGAAATATATTTACCTCTCTAAAGAATCAGTTGGAGAATATCTTCCGGATGGAATAAAAAAGACCGCTTTGGAAACTTTTCTTAATTTTAAGAAAGATATTGTACAAAGCATGAAAAATAAACCAAATATGGAAGACTTTGTATAGGGAATCTTTTGACAAAGATTATAAAAAATATATAGGGTCAGCCATACAGCGACCCTATATCTAAACTGGTTTAAGGAATGGAATACATTCCTACCAAATCTTAACCTGCGCCTCTTTGTCGCGCGCCATCGCGTCGCCCGCCTCGCAGTTGAACGCTTCGGAAAAGCTGGAAAGGTTGGACGGCGCGCCAATGGCCCGATATTGCCCCGGCGCATGCGGATTCGTATTGAGCTGGACTTTAAGCGCTTCCGGTCGGATATTCTCGCGCCACACCAGTCCCCAGTTCATAAAGAAGCGCTGCGGTTGCGTATAGCCGTCGATCTTGTGCTTTGCAAGCGCGGGCTTTTCGTTCAATGCACTTTGCAATGCGTCATGCGCGATTCCGAGTCCGCCCAGATCGCCAATATTTTCACCCAGGGTCAATTCGCCATTCACATGCAAACCGGGCAGCGGCTCATATTGACTGAACTGTTCGACGAGCTTGGCAGTGCGCGCATTGAATTCCTGACGGTCAGCGTTGGCCCACCAGTTCACGCGATTGCCTTGGGCATCGAATTGACTGCCCTGGTCATCATAACCATGTATCATTTCATGACCGATGACCGCGCCGATGCCGCCGTAATTCAGCGCATCGTCCGCCTGCGGGTGGAAGAACGGCGGCTGCAGGATGGCGGCCGGGAAGTTGATCGTATTGTCGGTTGGGTTGTAGTAAGCATTGACGATCTGCGGCGGCATCAGCCATTCTTTCCGGTCACTCGGCTGGCCGACTCTTGACATTTCATAGGCATGGTTGAATTGCGCCGCTGCGCTCCGGTTGCCGAAATAATCCCCTGCTGTCAACTTTAACCCGGACCAGTCGCGCCATTGATCTGGATAGCCGATTTTCGGCAGGAAGGTCTTCCATTTTTCAAGCGCTTTCTTCCTGGTGGCCTCACTCATCCAGTCCAGTGTTTCGATTCGTGTTTTCAACGCCGCGCGCAGACTGTCAACGAGCGCCTGCGCCTGCTTTTTGGCATCCGCCGAGAAATGCTGCTTGACGTAGAGCTGTCCCAGCGCCATGCCGATTGCGTAATCCATCGTATAGATCAGCCGTTGCCAGCGCGGCGTGATTTCTTTCTGTCCATTGATCGTTTTGCCGAAAAAGGCGAAGTTCTCGTTCTGGAATGCGGATGAGAGATGCGGCGCGGCATCGCTGAGTGTATGAAAGCGCAGATACGCCTGCCACTGTTCAACCGGCGTATCGGTCAGCATCGCGTTGACTTCAGCAAAGAATTTGGCCGGGGCGAGCGAGAACCCGTTTTTTACATCGGCGCCTTGCGCTTTGAAGAACGCGCCCCAGTCCAGGCGCGGCGTAATGGCATTGGCTTCATCGACGCTGACAAAATGGTATCGTTTTTCCGGATCGCGCAGTTCGGCGGGTAAAAGTGAGACCTTTGCGAGGCGCGTCTCGAATGCCAATACCTGTGCGGCCTGACGCTGAGCCGCGCCGGCATCGATGCCAGCAAGCTGCAGCAGGCGGGCGATATGGGCGGTATAAGCGGCGCGGGTATCCGCGTAACGCTCTTTTGTGTAGTAATCCGGCGAGGGCAATCCCAGGCCGCCCTGGCGAACATAGGCGATTTGTGTGGCAGAGTTTTTGTGGTCCGCCATGCGGAACAGAATGAAGACATGCTCCATGCCGCGGGAGAATGTATCCGACAGATAGCGCACGATAGAGGGCGTATCGTGCAGTGCGGCAATCGCGTCCAGTTCCGGTTTGACCGGATCGAAGCCCGCGCGTTCAATCGCGGCTTCATCCATTCCCGCGGCATAAAACAGGCCGACCAGTTGTTCAGGCGAACCGGCTTTGGCGCTGCCCATGTTTTTTGCGGCGGCTTCAGCAATCGCGCGCTGATCCTGCAGGCTTTGATCACGCAGGATGTCAAAACTGCCCCAATCGGTTTTATCCGCCGGCACGGGATTTTCTGACAGCCATTTGGCGTTCACGTACTGGTTTAGATCAGCGCATGCGATGCGCCTGTCCGGATCGATCTCGCCTGGCTTCAGCCAGTTTTCCTTGAAGGAAGGCTCTGTTGGATCTGTTTGATTTGATTTTCCAGCATTAGAACATGCAGCGAGCAGAAATGCAGCGGTACATGCAGTTACGATGGCGCGACGATGAGTTTGCACTCTGTTTCTCCGTATAAAAGCATCTGTGTTGCAAGTCAAGTGGTTGGCGCTGGATTTTCCTGCCAGGGGGAGCGGCGCTGGACGAGGCTGTTCAGGATAGAGAGCAGCTTACGCAACACAGCGATCAGAGCTTTTATGGGTTTTCCAGCGGCTCGTAAGCGTTCGTAGAACGTTTTCATATCCTCGTTGCAACGAGCCGCCGATAAAGCCGCCATGTAGAGCACGCGCCGCACGCGCGCCCTTCCCCCCTGCATAAAGCGCTCGCCTTGATGCTTACCACTATCGTGATTGAAAGGCGCGCCCCCTACCAAGGCTGCCAGAGACTGATGAGCACAACGACCTAACTCCGGTAGAAAAGCTTCCAGATGCCAGGCAGTAAGATTTCCAACACCCGGCACAGAAGTTAACAAGGCATGCGTTTCCTGCATCTCTGCGGTTTTGGGTTGCTTTTCGATGGCTGTCTCAACGTTGCCTATCTCCTTGTCCAGCCAACGAATATGGGCTTTGAGCGAACGCTTGATCACCGTGTCCGTACAATGCTCCAAGTGATTTTTATCTCTTTGTAGGTCCTTAACCCGCTGTTCACGTCGCTTGATCAGCCGCCCCCAGATGAGTTGGCCCGCCCAGGCTCCGCCGTAGGCGCGCTTGGGAAAACGTAAGCCGCTTTGCGTGAAGCGCTTGACGACCGCATAGGCACTACCAGTTTTCTGAAAGAGGCGAAACACCCACTGTACAGCACCGCGAACCTCGTCATTGGGATCAAGGACAATGCGACCTTCATCGTCATAACACAGGCCAACTGGCAGGGGAAACCGCAATTCCCCCTTCTGTGCTTTGTTAAGCTTACCGCCCTGGAGGCGCCCGCGCAAAAAGTGTAGTTTGGCCTGCGCCATTGTCCCTTTCAGACCTAACAACAGCCCGTCGTTGAAGTCCCCTGGATCGTAACAGCCATCGGCATCGATAACCAACGTATGGGTGAGTGCGCATAACTCCAACAACCGATGCCAGTCCAGGTTCGAGCGCGCCAGACGCGAGACCTCCAAAGCAAACACCGCGCCCACTTGCCCCATCGAGACATCTGCCACCAGTGTCTTGAAGTCCTCGCGTCCCTTCATCCGTGCACCCGACTGACCCAGATCCCGATCCAACGTGCGGATGGCCGTCTCTGGCCAGCCCAGTGCCAACGCTTTGTCCCGCAGCGCATACTGGCGTTCGGTACTCTCCTGATGATGCCGTACCTGGGCCGGAGTCGACTGACGGATATAGATGTACGCCGGTTTGCTGTAGTGCTGTTCGGTGATCTTGGTGATCATTCATAGCCTCCTCGGTCGCTTCTAGCGCGGGGGCCGCCGTGAGCCAAGCTTCGAGCATGTTGGCGATCAGCACGCCAGCAAATTGCGCATCGACGGAGGGAGTGAGCAATGGCAACGGCTGGTGGCTCATCAGGTCCCCTTAAAACGCTTCTCGGCGACGTAACAATTCGCGGTTGATCTCGCAGATCGCTTCGATGATCTCGCGAACCCGATGATAGTTTGCCAGGCGCTTGGTAACGTCGACGTAATGGGCTTGTGGCACGTAGTCCATTTGCGGTCGACGGCCGGAAAAACTCACCGATAGGTAGTACTTGGGACCGTGACCGGGAGTATGGGCGCACTTGCAGCCAGGTTTGCCACAACGCTTGTAGCGCTCGACCAGTGAACCCCGCAAAAGGGTCTCCAACACTGGCATTTGCCGTACCAACTGGGTGCGGCGTCTGCGCAAAGTGGACGATGGAGTATCCTGCATTATCAGACCAGTTAAATGTATGGTCTGATAATAGATCGACAATGTTCACTGATCAAGCCCTTTCCTAAATGACTCCTTGGAGGGGAACGTGGTGAGGCGCTCGACCAAAGCGATCAGCTCCAGCAGCATGTCAAGATCAAAGTAACATGCCGAGGCTTCACGATTGCCTTCGGCAGGCAGCGCGCCCCAGTCAGTCCATTCACGGTTAAGGCTGAAGCTGCCACGCTCCGAGTGCGCTAGGATCAGCGTGTCGATACCTGAAACTCGTCGCGTCTTCAGGACTGGAAATCGTTGACCTTTGAGCGGATGAAATGGATGACAGATCTCCACCCAACCCAAAGGCTCGTTGGATGTATGTGCAGTTCGCACTGACTATCGCGATTCGTAGCGGCCTCGTTCCTCCCTTTGGTTTAGGTATTTCTACCCCCCTGACGGGGGAGAACTGGTAGTTTTGCTCGCGTAGTTGCTTCTGCAATGCCCCGATCACTTCTGCCTCTCCTTGGGCGATAACCTCTTCTACGGCCTTTCCATCCATTCCAGGCGCGCCCTTGTTGGCTTTGACTTGTCGCCAAGCCTCCCAGAGCACATCGGTTCGATAGACTTTATCGTACAGACTGTAGAATCTGACCTCCTTTTCCTGCTTGGATTTACGATATAGAGCTCTCTGGAGCTGTCGGACTTTTAGGGCTCCGTTCCTAGCGGTTAAGCAATCGGACATTCTCCACTCCTTCAAGACTCATTCACTGAAGCAGGGCCCCTTCCCTCTCGTCTGGTTTCCCGGACAATACAAGCGGTACCATGCGCCCCGCGGAATTCTGACAGGGCCTGCATTGACTTCGGTTTCGCCTTATACAATGCCGTTTCCAGCGGCCAACTGGAACTCTATCAGACCTCCCGGCCTACGACGTGAAACAGTCACAGCGTGCAACCTCGAACACCCCGGCACCTGTAAGATGGGACAACTGCCTATTTGTATTCCATCCTCTGTCAGCCTTCCCGTGGTCTAAATACGGTCGGCAAGTGCATTTCTGGGTTCACGAGGCTTATACGGGTTCACTTTCGTTGTGGCCCGCTGTTTTGCATTTATCGTTCAAGCTCACTTGAGCCTGCAAATCGCTTCACAAACCCGACCTCCTGCTAGACGCCCGAATAGGCAATTGGCGTCAGGGGACTTTCACCTCATTTGTTCCACACCTGTACCGGCGTGCCTAGACCGACGCCTGCAGGGCCGCATCGGGCGTTCCGCCGTGATGGCCGGCGCACGGGTGATTGCCCGCGAGGCCCAAGCCCGCGCGCCCGTGCTGGCCGCGCCCACGCCGCAGCGCAAGCCCGGCACCCTTAAGAAAAACATCCGCGCCAAGGCGGTGCGTTCCAATCAGACGGGCCGTTGGGAAGCAGTCGTTGGCGTGCGCACCCTCGGTGCTAAAAAGATCGTGGACTTCAAGGCGCAGACGGGAAAGTCTGGTCAGGCCAATCCCGACGATCCGTTTTACTGGCGCTTCGTTGAATTCGGGACGGTCAAGATGGCAGCGCGCCCCTTTCTGCGGCCTGCCTTCGAGACCAAGAAACAGCAAGCGGCGGATACCATCAAAGCGCAACTTAGAAAGCGGATCGAACAGGCCGCAAGCCAAGCGCGGCGAGGATGAGTCTTGAAACGCGCCTCTTCGATGCGCTCAGCCGGCCGCTGCTATCCGGTTGTTTTGCCCGCCTCGCTGACTATCTGGCCCGCGATCTGCTACACCTTTGCGGCTATCGTTCCGGAAAACACCGTCTGCGGTGCATCCGACCAGGATGTCTACCGGCTGCAGCTCGATCTCTACGGCCCGACTACGACGGCCTGGCGGACTTGCGGCTGGCGGTCTTCGCGGCCATCGAGGCTGCCTTTGAATCCGCTGAACGGCAGATGGACATACCCGAATTCGAACCGGACGCAAGGCTACATCGGCGGATTATTGCTTATCTGATTTTCTTTTAGGAAACACCTGTATGTCCCAAGGCGCAACCACCCCCTTCAAAGGCTCAGCCTTTTTCATCGAATCCGGCTCAGGGGAAGCCAAGAGAAGTACCGATATCCGCCAGACGAACCCCGCTGTCGTTACCATAGCCAGCCACGGCTACCGCACCGGCGAGGTGGTCACGATCACCGGCATGGCGCAAGCGGGCATGATGGAACTGATCGACGGCGGCTATCCGGTTCAGGCGCTCAGCGACGATACCTTCGCGCTGATTGGCATCGATGCGAGCGCCTATCACGCCTACACGAAAGGCGCGACTGCTGCGGCCAAACAGTGGCTGAACGTCTGCGAGCTGAAAACCATCAACAAGCAGGGCGGCAGCATCGACCAGATCGATGTCACCACGATCTGCTCGGCAAAAAAGGAATACGAGCCGGGCCTCGCTGACGAGGGCACCCTGCAACTCGATTTCAACTACGCGCCCGCCGCCGCCGCGCAACGGCAACTGGCCGACTACGAACGTCACAGCGCGACCTTCTGGATGAAGCTTACCTTGCCGCGCCGCCAGGGGCTGCTGTTGTTCAACGGCTCGCTGCAACAGGGCAGCAGCTTTCAGGGCGGCGTCGGCCAAGTCTATACCAGCAACGTGACGATCAAACTGTCGGGCGAAGTCGTCCATATCCTGCCTACAACCACATGAGGTGAAAAGATGCCTGTCAAACTTTTAAGAGCCGCGTTTCAGCAAGCCGCCGCACCCCGCTACACGCCCGTCGAATTGCCGGGCATTGGCCGGGTATTCGTGAAAGAATTAACCGTGGGCGAGGTCAACCTGTACCGAGACGAAGACGAAGCCGGCGTCAATCTGGGCCGCAGTCTCGCGCGTATCCTCTACGCGAATGAGGACGGCGAGCGCCTGTTCGATCCGGACAACCCCGATGACGTGGCCCTGCTCAACCGGCTGCCCGCCCGCGTATTGCGCTGCCTGAATCAAGCCACTGAGGGAGAAGCGGGAAAAAACTGAGGGCGCGGCGGCGGTTTCAGATCGAACTGTCGCTCGCGCTGGGTAAAACCCTTGAAGAGATCGAGGCGATGCCGGAGCAGCACTTCCACGAATATGCAGCCTATTACCGCGCGCAGCCCTTTGGTCACTGGCGGGAGGACTTCCGCTTTGCCTATCTGTTGGCAGCTATCGCAGGTATGCTGGGCGGCCAGGGCCAGACGCCCGCAGACTTTATGCCGTTTTATCCGCCTGCCGATCCGCACGTGCCGCAACATGCGCTGCAACAAGCGATTGAAGCGGTCTTTCCGGACGCCGTCGTCGTGCAGGCGCACGATTGAAGCACATAACCGATAAAGGAGTCTTGCAATGGCCGGCGACCTCGGACGGCTCAACATTCTGCTCGGATTGAATGCGGCGGAATTTACCGAAGGGCTGTCCAAATCCGAATACGAAACGAAACGCTTTACCGACCGCTTCGCCCGTCAAGTCGGACGCATCGCGGGCGTGTGGGCCGGGATCAGTTCCGAACTCACTCATAAGCTGCTGGAGTGGCCGAAGCAGGCGGTCGAGAGCCTGGAACGGACGATCACCGAGATCGGCCAGATTGGCCTGGATGCCTCGCGGGCGGGTGTATCCATCCGCGCCTTTCAGGAACTCGCTTACGCCGGGCAGCAGGCCCACGTCAGTGTCACCACGCTCGGCAGCGGCTTACGTTGGTTGGCCAGTCGACTGCAACAGGCCGCCTCCGGCGCGCGCAACCAGGCGCGGCTGTTTCAGGCGATGGGGATCGCAGTCCAGGACGCGCAGGGCCGGTTGCGTTCCACCCGCGAGGTGATGCTTCAGGTGGCGGACGTCTTTGCCCGGCTGCCCGATGGACCCACGAAGTCGGCGCTGGCCTTTCGTCTGTTCCGAACCGCAGGCGTCGAGCTGATCCCGATGCTCAATGAAGGCGGCGCAGCCTTACGCGAGGCGGGCCGCGAGGCGCAGCGCTTTGGTCTTTTAGTCGGCCAGGAGGCGGTGGAGGCGGCCCAGCGCTTTCACCACGATCTGACGAAGCTCAAAGCGCAGTCCCGCGCGCTGAGCCAGCAACTGGCTGTGGACGTGTTGCCAACGCTGACGAAGTGGCTCAGACAGATGCTGGCCCTGGTCGATGCCTTCCATGCCGCAAGGCAGGCTATTAGGAGTTTTTGGGGCGCGTTGTCCGTGATGGCGCTGCACGACCCGAACAAGGATATACAACAGGACATTCAAGAGACCACCCGGCGGCTGGCCGAACTGAAAAAACAGAAACGAGAATTGGAGTCGCTCACCGGATTCAAACGCTGGTGGGAAAGCGGCGATATCGCTATTTTGAATCAGCAGATCGCGGGCAATGAGAAAGCGCTGAAGTATCTGCACCTGCTGGCGGAGCGCCAACAGGCGCTCAATGCCTTGACGGCGCACCCGGCCCCGAAGTTACCGCAAGACTTAGGGCTTCAAAACCGATTAGGCGGCGCACTGTTTCCCCGCGCGGAAAGCAGCCGGATCGAGAACGCCATCCAAAGTCTGAAGCGGTATATTCAACGCCTGAAAGCGGAAGCGGCGGGTCTGAAAGAAAGCGCCCTTGCCCGTGAAGCGGCGGTCCGGCTGCTCGATCTGGAGACGGCAGGCTTGAACAAAAACAGCCGTCAGTATCAGAACCTTCGCCAGCAACTGGAAGCCGCGCTGCAACTCAAAGCGCGCGCGGAATTTGACAATCGCCTTAAAGATTGGCGGGAGAGCAATACCCAGGCCTTGGACCAGCTGCGCTTTGAAATTGATCTGATCGGCAAAAGCCGCGCGGCCATCGCGCAACTGACCGCTGCACGCCAGATTGACCTTCAGGTGCGGCAATTGCTCGCGGAGGCGCAGAAAACGGGACTGGTGCTTGACCAACAGGAAGTCGAACAGCTTGCCTCGCAGGCCGACGCCTTCAAGGCTCAGGTGCGGATGCTGGAAGCCGTGAAAGCCGACCGTCAGGCGATCATCGATCTGTTCAGTGGTATTGAGCGCGCCGCACACGATGCGTTTATGAATCTGTTCGACTCCGGCAGAAGCGTGTTTCAGCGGCTCGGCGACATGCTCAAAGCCTCGGTGCTGGAGCTGCTCTATCAACTGACCTGGAAGCGCTGGATCATTCAACTACAGACGGAATTTCTGGGTGAAGGCGGGTCGGGGTTCCTGAGCGCCATCGGGCATTTCATCAAAGGCGTGTTCGGCAGTGCGGGGGCCGTCTCTTCTACCGCCCTCTCCAGCCAGGCCGCTGGAAAGCTCGATGTGGCTCCGAGCGGCAACCGTGCACTGCCTCACTTTGCTGTCGGCGGGCGGCCTGTGCCGGGTATCCCCGCGCTGGTCGGGGAACACGGGCCGGAGCTCTTTGTACCGGATGTGGCGGGTCGGGTGGTTCCGAATGCCGTCTTACCCAGGCTGGCGGGACCCGCCAACGTCACTGTCACCGTCAACACGCAAACAGGCGTTTCTCAAATACGCGATCAGACCTCAGATGTTCCCCTCTCCCAGTTGGCGCAACGCATCGGGGGTGTGGTGCGGCAAGTGATTGTCGAAGAACAACGGCCCGGCGGGTTGCTCGCCTGATGGAAACCTTTGCCGTCTGTCCGCAAAGCGCCTCGTTGACGGAAAAGCCCCGGCTGCTGATTGCCCGCTACAGCGATGGATATGAGCAGCGTGCGCCCGATGGACTGCACCCGATTCAGCAGGTCTGGCAGCTGAGCTTTCTGTTCAAGGGCGAAGCGCCGTATCAGGCGCTGGTTGCGTTTCTCAGGGCACATCAGGGCAGTCGTCCGTTTCGGTGGCAGCCACCGGGTGAGACAGAAAGCCAGTTATTCCGCTGCTCGGAATGGACGCCGCAGGTCGAGCCGGGCCGGGTGTGGCGCATCCAATGCACCTTTGAGCAGGTGTTCGACAGCGTATGACGATCCAAACAGAAGTCCAGAAACTCAGTCCCTCCGCGCTGGTGGAACTGTTTGAGTTGGATTTACGTCTATGGGGCGGAGAAATTTTGCGTTTCCATGCAGGCGTCAACGCCCTGGGCCGCGATGTGGTCTGGCAGGGTCAGCCCTATGTCCGGCTGCCGATTGAAGCCGAAGGCTTTGAGCGGCGTGGTCAAGGCGCGCTGCCGCGTCCACGGATCAGGGTCGCCAATATCGGCGGTCTGCTCGGGGCCGAAGCGCGGGCCTTTGAGGATTTTGTCGGCTGCCGATTGATACGCAAACGCACTTTTGCGCGCTTTCTGGATGCGGTCAATTTCCCAGAAGGCAACCCAGAGGCCGATCCGAACCAGCACTTTTCCGATGAAATCTGGTGTGTCGACCGGAAGGCGGCAGAGAATGCCGTTTATTTGGAGTTTGAGCTGGCCGCCTCCATCGATTTGCCGGGCGTGCGGCTCCCAGGCCGGCAGGTCATTCAGGCGACCTGCACTTGGGTTTACCGCTCAGCCGAGTGCGGCTACACAGGGAACGCATATTTTGATGAGAACGACCGGCCCACCGCTGATCCGCACCAAGATCGGTGCGGCAAGCGTCTGTCCAGCTGCAAATGCCGCTTTGGGGAGTATGGCGTGCTTAACTTTGGGGGCTTTCCAGGGGCGGGGTTGACGCGGTAAGGCTTAGGCTGAGCGCTGATCTGTTTCCGCTGCCTTCTCGGCCAGCCAGGTTTTGATCAGCGACTGGTACGGCACGTCCATCCGGTTCGCGCGCACTTTGATCGCACTCAGCAATGACACCGGCAACCGCAGCGAGATCGCTTGCGTGGATGGCTTGAGATTCGGAAAGACCGCGCGTTTCGCTTTCGACCAGTCGAGATACGCGGTGCTGTCATTGTCCGGCGTTTCCCAAAAGGCGCGTTCTTCCGCTTCCGATGCGAACTTTGGGATGGGTTTAAGAGGCTTGTTCATAAAGTTTCCGCTCTTTGTGGCTCATGGCGCGCGCTGAAATCACGCGGATAAGCGTGTTATGGGCGCGTAGTGTAAACGTGATATGCAAACACCGCCCGGCGTCGGTCACGCCCAAGGCATGCCAGCGGGATTCTGTCTGACTGTGCGCTGCATCTTCCACGACCAGCAAGGGCTGATTGAAAAACACCTGCTCCGCCTCGATCTGGCTGACATCATGCTTTTCGGCGCTTTTGCGGGCATTCCCGGCATTCCAGTCAAAACCCGCAACGGCAGAAAAATCCATCAGTCGTATATTACTAAAATATACAGTATATGCAAGCTTCCGTCCTCGAAGCGCTGCGCACCCACGCGGCCGCCGACTATCCGCGTGAATCGTGCGGCCTCATCCTCAAAGCGAACGGTCAGGAACACTATGTGCCATGCCGCAACCTGGCGGCCAGCGACGCGCATTTCATCTTGCATCCGGAAGACTATGCGGCAGCGGAAGAGGCGGGCGAGGTGGTCTGCATCGTGCACTCTCACCCGAATCTGCCGCCGCTGCCGAGCGAAGCCGACCGCGTGATGTGTGAACAGACAGGTCTGCCGTGGCTGATTGTGAATTGGCCGACCGGCGCGTTGCGCACCTTTCAACCCAGCGGTTACCAAGCGCCGCTGATTGGCCGGCCGTTCTCTCACGGCATCCTCGATTGCTACACGCTGATTCGGGACTATTATCAACGAGCACTGCGCCTTGATCTGCCGGACTTTGAACGCGCGCCCGAATGGTGGACCCAGGGCGGCAACCTGTATCTCGATCATTTTGATGAGGCAGGCTTTATCGAAGTCCCGCTGCCCGCTTTACAACAGCATGATGTCTTGCTGATGCAAAACGCTGCCCCTGTCCCGAACCACAGCGCTATTTATCTAGGCGGCGGCCGTATCCTCCAGCATTGCCAAGGACATTTGTCAGCGGAATCGATCTACGGCGGCTATTGGCGAAAATGCACGACCCATTGCTTGCGGCATCGGAACCTGCTGAATGCGTGATATCCGGCTCTACGGTCATTTAGGTCGCCGCTTCGGCCATCGCTTCCGCCTTGAGGTAGCAAGCCCGCTGGAGGCGGTGCGGGCGCTTTCCGTGCAACTGCCCGGCTTCAGAGATTATTTACTGACCCACAGTGCACCGGGCTATCGGTTTTTTGTAGGCCAGCGCAATGTCGGTCAGGAAGAACTGCATACGCACTCCGCAGGCAGCGTCATCAAAATCGTGCCGGTGATTGCGGGCGCAGGCCGTGGGTTTCTGAACGTGGTGCTGGGCGCGGTCTTAATCGGGCTTGCCTTCTGGAATCCGCTGGCGATGCCCGCCTGGCTGATTGGCGGGATGAAGGCGGTCGGCACCTCGCTGGCCTTGTCCGGCGTCTCGCAACTGCTGTTTCGCCCGCCGCCGTTGGATGTCAAAGACCGGCCCGAAAACCAGCCCTCCTACGCCTTTGACGGGCCGGTCAACACCCTCGCGCAAGGTCACTGCGTGCCGGTGCTGTACGGCGAGCTGCGGGTCGGCTCACAGGTGATTGGCGCTTCGCTGTCGACCGGGGAGATCGCCATTTGACGGAGACCACGCACCAGATTCAAGGCGCGGGCGGCAAAGGCAGTGGAGGCGGCGGCAATACCCATGTGCCGACCGAAAGCCGCGATACGCTGCGCTCCAAGCAGATCGCGCATGTGATCGATCTGGTTTCCGAAGGCGAGATCGAGGGCTTTAGCGGAGATGCGCTGCAACGCATCTATCTGGATGACACGCCGATCCGGAATCCGGATGGCTCGCTGAACTTATCGGACATCACACTCCAGTATCGCAGCGGGACGCCCCTGCAGGAGCCGGTCTCCGGCTACGGCTTCGATACCGCCTATGAAGCGCCAGTCGCGGTGGAACTCAAATACGACAAGCCTGTAGTCCGCACGCTCGGCAATGAGAATACCACCGCATTGCGCGTGACACTGTCGGTTCCGCAGCTGACCTATCAGAATCCTGAAACGGGCGATCTGTCGGGCAGCTCAGTTGAATTTCGCATCGAGACGCAAAGCGCCGGCGGCGGGTTTGTCACGCGCGTGCAGGACACCATCGCAGGCAAAACCACCAGCCGCTATCAGCGCGCCTACACGATGCCGCTGACCGGACCCGCCCCGTGGGCGGTGCGCGTGACCCGTTTAACACCTGATTCGACGCAGGCGAATCTGCGCAATCCGCTATTCTGGGAGTCCTACACCGGCATTATCGGCGCTCAGTTGCGCTATCCCAACTCGGCGCTGATCGCGATTTCGACGGATGCCGAGCAGTTTCGCAGCATCCCGACCCGCGCCTATCAGCTCAGGGGGCTGCGGATCAAAGTGCCGAGCAACTATGACCCCGCCGCGCGGTCTTACACGGGCCTATGGGACGGCCGTTTTAAAATTGCCTGGAGCGACAATCCGGCCTGGTGTTTTTATGATCTGGTGACCAACGACCGCTACGGGCTGGGGCGCTTTATCGACGAGGCGCTGGTTGACAAATGGACGCTGTACGCCGTCGGCCAGTACTGCGATGAGCGCGTGCCGGACGGCTTCGGCGGCTGGGGGCCGCGCTTTAGCTGCAATCTCTATTTGCAGCGAGCCGAGCAAGCCTGGTCTGTCCTGCAGCATTTCGCGTCGATGTTCCGCGCGGTGCTGATCTGGTCCACGGGCGTGGTTTCCGTTGCACAGGACCGGCCCAGCGATGCGCTTGCACTCTTTACCCGCGCGAATGTGATTGATGGCCTGTTCCAATACGAAGGCGCGAGCCTGAAATCCCGCCATACGGTGGCCTTGGTCGCGTGGAATGATCCGGCCGATGCCTATCGCCAGAAAATCGAATATGTCGCCGACGAAGCGGCGATCCGTCAGTATGGCGTTGTGCAAACGGAACTCGTCGCCTTCGGCTGCACCAGCCGTGGTCAGGCGCATCGGGCGGGACTGTGGCTGCTCTATGCCGAGCAGCACGAAACCGAAACCGTCACTTTTCGCACCGGATTAGAGGGATTTTCGCTCTATCCCGGCGCAGTCTTTAAAACCACTGACCCGAATCGCGCCGGTCGTCGGATGGGGGGACGCATTCGAGCAGCGACGGCCACGGAAGTAACGCTGGATGATGCGGTCGAGCTGGACGCCGGGCAAGCCTATACGCTCAACCTGATTTTGCCGGACGGCAGGATTCATTCGGCAGCCCTCGCCATGCCGCCTGGCCCCAGCGCTGTGCTCACGCTCGCGGAACCCTTGCCGCAAGTCCCGCTACCGGATGCAATCTGGACCTTGTCGGCAGATGATCTGATTCCAGAAAGCTGGCGGCTGGTTGCCGCCGTCGAAGTCGAAAAGGGCCTCGTCGAAGTGACGGGGCTGGCGTACCGGCCCGACAAATACGATGCCGTCGAAAAAGGTTTGACGCTGATGCCACTGCCGACCTCAACGCTGCATCGCGCGCCCGATCCCGTCACTGATCTGCACGTGACCGAATCGCTGTACCGGATGGCCGGCAGCACCTTTGGGGTGCGGGCGACCGTCTCCTGGCACGGGCAGGCGGCGCGCTATCGGGTGAAGTGGCGCAAGACGCAGGGCGCGTGGGAGGCGCGCGAGTCCGTCTCGGCTTCGGTCGATATCGACCATCTGGAAGAGGCTGAGTACGCGTTTTCCGTCACTGCGTTCAACGTTCTGGGCCGCGCGTCCCTGCCGGTGACGGTGATCCGAACCCTGCTGGGCCGCAGACGCCCGCCGCAGGCCGTTACGGGTTTCGCCTATGTCATCGAACCCTACGGCGTGAAACTGACCTGGGACAAATCGCCTGAGATCGATGTCGCGCTCTACGAAGTGCGCGAGGGCGGCGCACAGTGGGAAGACGCAAAGCCGGTCGGGTCGATTCAGGGCACCGTGTTGAAACTGCCGGCGCTCGCGGCAGGGGAACATCTCTTTCGCATCAAGGCGGTCAATGCGGTGGGGCTGATGTCGGGGGAAGACGCAATATTGGTGTTCACCATTACCCCGCCAAAAGTGGCCGAACTGCAGGCCGCCCTCGTCGGTGAAAACATCGTGCTGACCTGGACGCCTGCAGAGGGGCCTTTTGCGATCCGGCATTATGCGCTGCGCTATGGGGGTGACTGGGCGAATGGCACTGCCATCGCTGCGCCGCTTTCCACCCAATTTCAGGAGAAAGTGACTTTTGGCGGCGCGCGCACCTATTGGGTCGCGCCAGTCGATGTGGCCGGCAATGAGGGCGCGCCTGCGAGTGTGACGGTCGTGGTTCAACCGCCTTCAGCGGTGACGATCCGCGCCGAGGTGATCGACAACAATATCCTGCTGCGCTGGTCGAAGGCCGAGGCGAGCTTGCCGATTGAGCACTATGAGATACGGGTCGGCGCGAGCTGGGCCGTCTCCGAGCCCGTAGGAACCGCAGGCAACGGCCGGTTCACCACCTTCTTTGTGCAGGCGGCGGGCACCTATACCTATTGGATTGCCGGGATCGATAGCGCGGGGAATCTGGGCGAACCGGCCAGCGTCAACGCGACGATGAGTCAGCCGCCCGACTATGTGCTGCGCTATGACACTCACAGCGATTTTGCGGACGCAACGCTCAGTCACATTTATCTGGAGGACCAGCAGCTCTACGCCCCGATTTCTGAGGAAAGCTGGCAGCAGCATTTTGAAAGCCGAGGCTGGTCCAGTCCGCAAGATCAAATCGACGCCGGTTTCCCGCGTTACTTTGAACCGGCCGCGCAAACGGCAAGCTATGAAGAAGTCCTCGACTATGGCGCAGTGCAGCCCGCCACTACGGTAAGCGCGACGCTGTCGTCCCATGCGCTGTTCGGCCAGGTTCCGGTGACGCCTACTATTTCGGTGCGCGCCACAGAAGACGATCCCTGGCGGGACGCTCCCGGCCAGGCGCAGACCTTCGCCGCCGAGTTCCGGTACGTCAAGATTCATTACGATTTCGCGGCGAGCGATGCACACAGCCTGATCCAGATCAGCGATCTGAATCTCAAGCTCGCGGTCAAGCACAAGGTCGATTCGGGCAAGGGCCAGGCGCACGCCGATGAGCCGCACGGCGCGTGGGTGGCGTTCAATCTCACCTTCATCGATGTCCAGGGCGCGCCGAATGTGCAGCCGATGCTCAGAGCACCGACTTATGCGGTGGTCGATTTCAAGGATGAACCCTATCCGAAAGGGTTCTACGTGTTGCTCTACGACATTCGGGGCCGTCGAATCAGCGGCCCTTTTTCATGGATGGCCAGAGGGGTATAAATGGATTTTAAAAAGCCTGAATTACAAGACCATTATGCAGCGGTGCTGCGCGTGCTGCGGGGGCAGGTGGCCTTGCTCGCCCGCTGGCTGGAAGACGCGACCCCCGACCATACGCCGGTGGGCGTGAAACGCTGGAGTGAGGCGAACAAACGCTTCGAGCACTTTGATGGCGCAGCCTGGCAGTCGCTGGCGAAACGCTACCAGATGAACGTTGAGCAACTGGCAGGGCGAACAGCGGGTAACCAGGCCGAGCAGATTCCCATCAGCAACGGAAAGATCAACCAGAACCTGAATGCGGAGCAGCTCGGCGGACAAAACGCCGCCTATTACGCGAGTCAGGCGGAGATGCAGACCCGCGTGTCCAAAGCAGGCGATGCGCATGCCCGGGCCGCTTACGCTGGCGGGCGATGCGACCGAACCGCTGCACGCGGTGACGAAACAGCAATTGGAGGCCGCGCAGAAATCAGCGATTCCCGCCGATGGCTCGGTAACCGAACCCAAAATCGCGGATTTTGCGGTCAGTATCCGCACGCTGGAAGATGAAGCGGTCACGCCAGAGAAAATCATACAGTGGGCGGTGCAGTCCGATCATCTGGCAGATGGCGCGGTCCGGCATGAAAAATTGGGTGATCGAGCCGTCTGGACAGACAACCTGGCCAACCCATCGGTGACGAAAGAGAAACTGGCGCCCGATGCCATTTCTGACTTTCCTGAGCGCAGATACGGTGATCAGAAATTGCCGAGTGGACTGATTCTGCAGTGGGGCGATGCCATCCATAGCAGATAGGGTGGAGGCAGCGTGTATTACCCCATCACGTTTCCCAACCGGGTGCTGGCCCTCGCCGGCTCGCATTGTTGGAAAAACAATTCACTGGCGATGTGTACTCAAGACTCGAACTATGACTTCTACGCCTTTTGGGGGAAGGGCTTTTCTGGCTCGCCCTCGGCGACTGACTTAAGACAGGCGCATGACGCTCTATTACGCCGCTTTCAGCGGCTTTTATGACAGCGACATTCACACGGTGATTCCGCAAGCCGCCGTCGAGATTACCCCTGAGCCGCACCGCGCGTTGCTGAGTGCCAACGCTCAAGGCGCGGCCATTCTCCCGGATGAGACCGGTCATCCAACAGCCGTCTTTCCTTCCGAAGCAGAACAACACGCCCAGAAAGCCGAAAGCATCCGCGCCGAGCGCAATGGAACTGTGGGCCTTCTCAACCACGAATCAGGATGTCGGCTTGCGGCGGCGGCTGTATCAACGCCTGCCGCCCGCGGCAGCCCGAAAAATCCTCGCGCGCGCCTTTCCAGGCGGCACCGCAGTACCTGCCATTGAAATGCGGCGCGCTGAACAAGGTGCCAGGGAGGATGAAAATATTCTCGATTCAATCGCGGATGAGCTGATCGCCCAGTATCGTCATCCAATGGAAAGGGCGTGTGCTGCATGACATTAAACAGCGCTAAAATAAAAAGTGGATATTCATCAAGTTGAAATGGATCAAAAAACAAATATGATACGACTCGCTGACTTCCCGCAGTTGCGACTGATTACATGGAACCGGTGCGATGACGGCATGGTCGATGAACGTGAAGCGCTCGCGATCTACGAAAGAAATTGGCGATTTGTGGATCAAGCCCGCCTGGACGAGAACGAAAAGGCGCTGATCGAACGTCTTGTTCAGGATTTGGGTGGCGGACGGATGAATGTTTAACCGGCCTCATCATCAGCGGATTGCAAAACTGCTTCATGCCTTCAATCGCCCATTACTCCAGGAGGCACGCTGTTTCTTCGGAGGAGGGACGGCTATTGTCCTTTTACTGGGCGAATATCGTGAATCATTGGATATTGATTTTCTATATTCTTCCAGAGAAGGCTATCGCTTATTGCGTAATATCGTCACTCAACAGGGGCTTGGAGATTTATTGTGGGAACCGGTTCTCCATCGGCGAGAAGTTCGGGCAGATCGTGATGCGATCCGAACCATTCTTGAAATAGATCAGCAGCCGATCAAGGTCGAATTTTTTTCAGAAAGTCATCTGGATATCCAGGGCAGACTTCACCCAATTCTGGGTGTACCGATACTGTCCAAAGAAGATATGTATGCCACGAAATGACTGGCAAATACAAATCGCGGCGATGACAGATCCGTGCTGAGCCGTGACATCATCGACCTGGCGATGATGATCGACCAATGGGGGAATATTCCAGCCCAGTCTTGGGAAAAAGCAAGAAACGCGTATGGCCAGAGCGTAGACAAAGCCTATCGTGGCGCTATTGAGATGATCCATCATGATCGGGATTATCTGAATTCCTGTCTACATCATATGCATATGGACGAAGCATTGCTCGACCGGATTCCTGTGATTTTGGGATGCACATTAGAAAGCAGACATGATTCGGTGATTCGAACAGTACCTCGGCTTTGAATTGAACGGGATCAAGCATTTGCCTGAAAAACGGAGCCCGTGAAGACGCACAATCGCATGTGGCCGTATTGGGTGTGAGCCAGAATGTAGTTTTCGCTGCCGCCCCTTTGATATTGCATGCGCTGAAAATCGGCATCCGTCTGGATTTTGACACCGCCACTGAGAAGTGCATGTATTTCAATTCGTGGGTTTCTGGCCGTTCCATGTCAATGTCGCGACATCGCGTTTAAGCACATCGCTCAGAGCCGGCCATTCAACATGGGTTTTTCCATCGATGAATAAGGGTTGTATCCTGTCCTGCTGGCCTAATTTTCAATAGGCTCCGGCGTTTCGCGTACCTGCTGGATACCAAAATCACCTTCCAGCTCACCCTCTGGTTCAGGTGAAAAACGAAAATGCGGCCTGCGATAATTGTCTGCTATTTTCTCCACGGGTTTCTCCCATTGATTTGAAAATCAAAATCAAGGCTGCGCTATTTTATACAGAGTGAATGGATAAGCGGCGCTCAAGGTCTTGTTTATCAAGCCAGGCGGGCATCCAAAGTATGCTCATGCCGCGTTTTTGTTTCTCAAGCCTCTGTTTTTTATGTCCTCACAACCTGGTGCGCCCAAGCCAGCATTAGAGCGTCTGGCGGGACTTGTCGAGCGCGTGACCTTTCACAATGCGGATACGGGTTTTTGCGTGTTGCGCTTGAAGGTCAAGGGCGAAGCGTCGGATTTTTTATTTTGTTTCAGTGGGTATGCCGGAAGCCATCGCCCAGAAGATTGTAAAACTGGTGAAGACGCGGCTGCCTCAAAAATTCCAACTGGAGCCAGTGCGCGATATTCAGGTGCTGTGTCCGATGAATCGCAGCATCACCGGCATGCGCAATCTCAACGTTTTGTTGCAAGGTGCGTTGAATCCGCCGAACGAATCCAGCGTCGAGAAATTTGGCGCGCGTTTCAGCATCGGCAACAAAGTGATGCAGACTGAGAATAACTACGACTAGTACGTGTATAACGGCGACATCGGCCTGGTAACTCAGATCGACGCTGACGAGCAGGAACTGTCCGTCGTCTTTGACGGGCGCGTGGTCACTTATCGCTTCGGCGAACCGGATGAGTTGACGCTGTGCTACGCCACCACGATTCACAAATCCCAAGGCTCGGAATATCCAGCGGTTATTATCCCACTGTGCACTCAGCATTATTCGACGCTCAGACGCAATCTGATTTATACCGGCATTACGCGCGGCAAGCGTTTCGTCGTGCTGGTTGGACAGAAGCGCGCATTGGCCATTGCCGTTAAAGGACAGCATGGTGAACGGCGATGGTCGAAGCTGGCTGAGTGGTTGCAGGGTGGATTGGCAGAGCGAAAAGGATAAGCGCCCACCCGAAAACGCCCCCAAGCGCCACCTTGGCCCGCAGGCGCCCATCATCACCCCATAAAAAGCAGAGAGAATCCTGTCTTTTCCCGGGTACTTCACTTACCTGTTTGCATGCGATTCCTCCCTGCGGCCCTCATAAAGTGATCAGCTTTATGGGGCCAATCCAAATTTGGGTGGACACCCATACTCCGCCTCCAACCTGCAATAAGCCAGGTGCAGAAAATTGAGCGCTTACCTTACATTCAAAGGAGTCAGTGGAGTGCAAAACGGCTGCATGCCCTCAGCAATCGCGCTGTTCAACCCAGCCTGGGGGCTTGATGCGCTTTCAATGCAGGGCGTTCCACCGCTTGACGAATGCCGGAAAGCAAGGGATCGTTCTGGTATCGGGCATCTTTTTCGCATCGGACCGTCACGGTGGCATAGGCGTTCTCGATACGATCCAGGACGGCAGAAGCCTCATCCCCGGCATATCCCGAGCGTTGCCCATATTGGACCAGTTCTGCGCGGGTTGGATAGGTTTTACGCTTGTCTTTCGTCAGTAGACCGCTCAAACCTTGAGGGGTGTGGATCTCAAGTTGACGGATTCGATTGAAGAATTGTGCAATATCAAAAGACGGCGATGTATTCATTCCTCTTCCTTGAACACATCCGGGAGTTCTTCGAACACGACGGTATTCTGGGGTCTTAAAGTCAGTTCATAACCCAGCGCATTCGCGATGCGGCACCATTCCTGAATGCCCACGTTTTGAGCGCTCTCCGCATGGGTGAGTGTACGGCGCGCGACCTGTGCACGGTCCGCCAAGGTTTGTTGAGTGATGTTACGCGCACGGCGGAGCGTGCGAAGCTCGACCGCCACGCGCTCCACATTCGTAATTGGGTCATCGATGAGAGGTTTGCGCATGATCATACGCATCATACATCATATTAAGTCGGAATGCGCATTAAGATACGCATTTTACGATTTGTCTGGTATGACATCGGCCTTGAATTTCACGAGGATGGCCGTCCCCGCGCGCACGCGGGCACGGATCGGAGGAATTGAGGCGGCTTGTTGAGCGAGCGCATTCTGCACACCTGAAAGTCCTGCGGCGGCAGCCGCGCCGCCAATTTGCCGGATGGAAGGATTCGCATCCGTCTGCTCGGTATATCCGCCCAAAGGCGAGTGGAGGATGGTTTTGCCTGCGTTGCCGTACACCGCGCCCGCTGCGCCGAGCGCGCCCAGAATGGCGGGCGTCACAATCCGTTGGCCGTAGCGGTGGTCAACATCCGCAGGCAATGCGCGGCCCAGCGTTTGATCGTTCAATGCCATCGCCTGGATCGCATATGTCTTATCCTTGCAGTGCATGGCCGTGAACGTCACGCTCAAGGCTTCATGCGTGAGTTGGCTGCTGCCGATCAATTGCGCGCCTTTGCACGGGCCTTGATCCAGGACGGCAAATACCTCGGACGGCGCATCGGTATCGATGGCATTTTCCAGATGCGCGCCATATTGATCGGTTGCATGAATGAGGGGCTGGAGATCCGTCGAGGCCAGTGCAGATGTTGTCGACCGGCCCGCTGGCCCATGCGCAGCGGGTGGCGCATTCTCCCTTTCTGCGGTTGATTCAAGCGTTTGGATGCCCAGTATTTTCTGGGATTGGGGCGGATGATCCCAAGCCGCGACCAGCGCTTCGACCTGTTTGTCTACGCCCGGCGAGGGCGCAGGCAGCGGCGGTAAGGTGCGCAGCTGGGCGTCCGTCTGCGCGCCATCATCGACAGGCTGAGCGCGTTGTTCAAGCGATTGTTCCAGTGGTTTCAGTTCCAGGTCTGGAGGCTTGGACCCTGTGCGCTCGGACAACGCCGGGACGAAAGAACCCTGCGCGCGTTGCGCCTGTGCGAGTTTTTGGCGATTGACCGATTGAAGCGTTTGCGCATAGTACGGCGTCTCTGGACTCGATACGCCGCCCTGTGCGTCGATGCCCGGCACCTCGACGTGCGCATTCGCCGCATGGCGGCGGGTCAGCCAGAATACGCTCAGGATCGCGCCTGTCACGGCCAGCAGCGCCATGATGACGATGACCTTAATCTGACGTGAAAACCCCGCGCGCATTTTAGACATCGTTATTCCCAGTCTAAAAAGAGGTTGCGCAGCGCGCCGTTTTCACTGACTGTGACCACTGGCGTTTGAGGAATTTCGTACACATGCGTGCCATCCGCGGATGTCAGCGATCCATAGTACGCGGGATTGTTCAAAAATAGCGAAGTGCGCAGCACGATACGGGACGCAGGCGCATTGCCGATCAGCCAGGCTTTCATATTCGCCGGCGCATTCCGGATGCGGATCGGTTTCGCCTGCGGCGGTTCAATCCCCTCCAGCAGCGATTGCAGCGTGGCGCTCGGCAGGCCAATCGCGGTCTCCGTGGTGATTGCCGGCTGCGCGTTCGGCCCGGTTTTCGGAATCCGGAGATCGAGACGGTAGTCCGTCTCGCGCTGGCCGGCGACCATTTTGATGACAACCGGATAGGGTAAATCTTTCAGGAACACCGCCACATCGCCTTCCACATAATCACCTTGCGCGGTAATG
>NZ_CAFB01000051.1 GCF_000227585.1 Candidatus Glomeribacter gigasporarum BEG34 | reverse complement strand
TTTTTTGACGCTGGTAGAAGAAGAGGTCGGTGACGCTTTATCCAATCTGAAGCTTCAGAAGCTGGTTTACTATGCGCAGGGGTTTCATCTGGCGTTGTTTAGCCGCCCCTTATTCGAGAACGCGATTGAAGCATGGACACACGGGCCGGTGATTCCTGGGCTTTATCATGCCTATAAGCAATACGGCGCGGGCGCTCTCCCTCGGCCCGTCGATTTTGATCTAGACATTTTTGATCGTGAGACGTGTGAACTCCTGGATGAGGTATACCAGGTGTACGGCCAATATTCCGCGTGGATGCTGCGCGATATCACGCATCAAGAGGGGCCTTGGGTACAAGCGTTTAATGAAGTCGGAGTCGGAGCAAAGATTGAGCACAAAGCGATGCAGGACTATTTCCGCACGCAGCTTAAAAATTAACGGATGGGTAAACGCAATCGATACGCGTCAGGAAGATGGATAAAACGCTCTATGAGCAGCATGCTCTAGTTTCTCTCGTTGCTCAGTTGCTGGCTCGGCAAGCCGTCGCAGCAGAGATTGTGTTTTCCATGTGCGGCGCGATTCGTGCGCAAAGATTTCTATCGTGGATAATGCTCTAACATACTCATTTCTGGTATGCTGCCCGTCCATGCAAAAGCTCGTGGAAGCGGATTGAGCCATTGCTGAACGATTAACTCAGCAGTTCGACGATTCGCTCAGTGACATCATCACATTCTCCACATTGCCTTACAGTGAAAACGGTTAAGTGCACTGCAAAATAAGCCGCGATGTCAACATCAACCACTCACATGTTGACATAGAAATCAAGTGATGTTGACTGATCGCTCTTGCTCTCTTGCAAATGCGCCTCTTTCAACTGCCGGTAGAAGTCCCGCCACCCTAACGCCTGTTCTTTCCATTGTCGGCAGATTCGGGCGTTGAAGGCGTTGGTTTCGGCAATCTCAGTAAGCGGAATGCCGGCGGGTTCTCGGTCAGACTCGGCGGGGGGGCTGGGAGCGATACCGGAGAATGCGGCGTTGTAGCTGCGCACGAAACCAATGTTAACGCCAAAGCGGGCGCTATCTTCTGAAGACACATAAACGGGCACCTCCTTGATGATGGCGTCGCCTTTTTCCTTAATGACTCGGATTCGGTCACGGTAACGCACTTCAACGCGCGTGACGACTCTAGCCTGCGCTTTCTCAAGTCGGGCGTTCGCTGAAGCGATTTTGGCCCGATAGGAGACAAGCGCTGCCTGAGCGCGCGCAAGCCGTGCTTCATAGCGCATAGCCTGGAATTTCCAGACGGCAGCGCCTGCCAGAAGCGCGCTGATCAGGCAGGCAGCAATAGGCAAGCGAGCGCCGAATAGAAAACGGATTAGGGTATTCATTCGTGAGCCAGCGGATGAGTAGGGGCATGCAGACGTGGATAAGCAGGATGAGGATGAGCGTCCAAACCATGCGCTGAAGTCTGGGAGAGCGATCAATGAGTTCAAGCATCTTCATCTCCACCACGCATGCACGGCCCAGATAAGCGTCGCGATGCCGCCACAGGCTGCGCCGATGGCCGCAATGACATAGGCCATCCCGATGCGCGCGGCAAATTGCTTTGCGCCCTCTGAATCCAGTTGACCGGTGATGTTCATCGCATCACCACCAACGGATGATCTTGACAAGCGGAGCGGCAGCTAAAGCGAGCATGGAGAGTCCGCCTAGTAGAATGGTGAAACCGATGCAAAACCGGAGCCACGGACTCAGCCAGCCCTCCAATTGGAGGTTTTTAAGTGTCATGCGCAACGTACTTTTGCTATACTTCACTGAAGTTTTGCTCCTTGGTGTGGCAAGGGGTTAAAACAAAAGGCCCTGACTGTTCAAGCAGTACAGGGCCTTTGCTTTTTAAGTTCAGAGCGGCTTTATTCTTTGCTGCTCACACAGGTTCATGTCTGCATCTCGCATAACTGCCGCTCGATCTTGCGGCGTTTGACCAGGCCAGGCTGAATGCGTTTTCTGCCGTGGCTGGCGTTGTCTTTGCCGTAAATCCAGCGGGAGAGTTCGCTGCATGCGCGCGCGCCTTCGCCCGCATTGATGCGGCGTAAGAGCGTAGAGCGGGCGAATTTCATTTCTCCAAAGTTATGCACGAAAGAGGCGAGCGCTGCGCGGCGGGGTTCGGGTAAAGGGACGCTCACGCGCCGATCTACGGCAGCCAGGGCTTCGGTTAAATCTTGCCGCAGCAGCCGCTCGCATGCTGGATGGTCAACGGTTTGACCCAGCGCTACGCCTCGCGTATGGCCGTAGCAGATCGTGGGAACGCCGGGGCCGTCCAGATAGGCGCGATGCCGGTCGCCTTCAAAGTACGTGATCACCAGCGTCGCGATTGTTGTGGTTCCAGCGCCCAGGGCAAGCGCCAGTTTGTGCTTAAAAGACATCTGATGCACCTCGTGCGCGGCGCATACGACGCAGACGTTTCCAGGGACGCACAAGCTTTACCCAGACAAAATGGATGATCAATACAATCGTATAGATCAGGAAGACGAGATAAGCCCAGTCAGAAACACCGTAATCCCAAAAGGACATCACAGCGATAGAGGCGGCAGGCGCTACCTGAGCGGCTTCGACAACGGCATCCGTTGTTTGCATCATGCACTCCGAAAATAAAAAGCCGCTTAAGAGCGGCAGATGTAAAAAAACCGCCTTGAGGCGGTGGGAAGTTGCAAAAAGTGTAGCGTTGCTATACGCTCTCAAATGATCAAAAGTTTCCGGCACAAGGGCATTCGGCGATTCTTTGAGACGGGTTCAACAGCCGGAATTCAGGCACAGCATGCCGCCCGTCTGAAAGTTCAATTGGCGGCGTTGAATCGCGCAATAAAACCCAGTGATATGAATGCGCCTGGTTGGAAACTCCACCTTTTAAAAGGAAAAAATCCGAAAAATCAAGAGATGAGCGGTCACTGGTCGATTTCAGTCAACGGCAATTGGCGGCTCACTTTCAAATTTGACGCTCAAGACGTTATCCTGGTCGATTATCAGGACTACCACTAACCGGAGCGTGACAATGCCTCGTATGTTCAATCCTCCGCATCCTGGAAAAGTCCTGCGAGAATATCTTGACGGTCTCACAGTGACAGACGCCGCCTCTCGTCTGCGCATCACGCGCACCGCGTTATCACGCATTCTGAACGGTAGCGCGGGTATTTCTGTCGATATGGCATTGCGCCTTGAAGCGGCGCTTGGCGCCAGCGCGCAGATGTGGCTTGGCATGCAAACAGATTATGATTTATGGCAGGCAGAGCAGCATGATCGCTTGCAGATTGAACCCTTTTATGCTGCTGTTCACGCCTGATTGCATGCGGCTATCCATGTAGAAACAGTCCCCGAACCGCATGGATAAGCGCGGGCAACGCAAAGCCATAAAGCACGCCCAGCCCTGCGTAATAGGCGATGCGAATCGATGGATGCTTCAAAAAGAGTTTCATCATTTGTATCCCTTCGTAGCAGCAACAATCTTTGCAATGCCGAACAAAACAGGCGCTGCGGCCAGGAGCACAAGCCAAAGCCATATGGCCAGAAATCGGAGCGGCGGCAGTTCTTTCATGGCGTGAATCACTTTGCTAAAATCAATCACATGTTCTTCCTTCTGTCTATCTCAGAGGGTTAGAAACAGAAAACCCCGCCTGTGGTCAGCAGAGCGGGGTTTTCGCTTTTGAAGGGCGAGGTTTTATTCCGTTTTATCGGGCGGCACTGGTCGGTAAGGCGGGTTGGGTTCCGCAGGCTCAGGCGTATGGCCCTCGCGCAGCCAGGCTTCGTAGTCGTCCCACCAGCGATGACCGCGCGGAATCACCGCCCAATCGGGGGCCAGGCGAATCATCACATCGGGGTCGGGTGTCAGGCGGTAACGGGGCATTGGGTTTCTCCTTTCCGTCTTAGAGTTCTGCATCGGCGCTCCATTGGTATTGATAAAGGTCGTTCCTGTCTGGGCCGCGGTTCAAGATAATGAGGCCAATCCCATTTTCGGACGATTCCAGGTGTATCACGAGAAGGGGGTCGACCTCATTCGCTCTCTCTATCCATCCGGCGGAGCCAGTGCTCGGACGGTAAATGGTAACCGCGGGCGGTACGCGCTTGGTGACTTTGAACGGTACGCCAAACAGAAACCCCAAACCCTGTAAGAGGATGGCATTTGGATTGCCAGCGTTATATTCCACAGCGCCAGGCGCTGTGAACGGCCGGTAGCTTTTCTCGTAATAGCGCTGGCACAGCTGCAATTCGTCCGCGAACAGGCGCCTCGCCCAGGGGGTGGCGATGACGCCGGGCTCCAGCTTGACGCGTCCCACCGTGCCTCCGGCGAAATCCACTCTGATGGGTTGGCCGAAGGGCAGTCGTTCCACGGTGATCGGACTCTCGCTCCAAGGGCCCCCATTGAAGCACGCGCGCGCGTCGCCGCGCCAGGAGAGGGTGTAAGACCCTCCGTCGATACTTTCAGCCTCCACTATCTGCTCGAGGGTTCCGCGCGTGATGTGCACGCCAGTGAGCCCATTTGTCGGCCAGTTCAGGTACGTGTCGCGTCCCCCCGCCTTCCAGCGGTCGAATCCATATATGTACGACGAGAGCAAGCTGCCCATGCGATAACCGCGCTGATTGATTGTGAAATCGCCATTGATCAGCAGGTTCACCGCACCGGCTGAGCGGGGTAACTGTTCGGTGGGGACATGGCCTTGCGCGTTCAGTGTCGCCACGCCCTCCGGCTGGCCTTTCTCTTCGACATTGACCGCATCGGTAATGCCGTAGCCGGCAAGCGTGGTCGCTTTGTGTGCGTAACGCTTATCCACGTCTGCATGGCTGATTTTCTGGGTCAGCGTCTCGGTGATGAATGGCGCATCGGGAGTGAGGCGGATATCCTGTTCGGTGATCGTGGTTTGACCGTGCGCGACGGTGATCAGGTATAGGCCGGTAGAACCCGCATCGGGCGCGGGCGGGCGCTGTTGCCCGCTCTGCGCTGCAACGCCCGCCTTAATGGACACATGGCAGATGCCTTTGCGCACGGTCGCTTGCGCCTCGCCGCTGTTGTTCGGGCCGGAATACGGATGATCGGGGTGATTCGTGTCGTAGTACGGCAATACAGCGGGCTCGGCATCCACATCTAGATAGGCGGCCTGTACCAGATAGTCGATGCTGTGGCCTGACGTTGCAGGCGCAGAGCAGGCGAACAGGCCCGCATCCAGCATCAGGCCCTGCTTCAGGATCGGATGATCGATGTCGGCAGGCAGGGAGGAATACGCGGACTCGTCCAGATTTTGCAGGCTGTAGATTTCGCCTGGGGCGACTTGCACTTCCATTGAAGCCGGCGCAGTCGGCGTGCAGGCCAGCCCGTTGACCAGCGTATTCGTTCCCAGAATCGCCTGCGCGAGCTTGGCAATACTGACCATCGCAAAGCGGTTGGTTTGCAGCAGGTCTTCTTCGTAGGGGATTTCCCCTTCGTAGACGATCACTCTGTCCATATAGACTCTCCAATAAAAAAGCCCGCACGAGGCGGGCTTCAAAGCTTCAGTTTAAAATCTCTATTCCTCGGTTCCGTTCAACCTCAACGGAATCGAATCCAGACAGTGGTGCCAACGGGTTTCACATGATTGACCGCGTCCACGATATCCGCATCGGTGAGTCCTCTGCGCCTGGCATAGGCGGCGCGCGAGGGCGTTTTATAGGCACCGCACGGAATCCGGTAGCCCGCCACAAAGGGCAGTCCCGCGATGCGCGGACGGTAAGCCGTCACAAAGCATTGGTAAGCTCTGCGCCTGGAGCCGTAGCCGCCTTTGAGACCATACGCCAGTCCAGGCCCGCGATAGCAGCCTGTGTCCATTATTCGTTGCGGTTCAAAAACACGGGGTTCGCGTCCGGTCAGATCGTTCAACGCCTGAATCAGTCCGGCGCGGGTCGCGCGCTCACCAAACAGACGCGCCCGAATGCGTTGTCGGAACGCGGCATCCGATTGGTCTGGCCCGCGCTTGAGCGCATCCCCAAAGAAATCCGCCGCGATCAGGTCCAGCCAGCCGCCCGTTGCGGTCTGGAGGCGTGTTTGCAGGCGCGCGTATTCGATCAGCCGATGTGCATGGCGCGCGGTAGCCGCCAAGCCGTGCAGCAGCGCATCCAGAACCGGCGTTTGATCACCGAACCAGCGCGGCAGAAGTGATTTGAAGCGGTTGAACATGGCGTTTGATCCCCTACAATGCATCAAAGCTTCAATTCAGAGTGTGAACCCAACCGAAGAAGAACGAGCTGAGTATCGTCAGGCTTCTGGTAGATCCAAACAAGATCGGGCTTGATATGACAGTCCCGTGAGCCATTCCAATTGCCTGCTAGCGCATGATCTCTGTAACGCGCGGCAAGCAGTTGATCATTCGCCAGGGCTTCGAGTACCGGCATTAAATCTGCCTCTAGCGTCTTTCCGTTCCGACCTTTTTGCTCCCGCTTCACGTCGCGCCGGAATGCCCCGGTATAGTCAATGTCACGCATGCTTGCGGGTCGCTTTCCTGGCAGGCTTTTGTTTGTCTCCCTCGTCTCGTATCATCGCTCTAATACCGTCAAGCGTGGTGCGCGTAAGTTTGCCTTCTTCCGCCTCACGCATTGCTTGTACTGTCTCTGCGTTTGGCTGGAAAAAATCGATTGGGAGCGCTTTTTCTGTCGCAATGCGAGTTAGGACGACGCGCACCACATCGGAAACCGAAAGCCCAGTTGCTTTGATGATGGCGGTTGCCGCCTCCCTGATTTCATCAGACACACGGGCTTGAACAACACGACTCGCCATAGGCCTATCTCCAGTTTTAAATGTAATACATTGTACTACACTCTGCATACTTTTTGACTTTTTCAGGTGACGATCACCGTACCGGCTTTAAACGTCTGCTTCGGCGTTGAGATCAGATCATCAGTAGCCCCATTCAATTGCACTGCAAATACATTCGTCACTGCGGGCGAGGCGTCATACGCAATCTGCGCGAGCCGTGTATAGGGGAGCATTGCACCGAGCCCAAGCGCATTGAGGGTGTTTTTAATCGCTGCGGCCACCTGCGCAGCGGTTGCCGTATGATCAGCGCCCGCCGTCTGAATCTTCATCTGCACTTTCACCTTGACCACGACGGGTGCAAAGACGCTGAAGTGCACTGCAAGCGGGCGCACTGCTTCAATCGCGGTGTAGACCGTTGCGATCAGTGTTTGGGTCGGCATCCCCGTGCCGTCATCGACGACGACATAGAAATACCCCCTTTGTTCATCACCTTCATACGTCTGGTTCTCAACCAGCGCATAAGAGAGGCCGGGCTTTACGCTGGTAATCGCGTAGCCGACCGCATCCATCGTCGCTTTGGATAAAGAGGCAATGTACGCAATAAAGCGCTTGCGCAATGCGGGATCAGACTCTGCATCTGTGCCGTTCGTTAACGCGGCTTCATTCGTGACCGTATCGACGCCTGGCATTGCCTGAGCGAGTGTGTCAATGCTGCCGATGCGGGCGTTCCCCGCTGCGCCTGCCTGCTCCGCCTGCACTGGCAACGTGATGGAGGCGAGATTCGGCGCAAGGACATAGCCGGCCTCCTCCGCATCCCACGCCGGATGATCGGCGTCCTTGACTACCGCATAGTGCTGGACGCCATTTGCCGTCTGGACTTTCGCACCTACTGGAATCAGGGCGGGCTGTGTGGGCGTAAAACGCGAGAAGGTGACATATCCTGTAGCAGCCACGGCGGGCAGACGGCTTAAACCATAGTCCTCGACCCATGAATCCAGATCAGCGCCTGTTGAAGTCGCCGCGCGCGTCGTTTTCAACAGATGCAGAATCAAGCCTTGCAGCCAGAGTGTCACCGCCGCATTCGCTTCAATCACCGCGCGCAGAATCGAGCCGACCGTCAGATCAACCAGGGAGCGAGCAGCCCCTTGAATCGCGGCGGCCTGTTCGCGTACCAGTGTTACAAAGTCTTTTGTTGAGATCGCCATTTAGGGCTGCACCGTAAAAGAGAGCGAAACGGGTTGCTGTTGTGTAGCATCGACATACTGAATGGACACGGCTACCCCGTCCGCCAGCGGCCTGATATCAATGCTGGGTTCAGGGTGATGCGCAACCGATGCCTCTGTGCGCAGTTGTGCGCGAATCAGCGCCCGAATGCGGGCGACATCTGTAATATTTCCAATCATCTTCGGCAATCCCGCACCGTACGCCGGATGAAAGACATAATCGCCTGGACTGGTCAGCAAGCGCCGTAACACCCGCTGCTGGCTGCGCTGCGTGCCCGTTGCCGTCATCAGATCGCCTGTGCTGCTGGCGGATAGATCACTGCCAACCGTTTGATCAAGATCGTGCAGCGTATTGATTGAGTTTGTTGCCATAGATATCCAATTGGGTATACTATCTAGTCAATGAAGATTGTTTTTTACCAATCTGCGCGGACGCCTGTTCGGGACTTCATTTAACATTTGCCTGTACAGGATCGAGCCAAAGTATTCGCCTGTCTCAAAAGCATTGAGGACATGGGATTGGATAGTCCTCGCGTTCAACTCAGACAAATTAAAGGCAAACTGTGGGAAATCAAAGTCCGCGCAACGGTTGGGTATCGCATTTTTTATGTCCTGCTTCAGAAAGAAGTGCTGGTATTACTGCACGCCTATCAAAAACAGTCTCAAAAAGCACCGGCTAAAGAACTAGCCATTGCTGAAAAACGAATGCTGGAGGTGATTCATCATGCCAACGACTACCTTGACGGATGTGATTGAGGAAGAATGTCAAGATGCTGAATTTAAGCAGCATTTTCAACGTGAACTCCTCATTAACGAAATTGCAAAACTCATTCTTCAACTCAGGCAAAGAGCGACGCTCACACAAAAGGAACTCGCTTATAAAGCAAAAACAACACAGCCAGTGATTGCGCGACTAGAGAAAGGCTCGGATTCGCGCGTTCCATCACTGGAATTGTTGACGCGCATTGCAACGGCAGCCAATGCCAAACTTAAACTGGTCATTGAGTCACCTTGTCATTCCTGATTGAATCCTCATTGCGGCGCGCCTGTTTGTCCACCGCCTGGCTCAACGCCGCCGTGCGTATGGCCTTTGAGGCTGATGCCATCCGCAATGACATCGCCGTTCCTCACCCGCAGGCTGCCCTCAACTTCAGCGCCGCTGCCACCGCTCACCGTCATCCCGCCTTGGCCGGTAATCGCTTGAGTCACATGCAAAGCGCCGTCGATGCTGACCGGCCCTTTGTGATTCCACTGCGATGCGCGGCTTTGTAGGGTGCCGCTGACATCCAGATGCACGTCACTGTTTGCCTGGATGTTTAAGTCTTGGGTCGCCCGTAATTCCACCGTGCCATCGTTGCGGAATTTCAGTTGTGCGCCTTTCCGATGCACCAGCCAGAATTCGCCGGATGGACACGGCAAGGGCCGTTCAACCGCGTTATAGAAGCGCCAGCCCGCACAGCCATTGCCGCCATCGTCTTCCTGAAAGTCGATCTCAATCGCGTCGCCAATGGACGGCGGACAGAACAGGCCCCAGCCGTTGCCGACCCAGGCGGATTTCAGCGGAATCCAGCCGGTTAAAACCCCTTCCGGTTGTAACTGCACTTTCACCGCATAGGTCTTAGGGTCGTAACTCGTGACAATCCCGTGCCGTGTTGCTGCACGGCTTTGGGTCGCTTGTTGCGCGACCGATTTAAACGCATTCATTAAATATTTCATTGCGCCGCCTCCCGTTCAGCGTGCGGGTTCTTCGCCTGAACCTCCATCTGATAGCCTTCCTCAGCGCTTAAGCTGCGGGTGATGCTTTCGGGGTAATAGCGTTGATTAAACTTCGTACCGGTGCCGCGTACTTCAATCGGCGTCGCGCAGTCCAGTACCGAATCCGCCGGCAGCCGCGCGTCCAGCCGCATCTCGTGCGCGATGATCTGCCGGTACTTGCTCTGCGCCCGTTTTTGTGCTTCGGCGGGCGTAAGTCCGGCAATCGTGTATGGATAGACTGAAGTCGCCTGTCCAGGCTGAATCGATTTGCCCGCCTTTGGAAACGATTCAATAAAGCACTGTTTGCGCGAGCTGTTCCAGCTATGCACTTTGACGACGACATCACGGGCAATCGTTAGATTGCGGGTGAAGTTCAGACTCATCACGTTTGAGAGGGAATAGCCGCGTTGCGCATCGGCAGCTTTCCACTCAATGACATAAGGGGTGGCCTGTGCTTCAGGTTTTGGCTCAAAATGCAGTTCCTTTCCTCTCACATAGAGCTGAAAGTCCGCCACATTCGCTAAAAAGCTCAGCAGTTCCCATTCGCTTTGCTGCTGCGTCAGGCTCGCATGCGCGTGCTGATAATAAACGCCTGCTTTCGTATGGGTGGCCGTCACCACCGGCATTAAGTCGCGCCGCTGCGCGAGCAGCGTGGCAATCTGGCTCGCGGTCTGGTCTGCAAAGTGTTCACTGGTGTTGGTATCGATCAGGCGCGCCGTAAAATCGCGTCCAGTCAGTTCAATCGTGCCTTCAACCGGATTGAAATTCACATCGTCTGCCTGGCCGACGATCAGGCGCTCCAATTCTTCGGGCGTAAAATGTTGCGCGTCCTCTGGAAATCCGGCAAAAATCTCCACTTCCAGGCTTTTTTGTTCCGAGAACCACATCGCATTGCGCGACTCTGGCAATTGCGATACGGCAAACACGACGCGGAAGGTATCCGCACTGCGATAGGCGTTGTTCCCAACTTCCAGCGAATCCCAGCCTGGAACGATCTTGCCATTGAGCTTCACCGCCCCGCGCGGCTGGCGGGCTTCTGGGCGGGGTGCAGGGATAGATTCAGGCGCACGGTTAAGCATTGAACACTCCATCTGAGGCTTCTGTTCGTGGAGGGATGATCAATGTCTGGATGCCTTCGAGATTGGGGTCGGTTAATCCATTCGCCTGCGCAATCGCTGTCCAGTCCATCGCATTGCCATATTCTTCCGCCGCAATCCGATATAAGTTGCCACCGGCAATGGTGAGCGTTTTGCCGCGCATGAATACGGCGTCTAAGTTGTGGCGCAGCCGTCCCATCGCCGCGCGCAGACGCAAGAGCGCAGTGAGCCGCGCCAGTGCCTCAATCTGCTCGATCAGCCGTAATCCGAGATCGCCAACGCTGCTCGCCACCGCAAGCGCGCGATTCGTTTGGTGCATCAGGATGTCTGTGCGCTCCAGAATCTCATCCACCGGCTGGCGAATGCGGGCAATCGCACTTTGGGTTGCATTGGCAATTCGGGTTGTTGTGCGAATGGCGTTGTCCAGCGTATCCAGCAAGGCGCTCAGCGGCGCATCGTCAATGTTCAGCGCCTCAGTCCGGGCAGTTGACGAATCCTCATCCAGCGCATCTTTAATCGATCTCGTAGCTCCAACGTTTTCCGTTGCGGAGGTATCCTCCAGCACTTCGCAAACGATGCGATAGCGTAGTTGTGTTTCACGCTCATATTCGGCAGTAAAGGATTGGATCACGACCCGATAGGCAAATTCGCCCCACGCCAATGTGATTGGCTGGCCCGCAATGCGCAGCGCATCCAGACTTCGAAACCGTTCCCGTGCATGCGGGCCGAGCAGGAAGCCCGACCATTCGAGCCGCGCATCGGCCCGCCCCAGTGCATCAATGATCTTTTGTCCACCGACCAACACATGCACAGCAAGCTTCTGTTCTCCGCCGATCTGTATTTTTTCAGGGATTTCATGGCGGGTAAATGTAAAATCGCCCAGCGTCAGTGTGGTATCCGCTTTCATTGCGTTCCGTTCATGCCATGCCAATGGGAAGCACGCCCATTGTCGGGTCAAAGAGGGATGCGCCTGTGCCAGACCGATTGGCCGCGCGCGCCTGATGCGTGGTGACGACCTTTGCAATCGCTTGATCTTTCAGATTGATCACCGAATGCACCTGCACGGTCTGAACAGCGCGCGGTGCAATATGCCGGCTCTGTTTATCCGGCAAATGGCGCGCGCGGTACTGGTCTGCAAAGCTGAGTCGCTTGAGTTCCCACGCTTTGGGAAGAATTTTGTTGATCCCAGAGAGGATCGTGTTGAACAGAAATTGCCATTGATCGAGGAACCACCAGATAAAAGTCTTCAATGCACGGCCCAACGCGCTTTTAAGTACAGTCCAGAGAGGGCCGATTTTCTTTTTGACCCAGACCCATGCGCCTACAATCATTTTACTGGCCCAAGTTCCGATGCCTACAATCATTTTACTGGCCCAAGTTCCGATGGCTTTCACTTTTTTCCAGATCACATCCCAATTGCGCCAGAGCCAGAGGCCGAGCGTGACGGCCATCACCACCCAACCAATGATCGGAATCGCCCGTAGTCCAATCATCAGAATGCGGCCAATCCAGGTCAATGCAGGCATCATGAAACGGCCCAGCACGCCACCGAATACACCACGCAGCTTGCCGAATACACCACGCAGCTTGCCAAATACGCCTGAAAACACTTGAGCCAACAGGGCGGCGGGTTTGCTTGTGCGGATGGCCTTCATTGCCCGCGCAAACCAAGCGCCGCTTGCGCGTGCGATACCTCTGGATAATGTGATGAACTTGCCGCCCGCCCATGAAAACGGCTTCAGGATAGAAGCCAGCGGCGCTTTAATCAGGTGCTTCCCAATAAAACGCACTGGCCTGGATTTGGCCGCTTTGCCGAGTATGGAAGCCCCCACCCGACCGCCTTTAAAGACACCCAGCCCGCTCCAGAGCATTGCTGCTCCAAGCACCCGAAAGGCGTCAGCTAATAGCAATACCGTGTCGCGAAACGCCAGCGCGCCGGAGAGCACAGTAAAAGCAATACTGAGACCCTTAACGGTGCCGGTGTTCTTTTCCGCCCACGCATTCAGTTTTTTCAGCGTCTCGGTCAGCCCGTGCAGACCGGCGAGTGTCTCAGGCAATGGCGCGATGCCGACCTGGGTCTTCAGATTTTTCCATTGCGTGTGCAGCGCCTGGGTCGCCAATTGCGGATTCGTCCTGGTGAGTTGCCGGTAAGCGTCGATGCCGCTCGCCCGTTCGATCAAGATTCGATCCCGCTCAAACTGCTGCGCCTTGTTCACCAGCGTTTGCAAGCCGAACGCAGCAATCCGGTTTTTGGTCAGCGCATAGTACGCATCGACTTCCGATAGATGCTTTGTTCGCATCAATCTCTGAATCGCGGGCGCGGCGTATGTATTGGCCCATGCGAGCGGGTTTTGCGCGAATACGTCCGACCCTTTGATCCCGCCTGGCAGAATCTTTGCCGTGCCGGTATGCGGCTTGTTCGGCACCATCATCCCGCGTTTCACCAGCCCTGCATCGACCCAGTTTTGCATCAGGTCTTTCGGAATCATCCGGTCCGCAATCATCCCGTACAGGCTGGCGATCATGTTACCCGCGCCCGATGCCCCGCCCTGGCTACCGCCGCGTCCGCTTTTCATTTCCTGGATCAGCGTTGGCAGATAGTTGTATTTAAATTCTTCCGACAGATAAGGCGCAGCGGTGCGCGCATATTTCAGCGCCTGATGGAAATCCGATACCGTTACGGTGCCGCCCATACCCACAATCGCCTGCGTCATCATTTCCGCCTGGCGCTGGATAGCATTCGTGCTGATGGCCCCCTTTGTGCCAATCTCAATCGCCTTGACCATATCGAAGCCGACATGCGCCTGTTTCTGGCCGGACACCGCTTCCAGAATGCTGGAGGCCATCTGCACCTGTGGCAATACACTTAGCGCTTCATGCTCATGCCCTGCACCGAAGGCGCTGCGCAATTCCCGATACGCTTTGAGATTGTCCGTTGCGGTTGATGTCACCACATCGCGGCTCACTTGCCAGGCTTTTCCCACCACTTCAGCGATTTCAGCCTGTTTCATCCCCAAAACGTTCAGATTGGAGAGTTGGTTCTGATAGGCCATTGCATCCTTCAGCGGCCCTTTGAACAGGGACAAACCCGCTACCCCGACGCCAAGCGATAGTCCGCCTTTTAGCGCCTGATGCTTGATCGACAGGATGCGCGCTTCCAGCTCCCGCGCGCTTTGCTCCGCACGCATGAACTGGCGGGAGAGTCCGAGTAAGCCCGATGCCGCGTGGTTGATCAGACTGATGCGGATGCCGATTTTGTACGCTTCGAACATAAACGAAATGCGCTTGCAAAGTACTCTTATTTAGAGTACATTGATCAACATGAAAGATATCTGTAACGTCACACTGTCACCTCAAGCGCTTAAAGACTTGAAGAAAGTACCGCTCCACATTGCGATTAAGCTGCAAGCGTGGATTGATGACGTCGGACATCGCGGTTTGATGGCAGCACGTAAAATTCCTGGCTATCACGATGAACCTTTAAAAGGCAAGCGTCAGAGCCAACGCTCGATTCGTCTGAGCCGCGCCTATCGAGCCATTTACACCATTGATGAACATCAAAATATCCAATGTGTCGAAATCGTTGAGGTCAACAAGCATGACTATTAAAAGCACAATGACGCAGCGCTCGCTCAAAGCGCTTGAAAAAATCACGGGCGCGCAACTCAGGCTTGGTCATCTGCTTGCGGCAATCCGTCAAGCGGAAGAGATGACCGTGACGGCATTCGCGCAAAAGCTCAGCATCAGCAAACAGTATCTGTGTGACCTGGAGCATCACCGGAAATGTCCAAGCCCAAAACTGGCCGCCGCCTATGCGGAGAAACTTGGCTATTCTCCTGAACAGTTTGTCCGCTTAGCGCTTCAGGAAAAACTCAACCAGGATGGGCTTCATTTTCAGGTCGAATTAACGCCCTTGGCCGCCTGATCAAGTTTCAAAGTCATACTTCGGAAGCTGCGTTGTACCGGCAATGGCGCTGGCCGCTGCATGTCCTAACATTCGTTGAATCTTGCGCCGGTTTCTAAGCGCCGCCGGGCCGAGTACCGGACGCGGCGGGATTGTGCTCGTCCCCAGTTCCTGATGCACCATCACCTCATGCTCTGAGCCGATCACCGCGTCTAACCCGCGCACTTCGTGCGTGATGGAATCGCGTAGCGCGCCTGAGCGCAACAGTGGCTCATCGGGCGAGTAGCCTTGTCTGACCCGATCCGCTTTCGTCGCTTCCTTCAGCGGCGGCCATTGCTCAAAGTCGCCAATGGCGCGCGGATAGTGTCCAAACTGGTTTTTGGCCGTTTTTTCAACGGCAATCGCGGCGCTTTCCAGGCCGCGATGCGCAGCGCGGGCGACATCCACCTCTAACTTGACCAGATGCGCGGCAAAGGCGGCCAGACTGCCAAAGGATTTCATTTCAGTTCCTCAAAATCCATCGTGTTCCAGTTGAACTTTGCGCCGTTCATCTCGGAGAAGATGATCGACCACGCGGCGCGGTGAATGTCATCCAGCGAAAACGCGACATCGAACGGGACGCCGTTCTTGATCAGCCATAAACACTCTTTGATCGGCGCGGCCTGCGCTACTTCTTTAGCGCGGCTTTGTCCCCTTCTGGGTCAGCCTTTCCAAAGTATTCCTGCACGCCCTGCATCACGGCGGCGATGCCGTCCTCATCCAGTTGCTGGATCAGCGCTTCGACCTGCGCTTTGCTCGCGGGCATATAGACCGGCGCGTCATTGATCGCCGTGACAAAGATCAGCGGGAGCACCATCCCCATATAGACTTCGTTTTTGGCGGATTCGCCTAGGAGTTCGATCAAGCGGTATTGCGCGAGCACGCCAGGCTTTTTCAGGCGAATGACCCGATGGCGCGCATCAAGTACGGTGATTTCGGCATGCGCGGCCTGGATGATTTCTTCGGAAGGGTTCAACGTCACTTTCGCTTGTTTCATCGGTTCAGACATGGTGATTCCTTACACACGAGGGTTCAGGGCATTTTGAAGGAACGGTTTAAGACACTTTCTTGCGCCGTGACGCGACAAAGGACAATTTTTGCTTCACCGATTTCGTATCTTCCCATTCGCCCGCGTCTTCGAGCTTGAGCAAGACGCCTTCATAGCGGTATTGCGAAATCGCATCGTTCGGCTCGATGATCGTTTCTGTAATCGTGCACGGCGACTCGTTCACTCCCAGGTAATAGTCGTCCTCGGCTCGCGCAAAGTGGCGATCCAGCGCGTCGCTGTCGCGCTCAATTTCGAACGAGCCTGACCAGCCATCCGGAAAGCGCAAATGGATGGGGGCGCGATTGAGCGGCTTGATTTTTTCGTCCACCACGTCCGGCTTGCTGGTGAATTTGGTAATGACGTTCAGGCGCAGCGGCCCGTTTGGGGTAATCAGGTCGAGCGTGATATCACGCCCGACGGATAGGCCATTGATCGGCATGGATGACTCCTGGCAGGGTTATTGGGATTGCGTGCTGCGCCGTTCGATTCTCACGGACGGCCCGCCTTCGACATTGATCAAAAATTTCTCGATGACCGACAGATAAACGACTTTCACGTCGGCTTGCAGATAGCCGAGCGCCACGCTTTCGTCCGGATTATTCTTGTCGTCGATCTGCACGGTAAAAGCCGGCCCGCCATTGACCGCGCCAATCATGCCTTGCTGTTCCATATTAGAGAGGAAGGCGATGAGCGTTGCCTGTGCACTGCGGCGTTCGTCCAGCGTGTGCAGCTTGCCGACGTATTCCCCCATTCCTTTGTTCCAGTGTCNANACAATGTAATGGGTCAAACGTGTGTAGTTGTCNCCATTGATCACCGCATTGCTACTGGTGTTATGGCCGATGCGCACGCCGAATGAATGGCCTGCGGGAATGGGGTTGGTGATGAGGTCGATGCCCGCCTGTGCGAGTTGCTGCAATTCCGCCTGCGAATACGTCAAATGCTGCATCGACTGCTGCGTACCGACCATGCCGTACAACGGTTTATTCAAACTGGACTGTTCCGGCGATAAACTGGATAAGCGTCCTGCAACAAAGCCTTGCGGTGAAATCAGCCGTGTTTCGCCATTCACCGTATCGTTGAAATAGACCCAATCACCGAACAGGAGCTTGATTGCGTAACTATCGATTCCGGCGTTTTCTTTCGTCTGGATGGCCTGGTCAATCGACTCGCTGGCGGGGCCGGTCGCGATCATATAGACGCCTTCGGACAACCCGAACGCGGCCTGCGCGCTCCAGGTGGCGGAGTCACTGCAATCGGCGAGCATCGCAATACTCGCGCCTGTTCTGCGCAACGCATAGAGGCCGGTGCGCGAGCCAGTGTCTTGACCAAGTAGCGCTGCGCCGTCGATTTTCTCCGCCCCATCTGTACCGCCCGTGAAGGTGAGCGTGATCTCTTTCGGCGCATCTTTGCCTGTGCCTGCGGTTGCTTTAATCAGATCAGACGGGCCGCGCACGCCAGAAATCCCTTGATGGATCGCGTTGGCCATCTCGACCCACACCGCGTTGCCAGTTGCGCCCTCTGCCAGATTGTCAAAGACTTCGGGCATCAAGCCTGGCATCGAGAGGGTGACGCGCCACGTCCCTTTTTTGCTGCCTGGCGCTAAGGTGAATTGCGTGAGGTTGCCGAGTGAACCGGTGTATTTGCTTTCCAGCCTAAGGCAAACCGTGGCATCCTCCAGAACACGCGGCGGATAGCCTGGATTGCCGTCTGTTGGGCCATCGCCAGGCGGATGATCGCCTATGGGCGTCTCGTCTTCGGGCGCTTTGGGTTTCTTCGGCTTTTTAGGCGTACCGTTCGCTTTCTCTGACAATAGTTCAGCCCAGGCCGCCGTATCCGTGCCATCTGTGACCCGCACGCAGCGGAAGTTGTTTGCGCCTTGCAGCGTTGCCGCAGCAACGGCGGTTCCCAGATCGTGCAAACGCGGGAGAATCGAACCGAAACGGCGCGCATAGTCCGCCATGCTGCCAATCGTGACCGGCGCATTCACCGGCCCCCACTGCGCAGTTCCCACCATACCCAGAATATTGGTCGGTACGCCGTTGAGCAGCAATACACGCGGCGCAACGATCTGGACATACACGTCCGGTACGATCTGCGCGGTCTTATTGATTGCGCCTTGTTGACTGATCGGCATTCATGCCTCCTTAAATAAAAAAGCCGCTTGCGGTCAAGCAAAGCGGCTCTGGAATAAAAAAATGAGTGCTTAAAAGTTAGCGATTAATCACCGTTACAGGGCCTTGTCGATCCAGCGCAGGGCCACCGCTCACCTTTAATTGCGGTACGGTAATCGTCGCTGTTTCCTGCGTCTGGGTCGTTGCATACGCCACTTCATAAAACAAATCGCGCCGGTAAAGCCGCTGCTTCTGCCATTCGTCGCTCTGGACGCTGCGGTGATAGCGCAGCAGGCCCGTCGTGCCGTCCGGCAGCCGAAAACGGCACAGGGCCGCAAGGGCCGTATCTATTTGCGCGGCCACACAATCCCGTTGATCGTGATGCTTCGACCACACGGTGATTTGGAACGTCGTGTGTTGCCGGCGTAGCGCCCGTATACACGCGCCCATCGTGCCCACGCGCGCAATCAGCCGGCGTGCATTGGGGATTGAGATCACTGCACCCGCACAAGACGCGGGCCGTTTCGCCTGGATGCGTTTTGCCAGCGCCGCGGCGATGTCTTGCACCGCATCGGCATCCTGAACGGCATAGACGAAATCGTCTTCATCGACAATGAGCGCAACGCTCTGAGGAACCTGCACGGTTCCGCCCAGCCTCACCCTCTCGCCTTCGACGGTGGCCGTGAGTGTCGGCGGCTGAATCGAAAGGGTTTGCCAAGTGGAAGAGACAGGTACCGTGACCCGCTCATCGGGCCGTGGAAAAACCGAAATTTGCACATGACCGGCATCGAGCGCGGCGCTCAGCGCTTCAAATTTCGGCCAGCCCTGAAAGACCGCAATATCGCACCCTGCAACAGAGGGTTGATCGACACCGTTCGGATAAGCCGCTTGGCTGATGAGTTTCACCAGCGCCTGCTCCACTTCCGCCAAATCCGCCATTACGGGTGCGCCTCAAAGTCTGCACGCGCCAGCCCATCTCTGTTTTCTCCGCCGCGCGCATCGACCACCATCACGCACATGCTGCCGACGGGTACGCCAAAGGCGGCTAATTGCTCGACCAGCTTACGTTGCTCTTCGGTCGGTTTAAAAGCAGGACGCGCCATCTAAAACCCTTGCATTCAACCACGCTCTGCCTAAGCTGAAGGTGCACTCAATCATTATTTGCCAAGACTCATGAATACCAAACTTGCATCCGTCCGCGCACATATGGCCGCGCAACGCTGGCAAGAGGCGCTGCGCATCGCTATGTGTGCGGCTATTGCGTATCGACGGCAGCAATGAGGCCACCGGACGATACTCAATTGAGAGGTCGCGCATCCTTTTTTATAGTTGGAAAACCCCCCCGATTCCTTGACATCCTCCCCGGCCTGAAGGACGGGGCTTGCCGCGCACCGGGTCATCCACGACCCTTCACACTGCACACGGGATAGACGGATTCCACTCACTTCAGGAGAGCCATCAATATAAAAAGCCCGCCGGTTTCAACACCAGGCGGGCTTCTAAATACGGTGGACGCAATTGTCCTGCCGATATTGTCTCAGTTTCTGTCTCACTTTTGGAGACTTCATGTCTCACTTTTCAAGAGTTCATGTCTCACTTTTTCCAGACATAGCAGGCAGACGCCCCACGTTCTTTTTGTTTCATCATTGCAATTGAACCCACTGTACTTAATTGATGAAGCACACGGCAAACCCCTTTTCTAATTTTGTAGCGCTCTTCAACCTTTGCCTTCTTCCCCGCAATGGAATTCACGATCTCCCGCATCCGGAATTCCCGCCCTGGATACGCACCCATCAAATCGATAATCTCCTGCGCATATTTCATTGACCGAACGCCTGCTCAACCTTAAGACAAGCACTACATAAGATCGCTTCATATGAATTCAAGGATAGCTTCAGATGGCGCGCCGCGCCAACCCTTCCATTGCGCCAACGTCCAGACGCCCACGGATGCACATATTCGGCATCCACAATCCGGCGCTCCAACGGCTGCATCCGCTTCTGAACTACCTGCTCAACCCTCTGCGCATGCGCTTCATTCGGTGGCAGCGGGCGCACATCATCGCCCCAATCCGGCGCGCGGTAAAAACGAGAGATCAGGTCTCGCGCCATCCTTGGCCCCGGCCAGTCCGGACGCCCCGGATATTCCGCCGACAAGCTCCACCGCGCCCAATTCTGCATCTCGTGATCGACCCAGGAGGGAATGGGGATTTCGTGTCTACCGTGCTTCATATTTCCCCACGCTTAATAACGCTTTCCATTATTAACGAAATCCGTTACCATCAGGTAATGATTCAATCGTTTAAATGCCCAGACACCCAATCCCTGTTCCAGCGCAAACGCACTGCGCGGTTCGTCAATATCGAACGCGTTGCGCTGCGTAAACTTGCACAGCTTGAGTGGGCGAGCCGTATAGACGATCTGAGAATCCCCCCCAACAATCGGCTGGAATTGCTCAAGGGGAATCGAGTCGGGCAGTACAGCATCCGTATTAATGCTCAATGGCGGGTGTGTTTCCGCTGGAAAAATGGAAATGCCTTCGACGTTGAGATCGTTGATTACCATTGAAGGAGCAAGATATGCACAAATTAAAACCTGTTCATCCGGGTGAAATTCTTTTGGAAGAGTTCTTAAGCCCCCTCGGAATCAGCCAATATGCGCTCGCCAAAGCAATTAACGTGCCGCCCCGCCGCATCAATGAAATCGTGCATGGCAAGCGCGGCATTTCTGCTGACACGGATTTGCGTCTGTGCCGGTATTTCGGCTTGTCGGAGGGTTATTGGCTGCGTGGTCAAGTTCAATACGACACAGAAATGGCTAAAGACACATTGGCTGAAGTGCTTACACATATCCCCCGTTGCCCTGCCTTGCCTCAACCTGCGCATGCCTGAATGATTAGCCTGATGGCTTTCCATCGTCATACCGCAACCTTCCCCTGTTCCGCGAGCATCACCCACGTCTTCGCTATCCATTCGTACTGCGCATTGCGCCGCTCTTCCTTCATCATCGTCTGACCTTGATCTAACTCCGCATGGCAGCGCACACACAGGGCCATCAGCGCCGCATCGCTCGCTTTAATCCCCATCCACTTGCCAAAAGACTGGAAGTTGGCATGCGCGGCTTGGTTTTGCCCTTCCTGGCCGCAGCACATGCACGGCAGAGTGGCGATCAGATGGCGCAACTTTTCACTGCGAAGTGTCATTCTGTGGATGGACAATCCGAAGCGTTACGTTTCGCGAGCGACTGCGTCTACTGACCTCTCCAGCACCGTCCAGGCTTGTGATGGCAAGTCCAAAGATCAGTTGTTCAAGTTCTTCCACTGGAATACATAAATCACACGCCATCTCTTTTTTTGTTACGCCTTCGTGTCGTAGTGCTGCAAACACTTTTTGCAATACCTGAGAGGTTTCGCGTTGCCCTTCGTAAGGCTCTTTTTTACGATAGCCGCGTGATGACAGTTCCATATATAACATCTGGTAATGCCACGGACTGAGTGCTCCAATTTTGTGTAAGCGGTAAACCAGTGCGGCGAGCGAAACACCCCAAAACTTTTTCAGCGGAATCAAGGGTGAAAGACCCGTCAGGCGGGGGACTTGAGTCAGCAAGGTGGCGCGCGGCATGAGAAACGCCGACGCGAAAGTATCCGCCTCTTTTTCCGCTTCTCGACCTTGCGGAGAGCCATGACGATGTAATACCAGATGCCCCAGCTCATGAGCCGCGTCAAAACGTGCATGTTCTGCGGATTTTCGGGTATTCAGAAAAATAAAAGGCGTGCGCTGTCGCCATAGAGAAAAAGCATCAACATCTGTTGTATCCAGTGACAAAGAAAAAACACGTACCCCTTTCGATTCCAGCAAATGCACAACATTCTTGATCGGCAGTTCGCCAATTCCCCACAGATAGCGTAAGGTCTGCGCTGCCGCTTCTGGAGAAGCTTCACGGCTTAAATCCAGCAATTCCGCGCATGGCAACTCAAACCGTGCTTCAATCCAATGATTGAGCATCAAAGCAATCGCACCTGCGCCCAGGGCCATATCCCGCTGGCCCGCCGTCATCTTTGAGAGCGCCCGAAAACTCGCAACATCTGGCGTCGGTTCATCGAGATCGTCACCCAAGAAAAATGACTTCGGAAAACGTAATACCTTAGCAAGTGTGGCCAATCGATCATTTTCTGGCCTAAACTCATCCTTTTCGTAAGCCGATATCGAGCGCGACTCAACTCCAATCAGCGAGGCGAGTTTAAGCATTGTCAATCCGCGGCGCTTACGCGCAAGTGTTAATCGAGAGGGATTAAACAAAACATCTGTCATCATGCGCGACGTTTAATCTCAACCTCGATATCCGAGGGTAAAGTGGAAGGGATAATCTTAAGTGCCGAATCTTTAGGTACTGGCTTCAGGAGAATGCGCTCTTTCCATAGACTGGGACGCGCTGTATCACCTATTAACACAGGTAGTGATAGTTCACAGCGAATTTCATTCATCGCCCAATGAACGAGAAAAATCCACGTTACCCAACGGTTTTTCTGGTGAACAGGCTGCACAGGTACTGGATTGTCTGGTAGCCCCAGAGGTAACTCCAGTTGCAGTTGATCGGTTGTCACCGCATCCACTGTATTCGGCCCTTTGGAAGATTTTGTCGTAGGGTTCATATCAGGCCGCCCCGTTCCTTCATCACCCGTCGATACAGCAATCGCCATCTCTTTTCTTTTATCGACTATCAGAGAGTAATTATTCTCATCGCGCCGATCCCATCCTTGAAGGGTTAAATACTCGCGCAGCGTGCATACGGTATTGGCCCAAGCAGCAAAACTAGCATACAGTGGCGGATAGTTCGGAGTGGATAAGATAAGTGCCATATATCCTCTGCATAAGGCTTCAAGTAATGCTTGAGACTCAAGACCCAATTCAGCTAAACGACGGCGGACATCGGTTTCTTCGACATGGATAATCTGTTGCATGCTTCTCCTCTCATTGATGAATAAACTTCTGGTTTTTACACCATAATCAAGGGAGAAAAACCAGAAGTTAGGAAATTTCCTCTCATTCAAACTCCACCCTTAACCGCATCACCGCATACGCCTGTACCGCGTGGAGGTAATCGGAGAACTCGCCAACGGTCATTTGCGTGGTGGACTTGCGCCGTACCACAACCTCCCCATCCGGCAACGTCACCTCATCGCACAGGCCAAACCGGCGCGCAAAGAACTCATGCCACACCTCCTTATCGTAGCGTTTGCCGCCCACTTCCGCATGCTCGGCGATGTGTTGCAATACCGCACTCCAGTAGTAGCGGTTCTGTTCCGCGTTGCGCTTGCGTTCCTCGGCAGTGACGATCACCCGCAGCGGCGCGCCCTGATCGACGCAGGCTTTGGCATGCGTCTTCACGAACTCGATCAAGGCCGCCCAGACGCCGCCATGACGGAGCACGAACTCTTTGTACAGCCCAGCGCTCAAGGCGCAGCCCTCCGAAGATCGGTTCTGCTTACAATTTCGACGGTGGCACGCGCCATTGCGCAGAGCATGTCTGCGGCGGTGTACTCATTGATGGCCGTCTTGCGAATGGTGAAGGTGCGGTCAGCGCACAACTCAATATCCAGCCGCGCTATGCTGTGGTGCATCCGGATATCGCTGCTCTGTGAAGTCGCTTCATACCGCCCCGTCTTCCGAATCGCAGGCAGAATTTCAGCGGTCACTTTCTTGCGGAATCGATGCGGCAGAGAACCCTTTTTCACCGCATCGCGGCAGCGCAGCGTCAACGTGTACAGGCCAGAGTCGTTGATGACATTAGTTTGGCGTTCTTGATTATTGGCACCCTTAATTAAAGTAAGGGTGCGTTCATCTTCATCGAGCACGGCAACAGCATTGGTTGGATTGCCTAATTCAAGTATTTTGCAAACATCCGCCGCAACGAACCACGGTTCGCCATCAATCACAACGGCGCGGAGGGGTTTTTCTTCAAAAGAAAAGAGGGATGGTACAGACGTACCTTGAGCGGATGCCGACATGGCTTTGCTCCTCGTTGAGAGACTTAAGCCCCTGTTTTCAGCAGGGGGCGGGCAGGCGCTGAAAACCGCAACGAGTCGGCGGGCGTATTTCCCTTGCGGGTCTTGTATTAGCCGCACTCCCGCCCATTGAGCAAAACCCATAGGCGAAATAAAAGCCGCTGACTGACGGGGCGACTTAACCGCTGCTTCAGATGTTTCTAGCACCTGAGCGGCAATATAAGCCTCGTCTTCAGAGGGCGTCAAGGGCTGCTGTGATAAAATTTTTGATAAGGAGAATTGATTTATGGCACTTCCCGCGTTCGACACGCTACAAATATTTGAAGACCTTGAAAAAGCTGGCTTTGACGAGCCGCAAGCCAAGGCGATATCCGCTGTCGTGCGCAGAGTGCATGACTCTTCAGATGTTGCCACCAAGCAAGACATCGCAGAGCTACGCCATGAAATCGGCGATCTGCGCAAGGACATCGATACCCGATTAGCAAACATGAAATTTGAGTTGCTCAGATGGTTCTTTGGCATTGCTCTGGCACAAACCGGGCTATTGGTTGCACTGAAGCTATGGGCCTGACTCACGCCGTCATCTCCCCGCAGTATTTCTGAATACACGCTCCCCAACATTCCCAACTTCCTGTTTTTCGACCAGAAATAAGGCATCGCTCGCCCCTCACGCCGCCTGCTGAATTGCCTGCGTCAACGTTTCGACCGCCGCGCCGCTTTTGACCATGCCTGCCGTAAAGCGCAACACCCGCCAGCCCTGCACTGTCGCAGCGTTGTACTTACTGCAGTCCGCCTCAAAGCCCAATGCCCGCGTATGCCGCCCCTGCGTCCAAATGCCGCCTTCGCATTCGACGGCGATCTTCCAGTCCGGCCAGGCAAAATCAAACTTCCAACGGCGATCAGCGTCAAAGCGATACTCCCGCTGCGGCTCCGGCAGTTTTGCCACGCGCACCCGCAACGCAAACTGCGCTTCCAGTACGCTCATCGACTGCCGCTTGCCGCTCCGGTCGGGGATGTCCAACTGGCGCTTCTGGCGCAGAAATTTGACCGCCACGAACGGGTCTCGCCCTGGCAGTTGCACCTTAGCCGGCAAGCGGGCGGATTCAGGCGTCGTGTGTGCGTTCATGCAGCTTTTTTCTGCGTTTCGATGCGTAAAGCGGGCTGCGCTTCGGGGGGAGCCAGTTGCATCCGCGTAAAGCCGATCAATGGCTGGTGGGTTCCGCCGTGCATCACCCGCTTGGCCGCTTCGACATCGCCCACCAGCACCGGCGGCTGAACCGAATAGCCGCTTTGCCGGTTCTGCGCCTCAAACAAGCCGATCAGCACCGGCGGATAGTCGGGCGTTTCGCTGCGCATCCGGTAGCCGCGATAGCGATTCACAAATTCGTTGCGCACAAACGGCCATTCGTCTTCGGTTTTGGAACCGAGCGGAATCCAGCCGCCCATCTCAGCCAGGACGCGGTGAATCAGCGCATCCTCAAACACGACGCTCTGATACGGCCCCACACCCCGCACCGCCTGATCGACTTTCGCCCAGGCGATGAGCGCGGCGTCCTGCGTCGAACCGCCGAGCATGCGCACCACATCGGCAGGCTTTGGCAAAAACTGACCCGTATCCGGATTCACGCAGTGCCGGTTCAGCGCATCGGTCACGGCGGCCAGGTCATACGGCCGCATCGCACACCACCAGAGCGAGAGCGTAAAACGGCTCAAATCCTTGCCGTAGAAGTCGTAGACGCCCTGAATCAGCGCCTGAAAGCGCTCAGGGTATGCCGTGAGTTGAGATGTTTTAACGTCCACCGGGTGCATTCGCTTCCTCCTGTTGCTTCATTTCCGCCAGCCATTGCGCGCCGACCTGCGCATTGCGCGTTTCCAGCGCCACCTGCCGGTTCAAGCCCGGCGGCCCCGTCCCCGCGCGGTCTTTCAGCGGAAACAGCCCCGTCCAGCCTGACAAAATGCTCTGCTCGATCACGGCGCGCGGCTCAAATCCCCGCTCGCGCAGCTTCGCCAGTTCGCACAGCGACAGCTCCGCCGCTTTTTCGGTAAACCTCGATTTGTGGGTCTTGCGATAGCTCACCCAATCCCGCCAGGCATCTTCCGGCAGCCAGTCGGGGCGCTTCAGCTCACAAAGCGCGGCGCGACTCGCGCACGCGCGCTCTCTCAAAGCGCCGTTAGGTGCTTTGAGAGAGTTAACCGAAGTAGAAGATGAAGATGAAGATGAAGATGAAGGGGTTGGCTTTTGCTTGAAGCTTTGGTTGGCTTTTGCTTGATCGTCTTCTGTGGCTTTGGTTGATTTTTGCTTATCCTTTTGCTTAAGCAAATTGTCCTCTTTGCCTGGTTTTTGCTTAAGCAAATCTGGATTACCGCCTAACTTCCCAGACTCTGCGCGCACCGTTCGGATGCGTTCATCATTGACCATTCTTCTTGAATAAATACAGCCGGTTTCTGTGCGCGAAAACACGCCCGCATTCTCCAGTTCACCGAGTAATCCTTTGATGGCTTTCTCGGATTCACCGACCAAGCGAGCCAGTTGTGCAGCATTCATCGCATGGCCATTGATCGATAGATAGCCGTAAGGCTCGCACTCGTGCATGATGCACATCATTTCAATCCATAAGCCACGCGCGGCAATCGAGCAGCTTTGCAGTGCGGAATCCTTACGCCAATCCGCGGGATAAAACTGGAAAGAGGGGCGTTTCATCGGTCTGTGGACTCATGAGCAAAGTGTTGAATCTTGAGGGTCTTAACCAAACCATCTATCGTTTTCGTCCTGTACTTTTCGCTTGCGGCGGCATAGACGCAAAAGGCACTCATCTCTTGACGCCCGCGCTCACTGCTCGACGCTTTGAAGCGGGCGCGCTCATGGAGCCTGCGGGCATGCGGTGTACCAATGAGCAGGTGGGAAAGATGCGAAACAGACTGGAAGCGGAGGACGCGCTGAGATTCCAGTGTTGAAGGCCGTTTATCCGGTACAGATTGCCGCGGCGGTGCGGATGCGGCTCGATGCGCAGATAGCTGCGCTCTGCCAGGGCCTTCACACAACGGTTGACCTCGCCGAGGGAAAGAGAACAGGCGCGGGCAAGCGCTCTCTGCCGCAGATCGCATACGCCCGCCTTCGTGCGGACTTCACACAGCGCGAGCAGCACGCGCTTTTGGTTAGGCTGCAACTTCGCCTTGTGCGCCGCTTGTATATAGGCAGCGCTCATGCCACCCTCCTCCGGAGGGGGCTGGCGTGTACGTAGTAGGCTTTAAAGGACATCGATCTGCACGCTTTTGTTAAAAGGGCCGCCCCCAGAGCACATGAGAAAATCGTTGCGCTTCACTTCAACCATCACTCATGAACGGGGGACGTATGAACGAACACGAAAAAGTAAAACTCGATATTGCTTGGTCAAAAGTGGCCTTACTGGAAGGACAAGTGACTGCTATACAGATTGCGCTGCGCACTTTATTGCGCCACTCGCAAAATCGAGCAGCGGCTACTGGTCTGATAAATGAAGAATTAGAAAAGGTCATTGCTTCCGCTCTTTCTCGCAACCTCGATCCGGCTTATCTGGATGGGCTATATCGGGCACAGAAGGGGCTGGCAGGTTATGACGACGGAAATCTCTAAGTTCTTCAGCGCGCCTATCCAATATTTCATCTATTTCAGATGATTCGGATGACCCGGATTTGCGCCGAGATGCGCAATCAAGAAGCCCTAAAACCTCGGCTTGGCACTCGTTCAGGAATTTCGCGGGAATGGGTGTCGCCCATCTCGAATTGGCATTCTTGAGCGCAGCGTCTGAAGTCTTGGCGTTTATCGCCAGACATTCATCGATAAGCGCGCGGCGGAATTCCGGCAGTTCATGCGATAAATGGCCTTGTTCAGCCACAAGCCGGCAGAGCGTGTCCGTGATCGCTTGGTTCTGGTATTGGGTGAGTTGAGCTTCTATTCCATTGCACAAAGAGGACTGTGGCGGACTGGCGACTTCCGATTCGCACTCGGCATTCCGCGTGCTCTCGGACATGGGGAATTTGTACCCGTGTGTGATGGCATGCGCTAATGCTTCCACTTCTTTGACAGGGATTTTTAGAGTGACCGTGCTTTGCTCAGTACCAAAGCGCATTGACCAAATATCAGAGTGAGGGATACGCACGATGCTTAAAAGTTTCATTGAGTCTTGAGTTGACATTTACTTCTCTTCAGATGTGGGATGAATCGGCGTTCCATTTCCGCTGTCCTTCTTGAGCGGCGTGACGGTGAGATAAAACATGAACCCTGCCAGCGCCAGTACAGCGCCGAGTACGGTATGCCCCATCCAGACGACGGCACCGGTAAAGATGACCGTCTTGACGTTTTCATACCCGCGCCGCCAGGACTTCCAGGCTTGCGTCGGGCACTCAAATTTGCAGGGCATGTCCAACGCTTTGAGACTCAAGATGCACCACATCAGCAGGCATGCCAGCAACAGGCAGGCCGACATCAGCCACATCGCGAAGCGAAAGACATGACCGGCCTGTTCAATGTGCTGGAACATCCACAGGTACAGCAGCGTCCAAAGCGCTGCATCGCTGCCCCATGCAGCAACAGAGCGGACTTTAGGAAAGGGTTGGGAACGTGGTTTTGTCATTTACTCGGCCTCTTTAGAGGCCGTCCCGATCAAGCAGGTTTTCAAAATCCCGGTTGAGCAACTGGAGCTGGCTGATCAGTGCTCTCCTGAATCTTTTAAAGGCTTCGTCACCCCAAACAGATTCTGCTTTGACTCTTTCGATCACAAATCGGCACAGCGCCTCTGATGCCATTCGGTGATAACGGGCGTTGAGTTCCATTTCAGCTTTCCTTTTCAGTGAGAAATATTTATGGGCGTTCCGCTTCAGAGTCATCGCGCCACGGCTCAAAGTGCTCCAGAACGCAGCACGCACACAGCGCCGCGCCGTTCTGGATGTTCACCCGCATCTCGTGCGCGTGTTCCAGTTCCCCGCACAGATGGCACGGGTAATGGGAAGGGTTTTGATTCATGAATCCCTTTCTTGAAATTCGAGGGTTGGGTCATTGCATTGCCCTTATGTCTGTAAGGGTTGTGTCGCTTGCGTCTGAGATCGGGATGGGCCATTACTCAGACTCCACTCTTTGCGCCGCTTCTGAAGCGGCGGCTGTGGGGTCAGGCTCACTTATAAAACCCGACTCCATAGGATTTTTGAGACAAGAAAAGCAGATCACAGCACTCGTATGTTTGGATTGGAGTGCGTTATCCGGTTCGGCTCTTAGGCAGAAGTCGCATACCCACATTTCCTTATCGTTGACAGAAATCAGCATTTATGCCCCCTCCGTATCTGTAGGGTGAGGATTCCCACCCGCTTTAGAATCAATGGCCTCTATACCGGTTAACCCTTCAACGGAGGAATCCTCATGGAAATTGGGGTTTTCTTGCTCAGTGTGTTTAAAAGCCTCGGCACTTCGCTTGCTGGCCAGTATGTCAAGGCGTTCTGGCGCTGGTTGCGCGGGCCGTTGCGCCGGATTCGGGAACTTCATGCGCGCTACAACGCTTTGGTTTCTGAGAATGCGGCGCTTATTGAACGCAATACGGCGCTTGTTCATGAGAATGCGCAGGTTGTTGCTCAAAATCAGCAACTTGTTTCTGAAAATGCGGCATTAGTTACGCGCAATCAGGCACTGATTTCTGAGAATGCGGCCCTTTCTAAAAAGAATGCTGAATTGGAGAAACGGCTTGATAATGAATTGGGTCATCACATTCCTGGATTTGAGAACTACCAAAAGTGCATCGACGGATACGGCAACGTCTTTCTGGAAGACTTCAAAACCGTGAGGAAATCGGGCGCTGAACCGACGCGCGCTTGTATCTTGTGCGCGCAAGAAGGCAAGAAAACGCTTATTAATCAGGAGTCTTATGATTTCACGCGCACAGGCGGAAGAGCAGGGCCTGCGTGTCCCATCCACTTTATAGTTACAGAGGCAAATTGCTAGCATGATGTGTTTACTCTTTCCGATACCAAACTCTTCATTGCCTGATAAGCAGGATGGTCTGACAAGGACATGGGTGATTGAACCAGGCAAAAAGCCGCTCATGTCATCGTTGACCCCTCCGGCCACGGCTCACGTGTTGACTGCAATGCGCGCAGTGCAAAAATGCCTCGGTCTGTTGAATGGCCGGCGACTTTGCCGTCTTGATGGCTTGCCACTTTGTCAAAGCGCGCCCATCCCGCAGGCGCAAGCTCAAGCCAAAACATCTCCCTATCAGTGACCGCTTCAATCAACAGGCCATCGGGATGAAACAGAATTGACTGCAGAAAATGCGTACTCGTTATGTCATTCTTCTTGGGGAAACACTGTGAGAACAAACACTCTTTTTTAGCCAGTTCTGTTTCGAGCTTGGACAGTCGATTAGAAATGTGCTTAAAAATGCGCCCAAGGACAATTCCAGTGTCGGCGGGCGCATCGCCCAGACTTTGATCGTTTTCGGCCAGCGTTTGGGGGTCTTTCAGACAGGTCATTTCCAATTCCTTGCTTGTTGAGGGAACCTCATAGCCCTTAAATCGCTCATTCTGTTCAGCTTGCGAAAGCGCTTCTGGGCGAGATTCCGAGCGGCACTTGAGCATCGCTTTTGCGTGATCTGCACGCGCTTGACGATAGAGGACATCAAAAATGTTCATCACGCCGCCTCACAGCCCCGCGTTGGCGTGGGGCGAGAAGGGGGAGCAGACGCAGTAGCAAGCTCCGGCCAGATCAGGTGATTGTCTCCACCATATGATTTATATAGCGCGATGAGGCGCTGCCCAGGTTCATACCTAAACCCCTTCTGAGCGGATTTTTTCCCGCTCAGTATTTGGCTAATAGCGGACTGAGTGACGCCAATACGTTTAGCAATTTCTTTCTGAGTCAGTTTGGCTGCTACTAAATCTGAAATGATTTTTTTCCAGTTCATGTTTGAATATTAGCACACTAATTATAAAAGTCAATAGTAAACTTTTTAAGTTTACTAATATGCTTATATTTATGGGAATAGGTAATCGTGTAAGAGAAGCAAGAACCGAATCGGGAATGTCTCAAGAGGCACTAGCGCGAAGAGTTGGCGTTTCTCAAGGACTGATCGGGCAGATCGAAACTGGAATTAACCGAGGTTCAAAACACTTGGCGGCTATTGCTCGCACATTAAATGTATCGGTTGATTGGTTAGAGATGGGTAAAGGAGAGAAAAAACGAGGGGGACACGCTCCTTCTCGGGGAGGCCCACCTGATTATTGGCCGTTTCCTATTTCTGAGGAGAGGTTTAAGGCCCTTCCCGTAACCGAGCTCAATAAAATTATTAACTATATGGAATATGTTTTTTATCAATGGAAGAAAAAACAGCAGACACCATCAAAATCAGAACCAGTTTATGAAGAAATCGAAGTTCATTCTAAAGAAGATCCGTTTGATGACCGCAAGCAGTCACCGGATAAAAAAGTAAGATAATTTATAATATCGATGAAACACTTTGATACCACCGCCACCCTATCCTGCGGCCCTTTACTTTCTTTCTCCGCTCACAACTGGCAAGCGGACTTCTCCTCCGAAGAACGCGCCGCTGCTTTAAATGGCCTTGAGGACGGTCAGATACTCTTTCTTCCAAACCTCAAGTTCTCTCTAAATCCAGAGGAGCATGCCCTGTTCACCGCTGATTACAGCGACCCAAAAGCCAAAAATATCAGCTACCATCCAACGGCTGACACGCTCCGTGGCGCAACCGGCTCTTCACAGAATTTATCGCTGCTTAAAAGGATAATACGGCGTTTTCATGTGCAGGCCACTGGCTTTATCAAACCCTATTTCCCTCCTACGCTCTAACATTACAGACAGGCCGCACCAGTTACCGGCCATTAGAAATTCAGGGCCGTAAAACCTCTCTACGCAAAGACGATACCTCCCTACATGTAGACGCCTTTCCGTCTAGTCCGAATCAGGGCAAACGCATTTTGCGGCTTTTTTGCAATATCAATCCGAACCGGCAAGATAGAGTCTGGCGCATCGGCGAATCTTTTACCGATGTTGCTCGACATTTTCTGCCCCAGATTCAGAGTCCCGTACCTGGTAGCGCAAGGCTGCTACAGATGCTTGGCATCACAAAAAGCTGCCGCACCCTGTATGACCATTTCATGTTGCAACTGCACGATCTCATGAAGCGCGACAATGCCTACCAGCAAAATGTACGAGCCACTGAAATCCGTTTTCCAGCAGGCAGTAGCTGGATTGTCCAAACCGACCATGTTTCGCATGCGGCCCTTTCGGGGCAATACCTGTTGGAGCAGACTTTTTATTTGCCTGTTGAGGCAATGGCGTGCCCTGAAAAATCTCCTTTGCGGATATTGGAGCATTTACGCGGCTGTCGCTTGGCCTGAATCCTCAGACTGCCGCTTCTGCTTCATTTCCCACTCCTACGCATATCCGGCTGCGGGATATCCATCGTCCGCAGCACTCAACCCTCCATCCCCTTTAACTGCCACGTTACCGGCAGCCCGAAGAACATGATGTAAAAGGCGGGGAACATCAACGGCCGGTTTTCTCATCAGCCAAATATCAATAAACAACCGTATACCGCCTAAAAATCTCTCTTTGATTGATCGCTTCTATGGCGGGCCGTTCAGGGTAGCCGCAAGGCTCGCCGGTTCCGTTGCTCTGGTTTGTCACCCCTGTTCGGTTTCGCCACCCTTCCGTGACAAGAAGGATGGCGGGTTTGCTACCAGAAACGGGGATACATCATGGCCCATCTTTCTCAAGGTACATTCGTACCATCAGCCTTGTCCTTCAAATT
>NZ_CAFB01000052.1 GCF_000227585.1 Candidatus Glomeribacter gigasporarum BEG34 | reverse complement strand
CATACGGTACGCTTTATACTGAGTTCAGCCAATGCCCCGTTTCTGGTCAATTTAACAGACCCGTCTGCATCTGTTCTGTCCGCTGAATACGCCGCTCAATTACTCAAGGCAGGCAAAGCATCTGAAATCAACTGGAAGCCCGTTGGTACTGGCCCTTTTATTTTTCAAAAATATGTCAAGGACGCCACGATTCGCTTCAAAGGCAATCCTGAGTATTGGAAACCCAACGATGTGCAGCTATCCCATTTGATCTTTACCATTACGCCGGATGCGGCAGTGCGTGTGCAAAAGTTCAAAGCGAATGAGTGCCAGGTCATGAGCTATCCGCGTTCAGTGGATATTGCTGGACTTGAGGCTGACCCCAATCTTCAGGTATTCAGCCAGCCAGGCTTTAATATGGGGTATCTGGCGTACAACGTGACGCATAAACCACTGAATGATGTGCGGGTGCGGCGTGCGCTGGATATGGCGATCAATAAAAAAGCGATGATCGATGCCGTCTATGAAGGTCATGCGCAAATCGCCATCGCTCCGATGCCGCCGTTGCAATGGTCTTACGATAAAACACTGCAAGACGCGCCGCGTGATTTAGAACAAGCAAAGAAATTATTGGCGCGGGCCGGTTATCCGAATGGTTTTACTCTTTCACTCTGGGCGACGCCGGTAGAGCGGCCCTACAATCCAAATCCTAGGCTGATGGCGCAAATGATTCAGGCTGATTGGGAGAAAATCGGCCTCACGGCGAAAATTGTTTTTTACGAGTGGGGCGAGTATTTAAAAAGAGCATTTGACGGTGAGCACGATACCATACTGATCGGCGGCTTGGCGTATAACGGCGATCCTGATAATTGGTTGGGTAATCTCAGTTGCCGCAACCTGAAGAGTTTTAATCTCTCAAAATGGTGCTATGAACCTTTTGAAATTTTAATCCGACAAGCGGTGCAGACGACCGATATCGCTCAGCGTACCGCGCTTTACCTCAAAGCGCAGCAAATTTTCAAACGCGAACAGCCTTTTACCCCTATTGCGTATCCCGCTGTTTATCAACCCATCCGTAGAAATGTCACAGGGTTCAGAATCAATCCTTTAGGGACAACCCGATTTTCCAGCGTTGGCTTGAGTCATGACTGATTTTTCACACTAGTAAATCATTTTTGGCGAGATTTGCAGCCCTCGCGTAGTCAGTAGGCTCTTCACTGGAATCCTCCGACGTTTTTTCCGATAAAGCGGATTTACTCATATCTTCTAATTCGCTCAGTTGCTCGTGATGCAGAAGCAGCACACCCGCAGATGTCGCGAGCTGCCGAGCGGATTTGGTAAATGTAGCATTGGAAACGACCACTGCGAGATCGGCTTGTTCAAAGACCTTTCCTGCAATAACTTCTTGTACCGCTGCATTACCAACTGGCTGCGAATAGAGTTTGCATTGAATAACGACTTTAATACCCTGCTTTTGAGCAACTACATCAATGCCTTGGTCGCCGGTTGCGGTAGTCTGGCGTGCATCCCATCCGTACTCCGTCAATACTTTGGCAACAAGCTGCTCATATTCAATAGGGGAAATATCCTCCGAATATTGAGGCATAATGACGGGAACGGCAGCAGTTATCTTATTAATGAGAGCTACTGTTTCACGGTAGTCCCATGATAAAGGCTCCAACTTTCCAATAGCAGGCTGCATCACTTCTAGAATGAAAAAGCCAATTTCTTTTTGCCATGCTGTGTCATCTATTAATCCATATCTTTTTCTTATAGTACGCTGATTTCTCTGAATAGCTAATTCTTTGGCATGGCTATTAATAATAGCTTTTATTTTAACTATTCGATTTTTTCTCTTTTTCTCCTTCCGTAATTCATATAATATTGCCACCAAAAAGAAGAAAAACAGAGCAATTAAAATCTTCATTATCCTTTCACTAAAAGGAAGAAAAACAAAGGAGTTAACAATCCCATTCAGCCTCCCGAATTACGCAGCCTACATCCTTATCTCTAAGATTTACCCTGTTTTTTTGGTATGATGAATGCCTATTGTGCTGGATTTGCGGCATGTGCTCAATAACTCTACCGCCTGGCGTTTCTATCTGTACCACTGCTTCAAGATTATCTGCATGGGAAAGCTTTGATCCTCTAAAAACTTCAGCATAGCTTTTAACAGAAGCAGCGCCCTCGATAAAACCTCGTACAAGATCATCTAATCGCTGTTTAGCTTCAGGTGACAAGCAATCAATGTCATGAGACGAGACACTAAAAGGTCATGTTTGCTGCGCTTCTTGGACAAGCTGGCGCTTCTCGCTCGGGCTAATTTTATCGTGCTTTACACTTTTCGCGTCTTGATCTCCAAACAAGAGCCATCTTTCAGATGTTTGTAATGCTTTTGCCACTGCTTTTAAGCGTTCTCTTTTAGGCGCAGTTCCACCTTCTCTTTCCCATTGCTGAATCGTTTGCCAAGCCTGTACCGGAATAAGTTTAGCAAGCGCCTGCATTGAAAAGCCTAACTGTTCACGACGCTGTCGGATTCTGTGATGAATACTCATAGAGTTATACCCATTGCGCTTGGCTCTGAAGGTGCACCTCCTCAAAAACGACTGAGGTACCGCTTGCAGTGGATAGGGCACCCTGAAAACCTGCGTGTCTTAGGTATAAATCATATGCGCTAGTTTTACTTGTGTCATTGCAGGAATTTCTTGCAATACTAATTTTTCTTGTGTAAACTTGTGCGCATGAATGGGATCGAAAAAATCATTAAATACTTTGGCAGCCTTACTAGGGCAGCGCATGCTCTCAATTTGAGCGGTTATCAAGTCGTGCAGCAGTGGCGAGCAGCAGGCCGAGTTCCGCCTGAACACTGTCCTTGCATTGAGCGCCTTACAAATGGAGAAGTACGTTGCGAAGAACTGAATGACCGTGTTGACTGGACCTATCTACGCACGGCTCCCACGCAACTCCCACCCTCTTCGGCGCAGGAGGCGGCGTGATGCAGACGCCTTATTTCCGCATCGATTCCATTGTGTTCGTGAACGGCTACGTGACAATCCAGTAGTTTCATCGCTAGGTGTTTTGTGGCGTCGGCGGGCAGCGCTCGAAGCGCATCAACGAATTTGCGCTTATCGGCGGGGTCTAGATCGGCTTCCTGAATCTTCTGACCGATCATGGCTTTGAGGGTGTCGTCATGAAAGCGAATCGTCAACACGTTGAGGATGGCTGCAAGGCCGCCATCGTCCGACAAAAAATCCATCCCCTCGTGAGTGGCCCGAAGGGTAAAGCCCGCTTCGCCGACTCTCCAATCAACGAGTCCATGTTCATGCAGATAAAAGATATTTACCCGAACACTGTCGTAGCTATACCGATTCACAAGCGAGTCCCAAGACTCGGACGACCTATCTTCGGGATAGGTATCAGCGAGTGTTTGCAACAGCTCATGCTGAAGTGGTCTATCAAGTTTCAATGGGAACTCCTTTCTGATCATGAAAATGGTTATGTAAGAGTGGCCAACCCTATTGTTCGGGCTGCGAGTTTCCCTCAGACACAGGAAGTGGCGTAATGCGCAAGGTGAGGGGGTACTGCGACTTTTGCACCCATTCCGCCGAAGAAGGCGATAAATGGGAAAGTCAATGTCAGATGGCTGCTTTCGCATTGACCACTCCAAAGGGGTCGGCCATCTGCAAATCTTGCGTCGTGAATATCGTGAACAAGCTTAGGGGGAGCCAAGGTTTCGAAGAATGGATGACTACGGCTAATCAGCAGAAGCACGCATGAGTTAAGAAAGAACAACTGGATTGAACTTGGAGCACAACATGCACAAAGACGAAGCATTTTTGCACTCGACGGCAAACGGAGCGCTGTGCCAGGCGATTCGGTGCGCGTATCTGACGGCATCCAGAGAGACCGCTGATCCCAAGTCAGCCGCCTTAACCTTGCTTGAAGCGTATCTCGCCGCGCAAGCTACGATGATCACCGTTCTGACATGATCAGGAGCCGTGGCCGCTCATGGAAACGCTAGAGCATTTTGCAGTGATTTTCCCTGTGTCGCTTCGCCGTTCTGTGTATTCGGGATCGCTGCGGGGTCGCCTCCATCGCTACGCGATGGAGACCTGCTCCGCCCGCATCGATCCCCATACTGTCTTCGCGCTCGCGCCAGTGGCAAATCGACTGAAAAATGCTCTAGGACATGCATACACTATTACGCTGAGCAGCGCGCAATCAGAGCGATTTTGACAAAATCATTCAAACCAAGCGTGCAGAAGCCTGCATAGCTGAAGATCAAGGCGCTTTGCGCGAGCGGCAATGGATGGAGTCTGCCCAGGCCGTATATCCCAATCCACAGGCCTGCGCAAGCATCGATTGCGATTGCAGCGGCAAACGGCGCGCTCGGCCGGGAAGTCCAGAACGCGCGCCGCTCGCGAACCGACAGGATGGAAAATAAACCGAAAAACAATAAAGTCTGGAACGTAAAAGTTTGTAAACGTGCCACTTGTCCGGCCAATCCAAAATGATGCCAGCCGAATGCCAGCAGAGCGAGCGCTTCAATCAGCATCAGCCCGCCGAGCGCGAGCGCGACGCGCGCAAACGGCGTAATTTCCCACGTCTGCGGTTCGGGCGGCGCATCCACGCGATCTGTGGCCATCGTAATCTGGACAAAATCCGTCATTAAAACCAGCAGGATCATCGCCAGCGCGGAAATCGCAAACTTTCCGGTGACCAGAAAAACGACCACTACAAAGCCCGCTTTTAATGTGGTGCGGCTGATTTTATTGATGATCCACGTGAGCACGCGCTGGTGAATCGCGCGTCCATGCCGAATCAGGTCGATTATTCCAGCCAGGCCTTCAGCCGTTAGGACAACGCTTGCTGCGCCTTTGGCCACATCGGATGCGCCGCGCACGGCAATGCCGACTTCCGCCTGGCGCAGCGCGGGCGCATCGTTCACGCCATCGCCCGTCATCCCAACGATATGTCCGGCCGCTTGCAGGCTTTGCACGATCTGGAATTTGTCTTCCGGATAGACTTCAGCGAAACCGTCCGCGCAGTTTGCCAGATTTTCCGCGCGCGCATGCGCTTCCTGCTGCATCGCGCGCCATTTCGGAGCGCGCAGAATCTTGTGCAAACCCAGCATGCGTGCGATTTCGCGCGCAACAATCAAGGCATCGCCGGTGAGCATCTTGATTTGAATGCCAAGCGCGCGCAATTTGTCAATTAAATGCTGTGCATCCGGGCGCGGCGCATCGTACAGGAAGGCAAGGCCGACGAGCTGTAAGGGCTGGTCATCCTCTGCGCGCGCCACGGCAAGGGCGCGCATCCCTTGACGCGCGGCTTGTTCAGCGCGCGCTTCAAGCGCGGCGATGGCTGCGCGGTCAAGGCCCGCGGCTTTGGCAACGGTGCGCAACGCCCCTTTAACTGCATGCACGGCGCGGCCATCGATCTCGACAACGGCGCGCGTGTGGCGGGTCGTCGCGGAAAAAGGCTTGAAGGAGCGCGGTTTAGCCGTTTTTTCCAGAATGCCGCGGGCGCTGGCTTCCTGCAAAAAGGCGCGGTCAATCGGGTCGGCGTTGGCCGCGTTGGAGGCCAGCGCGCCAGCGCGGATGACATCTTCCGAATCAAATCCCGGCTGCGGCGCAATGCCGCCGAATGAGAGCCGGTTCATCGTCAAAGTGCCCGTTTTGTCCGCGCACAGTACATCCATCGTGGCCGCGTCCTCAACCGCGTTCAGGCGCGTGATCAGCACACCGCGCCGCGCCAGCGCGATTGAGCTAATGGCCATGCTTGCGGTCAGCATTGCTGGCAATGCGACGGGTACCGCGCCCATCATCAGAACCAGCGCAATCGGCAGCGTTTCAGACGGCGCAATCCCGCGCGCTTGCGATACCACCCATGTCGTTGCAACCAGCGCACCGACAATCGCGCACATCCATTTGACCAGACGGGTGATGACCGCCTCAGAGTGCAGTTTCGGGCGCGCGCTTTCGACCAATTGTACGGTGCGGCCAAAATAGGTGTGCGTCCCCGTTGCAATGACGACGCCGCTCGCTTCGCCGTGCCGGACCGTCGAGCCGGAATGCAGTACGTCATCATGCCCTTTATCAATTTCGTGCGTCTCGCCTGTGAGCGCGGATTGATCGACCTGTACGACGCCCTCAAATAATTGCATATCCGCAGGGACAAAATCGCCCGCGCGCACGCGCACGATATCGCCCTTGACCAGGGTGCGCGTCGGCACGGTCTGCCAGCGCCCGTCCCGCAGCGCGCGCGCTTTGAGATTCAGCTTCTGGCGCAGCGCAGCAATCGCCGATGTTGCGCGTTGCTCCTGAGAAAAGCTGAAGATTGCGTTCATGCCGAGCAATAACAGCGCAACGCTTAAATCTGCGCGTTTATGCAGAATCAAGGAGACGAGCGCAATTACCTCAACCATCCACGCGGACGGCCCCCAGAATTTCCGCGCCAGGCGCAAGGCCGCAGAAGGATGTTTTTCGGCAATTTCATTCGGCCCTTCATATTCCATGCGGCGCTTCGCCTCTTGGCTTGTCAGGCCCATTTCAGGATAAGCGTTGGAATAAATCTTTACCATAATAGATTGGCCTCATACAAATGTTTTTTTATTCCCTTTCTCTTTTATAATCTATTTGGTTGATCAGTGATAGAGATGGCCGACGGTCATTCTCTATGCGGTCTTTTTGTATCTCCCTCTGTCGAACGTTTCTTTACCTTATTCAGAATGGAGCAGCGGAGGCAGAGAAGAGGGTTTTTAACTTGAGAAAAAATTGATCTATGCCTAATTATCAGGATTTACAAGCTCAAATCGCCAGTCTGCAAGCTCAGGCGGAAGAAATGAGGCAGCAAGAGATCGCGGAAGTGATCCAAGAAATTAAAGAAAAATTGCCCTTTATACGTTGAAGGCTGAGGATCTTGGTTTTAGACCCATGCAACGCGCGCGCACTGCAAAGAAACCGCCATTGGCTGCAAAATATCAAAATTCGAAAACCGGAGAGACCTGGAGCGGGCACGGCAGAGCGCCAAAATGGATTTCGGGCAAGCCAAAGGAGAAGTTCCTGATTTCTCAGTGAATGATTTCTCCAGTCAGGTTCGGGCGTGAATACTCATACAGAAAAATATCTGCTGGACGGCCCCGCGGGAAAGATTGAGATCGCAGTGGAGGATACGGAAGCGCCAAGGCAAGGGATTGGGCTGGTTGCGCATCCGCATCCGTTATTGGGCGGCACGATGGATAATAAAGTGGTCCATACACTCACGCGCGCCTTTGTCCGGCTAGGGTACCGGATGTTTCGCGCGAATTTCCGCGGGGTCGGGCAAAGCGAGGGAGAACATGATCATGGCCGGGGAGAACAGGATGATTTGCTCACAGTGATTGAGCATATGCGCGCACAGCCTGCCTGTGCACAGCTTCCGCTGATACTGGCTGGATTCTCATTTGGCGCTTTTGTGCTCTCGCATGTTGCACAACGCCTGGCGCAACAAGGGATGGCCGCGCAGCGGCTCGTCTTCGTGGGCACCGCGACAAGCCGCTGGAAGGTGGCGAATGTGCCAGAGAATACGCTGGTCATTCACGGTGAACGCGATGATGTGGTTCCTCTTTCCTCTGTGTATGATTGGGCGCGTCCTCAAGAGTTGCCCGTGATTGTGGTCCCGGATGCGGGACATTTTTTTCATCGTAAGCTGCATGTATTGAAGCGGATCATCACTGACTACTGGCATGCGCCGAAAGTCAGCTCTTGAGCTTCGTCGTAAAAAAACCACATGCTGTAATTTCGGAGGATCCAATGAAAAACCTGAAACGTGCCCTCTTGAATTCCATCATAGGGGGGCTGTATCGCTCTGCTGCGCTCTAAAAAGTATTGCGCTCTATGCGCAATCCAATCCGCCGAGCATATTGACTGACAGCAGGCAACTCATTGTGCTGGTCACGCCCCACTGGAATGCAGTCAATGGGACGCTGCGCCGCTATCAGAGGGAGAATGCCGCAGATGTATGGCAGCCCATCGGCGGCTCTTTTCCGGTGGTGATCGGTGCAAAGGGAATGGCATGGGGCGCCGGGTTTCAGCGCGGTCAAAATCCGAAACTCAAAATGGAAGGAGATAAACGCACGCCCGCGGGAATCTATGCGGTCAGTCCTGCTTTTGGTTTTGAGCCTGATTTTGGACAGAATCTGAAAATGCCCTATGTAGCGCTCGCCGCCACCCATGTATGCGTCGATGATCCAGCTTCTAATGATTACAACCAGCTTGTGGACCGTGCGCAAATTCAGCATCCGGATTGGAAATCAGGCGAACGGATGCGCGAAATTCCTCAATACCGTTTAGGCAGTGTGATTCAATACAATACGGAGTCGCCGGATAAGAAAGCGGGTTCGTGCATGTTCATGCATGTGTGGAAAACTCCCGAAACGGGCACGGCAGGCTGCATTGCAATGGAAGAAGCCAAGGTAAAAGAAACGCTGCACTGGCTCGATGCTTCGCTCAAACCTGTGATTGCAATGTTTCCAGAAAAGGCTTATCGGGATTTGCAATATTCATGGAAACTGCCCAAGGAATAATTTTTCTCGCTGAAAATACTCTGGCGTGTCTCATTTCTACCCAACCATGCTTTTCCTTCCCTTTTTAAAGCGCCCCGTTTTTTGTGGCGCCGTATTAGAGCATTTTTCAGCGGTTTGCCCTGCGTCGTTTCGCCGTTCCGTGCGTTCGGGATCGCTGCGGGGTCGCATCCACCGCGCTGCGCGCGGCGGCACCTGCTCCGCCCGCATCGATCCCCATACTGTCTTTGCGCTCGCTCCTTGGGCAATTTCACTGAAAAATGCCCTAGTTGCCGCGCCACTCGTTTTTTTCTCCGCTGCACGTGCGCAACTCCCACCTCCCGCCGTACTTGCGCCTTCGTGGGTTCTGGTGGATGCAAGCAGTCATCAAATATTGGCGTCTGCGCATTCGGAACAACGGGTTGAGCCTGCGTCACTGACCAAATTGATGACCTCATATCTGGTTTTTCAGGCGCTGAAGGATAAAAGAATCTCAATGGAGCAAACGGTCGTTCCAGGCGAATCCATCCGGCGGGTTGGACGCGACGAATCGCGGATGTTCCTTGAAGCGGATAAAGCGGTGAGCGTGCATGATCTGGTGTATGGAATGATTGTTCAGTCCGGCAATGATGCAGCGATTGCATTGGCTGAATTGCTGGGCGGCAGCGAAGCCAATTTCGTTGCCATGATGAACCGCGCCGCGCGGCGTCTTGGCATGACGCATACGCATTATGCGGATGTCAATGGCATGCCGGATCCGCAGCATTACACGAGCGCGCGCGATGTTGCCATTTTGAGCGCGCGCTTGATGCAGGATTTTCCTGAGTACTATTCGATTTTCTCCATCAAAGAATATACCTATAACAAAATCCGCCAGCCAAACCGGAATCGCCTGCTGTGGCTCGACCCAAGCGTGGACGGTCTGAAAACGGGGCATACCCAGTCGGCGGGTTATAGCCTGGCCGTTTCCGCAAGACGGCCATTGCCAGCCATGCCGGAGGTGGAGCGGCGTTTGGTTTCGGTGGTCGTGAGCGAACGCCGCGAGCGCGACCGCGTGCAGGACAGTCTGAAACTATTGAATTATGGTTATCAAGCATATGAAATGATCCGGCTCTATGCACGCGAACAGGCGGTAGATACGCCGCGCATCTATAAAGGGGCGGCCAGTGCCGTAAAAATCGGAGTGCTGGCAGACCGGATGGTGACGGTGCCGCGCGGCGAAAGCAATAACATCAAGCTCGCACTCATTCTGAATCAGCCATTGATTGCGCCGGTTTCACGCGGACAAAAGGCCGGTATAGTGAAAGTCATGGTCGATGGCAAGCAAATCACCCGTTTTCCGGTCGTTGTCCTGGAAGATATTTCTCAGGCCGGGCTGTTTGGCCGGCTGTTGGATTCGGTACGGTTCATGTTTCAGCAAAAGAGCAAAAAAAACTGAGCGCGTTATGGACACATCCATTGTGTATCTAAATGGCGAATGGCTGCCGCTCTCCAATGCGCGCATTTCCGTGTTAGACCGCGGTTTCATTCTTGGGGATGGTGTATATGAAGTTATTCCCGTTTACGCGGCGGAGGATGGCAGACAGCGGCGTCCTTTCCGTTTGGAGCAGCATTTGGCGCGCTTTGCCCGAAGTCTGGCAAAGATCCAGCTTGCAAATCCATTTGAAGCATCCAGTTGGCGTATATTGGTGGATGAGATCATCTCAGCCAATTCCGCTGAAAATACAGGCCACTGCCTTGTGTATATTCAAGTCACGCGCGGCGTTGCGCCGCGCGCGCAGGCTTTTCCGGAAAACGTCTCACCGACCGTTTTTATGATGACGATGCCGCTGAATCTGCCGGATGAAACTGCGCTTGAACAAGGCGTTGCAGCAGTCACTGCGCCGGATGCGCGCTGGCTGCATTGCGATATCAAATCGATTTCTCTGCTTGGCAATGTGTTGATGGCGCAATATGCGGCTGAGCATCAAGCGAGCGAGACCATCCAATTGCGTGACGGTTATCTGACTGAGGGCGCGTCTTCAAATGTATGGATTGCAAAAGAAGGGCGGCTCTTTGCCCCAATACGCAATCACCTGATTCTGGAAGGCATTCGTTATGCGCTGATTGAGGAGTTGGCGCGCGAGGCTAAACTGATATTTGAAGCGCGTCCAATCAAGGAGGAGGAATTACGCGCGGCGGATGAAATTATGCTGACTTCCGCAGGGCGGGAAATGATTGCAGTGACCCGGCTGGATGGCTATCCAGTGGGCAGCGGGCGTCCAGGCGCTGTATTCAGCGCCCTGCACGCGGGCTATCAGCGCGCGAAAGAGAGGGAATGACGGCATCCCTTCCTCTAACCCTCTAAGAGCCTGTTCACAATCTTACTGGATACACACCATCACGTAACCACTGGAAATCAATGTCAAGGCATTCAGCAAGCGCTCTCATTTTCTCGTATGCTGGAATTGCGCGGCCTGTGAGCCATTTGTGCGCAGTCTGTACTGAAATTCCAGCCACATCGGGTTGCTGAGCGTTGAAAAGACGCGCCAGCGCTACTGCGCCTTTGGCAGAGGTTGAGTTTTTGTTCAGACTGTTGTGCAAACGCGCTGCGAATTCATTTTTTTGTTGGATGGAATGCATAAGGGTTCTCTTGACAGGATGGAGCTTTCGCTTGGATATTGAAACGGTTCCCGCAGTCAAAGTGGTTTATTTTTATCTTACAAAAGTGAAAATCGGATTGCAAGCGTTTTGCACAGAATATGAACGATGACCCTTCGAGCCGAAAGACAACCGGAAAATTACGCTCACTGTTTGAGCGCTTCATTCAACTCATACGCTCAAAGCCCGCATCGCGCGATGAAGCGCTTGAAATCCTAAAAGACGCCCAGGCGCGCAACCTGATTGATACCGAATCTTTATCGATGATTGAAGGGGTCTTCCAGATTGCCAGTTTGTGTGCGCGCGATGTGATGGTGCCGCGCGCTCAAATGGATGCGGTGAATATTGCAGACGGGCCGGAGGCCGTCATCCCTTTCGTTCTGGATAAAGCGCACTCGCGTTATCCCGTTTATGAGGGGAACCGGGACCATATGATCGGCATTTTGCTTGCGAAGGAGTTATTGCGCTTTTATGCGCAGGCCGATTTTGATATGCGCAGCATGCTCCGCGCGCCTTTTTTTATTCCTGAAGCCAAACATTTAAATGTGTTATTGCGGGACTTCCGCGCGCATCGAAACCATATGGCGATCGTTGTGGATGAATATGGCGGCGTTGCGGGTTTAGTGACGATAGAAGACGTGCTTGAACAAATTGTAGGCGAGATTGAGGACGAATTCGATTTAGACGAAAGCGCAGGCAATATTGTTGAGTTGTCCGCCGGTGATTTTCGAGTGCGCGCACTGACAGAAATCGCGCAGTTTAATCCAGTCTTCGGCACCGATTATAGTGATGACGAGGTCGATACGATAGGCGGCTTTATTACGCATCGCCTTGGGCGCGTGCCACGCCGCGGCGAAACGGTGCATATTGACGATCTCGTCTTTGAGATTTTGCGCAGCGAAGCGCGTCAAATTCATCTGCTGCGCGTGCGGCGCGGTTGTGTCTAAGAACCTGTTTACGATCTGTCACGAGCGCCCGTCAGACAGGGAAGGACGGAGCGCAGGAAGCGGAGCATATATGAAATATGTGAGCATTCCGAGCACCGCCCGACCCTGTATCACGGGTGCGCAGTAAGATCGTGAACAGGTTCTAAGCGCTATCCTGCATCGCTTCTCGCTGGCGTTCCATAAAATCATGCAAAGTATCGATTCCGCGCAGTTGCAAAATAGTGTTGCGGACCGCGGCCTCGACAAGAACGGCGAGATTGCGCCCGGCAGCGACTTGCAGCGTGACGCAGCGCACCGCAACGCCCAGCACATCTTGCGTTTGCTCAGCCAGCGGCAGGCGCTGGAATTTCTCATCGGTGCGGCGCACTAGATGAACAGCCAGTTTGAGTTTCATTTTCCGGCGCACCGCTGTCTCGCCAAAGATGGTTTTGATGTCGAGCAGGCCCAGCCCGCGCACCTCAAGCAGATTTTGAAGAAGCGTCGGGCAGCGCCCTTCAATGAAATCCGGACCGAGCAACGTAAAATCGACGGCGTCATCCGCGACGAGGCCGTGGCCGCGGCTGATCAATTCAAGCCCCAGCTCGCTTTTGCCAAGACCGGATTCGCCCGCAAGCAGAACCCCCATGCCGAGAATATCGAGAAACACGCCGTGCAGGGTCGTGCGCGGCGCAAAGATGCGTGAAATATAGGAGCGCAGGCGATCGATCACGGTGGCCGCCGGCAGCGGCGTCGTCAACAGCGGCGTTGATGAGCGCGTGCATCTTAATACCAGATCGGCGGGCGCATCGATGCCGCCAGCGACCACCAGAAACGGCGGCTCAAGCGCAATCAGTCCGGCGATCTGACGCTGACGCATTTCATCGGACTGGCGCTGATAGTACAGGATTTCTGCCTCGCCCAGCACTTGAATCCGGTTGGGATGAATCAAATTCAAATGTCCGACCAGATCAGCGCTTGAGGTTGCGTGGGCGATGGTTTCGTCCGAGAAGCTTCGCTCCCCGCCTTCTTGGCCTGTGAGCCAGCGGAGCTCGAGTGACTCCGTATTGTCATCGAAGATGCTTTGCGCATTCGCTCCAGGCGAGTTTGAAGTTTTACCGTTCATCTCCATAATCACCTGCGCACTCTTAATCTTTGGGGCGAAATGTAATCGTAAAACGGCTCGGCGCGCGGCCATTCGTATCCCGCGGCATGGGGTCGGATTTTCGCACCGCGCGCAGCACGGCATCATCCCAGGCGGGAAAACCGCTTGAGCGCGCAATATGCGCATTCAGGATCGCGCCGTCCGGCGCGCACTGAACAGAGACAACGGTTTGCGGGTTTCCGCTGAGCGTTTGAGTATCAAAAACCAGATTGGGTTTGACGCGCTGCCGTACCTTGCCCGCATAGCCAGGCGAGCCCTGCATGCCTCTGCTCTCACCCGCGCCGGAGCCGGCGCTTCCTGCGTTGCCCGCCGCTGCGCCTGCGGCCTGCGCAAGCGCTTCCAGACGCGCGCGCCGCTGCTGCTCAATTTGCGCTTTTTCTTTTGCCTGTTGCGCTGCCCGCTGCTGTGCCTGTTGTTGTGCCTGTTGTTGTGCCTGTAGCGCCTTGCGCTGCTCGGCTTTTTTCTGTTCCTGCCGTTGCTGCTCGGCCAGTTGCTGCTGCCGTTGCCGTTCAGCCAACTGTTGCTGCCTTAGGCGCTGTTTTTCCTGTTCCTGCTGCTGCGCGCGCCGCCGCGCTTCTTCTCGCTGACGCCGCCGCGCGCGCTCGAGTGCAATTTCGGCTGGATCGGGCTGCACAGGCGGAGAAGGGGCGGGTTGAACTGGGGCGGGTTGAACTGGGGCGGGTGGCGCGGGAGCAGGAGCGGGCGTCGGCGCGCGCTGCTCCTCAGATAAAGGCGCGATGTCCGCCGCGCTCCATAACTGCGCTTCCACCCCCGCTGAGGGTTTATTTGTCCAGCGCATCCCATAGAACAACGCCATCAACAGGATGAGGTGCACCAGCGCTGAATAGAGCAGCGCGCGGCGGTTGCTGCGCCCGCGCGCAAGCCGCGCGGCAGAGGAAGCGGAAAGCGCAGTCCGTTTCATCGGGATTGAACCAGCAACCCAATCTTCTGAATCCCTTGCGCTTTCAAATCGGCCATGACGTTCATCACGTTCTGGTATGGAATATTTTTGTCGGCGGCAATGACCACCGGCAGTGAAGGCGCCGCCTGCTGCTCTGCGCGCAGAAACAGAGACAGCTCAGCTTTGGACATCGTCTGTTCAAGACTGCCGCGGCCGCTGCGTTTACGCACCGAAAGCGCGCCATCCGCGCGGAGGGTGATGACCACGGGCGGAGTGCGTTGCTGCGGCGCAATCTGGCTCACGCTGGGCAAGTCAATCACCGAAGGCGCGATCAGCGGCGCCGTCACCATAAAGATGACGAGCAGCACCAGCATCACATCGATATAGGGCACCACATTGATATCGGCCATCATGCGTCGGCCGCGCGCGCCGCGCGAACTGGAACGAATAGAGTAAAGAGACATCTAGATGTGAGCCGGTTTTTGTCGTTGCAGAATATTCAAAAATTCCTCGATAAAGACTTCAAAGCGGACTGCCAAGCGGTCAATATCGTGCATATATCGGTTATAGGCAATCACGGCCGGAATCGCCGCGAATAAACCCATCGCGGTGGCGACGAGCGCTTCGGCAATTCCAGGCGCGACATTCGCAAGCGTTGCTTGCTGGACGTTGGAGAGTCCACGAAAGGAATTCATGATGCCCCAGACGGTGCCAAATAATCCGATATACGGACTGACTGAGCCAATGGAAGCCAGCGTCGCCAGATGGGTCTCCAGCGCGTCCGTTTCGCGCTGAAATGCCGCGCGCATCGAGCGCCGCGCCGCATCGAGCGCCGTATGGCCTGTGAGGCCGCTGTCATTGGCTTTCAAAAACTCGCGCATTCCTTCAATAAAGATGCTTTCCAGCGCGCCGCCATTGCGGCGGCGCTTTTCCGCCTGCTGGTAGAGCGTCTGGAGATCGCCGCCTGACCAGAAATGGTGTTCAAAACGTTCAGTTTGCGCGCGGGCCGTGCGAATGATGGCGCCCTTTTTGAAAATCAGGGTCCAGGATGCCATTGAAAAGAGGAGCAATAACAGCATCACAGCCTGTGCAAGCAGGGTGGCATTCAAAATCAGTGAAAGCATGGATAGGTTTTGGGTCATGTGCGTGGTATATAGGTTCGCAGGCGCGCTTGGTGCGGGCATTTGCCCAAATGTGCCACAAGCTCATTAGCGCAGAAATAAACTTTCTGGTTAAAATGTGTCGCGATCTTTCAATCAGTAACCAGGATTATTTCTGTAGGAGCTCATATGGAGTTTTTTACTGGATGGCTGTTTTATGCGCTAATCGCATGCCTGCTGGGTATAGGCGGATATTTTACGCTGCGCTTTGCGGGTGTACAGATACGCGCATTGCCGCATAGCGTAGCGATGCTCTGGAAAAAAGCGGATCAAGAAGGGATCTCCCCATTTCAGGCGCTGACTGTGGGTTTATCAACCCGGGTTGGAACGGGCAATATCATCGGTATTGCGGTGGCGCTGACACTCGGCGGGCCAGGCGCCATTTTCTGGATGTGGGTGACGGCTTTGCTGGGCATGTCAATCGCCTTTGTCGAATCGACGCTGGCGCAGATATTCAAAGTGCCGCACAAAGATCGCACTTTCCGCGGCGGCCCCGCCTATTACATCCGGATGGGGTTGAATTCGCGCTTGCTCAGCGCATTGTTCGCGCTGGCGATGATTGTCACTTATGGTTTCGTGTTTAATGCGGTTCAGGCGAATTCCATTGCCGATGCATTTCAGCAGACATTTGGCTGGGAACGCGGCCTCACAGGCGTCGCGCTGGTCTTGCTGAGCGCTCCCATTGTATTCGGCGGTATACGTTATATCAGCCGTGCAATGAGCGTCATCGTACCCGCGGTGGCCTGCGGGTACCTGATGCTGGCTACATACGTTGTCGGGCAGCATTTATCCGTATTGCCGGAGATGATCAGTTTGATCTTCAAGAGCGCGTTCGGCGTACGGCAGGCCGCCGGCGGGCTGGCCGGTTATGCCTTCGCTCAGGCGTTGATGACCGGCGTTCGGCGCGGGCTGTTTTCAAATGAGGCCGGTATGGGAAGCACGCCAAATGCAGCGGCGATTGCAACGGTCCGCCATCCGGTCAACCAGGGGCTGCTCCAGATGCTTGGGGCGGGCCTCGATACCCTTGTGGTATGCAACGCGACAGCCTTCATGATTCTAGTTTCAGGCCAATACGTCGCAGGCGCATCGATGGAAGGCGCCGCGCTTACGCAGCGCGCGCTGGCCAGCGCGGTAGGCGATTGGGGCGGATTATTTATGACCTGGGCGATTTTCTTTTTTGCCTGGACAACCCTGATTGGCAACTATGCCTATGCTGAGGGCAATATTTTGCTTTTATGCCGCAAGAAAATCGTGCTTGCACTCTTTCGCCTGGCGCTGCTTGGCATTATTGTCGTCGGCAGTCTAAGCGCTGCGCCGCAGGTCTGGCAGATGGCCGATATCAGCATGGCGGTTATGGCGCTGATTAATCTGTTCGCGGTTGCATGTCTGAGCAAATATGCGCTGATCGCCTGGAAAGACTATCAGGCGCAACGCCGCGCAGGTATCCGTGAACCTGTTTTTAGCCGGACAAGCCTGCCGCCGGAATGCGCGGGCAAGCTTGCCGCGGGAATATGGGATGACAAGGCGGCTGGCGCAACCGAAGGAAAATCAGATGCCGAAAAATGGCCATTTGGGATAGATACAGCGCGGCAAATGGCCTAGACGGGTTAGAAATCTATGACTGGCGGGCGGAGGCGGTGAGATTCGAACTCACGGAAGGGTTTCCCTTCGCTGGTTTTCAAGACCAGTGCCTTAAACCGCTCGGCCACGCCTCCAAGACTTCAATATTGTAGCGCGCGGGCGAATCAACGCGCATATTTCCAGATGACCGTAAAATAACGGTTTCAGATTCTCCGGGGAGCGCAATGAATACAGCACTCAATTCTTCAACGGTTGAAACGGGGCCGGCGCTGCTGACTTTTACCGATAGCGCGGCGGATAAAATCAAGCAATTGATCGACGAAGAGGACAATCCCAAGCTGAAACTGCGCGTTTTTGTCCAGGGGGGGGGATGCGCCGGTTTCCAATATGGCTTTACTTTTGAAGACGAAGAAGACAAAGCGCACAGCGAGCAGGAAAATGAGGAGGATGAGGATGAAGAGCCGGTTGGAGATTATGTATTCACCGCAAAAAACGGCGTCCAGCTATTGATTGATTCGATGAGCTATCAGTATCTGGTCGGCGCGGAAATCGATTATAAAGATGATCTCAATGGCGCTCAGTTCGTGATTAAAAACCCAAATGCGATGACTTCGTGCGGCTGCGGTTCGTCCTTCTCCATTTAGAGCATTTTTCAGTGAGATTGCACAAGGGACGAGCGCGAAGACAGTATGGGGATCGATGCGGGCGGAGCAGGCTCCATCGCGCAGCGATGGAGGCGACCCCGCAGCGATCCCGAATACACGGAACGGCGAAGTGACACAGTGCAAGCCGCTGAAAAATGCTCTAGAAGTGACTTCATTGATGGCGAACGCCATCCGCATCCTAGCCATCGATGCGGTTCAGAAAGCCAACTCTGGACATCCCGGCATGCCAATGGGCATGGCCGAGATTGCGCTTGCATTATGGCATCGCCATTTAAAACACAATCCAGCCAATCCGCATTGGCCGGATCGTGACCGCTTCATCGTCTCAAACGGTCACGGTTCAATGCTGCTCTATGCGCTGCTGCATCTATCGGGCTACGACTTACCGATTGAACAACTCAAACGCTTCCGGCAACTGCATAGCCAAACGCCCGGCCATCCCGAATTTGGGCGCACGCCGGGCGTTGAAACGACCACCGGCCCGCTTGGGCAAGGCCTGGCCAATGCGGTGGGCATAGCGCTGTCCGAAGCGCTGCTTGCGCGCGAATTCAACGATGAGGCACTCAAGATCGTTGACCATATGACCTACGTATTCGCAGGCGATGGTTGTCTGATGGAAGGCATTTCGCACGAAGCCTGTTCACTGGCCGGTACATTGAAGCTCAACAAGCTCGTCGTGTTTTATGACGATAATGGCGTTTCTATCGACGGCTGCGTCAAATCCTGGTTTGCCGACGATACGCCGCGGCGCTTTGAAGCCTATGGCTGGAATGTGATCCGCGCGGTGGACGGTCACAATGTGAACGCAGTCGATGCCGCGATTATAGAGGCGCGGCGCGCTCAACAACCTACCTTAATCTGCTGTCAGACTATCATCGGCAAAGGCGCGCCGCATAAAGAAGGCCGCTGTGATATGCACGGCGCGCCGCTCGGCGCGGAGGAAGTTGCGGCAACGCGCGCGGCGCTCAAATGGCCCTTTGCGCCTTTTGTCATTCCAGATGAAATTTACCAAGCCTGGGATGCGCGGGAATCCGGCGCGCGCGCCGAACGCGAATGGCGCGCGCGCTTTGACGCTTACCGGTCAAAATATCCCGCCAAAGCCGCTGAATTTGATCGCCGCGTCGCGGGCGAATTGCCGGCTGGCTGGAGCGAAGTGGCGCGCGCGCTGATTGCGCGCGCCAACGGACGCGCTGAAGCGCTGGCAACGCGCCAGGCATCGCAGCAAGCCATCGCGGGTATCGCGGCGGCGCTGCCTGAATTGCTTGGCGGGTCAGCCGATCTGACGGACTCAAATCTCACCCAATGGCCGGCGGCCAAACCGGTGCGCCCGGATGCGAACGGCGTGCAATGGGGCAATCACATCCACTACGGCGTGCGTGAATTCGGCATGAGCGCTATCCTCAACGGGATTGCGTTACACGGTGGTTATTTGCCTTTCGGCGGCACTTTCCTGACTTTCTCCGATTACAGCCGGAATGCGCTGCGCATGGCGGCGCTGATGCGCGCGCGCGCTATTTTTGTATTCACGCACGATTCCATTGGATTAGGCGAAGACGGGCCAACGCATCAGGCGATTGAACATCTGGCCTCGTTGCGGCTGATTCCGCATCTCGATGTCTGGCGGCCAGCGGATAGCGTTGAAACAGCGGTTGCATGGACTCAGGCGGTCGCGCGCCATGCGCCGAGTTGCCTGGCGTTGAGCCGACAGAAAGTCTCTTTTATCCCGCGCAACGCGGCGCAGATCGCGCAGATTGAGAAGGGCGGTTATATTCTGCGCGATTGGAATGTAGAGCCAGCGCCAGAGACAGGCATACGAAGAGCCATTCTGATTGCGACCGGATCGGAAGTTGGGCTTGCGCTGGCCGCGATTGAACCTCTGGCCCTGCGCGGCATCGCGGCGCGCGTCGTATCGATGCCGACGACAACGGTATTTGACCGGCAAGATGCGCAATGGCGGGAGCATGTATTGCCGCGCGGCGTCAAGCGGATTGCAATCGAAGCGGGCGTCAGCGATTTCTGGCGCAAATACGTCGGGCTTGAAGGCGGCGTTGTCGGCATCGATACATTTGGAGAATCTGCGCCGGCTGAGGCGCTTTTCGAGCACTTTGGCTTGACCGTGGATAATGTGGTGAATACAGTCCTTAAGACCATTTAAAATCAATGCCGGTTCTATTCCGATATAAAGGTTTCCGATTTTTGCTTTATTCAAACGAAGGAAATCCACGTGAGCCGATCCATATTCATGTCGTTAAGGATGGCATTGATGCAAAATTTTGGCTCGATCCAGTTAGGCTGGCATATAACGACGGGTTCAACGCTCAGGTGCTGCGCGAATTAATGGAAGTGGCAGAAGCGAACGCTGAGCGAATTAAAGGAGCATGGGATGAGTTCTTCACTGATTAAGGCAGTCAACGTCCGTTTTGACGAAAACAGTATGACCATTGCTTTGTCGGATGGCCGCGCATTGGGCGTTCCTCTCGCATGGTTTCCGCGTCTGCTTCACGCCAGTCAGGCTCAGCGCATGCAATACCGCATCAGTACGCGGGGATTGCATTGGGAGGCGCTGGATGAAGATATTTCTCTGGCTGGATTATTAGCGGGTTATGGCGATATGACCCGCCGGCCTGCGCAGGCAGCATAAGAGCGCGCGAGCGCACAGTAAGACGCCGGATAATGCTCAGTTGACGCGTAAATCAGAAAGGGGAAGGCGCTGCCTTCCCCAATAGCGGGCTCTTTTTATTCTTTATTTACCACTGATATCCAGCGCCGACAACCCCGCTCACTCTGCCGCGGAAATTGGCAGAGCCAGATAACTTGAATACCCAGCTGTTGTCTTCAGTGACGGTTGAGATGCCTAGCGCGATTGCGCTTTCTCTTCGATAGAGGCCGCTTGAGACTGCCACCATGCTCTTGCCTGGCGCCGTCGCCTGCGGCAATCCCGCAATGGCAATGGCGGAGGCTGAACCAGCCTGGGACTCGCGCCGCTGTTCCTTGAATTTTTCATCGGTATATTGCCGGGCTTTTGCAAGCGTATCACCCAAACCCTGATTCAGCTGGTTGACGTTGACCGCGTCAGTGCCCTTTTCGCCCGGCGCGACATTTGCAATCGCGCGTTCGCGTCCTTCCGCGCCGACCGATATCGTATTATCGCGGTCGGCAACCGAGTCTTTACCCAGCACCACTGCATTTGCAGCCGGCGCCTTGGCATTCTGGCCCAACGCGAGCGAGCCCGGGCCGGTTGCGCTGGCGTTTTGACCGAGCGCAGTTGAATCTTTACCGGAAGTCAGCGCATTCTGGCCGATGGCAGTCGAGTTATCCCCGGTCGCCCGCGCATTCTGACCATCGGCTTTTGAATTCAGGCCAGAAGCAATTGCGCCTTGGCTGGTTGCAGTTGAGTTTTTCCCAGAAGCAACCGCATCCTGACCGAGTGCAGTCGAATTGTCACCGGAAGCATCAGCATTGTTTCCGCCGGAGAAAGAACCGTTTTCACCGTTATTGCCTCCGCCGCTGCGGCCGCCATGACCGTCTCCAACCCGGTCATTTAAGTCGCTGACCCGGCCATCGAGTACGTTGACCTGCTGTTGCAGTGTAAAGAACTGACTGCCATTCACAGCCTGGGTGCTCGTTTGAGAAATTTCGCCTGGCTTAACATTCGCGAGTACCGTGCCTTGCGCTCCGCCAAACGTAAGCCAGTCTTTTTCGGCGCTGTCATAGTTCACTGCGTTTGGACTTTTGCCGCCGCGCTCTTTTAAAGCCTTATTGAGCTGACGCATATTGACCGCATCCCCATCGTTGCTGCCATCTGCAATATTGTGCAAGCCTGTGCCCTGTTTGCCACCGAAACTAATATCATTCTCAGACAGATTGTCATAGGTGACAACGTCTGCAATTGCTCCGTTTTTATCGATGATATGCGCTTCCTGTAGCTGATGTATCGTTGCGGCATCGTTACGTTTCACGCCATCTGCAACGCCAGTCAATACGCGGTCAATAGATTGATCGGCCTTCTTGCCGGCGAAATTGACGTGCTTACCGTCCAGGGCCTGAGCAACCATGATATCTTTTGACGCCGGGTCTTGTTTGACCAGACCTTCGCCTGCGCCAGGCTCTCCGGCTTGTACATTTTTCAGCGCATCTTTCACGTTGTCATAGGTTTTACCTCCGACGGTATAGCTTGGCTTTTTGACAGTGCCGTCCTTATCCAGCCCTGCGCCGCCGCCGAGCCCATCCAATGCGCCTTTCAACTGGCTGACGTTGACGCCATCCGTGTCCGCTGTTCCTTTCGCCAGATAGATCAGTTGCCGTAGCAATTTGTTATGACCGATAGAGACTACATTGGCCCGATCCGCTGAACTTTGTGTGCCAATCGCGATGCTGTTATTCGCTAACACTTGAGACTGGTCGCCGATGGCAACACCATTGTCGACTCTCTTATCTGCGGTACCTATCGTCGTATGACTGCCAAGCGCAGTGCCGCTGGCGCCATAAACATTGGCAAGTTCGCCGATGGCGACACTGCTTGTATGTGGCGCATCATTATTTCCTTTCGACTCGGACACTGCGCCATGACCGATGGCGATATCTCCGGGCGACTTCGCTTCTGTAGCGTTTTTGTGATCCGTTGGCTGAATTTTGATATATGGATTTTCTGCTCCAGGCCCGGCTTGTACATTGGCGAGCGCATCGCCGACGGTGGTGTAGGTTTTACCGCCGACGGTATAGCTTGGCTTTTTGACAGTGCCATCCTTATCCAGCCCTGCGCCGCCGCCGAGTCCGTCCAATGCGCCTTTCAACTGGCTCACATTCACCGCGTCGGTATCGGCGGTGCCTTTTCCAACATAGATGATTTGCCGCAGCGCATCGGGGCTACCGACGGATACTGCATTGGCCCGGTCTGCCTGGCTTCGAAAGCCTAGCGCGACCGCATTCTTCCGAGTCACTGATGCATAAGCGCCCAGTGCGATGCTGGAATCTGTTCTCATTTTGCCATTGCGGCTTCCAACAAACGCATGAGTGCCGATTGCGATACTGTTTTCACCAAAACCGCCCGCTTCCTCACCTATTCCAATTGCACTCGCATGATGAAGGCCGTCGTCTTTCGCCTGCGAATCCACAATAGCGCCAGGGCCAATGGCAATATCGCCGGCGGCTCTGGATTCCGTGTCGACGATACCGTGTAGGGGTGAAATTTTGATGTACGGATTCTCCACTTCAGGCGCTGTTTGCATATGGGCGAGCGCATCTTTCACGTTGTCATAGGTTTTACCGCCGACGGTATAGCTTGGCTTTTTGACAGTGCCATCCTTATCCAGTCCCGTGCCGCCGCCCAGGCCAGACAATGCGCCCTTTAATTGGCTGATGTTGGCAGCGTCTTTATCGGCTATCCCATTCGCCAGATTCGTGATTTTGTTATTGTTGAAGTTTGCGTCCGCGGAGAAGCTGGCTGGCCCTATGATGCTTACAGATGTTCCTACAAGTTCCAGCAAACCGCTGCGATAACCTGTACCGCGCGCGGTAGGGTCATTCATGTTCCCTAAACCGTTATCGGTACTTCTATTGGTCAAAGAAAATGCCCAAGTGTTATATCCTGCAGATTGGCACTCGATTGGAGTTGTCCCGCCCCTCCCATATGCGGTGCCTGCTGTGCCTACATTGCAGAGCTGTAATGAGTCATTATCGTCAGTCTGTTGTGCGCGCGCATCGCTTAAAGTAGCGATGCCTGCTGTAGTGGTCATCCACGCTATGAAAGAACACTTTAATAACAACTGCGATAGGCGTCGTGTCATCAAATAAATATTATTCACCTAAAATTCCTTGAAAATTGGGATATACGGACGCGACGTTTATTTCCAAAAAAGCCTCAATAAGCGCGGCTGTGTTTCGAGATTTTATTTGGATTGATCGATGATGGAATCGGGTGAATCACTTAGAATTTTCTGTGGATTTTAAATTGAGGAGAATCAATGACCATTCGCATTGCCATTAATGGCTATGGCCGGATTGGCCGTAATACGCTGCGCGCGTTTTATGAAGGCGACAAAAAACATGATCTTGACATTGTGGCGATTAATGATTTAGGCGATGCGCATACGAATGCGCATCTGACGCAATACGATACGACGCATCGCGCCTTTCCGGGCACGGTCGCGGTGAGCGGCAATGATCTGCTGGTCAACGGCGACCGGATTCGGGTGTTTGCGCAACGCAATCCCGCTGAATTGCCGTGGGGCGCGCTAGAGATCGATGTGGTGCTGGAATGCACGGGTTTATTTACCAGCAAAGCGAAAGCACAGGCGCATCTGCAGGGTGGCGCGAAAAAAGTGATTATTTCCGCGCCCGGCGGCGCAGATGTCGATGCAACGGTTGTGTACGGCGTGAACCATCACACGCTCAGAAAAGAACAGTCCGTCATTTCAAACGCTTCATGCACGACGAACTGCCTTGCGCCGCTGGTTCAGCCCTTGCATCAAAAAATCGGCGTGGTCAATGGCCTGATGACCACGGTGCACGCCTATACCAACGACCAGGTGCTGAGCGATGTCTACCACGCGGACCTGCGCCGCGCGCGCAGCGCGACCCAAAGCATGATTCCAACGAAGACGGGCGCAGCGGCGGCCGTGGGTCTTGTGTTGCCGGAATTGAACGGCAAACTGGACGGTTTTGCGATTCGCGTACCGACACTCAACGTGTCGATGGTCGATCTGTCTTTTATCGCGGCGCGCGAGACGAGCGTCGATGAAGTGAATGCGATTATGCGAGAAGCGGCCGATTCAGGCCCGTTGCAGGGCATTCTGGCGATCAATGCGCTGCCGTTGGTGTCCGTTGATTTCAATCATCATCCCGCTTCATCCATTTTCGACGCCACTTTGACCAAAGTCTCTGGCCGTCTCGTAAAAGTTTCCAGTTGGTACGATAACGAATGGGGATTTTCAAACCGGATGCTGGATGTTGCGGTCGCATTTGCACGCGCAAAATAAGCGAGATCGGCTTGTTGCGGCGGGCCATAAGCCGCGCTGCGGCTACTTCCCGACCCCAAATCACGGACTCGCAGCCATTGATGAAATGACTTTTAATAAAAAAAGCCGCCGGCTTATGACCAGCGGCTTTTTAAGGCTTTCGAACTCAACAATGCTACCGTTTGTTCTGATACATCCTTACCACTGGTATCCAGCGCCAACAATGCCGCCGATTTTTCCGCGGTTATTCGTCGTTCCGGAAACTTTAAAAATCCAATGACTATCCGATGTAATCGTTGACAAGCCAACAGCGACTGCGCTTTGGCCTTGATATAAGCCGCCGGCAACGGCCATCACGCTTTTACCTGGGTCAGACGGCTGAGGCAGTCCGGTAGCCGCCAGCGCCGCTGCTACGCCGGCGTCCGCATTGCGCTTGAACGAGTCGAATCTTTCATCGGTATATTCCCTGGCTTTCGCAAGCGTGTTATTTAAGCCTTGATTCAACTGTTCGACATTCACAGCGTCGTTATCGGCCGTGCCTGCCGCAATATTATGCAGAGCCACAGGTTTTCCATTCGCCCCGAAGGTCATATTTTTATCATCTATCGACCCGTCGGAATTATGGTCATAATGCGCGCTGCGCGTGTCAATCGCGGCGTTCATTTGACCCACGGTCGCTGCATCCGTATCGGCGGTGCCCGCCTTGACATGAGTGATTTGGCGCTCATTCCCCTCGCTGCCGATGGACACGACATGGTTGCGGCCATCATCGGTACTGCCTGAACCAAGCGCAACAGAGTCTGCACCCATTGTGTCTGCGCCATCGCCGAATGCGCTGCTGCGTGCGCCGCTCGCCTGCGCGTTATCGCCGAGCACTAAATGATGCTCGCCAGAGGCTTTTGAATCCGCATCTCTGCCAGATAAGCGCTTGCTATTTTCTGGATTCGTCTGCGTATTCTTGCCGCTTGTTTTGCCCGCTTTATCGCTCAAAGCGAGCGTTTTCAATGGCGAGTCGTTTGCCTGCGTCAGCGCTTTCATGGAACTCAGATTTGTCAAGCGCTCGTCGAGATTCCTCAATGCATCCCCCACGCTTGAAAACTCCGCAGAACCGCCGTCCATCCTATAGTGTGGCGTTTTGACTGTACCATCGGGATTCACAATCGCTCCGCCTCCAAACACATTGACGGCGCCCTTGAACTGCCTGACGTTAACGGCGTCTGTAAGCATCGTACCGTTTGCCAGATAAGTGAGCTGACGCAACGCGGTTTTGCTTCCAACAGATACGCTATGAGGGCGGTCCGTCATCGAGTAAGCGCCCAGCGCAATGGAATCGGCATGCGCCTGAGCAGAGAGCCCTAAAGCAGCCGATGTGTCATCCGCCGATGACTTCCAACCTAAAGCGATGGCATTTTTGAGCGCTTTACTGTCTGCGCCAATCGCCATCGCGCCCGGATAGTCTGCGCTGCCTGCCTGTGCATTTGGACCGATGGCCATCGCGCCATACGACGCACCTGTATTCATCGTTTGAGCGTTTGAACCGATGGAGATTCCCCATTTTCCAAGGTTCTGCGCTTCTTTTTCTCCGGCAACTTTGATGTATTTATCATCCAGTCCCCGACTCAATTTAATATTTCTGAGCGCATCGCCCACGTTGTCAAATGTTTGATTGCCTACGGTATAACTCGGCGCTTTGACTGATCCGTCCGCATTGAGCCCGGCGCCACCCCCCAAGCCAAGTAGTGCGCCTTTGAATTGACTGATATTGACTGCATCGGTATCGGCCGTGCCGCGTCCCAGATAGATCAGTTGCCGCAGCAGCTTAGTGTTGCCTACCGATACGGCATTCATACGATCAGAGACGGACCCAGCGCCTAATGCAACTGAATTATTGATCGCGTTGGCAGAAGCGCCTAAAGCCACTGAGGTGTCATCCGCGAACGATTTCCAGCCGATGGCCGTTGCACTCTTGAGCGCTTTACTTTGTGCGCCGAACGCGATGGCGCCTGCATATCCATTATTGCCCGCAAGTGCATTAGAGCCGATTGCAATCGCGCCATACACTTCCGCCGGATCGTTCTTTGTACCCTGCGTTTTGGCGTTTGAACCGATGGCAATGCTCAGCTTGGCGTCGGCCAGCGCCTCTGTTTCACCCATCACTTTGATGTACTTATCTTCCAGCCCTGCGTGCGATTCAAGGCTTTTCAGCGCATCGCCCACATTTCTGACTCTCTTGCCGTCTACGGTATAGGTCGGCGCTTCAACCGAACCGTTCGCATTCAAGCCCGCGCCGCCGCCAAAGTCGCTCAATGCCGCCTTCAGCTGAGCAATGGTCACTGCATCGTTATCAACCGTACCAGGCGCTACATGGATGATCTGGCGCTGCACGGTCTCGCCGCCGACCGATACCGTATTCATGCGCTCGGTGGTTGAGTTATTGCCCAATGCCACTGAATTGCGGCTCGCTTTGGCTGCAACGCCCAACGCTGCCGAGGTGTCATCCGCGAACGCTTTCCAACCAATCGCGATTGCGCTTTTCAGCGCTTGGCTATCTGCGCCTACGGCGACTGCGCCCGAATGGCCGATATCGCCCGCTAACGCGTTCGGTCCAATGGCAATCGCGCCGTATATATTAGAACCGTTTGAAGCGCCTTGCGTGCGGGCGTTCGAACCGAGCGCAACGCTCCATTTGCCGTTCGCGACCGCTTCTTTTTCTCCATCCACTTTAATATACGTGTCCTTCAACCCCTCACGGAACTCAAGGTTGGTCAGCGCATCGCTCACCGTGTGAAAGGTTTTCCCGCCGATGGTATAGGTGGGGGCCTGGATTGAGCCATCCGCCTTCAAATCCGCGCCGCCGCCTAATCCGACCAGCGTACTTTTCAGCTGACCAATAATCACGGCGTCGTTGTCAAGGGTGCCGGCGGCTATATTGATGATCTGGCGCTGCACGGTCTCGCCGCCGACCGATACCGTATTCATGCGCTCGGTGGTTGAGTTATTGCCCAATGCCACTGAATTGTTACTGGCTTTGGTATACGAACCCAACGCAATCGAAGCATCATTCGCATGAGCGCTCCGGCCAATGGCCATTGCTTCTTTGAATGCTCGTGCTTCTACGCCGAACGCGATCGCGCCTGTATATCCTTTTTCTCCCGCTATGGCATTTGAGCCGATCGCAATTGCACCATACGCCTCACTGCCGGGGCCGCTCAATGCGCCGTGCGTTTTAGCGCCTGAGCCGATTGCAATCCCCCATTTGCTTGTCTGTACTGCTTGGGTTTCCCCATCGACTTTGAGATAGACATCGCTCAGCGATGAACGGGAATCCAGGCTCGCCAGCGCATCGTTGACATTGTTGAAGACTTTGCCTCCAATGGTATAAGTGGGTGACTGAATGACGCCATCCACATTCACGCCCGCGCCGCCGCCTAAACCGAACAACACGCCCTTCAGTTGGCTCAGGTTGACTGCATCTCTGTCCATCGTAGCGCGATACACATTCACAATCTGGCGCGGGGCCGTGCGGCTACCGACCGATACTGTATTCGGACGGTCAGCGACTGAGTGGTCTCCAAGCGCAACCGAATTATTCACTGCGTTTGCAAACATACCGACCGCAACCGATAAAGCGCTTGCATTGGTATTTCGGCCTAACGCAATCGAATTCTGTTGCGCAACGCTATCCGGACCAATTGCAATCGCGCCTGTATATCCTTCTTTTCCTGCCGAGGCATTCGCGCCGATCGCAATTGCGCCATATTCTCCAGGCGCCTGCGCGGTTTGAGCGTTTGAGCCGATCGCAATCCCCCATATCGCGGCGTTCCGCGCTTCTGTTTTTCCATGCACCTTGATATACGGGTTGTCCGTTCCGGCTTGAACATGGGCAAACGCATCGCTGACGCTGCTATAGTTTTTGCCGCCAACGGTATACGCTGGCGCTTTGACATTACCGTCCTTATCCAACGCTGCGCCGCCGCCGAGTCCAGCCAATACGCCCTTTAACTGGCTGACGTTGACGCCATCCGTGTCCGCTGTTCCTTTCGCCAGATAGATCAGTTGCCGTAGCAATTTGTTATGACCGATAGAGACTACATTGGCCCGATCCGCTGAACTTTGTGTGCCAATCGCGATGCTGTTATTCGCTAACACTTGAGACTGGTCGCCGATGGCAACACCATTGTCGACTCTCTTATCTGCGGTACCTATCGCCGTATGACTGCCAAGCGCAGTGCCGCTGGCGCCATAAACATTGGCAAGTTCGCCGATGGCGACACTGCTTGTATGTGGCGCATCATTATTTCCTTTCGACTCGGACACTGCGCCATGACCGATGGCGATATCTCCGGGCGACTTCGCTTCTGTAGCGTTTTTGTGATCCGTTGGCTGAATTTTGATATATGGATTTTCTGCTCCAGGCCCGGCTTGTACATTCGCGAGCGCATCGCCGACGGTGGTGTAGGTTTTACCGTTGACGGTATAGCTCGGCGCTTTGACGGTGCCATCTGTATTGAGTCCAGCGCCGCCGCCGAGGCTATCCAATGCGCCTTTCAGTTGAGCGATAATGACCACTTCATCGTTCAACGTACCTGAGGCGACATTGTAAATTTTCCGCTTCACGTCCTTTGAACCCACTGATACGCCGGATATCGCGCGCGGGCCGCTGCCGCTGCCTTCACGGTCCGCGACTGAGAGCGTACCGAGTGCAACGCCATTGGTCTGCGTTGCCTGAGCCTCAGGGCCTAAAGCCACTGCGCCACTTTCAGCAACGCTACTTAGGCCAATAGCGATACCCGCCGTATATCCTCTCGCATCTCTTGATATTGCGTTTTGTCCAATTGCGATGGTTCCCCGTCCTCCTGTTATACCTTCTGCTTTAGTGTTTGAACCGATTGAGATACCGCCAGAGACGTTATTGCTTGCAGGCGTATCCCCGTCAATTTTGATGTATGGACTATCCGCTCCAGGCCCTGCTTGAACATTCGCCAGCGCATCGCCGACGGTGTTGTAGGCTTTACCGTTGATGGTATAGCTTGGCTTTTTGACAGTGCCATCCTTATCCAGCCCTGCGCCGCCACCTAGCCCGGCCAATGCGCCTTTTAACTGGCTGACGTTGACCCCATCGGTATCTGCCGTGCCTTTTCCAACATAGATGATTTGCCGCAGCGCATCGGGGCTACCGACGGATACTGCATTGGCCCGGTCTGCCTGGCTTTGAAAGCCTAGCGCGACCGCATTCTTCCGAGTCACTGATGAATAAGCGCCCAGTGCGATGCTGGAATCTGTTCTCATTTTGCCATCGCGACTTCCAACAAACGCATGAGTGCCGATTGCGATACTGTTTTCGCCAAAACCGCGCGCTTCCTCACCCATTCCAATCGCGCTCGCATGATGAAGGCCGTCGTCTTTCGCCTGCGAATCCACAATAGCGCCGACGCCAATCGCAATATCGCCGGCGGCTCTGGATTCCGTGTCGACGACACCATGTATGGGTGAAATTTTGATATACGGATTCTCTACTCCAGGCGCTGTTTGCATATGGGCGAGTGCATCGCCGAAGCTGTTATATGTTTTGCCGTTGATTGCGTAAGTCGGTGCTTTAACGGTGCCGTCTGTATTAAGACCGGCGCCGCCACCAAAGCCCTTTAATGTATCTCTCAGCTGGCTACCGTTAACGGCGTCTTGATCATCTGTGGCGTTTGCCAGGGCCGTGATTTTATTATTGTTAAAATTGGCGTTATTGATAAAACTCGCTGGGCCTTCAACGCGAATGCCTGCATTACCCGCAATCTGTAAACTCCCCTCATCAAAGCCCAGGACATAGGCAGTAGACTCTCTTGGGGTCTGCGAACTCGGTGACCAATTAAACAACCCAAAAACAGGCAGCTTATTGTTTCCCATTCTGTATGGATTGCAATAGGCGCCTCCAGAATTCCAGTTGCGAAAATTAAATCCAAACCCTTCTCCCATTGAAGCATCACAGGCAATGACAGCACCATAGTTTCGAGGCTGCGCTTGTGCATTATTAGATAAAAAATAATGACACACAGATATAGATAAAAACACTGGGATCAAGACAGAGTGTTTTATCTGCTTAAGCTTAACTATGTTCACGACTCTATAAGTGTTCTTCTTTGTTGCCGTGCTTATACCTCGTATCGTAGCAAACGGTTTAGATAACGAATCAAAAATGTCTTGCGTAATCCGCTCAATATTATTCATTTCATTGACTCCAATATGAATGTCATCAGTGATGTGCAGATGTAACAATGCCTCTGTGCATTTATTCACCTATCAAAAGATAGTTTAAATACTCTGACGCAGATTTGAATTCTATTTGGAATTTATGAATTAGAGACAGTCATGAACCCCACCTAGACTCTGAGCACGCGCTATGCCTGGTACAAGCAAGCTGCTCAACATCATCCACAGGGCGGGCAGAAACAGGCGCCTGACGTGTGCATATCGACTCGTTTTTACATCACTCAGAATTTTCCTCTTTATATCTGCATTCACCTCTCTTGTCCGGTTAAACCGTTTCAATAAAAACCTGGAAATGTTCCGTACCGTAGAATCCATGCTATTCACCTGGAACTCCTTGAAAATGGAGATATAAGAACGCAGCATTTATTTACAAAAAAGTCTTAAAAGCTTGGCTGCTTGGCTACCGTTCCGGATTTTATCTGTCTTTATCAATTTGAAAATCAAGTAAATCACCTAGAGATTTACTTGAGAACCGGTTCAATATCTTGCTGCAGTGACGCGCTATGGAGATTGCAGACATGCTTTTAAAAAAAACGAGGGCAATGCTGCCCTCGTTTTTGTTTGCTCTGCACACCGCAAGGCGGTCACATATCCATTCCCATACTGCCCATGCCGCCGCCCGGCATACTGCCTGGGGCGGGCGTGTCGTCTTTAGGCAACTCACACACCGCGCAGTCGGTCATTAACAGCAGGCCCGCGACGGAGGCGGCGTTCTGCAGCGCGGTGCGCGTGACTTTGGTGGGATCCACAACGCCTGCTTGCATCAGATCGCCATATTCGCCCGTTGCCGCGTTGTAGCCAAAATTGCCTGCGCCTTCAATCACACTTGCAACCACAACGCTCGCTTCTTCCCCTCCA
>NZ_CAFB01000053.1 GCF_000227585.1 Candidatus Glomeribacter gigasporarum BEG34 | reverse complement strand
CTGCAATCTGGCTGATGAGCAGATCTGGCAAAATACGGATAGGTCGTGTGACATTGTAGTCAGTCATCAGAGGTAGGCTAATTTAACGTAAAAACGTCTGGCGCAGAAACAGCAGAAAACTATCTCTAATATAAATTTTCTCTTATCAATTCTATACCGTTCCTTCCTAGGATGTGTTCTCAGTCGGGTTATTTAAACGGGCTAAACATCTAGAACCCGATGATTTCCTATAACTACTCGCTCAATTTTGAACATCGCCGTTCACTATGTTGCCCTTTAACGGCAATGGCCAATGCACGCTTCTGTCCGACCAGCACGACGAGGCGCTTGCCGTGAGTGACGCCCGTATAAATCAGATTGCGTTTAAGAATGCCGCTTCTTCGGCGATCTGCACCTAAGCGCTGGCCAGCGCTCCGATTTGGATATGCTCATTTGCCCATCCATTTACGCAGCAAACGCTTTTTCAGGGCGGCGCGCTCTTGCGGGCTGCGACCTTGGTGGCGGGCGATGCGCTTAGCCATTGCAACTTGCCGAGCGATGGGCCAGTAGGAGCGGCCATCCTTGCCCATCCAATATACATCGCTGACCTGGCTTTCTGACAAGGGAAGATGGGCGCTCAAGGCTTCCGGAGAAGCGCTGGCGAGCAGCGTGCGCTCGCCAGCGCGCCAGCGCCGATGCCACAACTGCTTGTCCTTGCGCTCACTGCGGCAGATCGCGTGACCGAAGATCAGGGTTTTTCGGCGGCTTCGGCTCATGATCCTCTCATGCCTGACTCCGCTTCCAGCGCTGCGAGTCGTTGGCGTAGCAGCTCGATCTTTTCCTGCCTAATCGCCAGCTTGCGTATTTTCTGCTGTTCTGCGATCAGTGCTGCCTGAGTGGAGTCGATCCATCCGATATCCAGCAATTTGCTTGCGTCCAAATAGGCGCTGATATCCAAATATCCTGCCATGAGCGAGCCGAAAGAAATATAGGCGTCATCGAGACCGTCCACTTCCGCTTTGAGGCCGCACCACTGGCCGTCATCCAGAATCAGGATGGCATCCAGCTCCCGCCCATCTACGCCACAGGGACGTTCGAGCACACAGCGGATTGCTTTGCCTTCGAGCGCGCTCCATGTGTCCAGTCTTTTGAAATCAGTGGTTTGCATGATGTTTGGGTCTCTCAATATTTTGAATGAGCCGTGTTTATGCGGCTTCTTTTCCACGATAACTCTCCCAATCAAAGGGCACCCAAATGCCGCCTTCGCGCAAACGGTCAAAACTGCGTGCGCCCAGAAATGCCTTCATGCCTGCTTTACCTAGATTGGTGAGTAAAATAGTTGGACGCATATCCCGATAGCGCCGGTTGAGCACATCGAACAAAATGACCTGCTCGCCATCGGTGCCGTATTGCGCGCCGACCTCATCCAGCACAAGCAGATCGAGCGTGCTGAACAGCATAAGCGTTTGAGTCTCGGAATACTCTGAATCTCGCCGCCAGGTATCGCGCACTCGGCGAATCAAATCCATCGTATTAATGTACAGCGCCGTTCCGTTGCGCATGACATGCTGCGCAATCGCAAGGGCCAGGTGACTTTTGCCCGTGCCTGGACGGCCTGAAAACACGACAAACGTACCGCGCTTCGCGTGCACGCTGAATTGCCTGGCGAAATCTTGCGCGACCTTCAACGCATGCTGCTTATCCGGCGTATCGGCGAGGTAGTGTTCAAACTGCCGTGTGCGAAACCGCAGCGGAATCCCCGCCATCTGCAAACTGCGCTCCATTCGGTGTTGACGCGCCCTCTCTTCCTGGGCGGCTTGTCGCGCCTGTTCCTCTGCGCGTCGCGCGGCATTGCAGGCGGCGCATCCCATCCAGATGACCCGCTGACCTGCGAGCTTCAGCTCGATGCCCCGCTCTTCGTACTCACCATGCACGGCGCACATGCGGATACGTGTCTGTAGATTCGGTTTAAAAACTTCCATCTGCGGCAATCCCTTCACGGTAGTTGATCGTCTCAAAACTGTTCTGCCGGCGTTTGGGCGGCCCCGTACCTCGTTCTCCAGCCAAGCGCTGGCAGACGGCCTTCAGAAACGCGGCTGGGTCGGCTGGACGCTCAACGACCGCTGTGCGAACGGCTTCCAGCGTCACGCCTTCACCGTAGTCCTTGCACAGCTTGCCGACAAAGCTGCCGCATTGCACTTGCGGCATCCCCGCTTCGCTCAGCAGCGACTTACCCGCTTTCCAAAGCTCGCCCTTTGACCACTTGCCCGCTTCCCTCGCGCGCACGCGCGATGACGCGGTAGCGTCCGTTCCGTTAGGAACGGAATATGAAGATGAAGTAGAAGATGAAGAGCCGTCACCTAAGGGGGGCTTGGGTGAAGATAATTCATCCTGATCTTCACCAAAACGTGCCGAGTTTCCACGATGTTGACGGACATACTCGTCTCTAATCATGCGTGACGAATACCAAATTGGGCCGCATTGTGCAGACACCAAAGTCACTGGAGGGCCTTCCTTGCGACCTGAACGCGGGGTATAAATGAATGGCTCGCACGTCTCACTTCGATCTGCACCTTTAAGAACGCCCTTGACACGCAGCGCCTTAAGCGTAGAGGCTGGACAGCCAACCGCTTGCGCGATTTCTTTGAGCGTCCAGCGCAGAATGCCGTACTCCTCCGAGTCATGCATCAAGCACATCACGCTGATCCAGACGCCTTTTTCGGCATGCGTACAGCGGCGCAAATTGCTGTTCGCTTGCCAATCCGCTGGATAAAACTGGAAAGAGGGACGTTTCATCGGTCTGTGGACTCACGAGCGAAGTGTTGAATCTTGATGGTCTTAACCCAGCCATCTATCGTTTTCGTCCTGTACTTTTCACGATATCCATCGCGTATCCAGCCTGGTGCGCGGTAGACTGTCCAGCCCATCGCCTTAAGCTCAGTATCGCGCTGAGTATCTTTCTCGGCATCGTGATATGCCGCGCCATCGCATTCCAAGGCAGAAGTTGAGGCCATAGGGGTATATCTGCCGAACGGCTCGGAGGTTGTAGGGCCAATTTAATCAGCCTCTTCGGATTCATCGCGCCACGGCTCAAAGTGCTCCCATACACAGTATTGGCACAGCAGCGCGCCGTTTTGGAGGTTCACCTTCATCTGTTGAGCGTGTTCCAGTTGCCCGCACAGATGGCACGGACGATGAGAGATGGGTGGATTCATGCATCACTTTCTTGAAATTCGATGGTTGGGTCATTGCATTGTCCCTATGCGTGTAAGGGTTGTATCGCGTGCGCCTGCGATGGAATCCAGAACTCATGTAAATCCGTGGCGGCACACAAAAAGAGTTCGCTGGAACCCTTAAAGCGGCAGTCAGCAAACATTTTTAGGCAGTACAGCGGCAGATGCGCCCCTTCGCGGTGCGATTCAGGAGATACAGGTCTGGGGCGTATTGAGTCAGTTCTGTTTCGATCCTGGACAGTCGATTCAAAATGCGCCCCAAGATCATTCCAATGTTGGCGGACGTGTCTGCGGAAATCGGACTTTGCCCGTTTTCGGTCGGTGTTGGGGGGTCTTTCAGATAGGTCATTTCCAATTCCATGCTTGTTGAGTGAACGTCATCGCTCTTAGGCCGCTCAATCTGTTCGGCTTGTGAAGGCGCTTCTGGACGAGATGCTGAGTGGATCTTGAGCCATTTGAGCATCGCCGTCTGTGTCGCCATCGCGCGCATAGGGATGCATTTGCGGCGACCTCTGGCAATGTCTCGAAATGGCGCGAAGCTCCGCCGCCCGTTGATCACTGATCTCCTCCCAATCGCTCATCTCATGCCCCCTACCGGCGCGCGCGCCGCCGCGCGCCGCCGCAGCCCAATCAGCATGCCAACCGCACAGCAGACCAATCCCACCCTCATCACTTTCATCCAAATTCCTTCTGGTTATAGCGTTGCCAGGCGCACAGCCTCTTGCCCCTTACATAAATACCAGCCGCTTCATTTCACCCGCTCCCTCACGCCGCCTCACGTCCCCGGCGTGGAGGGCGGAGAAGATGTATCAACAAGCTCCGGCCAGATGTCTATCCAATCATCAGAACTGAGTTCATGACGCAGTACCCCATTACTTTTTTTGAAAAAGGAGACCAACCATGTCCAAAACACTTTCATCTGAATTTCTCCTGGGTCACGTTATTGCGCTGACATATGCAGTCAATTCCTGTATCAAGCATCATCCCAAAGAACAAAGTGTGTTGAATGAAATTGCAACGCAGCTCAACGCCCTCTCCATTTCTGTGCTTGAAAAAGGTGCAAAAGACACGGCAGATGGCGTGGAGCGAATTCGTATGGCATTGATATCGCACGATGTCGGGCAGATGCAGTAAGCCATCTTCACGCTGCTTCCCGTTCAGATTTTGAGATCAAGGGGGCAGGCGGGATAGAAGACGCATCCGCAAGCTCCGGCCAGATCAGGTGCCAATCGTCGGGGCGCAGGTCGCGGCGGCAAGAGATACCACGCTGCTCAGCCACTGGCGCAAGCCGTATGAGCTTGTCATTAGGGATTCCACCAGTGCGCCATGCGTGAACGGATGGCGCTTTGATACCAAGCAATCGGGCGACGGCAGTAGTACCGCCGAGCGCATCTATGAGTTCGTTTGGATTCATGGCAATGCTGCTGATGGTAGGCAACTCCTGGGAATATTAGGACTAGCTAACCACGCTGTCAATAGCTTCTCCTATTTTTTAGGATGTTAGGATTGCCTAATGCTCTCTGAACGACTACGAATCGCAATAAAAGAAGCTGGCATGAGCCAAGCCGAGCTTGCACGTGCCTGTAGAGTTAAACCATCGAGCGTTAATGGTTGGTTGAGCGGGAAATCGAAATTCCTGCGTGGTGAGAATCTATTGGCCGCCGCCAGAGTGCTAAATGTTTCAGAGGTGTGGCTTGCAACGGGTGACGGACTGATGCATACACAGCTTCGAACTAAGGCAGCATCTTTTGTCTTGCAAGATGCGCGTGAGGGTGTCGGCACACCGACAGAAGATAAATTTACTCTTGTTCCGCAATTGGATATTGTTGCTGCTTGCGGAGACGGGAAGTTCGTGGACCATGTAGTGGTCAAAGGTGGCATTGCATTTAAGCGCCCTACCCTGCGTAATCTCGGTGTTCCCGAAAGGGCAGCACGGGTTATTTATGCGGCTGGCGGAAGCATGTTGCCAACGATACAGGATGGTTGCATTGTGTTGTTAAACACCGCTGACACTGAGCCCAAAGAAGGTAAGGTGTATGCGATCTGCATGCCAGATGGGGAACTGGTGTTGAAGCGACTAGTTTTAGACTATCATCCTGTTATGGGTGCTCAAACGTGGATTGTGCGAAGCGATAACCCTGATAAGATTGCTTATCCAGACAAAGTGCTACCGCCGGATGCTCGCACCATGATTATAGGTCGTGCAGTATGGAACGATAACAAACTATGATAATAAGTTTATTACTAACGGTACATTCTCACATCGCTATCGCACTTTTGTCGCATATCGGTAAATTGATCAAGCAAGCTCTACCGATAGGCTCCAAAGGCTAACATCTATTCCGAACCCGTCTTGGCATTTTTTCTACGTCTTACCGAGCGCATTAGGAGAGACATATAAAAAATTAGGATAAGCTATTGACACGTGAATTAGCTAGTCCTAATATCTTGCTCATCGTCATCTTCTATAAGGAAAAGCGATGAGCACCTTCCCCCCTCCTACATCGCCGCTCTCGCTGCCCTCGCGCACAGCGATCTTCCCACACCAGATAACAAAAAGTTGCCCGAAGGCGGCCTGTCTTCAAATGCAACTGCTTTGGAGCCAGAGATGACCCCAACAGCCTTTACCCGCCTCGCGTCGGCCTACCCTGATTGGAATCCGACCCGTCCTGAAGAGGGCGAGATATTGGGCGAGATCGAACAGGAATTGTGAGATGCGCTCGACTTTGACGATATCTGTAGCACATCTGTAACGTGATGGCGGAAAAGGTGTTCATTCTTGTCCAGAGAGCCATCCAGTCCGACATCGACTATCGCCCACAGAAAGAATATGACCGGGCACACACGGGAACTGGAGATAGACGCTGAAGCCCGTGAAGTGCTGGAAAGAGAAGACGCCGAGCGTGAATGGAGGATGAGATGACTACATGCCTCGACTTTGCTTTTCGATCCTCAGAAGTTATCTGCCTCTTGCGGCTACTGCGGGATACGTGCTGCGCTGCACAGATTGGGGAAACACATCAAGCTGTCATCAAAGCCGATCTGAACAGGGCGATTAAGTCTGTGATGCGTGCCAACACTGAATTCCGCCGAAACTTTCGATGGGAAGCACAACACACAAGGAGCAATGGATGACCGATATCGATGAATTTATGGAACAGCTTTCCCCCATACCAGCGTTTGACGTCACCGATCTGATTGGCCGACTGACCGAGTTAGGAGAGCAATACCGGGCAGCGGAAAAAATCGATCCATCTAACGGATACAGGGCGAGCAGGCAGATTGATCAAGCCATTGAACACTTACTCAAAGCCGACCGCGGTTTTCATATGGCGCTCGCTCAAGCGGAACAACGAGCCGAACAGGCTCATTCGGAACAACACACAACGCTCAAGACACAAGAGATAAAAGGAGTGAACCATGACTGAACCCCAAGACACGAAGCAGGCGCTTTCCCCAGAAGTCGATCAGGCCATTCGCCGGATTGAAGACATCGGCGCTTCCCTGTCGGCGCAAGCCTACTCCTATCGGAAGTCAGGCGCGAGTAACCGTAACCGGCCTTTACTGGCGAAAGACCTCCTGCGCTTGATCGAAAGGGTAGAAGAGGCGGGAAAAGTGTTTCGCTCGGTTGCCAAGATTGCCAAATGAATCCGATGACATTTTTATTGAACCACTGGGGAAAAATCATGACTCACACCGAAACGACCCGTGAATCCGCCCAACGTCTTGAGCAGGCCAGCCGCTACCTGGCGTCGCTGGCCAGAGCGATGCGTGAAGCCACAGACGAAGAATGCAGGAAACAGATTGCCGACGTGATTTGCCATGCACTCAGCAATGTTACGCGCGCCGGTGCGGTCTTTCGCACGACCGGCAACGTGGCGGCATCGTAATTCAACCTCTGTATCGGGAAGCCGCCACACTTGCGAAATCAGTTTCTCCAGGTTCTGACAACGCAAGCGAATAGAACCGTCTGGCCCACGATACGGGTCTTTTTCCCAAGCATCAGCGTGTGTTTGGGCGAGCGCAGAGGCAAGAAAGAAATCTCAAACTCTAGGGAACGTAATGTTCCTGCCCCTCTGCGCTCACCCAAGCACATGAACGAGAACGGAGTAATGGATGAATCAGTGGATAGACGTTTCAAAAGAGCTGCCCCCTATGGGAAGGCCCGTGCTGGCTGTCGCAAAGAGATATGGGGGACGGGACCACTGGCTCTGCGCTGCGTTGCGTAGAGGAAATGCGGAAGACTGGATATGGGCCGTCAGTAATGGCGAGCTCAATGACTCAAGCAATTTCGACGATGAAGGCGAATACAACATCACCCACTGGATGCTCTTACCCGAACTGCCAAAACGGAGCGAAGCGTGAGCAAGAAATACGAATTACTGAAAGAGGACTGCATCGAGTACGACGGCAAAACGCTCTACCGCATTCGGGCACTGGGGGATTTTGAATATGTCGAGACAGGGCAATTAGGCGGCTACATCGAGAAAGAGGAGAACCTGAGCCACGAGGGAGAGGCATGGGTATCCGGCAACGCACAGGTGCGCGACAACACACAGATATCCGGCAACGCATGGGTATCCGGCAACGCATGGGTATCCGGCGATGCACGGGTATCCGGCAACGCACGGGTACTCAGCAACGCGCGGGTATTCGGCACCGCATGGGTACTCGGCAATGCAGGGATATCCGGCAATGCACAGGTATCCGGCAATGCACAGATATCCGACAACGCGTGGGTATTCGACGATGCACAGGTATCCGGCAATGCACAGGTATCCGACGATGCAGGGGTATTCGGTAACGCACGGGTATACGGCAAGGCATGGGTATCCGGCAACGCGCGGGTATTCGGCGAGGCATGGGTATCCGGCAACGCACGGGTATTCGGCGAGGCATGGGTATCCGACAACGCACGGGTATTCGGCAATGTACGGGTATTCGACAACGCACGGGTATCCGGTGATGCGCGCATCGACGGCAACGCACGAATAAATGGGTAAGGACGTGCGGGTGGTCGCATGAAACCTATTGCCGGAACTGCCAAAACGGAGCGAAACATGAGCAAGAAATACGAATTACTGAAAGAGGACTGCATCGAGCACGACGGCAGAACGCTCTACCGCATTCGGGCGCTGAGGGATTTTGAATATGTCGGGACAGGACAATTAGGCGGCTACATCGAGAAAGAGGAGAACCTGAGCCACGAGGGAGAGGCATGGGTATTCGACGATGCACGGGTATTCGACGATGCACTGGTATTCGGCAATGCACGGGTATTCAGCAGCACACAGGTATACGGCGACGCATGGGTATATGACAACGCACGGGTATTCGGCGATGCACGGGTATCCGGAAACGCATGGGTGTACGGCAGCACACAGGTATCCGGCAACGCACGAGTATCCGGCAAGGCATGGGTATACGGCAAGGCATGGGTGTACGGCAATGCACGGGTATATGACAACGCATGGGTATTCGGCAACGCACGGGTATATGACAACGCACAGATATCCGGCGAGGCATGGGTATCCGACAACGCACGGGTATTCGGCAATGTACGGGTATTCGACAACGCGCGGGTATCCGGCGATGCGCGCATAGACAGCAACTCGTGAATATCGCGGGCGAACGTATGAAATCGATTGCCAGAACTTCCGCAGCGGAGAGAAGCGTGAGCAAGAAATGCGAATTACTGAAAGAGGACTGCATCGAGTACGACGGCAGAACGCTCTACCGCATTCGGGCGCTGAGGGATTTTAGAGGCATGAAGAAAGGCGACTTGGGCGGCTACATCGAGAAAGAGGAAAACTTGAGCCATGAGGGTGAGGCATGGGTATATGACAACGCGCGGGTATTCGGCGATGCACGGGTATCCGGAAACGCATGGGTATTCGGCAACGCACGGGTATATGACAACGCGCGGGTATCCGGCAACGCGCGCAGATGCGGCAACTCGCGAATATCGCGGGCGAACGTATGAAATCGATTGCTAGAACTTCCGCAGCGGAGCGAAGCATGAGCGGGAACCAAAACGCCATGCCAGCAAAAACGCAACCACCCGCACTCGTCCGGTACGAAGCGATGTGCAAAGCCATTGCCGAATGCCACCGCGTCGATGAGGTGAAAGAAACGAAGGGTAATTTGAAATGAGCTTACACAAAGATATCCACCAGAACATGCAGCGTGTAATTCAAGAACTGGAAGCCAGAGGCAGCTACTACATTTCGCCTGGCCTGGTTGCCCTAAAAGTTTATGACTTGTACAGCGGCGAATTAGAAGAACCGCATATCAGCTATGCCTGTTATGAGCATTACAAGCAGATGGCGCGGCAATTACTGGCAGAAAAAACAACCCACTGCTTACAAGATCGCTATCCCGTCAAGATACAGGGCATTTCAAATTACAAACCGCTCGCAGAGCTTACAGAACAGGAGTTGCTTTGGAACTATGAACGGCTACGCAAAGCCGCGGACGCTATGACTCAACACGCAACCACGCTGCTCATTTATATCAAAGTCAAATTCTCAAGACGGCGCGCCGCAAACGATTCCTGCGGGGAAATACGTGTATGAATTCTCAAGTCTTTTTTAGCACCACACCACAAAAAAGCCGCCTAGCGCCGGACTCCGCAACGGCCCTTGCGCCGCTGGTGCGCTTGCATCGAGGTATGCCCGTTACTGATTCTCTGGCCATCGCCCGCGAGTTTAAACGGCTACACAAAAATGTACTTGCCACCCTGGATAGCCTGATCGCAGATAGTTCAATTAGCCGGCTTGATTTCAAGCCCGCTAAATATCTAGATACTCAAGGCAAGCAGCGCCGCGCAATGGAGCTCACCGAGCGGGGCGCGCTTATCGCCATGCCATTTATCGGGGGCAAGAATTCGCGTACTGGACAGGTTCGGCTGGTGGATGCCTTCATGCAATTGCGCCAACAGACCGTCGAAAAGCACGCTGAAACATGGAAAGGCATCCGTCAGCACGTCGCGGCTCAGAAACAGGAAATCACGGTACTTAAACCCAAGGCGCAATTCCAGGTTGGCATATATCCAGTCGCGTTTCTACGCCGAAGCTGCATAGGGAGCGCGTCATGAGCAAGATCGTTCCGATGCAGTACGAGGGCCATGCGCTCCATTTCACCGACGATGGATGGTTCAACGCCACCGAAGCGGCCGCAAAGTTCAGCAGAAATCCGAATGATTGGGTGCGCCTTCCCGCAACACAAAGCTATCTCGCTGCGTTCGTCCGCAAATACGGGAATATCCCGTATTTAAAAACGCGTCGGGGAGGTTGCGGCGTGAATCAATGGAAAATTTTTGGCAACAGGCTCAGAACGGTCAAGGTTGCCACCATGACTCCGCCCAAGCGGAAAGTCAGTTGCATGGTCAGCTTGTCTAGTCTGGCATCTACACCCGCAAATTTGGCATCTACGCCCGCAAACTTGGCGTCCATATCCTTGCGCAGAGACTCATGCTTGGCGTCCATGTCTTTGCGCAGTAATTCATTATCTTTGCGCAAAGCGCCGATTTCATGGCGTAGCTCCGCGCCGAGCTTGTCTAGCTTGGTATCTACACGTTCTTCCAGATGCTGCAAATCAGCCTTGGTCGCTACATCTGAAGAGTCATGCACTTTGCGCACGACAGCAGATATTGCTTTGGCTTTCGGCTCGTCAAAGCCAGCTTTTTCAAGGTCTTCAAATATTTGCAGCGTGTCGAACGCGGGTAATCCCATAAATTTCTCCTTGCCCCGAATTCTATCACGGCAACGATTGACTTCTTTTTGAGAAAAGTCATGAAAAAACTGGCCAAAACCTTATACATGCAGGTGCTTTTCGCAATCGTCATTGGCATTGTACTTGGCACGATTGCACCGGAGTTTGCCGTCCAGATGAAACCGTTGGGAGATGCCTTTATCAAGCTGATCAAAATGATCATCGGGCCGGTGGTGTTTTGTACCGTCGTCTCTGGGATTGCGGGCATGCAGAATATGAGACAGGTCGGGCGCGTCAGTGGAAAAGCGTTGTTGTACTTCGAGTCAATCTCAACATTTGCATTGCTGATCGGACTGGGCGCTGCGCATCTGTTTAAGCCAGGCGCGGGCTTTCATGTCGATCTGGCGACGCTGGATGCAAACGCCGTAACATCCTATGCACAGCAAGCGCAGGGCCAAACGGCCTCCGGGTTTTTACTGCATATGATTCCCGATACGCTGCTCAGCGCATTCACACGCGGCGATATGCTGCAAATCCTGCTGATTGCGGTGTTATTTGGGAGCGCCTTTGCCTTGGTGGGCAAGCGGGCCGCGCCAGTATTGACATGGATTGAAGCGCTTTCCCACATCCTATTTGGCATCGTGCGCATCATTACAAAAGTCGCGCCGATCGGGGCATTTGGCGCCATCGCCTTTTCGATCGGTCGCTATGGTCTAGCCTCCCTTCTGCCGCAACTCAAATTGATCGGCGTGTTTTACTTAACGTCATTACTGTTCATCGCTGTCGTACTCGGCGTGGTCGCACATCTCGCGGGCTTTAATCTGTTTCGCTTTATCGCGTATATCAAGGATGAATTGCTGATTGTATTTGGCACAAGCTCATCTGAAGCAGCGCTGCCGGCTTTGATGAACAAACTGGAACGCCTGGGCTGTTCGCGTTCGGTTGTCGGTTTAGTCGTGCCAGCCGGTTATTCATGCAATCTCGACGGTACCAACCTCTACATGACGATGGCCGTGCTCTTCATTGCACAGGCGACCCATACGGAATTGACGCTCACCCAACAACTTGTCCTATTAGCCGTGGCGATGCTCACGTCCAAAGGCGCCAGCGGCGTCTCCGGCGCGGGATTCGTAACGCTGGCGGCGACGCTCGCCGTCGTGCCAACCGTACCCCTCTCCGGCATGGTCTTACTGCTCGGTATCGACCGTTTTATGAGCGATGGGAGGGCGCTCACCAATTTCATCGGAAACGGCGTCGCCGCCATCGTCATCTCAGCCTGGGAGAAGCAGCTGGATCGCAGCCAGATGAAACAGATGTTGGACAAAACCATACAACCGGCAGCGCCGGATACTGATTCGATTCCGACTCGATTATGTGAAATGGCTGCTCACCCGCTGAAAGCAGCGTAAGGGTTCAGGAAGGAAATTGAGCACACAGCGGCAATGTGCAGATCGCAACAAGAATCGGCGGGGTCATCACGCTGACCGTCGCGTGAGTGCTGCGCGCGCAGGTTCACTGAAAAGAAAAAAGTCATGCAAACGAACTTACCTTTTTTAACGGATGCTGAATTGCGCGAGATCGTAAAACCGCTACGTCAACCAGCGGCCATTGCGCGTTGGTTTAAAGATCAAGGGTTTGTCACTCGGATTAAACCGAACGGCATGCCGTTGATCTCACGCGCGCATTTTGAAGCCATGATGATCCATACAGAGTCGAATCATCGCGCTCACTCATCAGGCGTACATCTCCAGCCCGACCGCTCCGCGCTTCTGAAACGGTTCGGCAAGAACACGAGTCATGTGCATGGGGCGTAAAAGAAAAACGAATGAACTTGGCCTGCCTGAGCGTGTGTATGCTAAACACGGCGCATTTTATTATGTGCATCGAGCGGGCCATTGGGAACGTCTGGGTACGGATTTAGCCGAAGTCAAACGTAAGGCGAATCTTTACAATGACCCGCATTCAACCTTTGGCGCGATGGCGCATTATCTGGATGCTTTTGTCGTGCACTGTGAAGCGCGTGTAAAGCATGGGGAGATGGCTCCACGGACTTATGAAGACTACAAAGGTAACATTGAACCGCTGAAGGATTTCTTCGGCAAGATGGTACCGGCCAGCATTGAGCCTAAACATATTGCACAGTATCTCGATATGGGCGTGGCTCTAAATCGTCCAGTGCGTGCGAATCGAGAAAAAGCATGCTTATCCAGCTGTTTTACCTGGCTCATTCGATGCGGCGAGGCGGGCGTTAAAACAAATCCCTGTAGCGGGGTGCGCCGCAATCGGGAGGCCAAGCGTGAACGATATGTTGCGCATGAGGAATTTGCGGCAGTCTATGCACTTGCAGTCAAGCCTGTGCAGATATTAATGGACTTGATTTATCGAACGCTGCAACGCCCTGAAGACATTATCCGATGGACGCGGGCGAATATTGTGACCAAGTGCGAAGGAAGTATCACACGGCATGTTCTTCGCAACACTCAAAGAAAAACGGGCGCTATTGTGGACATTGAAATGACGCCCGAAATCGACGCTATTTTACAGCTCGCATTTTCAGACATTGATTCTGAGGTTGTGACAACACTGCATGCCCCTTTCGTTCATCGGCGGGATGGGCGGCCATATGTCTATTCTGGCCTGACATCGATGTTACAGCGCTATCTTGTTAAAGCGGGAATATCGCCGTTTGGCTTTTATGATCTGAAAAGCAAAGGAGCGACTGATATGTGGCAAGCAGGAGTACCGCTGGAGCGCATCCAGGCGCTCTGTGGTCATGAATCTGTGACGACAACCGAGATTTATGTCAAGCGGCGTTGGCATGCGACTATCACACCCAATCAAGTCGAAATGGCGTCTAATAAAAATGGTGCAAGCTAGAATACAAGCGGGTTTCAAGGGTGCAGAATGGATTAAAATATTAGACAATATTTATTCGCTCCGCTAGATTCTGTAAGGCATTGCGCTATTTTGGCCAGAGGACTTTTAATCCGTTGGTCGTAGGTTCGATCCCTACACGACCCACTAGTATTGATAAGGGTTTCAGAGGGATTTGACAGATTATTTTGTTCCGCAATTCTGCGCCTGTTCCGCAATTTGCTTTATTTGGTTGGTGTTACTCGCTTACCTTTTCTATGCCGGACATACCGGTAAGTCATTTTTTCATCCACATGTCCGAGCTGGTCTTTAGCCGCTGCCATGCCTGCTTGTTCTTCCTTGTCAGTACCTGCTTTGGCTCGCAAATCCCGAAATTGAAATGTGGAAATTGAAGTAGCTAAACTATGTTGGTCTTGCGCCCGTGCGATTGCGGCTGCTTTTTCACGTGCCTTGTCAAAGCGAGCACGTAATGCGAGCGCTGTAAGTGCTTCGCCTTTTTCATTGCGAATCAGGGCTAAAGATTGCACCTTTCCAAAGGATGGAGATTTTTTGACAAGTTGTTTAATCAGTTGAGCGAATTGACCTTCAACCGCAATCCGCAACCGTTTGTTCGTTTTGTTTTGTACCAGGCAAATGTATCCGTCCTGAATATCCGTTTGCATGAGCTTAAGTACATCGGCGGGGCGCTGACCTGTTAAATAAGCGAGTTCCATTGCCTGTCGCGTTGGAATATCAGCAACTGCAAAGACTGCCTGATAGGTCTTGTCATCAATATAGGTATCTCGTCCAGTCTCTTTGTAGCCGCGTACGCCTGTACAGGGATTAGGCTTTGAAGTGAGGCCCCGCTCACGTGCAAAGTCCAGATATGAGAAAACAGGGCTTTCTCGCGATTTGCCCGCACCCTGCCTTCCGTACCCATGACATTTTTTCCATCTTTACGTAATCGCTTGAGTGTGTCTTGCACACGCCAGTCTAAGTACTGACGGATATGAATCGGTTCGATCTTGTTCAGCGGGGCAGGAGGCGTATCAAAGAATTCATATAATTTTGCGAGTTCTTTAAGGTTATCTTGTTGTGTTCTAAGCGCTTTCTGTGGCAATATCTCTCGCTGATAACGCTCCGCAGCATAACGAAATGTAATCAATTCAGTATGGCGCGGCTGAGCATTTACCGTGAGTTCCGCCCATTTTTTAACCGCTAAAGCATAGTCTGAACCGAGCGCAATTTCACGTCGCGGCGTGCCGCTTGTATCCAGATAGTAATAGGTGCCGGATGTTCTATGCCGTGCACGCATACCTTGCGGCAAATTTTTATTTCGGCTTGGCTTGCGCCCCATGTTAAGCAGTCTTCAAGAC
>NZ_CAFB01000054.1 GCF_000227585.1 Candidatus Glomeribacter gigasporarum BEG34 | reverse complement strand
GTCGCGTTTCCTGATTCATACGCTTAAAGAAGCGCCAGCGGATGCGGAAATCATCAGTCACCAGTTGATGATACGCAGCGGTATGATTCAGCGCATTGCCGCCGGAATTTACGCCTTCATGCCTTTGGGTGTGCGCGTGATGCGCAAAATCGAAGCGATTGTCCGCGGAGAGATGAACCGGGCCGGCGCGCTCGAAGCGCTGATGCCAATGGTGCAGCCCGCCGGACTCTGGCGGATATCACAGCGTCTGGCGCGGTACGGGCCTGAGTTATTGCGTTTTAAAGACCGTCATGCGCGTGATTTTGTGCTGGGGCCCACGCATGAAGAAGTCGTGACGGAAATCGCGCGCGCGGAAATCCGCAGTTACCGGCAATTGCCTCTGATTCTCTATCAGATTCAAAGCAAATTCCGCGATGAAATCCGGCCGCGTTTCGGCGTCATGCGCGCGCGCGAATTCGTGATGAAAGACGCCTATTCTTTCGACCGGGACGCCGCCGGGCTGGCGCGCACCTATCAACGCATATTTGATGCGTATCAGCGCATTTTTACGCGGCTTGGACTGAATTTTCGCGCGGTTGCGGCGGACAATGGCGCGATTGGCGGGAGCGGTTCGCATGAATTTCACGTGATTGCGGAAACGGGTGAAGCTGCCATCGCCTATTGTCCGGCCTCCGGCTATGCCGCGAACGTCGAGGCGGCGCCCGCGCCTGCTTTGCTGGATATGCGCGCGCCGCCGCGGCAAGCGCTTGTCAAAGCGGCCACGCCGGGAAAAACGGCATGCCGGGAGGTTGCGCCCTATCTCTCGATACCGGTTGAACGCACCGTTAAATCGCTGGTTCTGGCTGTAGAGAAGAAAGAGAAGGTAGAAGACGGGCCGGAAATCTGGCTCCTGCTGCTGCGTGGCGACCATAGCCTGAATGAAGTCAAGGCGGGCAATGCGCCCCAATTGTCCGGCTACCGCTTTGCAAGCGAGCGGGAGATCAGGGAATGGTTTGGCGCGCCGCCCGGCTATCTGGGCCCGCTCGGCGCCCGAGAACCGGTTCGGATACTGGCCGATTGCACTGTTGCGCGGATGAGCGATTTCGTCGTCGGGGCGAACGAAGAAGGGTTTCACTGGACAGGCGTGAACTGGGGACGGGATTTGCCTGAGCCGGAGACGGCTGATTTGCGCGATGTCGTGGAAGGCGATCTTTCTCCGGATGGCAAAGGGAGGCTTTCCATTTGCCGCGGCATCGAGGTGGGGCATATCTTTCAGCTCGGCACGCGCTATTCGGACATCATGGGTGCGCATTATCTCGACGATGCGGGCGTAGCGCAGCCGTTGGCGATGGGATGTTACGGGATTGGCATTACACGTCTGCTGGGCGCTGCCATCGAGCAGAATTTTGATGCCCGCGGCATCCTCTGGCCGGCGGCGATTGCGCCGTTTGAAGCCGTACTCTGTCCGATGGGCTATCACCGCAGCGAAGCCGTGCGACACGCGGCGGATCGGCTCTACGCAACGCTGACTGAAAGAGGCGCGGATGTCATGCTGGATGATCGAAACGAACGCGCGGGCGTGATGTTCGCGGATTGGGAATTGATTGGCATCCCGCACCGGCTGGTCATCAGCGAGCGCGGCCTGAAAGAAAACACCGTTGAATATCAAGGCCGGGACGATGCTTGCCCAACGTCGCTCACACCTGAGCAGGCTGTGGCGCATATTGTGGGCGCACGAAATTCTTGAGCGAATGAGTCATCAAAAGTAAAAAATAAAACAGATTCTTTATTTTCCGTCAATAGGAGATCGCGCGAGTGTGCGATCTGAAATGCATGGCTATACTGGGGATGTGTTCCTCTGAAATGAGAAAGCCATGATGTCGCACCCTTGCCCGTCTTTATCGCTGTCCGTTATGGTATGCTGGGTATGCCGCTTCCGCATTGATGATTGCCCTTGCCGGATGCCATAGCGGCAGGGGGATAGCAGCAGCGGCGGCACAGACAATACGCCTGCCCCGCCGCCTTCTCAGCCTTCTCCGCCTTCTTCGGAATCTCCGGAGCCGCCGCCTGCTATTTCACTTCCTCAGGACCCGCTCTTTCAATATCAATGGCATCTGAATAATACCGGGCAGGTTGGCGCGCCTGGCTCGACTCTTTATGGTACAGCGGGTGTTGATCTCAATGTATTGCCTGTGTGGAAACAAGGAATCGGCGGCAAAGGCATCACGGTTGCGGTGCTCGATGATGGACTGGATATCGGGCACGAAGTGTTTGAAGGCAATATCGCCGAAGGGCTGAGCGTTAACTATTTTAGCCCGGATAAAAGCAATCCCACGCCCACCCATCCGGGCGATTTTCATGGTACGGCGATGGCGGGCATTATTGCCGCAGCGATCAATGGCAAGGGCGGCGTTGGCGTTGCGCCTAAAGTCAAAGTGGCGGGCCTCAAGATATTCGATCAGGATCGCGCTGTATTGTTGACAGATCAGCAGGATGCGCTCAGTCGCGGCGCTGCGAACGGCAGCATTGATATTTCAAATAATAGCTGGGGCGCTGAGATCGATGGCACTGTCGGCGGCGTATATCAGGATGCCGTGGTGCGCGCGGCGACCCGTTATGGCGCCGATCATGGCCGCTACGGCAAAGGTATCGTTGACCTGTTTGCCGCGGGGAACGATTGCGAAGGCCCAACTTGCGCTTTGCCAGGATATGGCTGGACCAATTTTGATTTGATGCGCCACCCGCAGTTGCTGGCGATTCCTGCCATTGATGCCAACGGCAGACATCCAGATTATTCCAGCCCCGGCTCAAATAATCTGGTTTCCGCGCTGGCAAACAAAGGCCGCTCAGTTCTGCGTACCACTGACGACCCCCCAGGCATTACCACTGCGCTGCCGCGCGTGACCACGCCAAGCGGTACCCAAATACCGTTGACCGGCGGATATCCAAATTGCGGCACCCAAAGCAACGGCTACCAGTGTCCAACCTCGGACTTTGGCAACGTATACCGCACCAGCGCGACGATGCCGCTCGACGAGCCTGCGTCGGGCGCATGGAAATTGTGCGTGGCGGATACCGGAGCAAGCGGCGCGCGGCAGGTGGTGAAGCATGTGGCGTTGACGGTGCATTAATCTGCCACGATTGAAGATTAAGAACCTATTCAAAATCTGACTGCGCGCCCGTGAGCCTGCGTCGGGCGGCGCTCGGAATCCTCACATATTACATATATGCTCCGGTTCCTGCGCTCCGTCCTCCTTGGCTGACAGGCGCTCGTGACAGATTTTGAACGGGTTCTAAGCGGAATGGAGCGTATTCCCCGGCGCGTTTTTATGAGTTCTTGTTTGGAGTCTTGGAATCATGGATATGAAACGATATTTAGCTCTCTGTTTGCTGTGCGTAGTAGATCTTGCGTATGCGGAACCCTCGCAGCCGCTGATTTGGTACAACGGCGATGTGCCGATCAAAATCCACGCGCATCCCGGTAGTTGCGCGAGCGCGCAACCCAGACAGGGTATGCCTGAATTCAGCCGGAAAGAGGGTTTTTATCTTTATCGGACCAAGCCCGGCAGCGATTGCCTGCCGGTGTATTCAAGCGCCCCGGATTTGAATAAAAGCGCGCTTTACGTGCAGGATTCAGGCGTCATCGTTCAGTTTAAACCCAATCAAACCGCGGAGCGGATTCAGCGTTGGCTGACGCAACACGGGATGGAAGGCGAGCCGCTTGCGCTGCCCGCCTCATTCTTGATTAAAAAATATCAGGGTAGGGCGGTCAATGGTATTGAAGCGATCCAATTAGCCGAATGGATGCGTGACTCGAAAGACATTGGCGTGGTTTTTGCTCAGCCAAACTGGCGCGAGCGGGCCGCAACGCGATTGTAGGGTTCCAGAGTAGAGTCAGCGCATCCCGGCCAATCCGCCGAAGCCGCCGCGGGTCATTCTGGCTAGATTGCCGCCCTTCAATTTCTTTGTCATCGTCCGCATCTGTTCAAACTGTGCGAGCAGCCGGTTGACTTCCTGAACGTGCACGCCGGCGCCGGCGGCAATGCGCCGTTTGCGGCTCGCTTTGATCAGTTCGGGTTGAGTGCGTTCCGCCGCGGTCATCGAGTGGATGATGCCGCTCATCCGACGCATCTGTTTTTCAGCCTGATCCAGATTGGACTGCCCGCTCGCCGGTTGGAATTGCGCGGGTAATTTCTCCAGCAGCGCGGCCATGCCGCCCATTTTTTTCATCTGCATCAACTGCGCCTGAAAATCATCCAGATCAAAAGCGCCCCCTTTTTTGATTTTGCGAACCCACTGTTTCGCCTGCGCGTCGTCGATGCCGCGTTGCGCCTGTTCAGCGAGCGCCAGCAGGTCGCCCTGGCCCAGAATCCGGTTCGCCATCCCTTCCGGATGGAAGACTTCAAGACCGTCGAGTTTTTCGCTCACGCCGACAAATTTGACGGGCTTGCCGGTGATATGCCGTACCGATAGCGCCGCGCCGCCCCGCGCATCTCCGTCGAGCTTGGTGAGCACAATGCCGGTCAGCGGCAGCGCGTCGTTGAATGCTTTGGCGGTATTGACCGCATCCTGACCCAGCATCGCATCGACGACAAACAGGGTTTCCGCAGGCTGTAGCGCCGCGTGCAGCGCGGTGATTTCAGCCATCATTTCCGCGTCGATGTTTAAGCGTCCGGCGGTATCGACGATCAGCACATCGTCATAATGCCGTTTGGCCCAATCGAGCGCGGCGCGCGCGATATCGACGGGCATTTGATCTGTGTTCGAGGGGAAAAAATCGGCGCTTGCCTGCTCGGTCACGGTTTTAAGCTGCGCAATCGCGGCGGGCCGGTAGACATCGACCGATACCGTCAAGACCTTCTTTTTTTGTTCGCGCAGCCGTTTGGCGAGTTTGCCAACGGTGGTGGTTTTACCGGCACCCTGTAAACCCGCCATCAGAATGATCGCGGGCGGCGCGACGGTAAGCCGCAGTTCCGACGCTTGACCTTCGTCAGCGCCGCCCATCACGGCGGCCAGTTCGCGCTGCACGATGCCGACAAGCGCCTGGCCGGGCGTTAGACTGTGGATGACTTCCGCGCCGCGCGCTTTTTCTTTGACTGCTTCTATAAAGGCGCGCACCACGGGCAGCGCAACATCCGCTTCGAGCAATGCGAGACGCACTTCGCGCAGCATTTGCTGCATATTCGATTCGGTCAGACGGGCTTCGCCGCGCAGCGTTTTGACGATGCGCGTCATGCGTTGGGTAAGGGTGTCAAACATATTGTTCATCCTCTAGAGCATTTTTCAGTGGCTTGCGCGGCGTCGCTTTGCGCTCGCCGTATTATTCATACTGTCTTCGCACTCGCTCCTTGTGCAATCTCACTGAAAAATGCTCTAGGCGCCAGGCAATCGTTTCGCCTGCGCCTAATGGACAGATAGAAGTCTGTGCGGCGGGCACCGGAATCTGGTCGGGGAGCGTCCATGTTCCGCGTCGCAGCGTGACGGCGCCTGTATTGCGCGGCAGGCCGTAAAATGCGGCGCCATAGACGCTTGCGAAGCGTTCAAGCCGGTCAAGCGCGCCGACGGCGTCAAAAGCTTGCGCATAGAGTTCGAGCGCGTGCAGGGCAGTATAGCAACCGGCGCATCCGCGGGCGCGCTCTTTCGCTTCTCTCGGATGCGGCGCGCTGTCCGTGCCCAGAAAAAAACGCGGATTGCCTGAAGTCGCGGCGCGCACCAGCGCGTGCCGGTGCGGTTCGCGTTTCAGAATAGGCAGGCAATAATAATGCGGCCGGATGCCGCCTTGAAATATCGCGTTCCGGTTATAAAGAAGATGATGCGCGGTGATGGTTGCGCCGAGCGCGTTCGGCGCTGCCTCCGCGTCCCGCACGTATTCAGCCGCTTCCTGCGTCGTAATGTGTTCAAGCACGACCTTCAAACCGGGAAAGGCGCGCCGCAACGGGTGCAGTACCTGATCGATAAATACTTTCTCCCGGTCAAAGAGGTCGATGGACGGGTCGGTGACTTCGCCGTGCACAAGCAATGGCAGTCCAATCTCCTGCATCGCTTCAAAGGTCTTCATGCATTTGGAGAGTTCGGTCACGCCCGCGTCGGAATGCGTGGTTGCGCCCGCCGGATAGAGTTTAATGGCATGGACAATGCCGGATGCGCGTGCGTGACGGATTTCTTCCGGTGGCGTATGATCGGTCAGATACAGGGTCATCAGCGGTTCAAATTCCGCCGCCTCAGGAAGGGCGCGCAGAATGCGCTGGCGATAGGCAAGCGCCTGCTCCGTCGTGGTCACCGGTGGCTGAAGATTCGGCATGATGATCGCGCGCGCGAACTGGCGCGCGGTATGCGGCAACACGGCTGCCAGCAGTGTGCCGTCGCGCAGATGCACATGCCCGTCATCCGGGCGCGTGATGGTCAGCGAGTCTGCGCGCGCTGACTCCGATGAGCGCATGGTGAGAGGACCTTAAATGATATTGCTGGATCGTGTTTAATTGTACGGCTTCATTGCTGAAGTGTTAGGGCCTGTTCTCAATTAAAACATGCGCGCGAGCAGGTGAATCCGGTTGCAGGGCAAGGCGGGTGGCGCGCCGTTTGGTCAATCCAAACAAGCGCCGCCCAACACCGCCCTGTGATCGGATTCACCTGTTCCCGTAAAATCAGATTCAAAATTGGGGTTGCTGCCGATATGCGAGGCTCGCGGCGTCATGCGTCTTGCAAATATATTGAATATTCGCTTCGTCACATTCCTTGCGAGCCTCGCATATCGGCGCAACGCGCACACATTTTAATTGAGAACAGGCCCTAATATGTGCCAACTATTGGGAATCAATTGCGCTGCGCCGACAGATACGACCTTCTCTTTTACCGGATTTGCCGCGCGCGGCGGCATCACCGATCACCATGCCGATGGTTGGGGCATTGCCTTCTTTGAGGATCGGGCGTGCCGTCTTTTTATCGATCATCAGCCGGCCTCAACGTCCGCAGTAGCCGAGTTTGTCAAGCGTTATCCGATCAAATCAAAAAATATCATCGCGCACATTCGCAAGGCCACAAAGGGCGTGGTCCGGCTTGAGAACTGCCATCCATTTATGCGCGAGCGCTGGGGGCGTCACTGGATTTTTGCGCATAACGGCGATCTAAACGGCTATCAGCCTGTACTCTCCAACCTCTACCAAAGCGTTGGCGATACCGATAGCGAACTGGCCTTTTGCGCGATGATGCAAGGCTTATATCAGTCTTTCCCAGGCGCGCAGCCGCCGCTGGACGAGCTTTTTGGAGCCGTTGCCGCATTGACCCGTCAAATGACGGACTATGGCGTTTTCAATTTCCTGTTGTCCAATGGACAGGCGCTGTTTGCCTATGGCTCAACGCATCTGCATTACATTGTGCGCCGCTGGCCATTCTCAACCGCGCATTTGATCGACGCGGATATGACGATTGATTTCGCCAAATACACAACCCCTGAAGATTGCATCGCCGTCATTGCGACGCAGCCGCTGACCGATGATGAACATTGGCATGCATTTGAACCTGGGGATTTACGGATGTTCCGGCATGGCGAACCCGTACTCAAAGCGCATATTCCAGTGCCGCCCAGTGTGCTCGAAATCGCCCGGCAACCGCTTGAGAAAGAGAAGCCCGCGTCCCTGGCGGCATAATTAAGTCAATCCCTTATGCAAATCAGATGAGATGAATATCTTCCGTTTTTCTGGCCATGAAGCAATAAACTGCGCTAAGAATTTTCTTGACGGTTTTATTGACTGCTTTAAATCACGCGGCGTGTCTTTCAAACTTTTGTCATACTCCCATTGCAACGGCGGCATCGGCGCAACGGCCACTTGTGCGTGTCCGTCGTAAACGGCATCAATAATCGGCTTTTTATCAATGCCATATCCAGGGCACGGCGTACTCGCACATCGTCTATCCAAATCTCACGAGGGGTAACTCCAATTAAATCGTCAATGGATTCTAATCCGTTATGGGTAGCCTCACTAATGGTTTGCCAGCAGATGTTTTCTTGTGTGCGCGTCTCTTATATAACTTGCGTGAGAGTAGTTTTCTACACACTATGCTAAAGCATTTTCAATTGGTTTTAATCGCCATGCCGCAGGCAACGCCAGCAGCCCGAAGAACATGATGTAAAAGGCGGGAAACATCAACAGGCCGGTTTTCTGGATCATCCACGTGCAGATCAGCGGCGTTGTGCCGCCTAAAAAAACGACTGGAAGCGTATAGGCTAAGTTCATCCCACGGCAGCGCACAAAATTCGGGAATTGTCTCGCCAGTGTTTCCATGATGATGCCATTTATACTACTCAGTACTACTGCCAGCAGTAATAACGTTGCCAGCGCCCTCCCAAAAGTTACGGATTGTAGTCCTATCCACAACGGATAGGTCAATATGATCGTTGTCACCACGCCGAATTTGATCAGCCGCTGATACCCCCAAAAATGAGCGATAGCGCCAGCAGCTAATCCCAACGGGACCAGTGCAATTAACATGAATGTATGGATGAGCCGTGCCAGAGAAGGCGGGTAATTCAAAAAATGAATCAAATAGGACGGCATCCAGACAACCAGAACAAAACCAAATACTGTTAACCATGACACAAGCGGAATAGCCTTCATGAAGGGTTGTTTTAGCACGCGCCAGGCAGAATCCAAGGGGCTTTTAGATTTCAAAGGAGGCTCTCGAATGGCATACCGCATGTTGTTAATTGCAACTGTCATAGGTAATCCGAGCAAAAACGGGAGACGCCAAGCCCATGCCAGAATAGTGTGACGATCAAATACGGAAAATAATAGAAAAGCGGTGAACGAAGCGAATAAAACGCCGATGTTCATACTGGTCGTCGCTATGCTGCACAATAGGCTTTTACTATTGTCAGATGACGCTTCAAAAAGATAACACCCATTGAGCGGCAGTTCCCCGCCCATCGCAAATCCCTGAATGCACCGCAAGATCAGCAACAGAATGGGTGCTAATAAACCGATATGCTGGTACGTCGGCAAGCATCCAATCAGCACAGTTGGCACTGCCATCATGATGAGTGATCGCTTTAAGGGCGTGGTGCGCCCTATTCGATCTCCCATCATGCCGAAGAAAAGGCTTCCCAATGGCCGAGCAAAATAGCCGACTGCAAAAATCGCAAAGACTTGAATTAATTTCCCACCGGAGTTCTCAGCACTGAAAAAAAGTGAGCCGATCACATCGGCCAAATACGCATAGACAGTAAACTCGTACCATTCAAAAATGTTTGCGACCAGCCCGATTTTTAAAAGGTGACGCATGATAGAAAGTCCTTATTCGGATGCGCCATGAACGGGTACTGCGCGTAATCTCGTCAGCATTTCATGCCAGTACCCTGCTGTCACCTTATCTCGCAGTGCCAGTTCACGAGTGAAGATATTTTCTGTTTGGGTCTGTTCAGGACAAATGTCCTGGTGCATGGCAAATAAGACTTGCATTTCATGACGAGTAGGCAAATCAGTAAAATAAGAATCAATATCTAAATGCTTCAGCAGATTTTGAATGGCATCCTCTTCTTGATAGTATTTTTGGTAGAGTTCAAAGAGATCGGATAAACTGCGCTGGAAAGTCGTTTCATAATTGTACGTATAAATAGCAATCACTTTATTATTGTCCTCATTCAGGACAGGCTTCTTGAGCATATGTTGCGTTAGGATCAAGCCTTCGTTGGTGAAGAAGGTTGTTTGATCGCTTAAACAGCGCTTCGTATGAATCACTTGTTGATCATATTTTTCATAGAGTGCCGGTTGTGCTTTTTTCCATTCTGAAAAAGCAGCGCTGAACTTTTTTGCTCCCCAAATATCCTCTCTTGTACAAAAATCATTCACAGTGAGTCCCATGATATCTTCGTTTTGTTCAAGTCCAAGTTTTTCAACAAAATTTAAATTAGCGCAAATCATTTTTTTAGTTTGCGCGTCTTTCAAATGCGCAATATGAGGCGATTCTTCGACCAAATCAGACAAGGCAGCACTGACGCCTTTTAACGGTTCATTCGCTTCTAACAAACGATCCACTCTCAGATTCATTTCTTGCTCCTGATTTAAAGTTAAGAAAATTGAGCTATGTAAGAAAATCCAAACGCAGAAAACCAGGTGTTCGCCTGAAATATCTTGTACAAAACAAACACGCTGATAGCAAAACCAAGAGAAGCTATTTTTATCAGCATTACAGTCCTCAGAGGTAACTTGAGCGGTATAAAACTAGCTTTTATAAGTTATAATTTTTTGGTTTTATGGGACCAGAAAATTCAAGATAGATTAGAGTAAAATTTCGAAAAATATCTATGAGACGATTGATTTCCCCTCTGAAAAATCATAAATTTCGTTCATCCAAAAAAGGAATGTGATGCCAACTGCTCAAGAAAAAGCCGCCTTTTCAGAACGCCTAAAATGTGCTTTGAGAAAAAGTGACCCTCCTGTCAAAGACGCAACCGATTTGGCCCGCCTTTTCAATCTGCAACATCGCGCAGTTTCTTGTATCGGTATTGCAGTGCAGGCGGCCCATAAATGGTTGAGCGGACTTGCCATTCCAAGCGCTGATAAAATCGCAACGCTGGCCAAATGGCTAAACATGTCCGAACACTGATTGCACTATGATGCGCCCCCAGTCGAGCCAGACCAAAATACAGAGAGCCCGTTGCTTTCTTCGGAAATGCAGACTCTGATTGAAGAATTTAAGATGCAACCTGAGCAGAAACGGAGAGTCAACAAAGAAATGTTCGCGCTCTTGGCAAGATTGTTCACGGTTGTGGCGCGCGCTTGATAGTTCGTTTTTATTCAGGCAGCGGTCGTCTGCTCTCCCGGTCTTTGCGCTTCCAGCATCACACGCCGCAAAATGGTGTTCATCCGGGATTGATAACCGCTGCCTTGTGATTTGAGCCAGTCGAGCACATCACTATCCAGGCGCGTGGTCACCACGGTCTTGGTCGGCTTATGGAACCGGCCCCGAACGGCTGTTTGCCATTGCGCATCGCTCAGTTCTGGGATATCGCTGGTATCGATCTCACTGTCCGGCAGGGCGGCCAGCCTGGATAGATTGGCCTTCTGCGCCGCCGTCAACGGCGGCAATGTGTCTAATGTATAACCTCTTGCTCATAGCATCGTCTCTCTGTTGGCGTCGCCTTTCGGGCGGAAATGATCCGCACAGGCCGTTTCCAAGCCCCTTCATCCTGCCATTTTGTCTCCTGTTGACCGCCAGAAATTGCCTTGAAAGATGACCGAAAATTGTGGCCTAATTCCTATAGCATCGAAATCGACTGCACATGGACAAAACTTCCAGTCTTCCGCCCGCCATCCTGCAGATCGTGCAGAACAAAGGCACGGAACCGCCCTTTAGCGGTACGCATGCGCCTCTACAGGAAGCAGGCACTTATCTGTGCCGCCGCTGTGGCCTGGCCCTTTTTCGCACAGACGCGCAATTCCATTCAGGCTGTGGCTGGCCCAGTTTCGATCAGACGATACCCAAGACCGTTACTCAGCAGCCGGACGCCGATGGCATCCGCACCGAACTTCTCTGCGCTCGATGTCAGGCGCATTTGGGGCACCTCTTCGAGGGAGAAGGCTTCACCGCCCGAAACCTCCGGCACTGCGTCAATACGCTCAGCCTGGATTTCGTCGCCCATGCGCAAGTGCTGGATACGGAAGAGGCGATTTTAGGGGGCGGCTGTTTCTGGGGCGTGGAATATTTTCTGAAACAACGGTCAGGCGTGCTCAAAACAGAAGTCGGCTATTGCGGCGGCCCGCTCAAACATCCCACGTATGAACAAGTATGCAGCGGACAGACCGGCCATGTGGAAGCGGTCCGGGTGGTCTACGATCCAGATACGCTGCGCTTTACCGAACTCGTCCAATATTTCTTTGAAAATCACGATCCAACCCAAACAGACGGGCAAGGGCCCGACATCGGCCCACAGTACGCGAGCGTCATTTTCTATTACGATGACTCACAACGCGAGACCGCCGCTGCGCTGAAAAACACTCTGATCCAGAAAGGCGCGCCAGTCGTCACGCAGATTTTGCCTGTCCGTCCTTTCTGGCCTGCAGAGGACTACCATCAGGATTATTGTCGGAAACACGGCCAGACGCCATATTGTCATCGCTCTGTGCGGCAGTTTTAGCTCAGAGCCATCGCCGCAAATGGAACGTGCAGAACCTTTCGCGCTACAGCCGCTTTTTGAATGCTTGCGCCTGCGGAAAAGTCAGACAAAGCGCTTCAATCCTCTTCCACTCCTGGGCCGTTACAGGGGTCACGGACAAGCGGTTGCCCTTTTGTAAAAGTTGCATGGTTTTAAGTTCTGGTATTTGTCTTAAGGTTCGCAGCGCAATCACGTCCTTGAACGTACTCAGCCACTGCACATCCACGCAATACCAGATCGGTCTTTCAGGCGTGGATTTAGGATCGTAGTGCGCCTCATTGGGATTCCAGGCGGTCTTGTCCGGATAGGCCGTTTTAACGACCTTCACAGTCCCGACAATACCGGGCACAGGGCAGCTGGAACGGTAAAAGAAGGCGAGATCGCCCAACTGCATGGTTTTGAGAAAATTGCGGGCCTGATAGCTGCGAATGCCATCCCAAGCGTCTATGCCGTTAGGCTTTTGCCGCAGATCATCAATGCTAAAGGACTCAGGTTCCGATTTCAGAAGCCAGTAGGCCATCTCAAGCTTTCCGCTCTATCAAAACAAGCGCTGGAGTGACCCCCTGGGACTGGACCACAGCCCCAGGGGGTCACTCCAGCCTCAAGGGGAAGAGGGGAACTGGATACGTCACATGAGCCAAAGTATTCTATTCATTTTGCTTTGCTCCAGCGATCTTTCAAGCGCGCAATCCGGTTGAAGACCAGGCGCTGCGGCGTTGAATCGATGC
>NZ_CAFB01000055.1 GCF_000227585.1 Candidatus Glomeribacter gigasporarum BEG34 | reverse complement strand
CAGGCTGGAAGGCACGTTACTGGAGCGGATACTCACGAAGCTTGCGGAAGCGCCCGGTCTCCCGTGCCGCATTCCAGGGGCCTTGTCTTTTAGGCGGGAATATCGGCCATTGGGTTTATATGCAGTGGGATCTGGATCCCGTGGAGGGAACGCTACAAGCAAAAGTGATCGATAGCATGGAAGCTGCAAATGAAAAAATAGAGAATTTACAGAATATCCTGGGCAGGGTTGGACATAGATTAGAAGAGCGTCTTGCACCACTTAGAGTTTCCTGTCGTTTTACGGACGATATTGAGGTGATTTGCACAGGCAGGCAGACGGATGACCATACATGCGGCATCCGTGTGTTGAAAGAGGTCTTTGAAAATTCGCATGAAATAGGCGCCATCGACCAGAGCCATACGCCTGTTGCATACACGTATTACCAGCAGCTTCATCAGGCAGGTGACGACACCCAAAGACTGAAGGAGGCGCTGTACAATGATCTGTGGGGCTTTGACACGGGAGCAATAGCCTCCGGTGCTGGCGCCTCTCAGAATGCGCGCGTGGAAAGCGCGGATGCGGATTTAGAGGAGGCGATTCGGCTCTCTGCTTTAGCAGCGCAAGAGCGTGAAGATGCGGACTTTGCGCGACGTTTAGCGCAGGAAAATCCATTTGGAGTGCTTGAAATGTCTACTCCCGACACCAGTTCAGATGAAGCCCTTGCGCGACTTTTAGCAGCGGACTTTAACTACGCTTAATCTATTATTTCGGATACAAAGCGCCGAGCACGCGCGGTCCTTTCGCGCCGGTGACGGGCGTGAGATCAACCGGTATTCGCTCAACCAAACATTTCGCCAGCCACGCAAAGGCCAGCGCTTCCGTCGGGAAAAGCGCGCAATCCGCCAGGCCCGCCTCTTCAAGCACGTTGCCCGGGCCGCAATCAAAGCCCGTCATGGCGATGCCTGCGTTTTGCGGAGGAAGAAGGGTGATATTGCTGATTCCGCCGATATTACACACAACGCGCGTTTGCTCAGGCGCGCTGAAATACATCGCGTGAAAAGCGGGCGCGAGCGGCGCGCCCTGACCGCCCGCGGCGATATCGCGGCTGCGGAAATCCGCCGCGATATCTATCCCGGTCAATTCAGCGAGTCGCGCGGGCGCATTGATTTGCCGTGTATAACTCAGCGCCGGACAATGCCGGATCGTCTGGCCGTGCACGCCAACTGCGCGCACCTGCGCGGGCGCAAGCGCGGCGCGCGCGCAGTTCGCGAATGGCGCGCGCATAATATTCCGCGAGTGGATGGGCCGCGCGCGCTTCACGGTCGATTTCATTCTCCGCGGGCGTTTGCAATGCGAGCAGCGATTCGCGCAGCCTTGCATCAAAACGCACATAAGACTCAGCGAGAACGCGCGGCGGCTTGCGGCGTTCAAACTGGACCGCAACGCCGTCCACGCTGTCCAGACTGGTGCCGGACATCAGTCCAAAATAAATATCCGGATCGCCGCCTGCAAAAACCGTCATGGCGCTTGCATGATGCCGGGGCGCAGCGCGTTATGCAGCGTTAAGCGTAGCCTCACAGGCAGCGGTTGAACTGGATGCAGTTTGTTGCGCCTGAGACTGAAGGCCAAGATCATATTTCTTCAGATCAGAAAGCTGTGCGGCAAGCGTATCCAGCGCTTGCGTAAAGGCGTTGAGGGCATGCTCGTAATATTGGTCTGGGCTTTTTTCAGAGGATTCGGCCTGCATGGAGGTCTGGAGCCGCGCTGGCGCATTCCTATTTTCATCATCCAATACGCTGCTATGAATCATCATACAACCAAAAGGCGACATAAAACATAGCGCGCTCAATACGACAGCTTGGGCAACGACAGACGGCGGCGTGCCCGAAGCAATGAGTACGCTCATGATAAACACAGTCAGGGCAATAAATACTGCCAGAACGGTGAGCAGTATGATCTGCAATGGATGGGTAGAAGAGGGCGGCAGGGAAGCTTCAAGCGAAGAAGACGGAGGCAGGGATTCAGGCAAAGAAAGCGGAAGGGGCGGCTCAACCAGCGTTGCGATCTCCTGCACGGCGCATTGCAAATCCTGGAGCTGCTGCGCGCATACATCGATCATCCGGTCTGTATCCGGGACGCTGGAGGCGGAGCTTGCAGCGGCGGCGCAGCGCGCGGAAAAGAGCGCTTCCAGCCCGGAAGCGCTCTGAATGGCTGTCCTCAGATTGCTCTGCATATTGTTTAATGTCTTCTGGATAAGCGCGCGCGTATCCTGAGCCACGTCATCCGCATGCTTCTGGTACAGTGCAGTGCGGAAGTCCCAATGCAGCATATCGAGCGTTTGGAGCGCCGGACCGAATGTGTAATCGGCGGGAGGCGGTGTAAGCATGATTTTATCCATATAGTTTAAAAATCAACCAATAGTTTAAATAGTACCGGGCAATGCGTCAAAGTCCTCTTCTCCCCAATGGTTCAATTACGGACGAAGTCCGCCATGCGCTCGCCCTCGTTCGCCGCGGCTGCGATGAATTGCTGGTTGAGGATGAATTCGCGCAAAAGCTGGCGCACAGCGCAGAAACGGGCGCGCCGCTGCGGATCAAACTCGGACTCGATCCAACCGCGCCGGATATTCACCTCGGCCATACGGTGGCGCTGAACAAAATGCGCCAGTTGCAGGCGCTGGGCCATAGGGTGATTTTTCTGATCGGCGATTTCACCGCGTTGATCGGCGATCCGTCTGGACGCAACGCGATGCGTCCGCCGCTGTCACGCGAGCAGATCCGCGCGAATGCGCAGACGTATTTTGCACAGGCCACGCGGATTCTGGACCCTGGAAAAACCGAGATTCGCTACAACAGTGAATGGGGGGCAACGCTTGGCGCAGAAGGCTTGATTCAACTCGCTTCGCATTACACGATTGCCCGCATGCTTGAGCGCGAAGACTTTAAGCGCAGATATCAAGCAAATGCGCCGCTCGCGCTCCACGAGTTTTTGTATCCGCTGCTGCAAGGCTATGACTCGGTGGCATTGCAGGCCGATCTCGAACTCGGCGGAACAGATCAAAAATTCAATCTGCTGGTCGGCCGGGAATTGCAAAAACACTATGGTCAGGCACCGCAGTGCATATTGACAATGCCGCTGCTCGAAGGGTTGGACGGCATTGAAAAGATGTCGAAATCCAAAGGGAATTATGTTGGGATTACCGATCCGCCGGATGAGATGTTCGGCAAATTGATGCGCATTTCCGATCCCCTGATGTGGCGTTATTACACGCTCTTGTCCTCACGCACTCTGGAGGAGATTGAAGCTTTTCGGCGCGCGGTTCAGGCAGGCCGAAATCCGCGCGATTTCAAGGTGCAGCTTGCGCAAGAGATCGTGGCGCGTTTTCATTCATCCGCCGCCGCCGCGCGCGCGCTGCAAGACTTTAACCACCGCGCGCACGGCGGCATTCCGGATAAAATACCCGCGCTCACGCTCAGGGGCGCGCCGCTTGCGATTGGAATATTGTTAAAACAGGCGGGCTTAACGCCATCGAGCAGTGAAGCGCTGCGGTGCGTGGAGCAGGGGGGGGGTGCGCATGGATGGCGTGAGAATTCGCGACAAGGCGCTTAAAGTGGCGGCGGGAACCTATGTGGTGCAGGTGGGCAAGCGCCGCTTTGCGCGGGTGCTCATTACTTAATTGATCTTGCCAGCGCGGCTGTGCGAAACGCCTGGATGAATTGCATTGCGCATATTCTTGTAGAACCCGTAGGCTTTTAGAAACAGGGAACAGCGCTTTTTCAATTTCAATTCAACACGGCAATCGTCAATATGCAACTTTTTAAATATCTCAGCATTCTCACCCTTCTTGTCTTGAATGCCTGCAGCGATAATGGAACTTCCAGCGCTCCGGCATCTCCTCCGGAGCACTCAACGCCGCCCGACAATGGCCAGAATCCTGGACAAGAGGAAACGCTCTATTTTGAGAAGCAAACGGACGCGAACTGCACGCTGCATTCCATTAACAATGCTTTTGGCGGATCATTTTTGCCTTCAGAAGACTACGACCGGTATATCAGCCTAACGGTTGCTCAAAAAACAGGAAATATTACAGATGATCACTTCTATGTAAACGGCCTCTTTCTGGCCGAATATCGTTTCACTGACGCACAGCAGCAAGCGCTCAGGAAATATTACGATCCCAATACCCCTGGCGACCGGGCGGCCAAAAGGGCAGCGCTGGCGCAGGAATTTGACGCGCATCAAGATACTGGTTTTCCACTGAATTGGGAGACTTTTGCGCAGGATATGGGTCTGTTCGGAGGCGCAAAAGCCATCCAATTTGTTTTACCCATTGTCGATCAGCGCTACGACTTAAAACTGGACTTGGATCATTATTTCAAAAACTTAAGGGAAGAAATGGCGCAGCTATCGCCAGATTTTATGAACGCTGAACGTCTTATCCTGACGACTCGCCCACAGGGCAACCACTTTTATGCGCTGCGCAAATTCAAAGGGGTATGGTACAAAATAGATAGCGCGAATAGCGCGCCAGAACCGCTTGCCGGCAGCCACCTTGACTGGGCCAAAATCCAGACTTCGGGTATATTGGTCAAATATTTTACTGCGGATGAAGAAGCCAGAATCAAGGCGGCGGTCAAGACCTTAAAACCTGCGTCCAGTTAAAAAATATTAAGCGAGCCGTTTTTATCCAAGCGCCATGCAATCCTTAGGCATGATCAATTTCTGGACTTTTCTCATTGGGTCGGTTTTTGTGATTACGATACCGGGCCCTAACATGCTGTACGTGCTCTCTGTCAGCGCGCAGCGCGGCGTGCGTCACGCTTACCGCGCTGTGTGCGGCATTTTCCTGGGCGATTCGATTCTGATGACCTTATCGGCCGCTGGCGTTGCTTCATTGCTAAAGGCGTATCCCATTTTATTTTTCATCATTAAATATGGCGGCGCCGCTTACCTGCTGTATATGGGACTGACGATTCTGCGCACTGCATGGCTGAACCGCGGCAGCTTGCCGGCCCCCGCTTCAGCGAATAAAGCGGAATCCGGCCATTGCTTCAAGCGGGCATTGCTGATTAGCTTGTGCAATCCGAAAGCCATTCTGTTTTTCGTCTCGTTTTTTATCCAATTTGTCGATCCAGCCTATCCCTATCCTGCGCTCTCCTTTCTGGCGCTTGGCGCCATTGATCAATTGATCAGCCTTTCGTATCTGAGTCTGCTGATTTTCACCGGCGTGCGTCTGTCTGAGGCTTTCCGGCGCCACCGTTGCCTGTCTATTGGCGCTTCGGGCAGCGCCGGCGCGCTGTTGATCGGCTTTAGTCTGAAGCTTGCCACTGCCACGCTGGGCTGAATGCTCTAGTTCTCACACCTGAGACAGGCGCTGCAATGCCGCTTGACGCGCCTTAGGCTCGTGTGCTGCAAGCAGTCCCCGAACCGCGGATTTAAGAGCGCATTGCTTCAGTTGCCGGATGTGCTGCTTGATGATCAGCAATTGGCTGGCAGGCATTGAAAATTCAGTCAGCCCCAGACCGAGCAGAACGCGCGTGAAAGCCGGATCGCCGGCCATTTCACCGCAGACGGAGACGGGTATGCCTGCCTGATGTCCTGAGCGTAGGGTTTCCGCAATCAGGCGAAGCACGGCGGGGTGCAAAGGATCATACAGATGCGCGACGGCTTTATCGCAGCGGTCAATCGCGAGCGTGTACTGAATCAGATCGTTGGTGCCCATCGACAAAAAATCAAAATGCTTTGCAAAAAACGGCGCCATTAATGCGCTTGCCGGCACTTCAATCATCGCGCCGATTTGTAAATCCGGCTCGATGTTTAAACCGGCCTCCATGCATTGCCGCCGGGCTGCCTGAATCAGCTCAAAGGTCTGGCCGATCTGCTGCGCATGGGTGAGCATCGGAATCAATATTCTCACTGGACCGAAGCGGGCGGCGCGCAGAATGGCGCGCAATTGCGCGAGCAGAATGCGCGGTTCCGCCAGACTCCAGCGAATCGCGCGCAGGCCGAGCGCGGGGTTAGGCGCGTATTCGGTACTGGAGTGAGCGTATCCGTCCGGCATTTTGTCTGCACCCGCATCGAAAGTGCGAATCGTGACGGGCCGACCGTTCATCGTCTCGACTACGTGCCGGTAAGCCTCGAATTGCGCCTCTTCTTCGGGCGCCTGGCCGTGCGGGCGCATCCACAGAAATTCTGTGCGGAACAGACCAATGCCGCATGCGCCCGCTTCCAGTGCGGCGCGCGCGTCCTCCGGCAATTCAATATTTGCATATAGATTCACCTGAATGCCATCCGCAGTGCAGGCAGGCGCCGACAACAGCCCGCTCAGGGAAATCTGCCGACGTAAATACCGGCGCCGCTGGTATACGTATTCTTCAAGTACGCGCGGCGATGGCTGAACCATCACCACGCCCTCATTGCCGTCGACAATGATCAGATCATCCTGGCGGATCAGAACGCTCGCCAGCGGCGCGCCAAGCACAGCCGGAATGCCCAGGCTACGCGCGACGATTGCGGTATGCGATGTGCTTCCACCCCGTTCCGTGATGAAACCGCAAAAGGTCTGCGTTGCACGGGTTCTGAACTGGAGCATGTCAGCAGGTGAAATATCGTGCGCAATGACAATTTTTGAATCGACCGGAGAATGGCCGCTGTGTGTGTACGCCGCAATGGAAGCGGGCGTTTTTGCCAGCGCTTTCAGAAGCTGTTCGACCACCTGTTGGAAATCCGCCTTGCGTTCACGCAAATATTCATTCTCAATGTCATCGAAGTAATGGCCGAATTTCTCCAGCTGTTCAGCCAATGCCCATTCCGCGTTATAGCGGCGCGCGCGGATCAGTGTGAGGATGGCCTCCGTCAGCGTTGCATCGTGCAGGAGGAGGGCATGTACGTTCAGGAATGCGTTCATCTCGGCAGGCGCATCAGCAGGCAGCTCAGCGCGCAATGCTTCGAGTTCCCGGCGCACTTGATCCTGCGCTGCATGGAAACGCGCAATCTCAGCCTCAATCTGGCTTGAGGAAATCCGATACCGGTTGACTTCAAGCGTCGCGGGCGCGATCAAACAGGCCCGGCCAATCGCGATACCTCTTGAAACGGGCGCTCCGTGTAGTATGAATGACACTTGTGTCTCCATGCATGGCGGACAATTTTGGTTGCAGACCACTGTAAATTTATGCATAAACCTCTTCGACCTGAAGCGTTTTCATAAAACGCTCTGCCTGCACATGATCGTAAGGGTAAGCCACCGCCATCGAAGCGATCAAGCCGTATTCATCCAGGGCACGCCGATCATCTGCATTCGCATACTGGCTGCCACGGTCACGATGATGGACGCAAATACCTGGCGCAGGCCGGCGTTGGAGAACAGCAGTACTCAAGGCAGCCAGGGTAAGCTGGGTGTCGATCTGTCGGCCAATAGCCTATCCAACCCCCTTGCGACTATCAACATCCAAAAATGACCGCCAGGTAAACAAATCCTGTTTCAATACGGATATTGTGATATCCGCCACCGGATTCGGTCTGGCTGATCTGGCATCCTGTTGCGATATAAATTGGGGGCATATGGGCCCCGTCATGCTGGCTGTCCGTGGTACGTACAAACCGGCGTTTGGGCTGGATTCCCAAACTCTGCTGTCTCATGATGCGGGCCACGCGCTTGTGATGGATGTCATAGCCCTGAGCTTGTAGAGCGCGAGTCACACGGCGATAGCCGTAGACTGACAGCTCGTCCTGAATGACATCTATCTGCTCTACAACCTGTTCATCACTCAAGCGAAGCGCTTGCGGCTGAGTGCAATGAAAAAGTGCTCCGTGGGAGCTGAATCATCCGACACCCCCATTGGACTGAACAGGCAGCGGGCCGCTGACGATGGATGAGGTCTCGCTGCTGCTTTCGGGTCGCAACCGTGGCATCTTTTCTCAAGCCAATCACCTGAAACGCCTGCGAAACATTTCCAAGCGTTTGCGCAAGCCTTAATCAACCCAGCTTGTTTTTGAGCGCCTGCTGTTCATTTGGCATCTAACTGCCTCTTCCTGATCAGTCACCTGAAAGTTGATCGAAATGTCAGATTAAGGCCTTTGCCTTCACCCTCTGAGCTTTTTAAAGTTAATCTTTTCTATCACGCTATGGGGCCTACATTTTTAACTTTGTTTTGGAAGGATGTGAACGGTTTTTTTGTTAAGAGAGCCTTTGACGGAAAATTGGACTTGGCCATCAATCAATGCAAATAAGGAGTGATCTTTACCTATGCCGACGTTTTTACCCGGATGCATGCGGGTACCGCGCTGGCGCACGATAATACTGCCCGCTCGGATCGATTGAGAACCGAATATCTTGACTCCGAGCCGTTTGGATTCGGAATCCCGGCCATTACGCGATGAACCGCCCGCTTTTTTATGCGCCATATATATTGCCTTTATTCCACAGTGGAAGCCATTTCATTATAGATTGTGTCGATGCGCAGTTCTGTATAGTTCTGCCGATGGCCGGCGCGTTTTTGGTAATGTTTGCGGCGGCGCAGCTTAAAGATTTTGATTTTGGGATGACGCCCTTGTGCTACCACTGTGGCTCTGATCTGCGCATGCGGCACGGTGCCAAAGTAGATCGACTTGCCTTCACCTACCGCGAGGAGAGGGCTTAGTGTTACTTCTGAACCCACTGGGGCTGGGATCTGTTCTACTTTTATCGTTTCACCAGCCCTTACCTTATATTGTTTTCCACCTGTTTTGACCACTGCATACATGGGCGCACTCTGAATAGAAGACAGGGAATAGAGAAGCCTGACGATGTCCTACTTTCACACGCGCATGCGCACTATCATCGGCGTAGAGTCGTTTCACTGCCCTGTTCGGGATGAGAAGGGGTGGATCCAACTCGCTATGGTCGTCAGGCAAAAAAATACTGCAGGATCAAACCTGCAGAAATTTGAAAGAAGAGAATCTATCAGGGAAAGAGGAAGGTAAAAGCCAGGCGCTGGTAGCAACGCAATGTTTACTGTCTCTTACTATCTCTGTTCCTTGGAAACCGCCGGGTTATAGGGTCAAGCCGCACGGGCAATTAGTACTGATTAGCTTCACGCATTACTGCGCTTCCACACCCAGCCTATCAACGTCCTAGTCTCGGACGGCCCTTCAGGACACTTTCATGTCAGGGAAGTCTCATCTTGAGGCGAGTTTCCCGCTTAGATGCTTTCAGCGGTTATCTCTTCCGCACTTAGCTACCCGGCAATGCCACGGGCGTGACAACCGGTACACCAGTGGTGCGTCCACGCCGGTCCTCTCGTACTAGGCGCAGCCCCTCTCAAACTTCCAACGCCCACGGCAGATAGGGACCAAACTGTCTCACGACGTTTTAAACCCAGCTCACGTACCTCTTTAAATGGCGAACAGCCATACCCTTGGGACCTGCTACAGCCCCAGGATGAGATGAGCCGACATCGAGGTGCCAAACACCGCCGTCGATATGAACTCTTGGGCGGTATGAGCCTGTTATCCCCAGAGTACCTTTTATCCGTTGAGTGATGGCCCTTCCATTCAGAACCACCAGATCACTATGACCTGCTTTCGCACCTGCTCGACATGTCCGTCTCGCAGTCAAGCACGCTTATGCCATTGCACTATCAATACGATTTCCGACCGTATCTAGCGTACCTTCGCACTCCTCCGTTACTCTTTGGGAGGAGACCGCCCCAGTCAAACTGCCTGCCATGCATGGTCCCCGGCCCGGTGCACGAGCCTAAGTTAGAACCGCAAACAGATCAGGGTGGTATTTCAAGGACGGCTCCATCGGAACTGGCGTCCCGACTTCTTTGCCTCCCACCTATCCTACACAAACCGGTTCACAGTCCAATGCAAAGCTACAGTAAAGGTTCATGGGGTCTTTCCGTCTAGCCGCGGGTAGATTGCATCATCACAACCATTTCAATTTCACTGAGTCTCGGGAGGAGACAGTGTGGCCATCGTTACGCCATTCGTGCAGGTCGGAACTTACCCGACAAGGAATTTCGCTACCTTAGGACCGTTATAGTTACGGCCGCCGTTTACCGGGACTTCAATCCAGCGCTTGCACGCCTTCATTTAATCTTCCGGCACCGGGCAGGCGTCACACCCTATACGTCCACTTACGTGTTTGCAGAGTGCTGTGTTTTTATTAAACAGTCGCAGCCACCCTTTTATTGCAACCCATTCTCCCTCACAGCGCTAGCTGCTCAAGTTACTAGGGTGACCCTTCTCCCGAAGTTACGGGTCCAATTTGCCGAGTTCCTTCTCCCGAGTTCTCTCAAGCGCTTTAGAATATTCATCTTGCCCACCTGTGTCGGTTTGCGGTACGGTCTCGTAAGACTTAAGCTTAGAGGCTTTTCTTGGAACCCCTTCCGATTGCTTCGCAAACTCAAAGTTCGCTCGCCCCACACCCTTGAATTGCGCGCCCGGATTTTCCTAAGCGCCTTCTCCAATGCAGGGACCAGGACTTCCATCCCCCGGACAACCTTCCGTGATCCGTCCCCTCATCGCATTCTTACGATGGTGCAGGAATATTCACCTGCTTCCCATCAGCTACGCATTTCTGCCTCGCCTTAGGGGCCGACTCACCCTGCGCCGATGAACGTTGCGCAGGAAACCTTGGGCTTACAGCGAGGAGGCTCTTCACCTCCTTTATCGTTACTCATGTCAGCATTCGCACTTCCGATACCTCCAACGCACTTCTCAATGCGCCTTCTCCGGCCTACGGAACGCTCTCCTACCATGCAAGCACGCTTGCATCCGCAGCTTCGGTGACTGGCTTAAGCCCCGTTACATCTTTCGCGCAGGATGACTCGATCAGTGAGCTATTACGCTTTCTTTAAAGGATGGCTGCTTCTAAGCCAACCTCCTGACTGTTTCGACCTTCCCACTTCGTTTCCCACTGAGCCAATCTTTGGGACCTTAGCTGACGGTCTGGGTTGTTGCCCTCTTGACACCGGACGTTAGCACCCGATGTCTGTCTCCCGTGATTCCACTCTTCGGTATTCGGAGTTTGCTATGGCGAAGTAATCCGCAATGGACCCCTCAACCATGACAGTGCTCTACCCCCGAAGGTTACACACGAGGCACTACCTCAATAGTTTTCGGAGAGAACCAGCTATTTCCAGATTTGTTTAGCCTTTCACTCCTATCCACCGCTCATCCCCTACTTTTGCAACAGTAGTGGGTTCGGCCCTCCAGTACGTGTTACCGCACCTTCAACCTGGCCATGGATAGATCATCTGATTTCGGGTCTACGCTCAGCAACTGCACGCCCTATTCGGACCCGCTTTCGCTACGCCTCCCCTAAACGGTTAAGCTTGCTACTGAACGTAAGTCGCTGACCCATTATACAAAAGGTACGCGGTCACGCTTGCGCGCTCCCACTGTTTTTATGCATGCGGTTTCAGGTTCTATTTCACTCCCCTCCCGGGGTTCTTTTCGCCTTTCCCTCACGGTACTGGTTCACTATCGGTCGGTCACGAGTATTTAGCCTTGGAGGATGGTCCCCCCATCTTCAGACAGGATATCACGTGTCCCGCCCTACTTTTCGTATTCCTAGTTCCACACACCAGTTTTCACATACCGGGCTCTCACCTTCTATGGCCGGACTTTCCAGTCCGTTCTGCTCACCCATGTGTTAAAGAATACAGGCTCTTCCCATTTCGCTCGCCACTACTTTGGGAATCTCGGTTGATTTCTGTTCCTGCGGTTACTAAGATGTTTCAGTTCACCGCGTTCGCTTCGCTTGACCTATGAATTCAGTCAAGGATAACCCATATATGGGCCGGGTTTCCCCATTCGGAGATCTCCGGATCAATGCGTCTACCTACTCCCCGGAGCTTTTCGCAGGCTTGCACGTCCTTCTTCGCCTGTGACCGCCAAGGCATCCACCCCATGCACTTATTCGCTTGACCCTATAACGCGACGGTCTATGCATCCAACATTTTCTCTTCTTCCAAATTGTAAAAGAACGATCAGACATTAGTTACAGGAAACAGGCCACAGTAAAAAAATAGGGTACCGCTGAGCGGCACATTATTTTTTACTGCTCCCTGCATCCTGTAGCCTGGTGGAGGCAGACGGGATCGAACCGACGACCTCCTGCTTGCAAAGCAGGCGCTCTCCCAACTGAGCTATACCCCCTTCAGGACAGGTACAGGAGAGAAGTCACAGTAAAGTGCGGCATCGATGCGCAGCACATTATTTTCACTGTTCTCTATATTCTGCTCCATAACCTGACTGGTGGGTCCGGTAGGACTTGAACCTACGACCCCCGCCTTATCAAGACGATGCTCTAACCTGCTGAGCTACAGACCCGTTCAGGACACAGGAGACAGATTACATAAATATTGCACCATGCAGGGGTTCCAGCCTTTACTGCAACCTACACCTGTAACCTGTAATCTGATATACAACCGATCAGTGTGAGCGCTCAATCCAGTTTTTCCAGAAAGGAGGTGATCCAGCCGCACCTTCCGATACGGCTACCTTGTTACGACTTTACCCCAGTCATGCGTCCTACCGTGGCCATCGCCCTCCTTACGGTTAGGCTAATGGCTTCTGGTAAAACTCACTCCCATGGTATGACGGGCGGTGTGTACAAGACCCGGGAACGTATTCACCGCGGCATGCTGATCCGCGATTACTAGCGATTCCAGCTTCATGCAGTCGAGTTGCAGACTACAATCCGGACTACGATCCGTTTTTTGGGATTGACTCCCCTTCACAGGTTGGCATCCCTCTGTACAGACCATTGTATGACGTGTGAAGCCCTACCCGTAAGGGCCATGAGGACTTGACGTCATCCCCACCTTCCTCCAGTTTGTCACTGGCAGTCTCCTTAGAGTGCCCTTGCGTAGCAACTAAGGATAAGGGTTGCGCTCGTTGCGGGACTTAACCCAACATCTCACGACACGAGCTGACGACAGCCATGCAGCACCTGTGTGCCGGTTCTCTTGCGAGCACACCCGAATCTCTTCAGGTTTCCGGCCATGTCAAGGGTAGGTAAGGTTTTTCGCGTTGCATCGAATTAATCCACATCATCCACCGCTTGTGCGGGTCCCCGTCAATTCCTTTGAGTTTTAATCTTGCGACCGTACTCCCCAGGCGGTCAACTTCATGCGTTAGCTTCGTTACTAAGGAAATGAATCCCCAACAACTAGTTGACATCGTTTAGGGCATGGACTACCAGGGTATCTAATCCTGTTTGCTCCCCACGCTTTCGTGCCTGAGCGTCAGTATTGGCCCAGGAGGCTGCCTTCGCCATCGATGTTCCTCCACATCTCTACGCATTTCACTGCTACACGTGGAATTCCACCTCCCTCTGCCATACTCTAGTCTGCCAGTCACGTATGCTGTTCCCAGGTTAAGCCCGGGGATTTCACTTCCGTCTTGACAAACCGCCTACGCACCCTTTACGCCCAGTCATTCCGATTAACGCTCGCACCCTACGTATTACCGCGGGCTGCTGGCACGTAGTTAGCCGGTGCTTTTTCTTCCGATACCGTCATCCACTCCGATTATTTACCGGAGCCCTTTCTTCTCGGACAAAAGTGCTTTACAACCCGAAGGCCTTCTTCACACACGCGGCATTGCTGGATCAGGGTTGCCCCCATTGTCCAAAATTCCCCACTGCTGCCTCCCGTAGGAGTCTGGGCCGTGTCTCAGTCCCAGTGTGGCGGATCATCCTCTCAGACCCGCTACGGATCACCGCCTTGGTAGGCCCTTACCCCACCAACTAGCATAATCCGACATCGGCCGCCCCTCTAGCGCGAGGCCCAATGGTCACCCATCCGGTCCCCCGCCTTCCTCTTTTGAGCATATGCGGTATTAATCCGGCTTTCGCCGGGCTATCCCCCTCTACAGGATACGTTCCGATGTTTTACTCACCCGTTCGCCACTCGCCACCCAGTGTTTCCACCTGTGCTGCCGTCCGACTTGCATGTGTAAGGCATGCCGCCAGCGTTCAATCTGAGCCAGGATCAAACTCTTCTTCTTTGAATTCTTTTGCCGCCCTTGAAGGCGGCCCTCACTCAAAGTCTGACGTTTTCCACTTCAACTTCGCGTGAGCTTCTATCTTTTATGCAATCCTATGCTACAAAGCACAGAACCGCTTCCTGTCTCAAGCGCCCACACTCATCGGCTGTAACTTTTTAAAGAACTTCCGTACCCCCTT
>NZ_CAFB01000056.1 GCF_000227585.1 Candidatus Glomeribacter gigasporarum BEG34 | reverse complement strand
ACAGGTCATCCTTCAGAAAAAGCCGTTTGAGTCGGTCAATTATTAAATTTATAATTAATAGGATTTTCAGTGTAATAAATCAGAGCAAAAAAGCGATAATGCATATTCTCTTTGTGGATGAATCCGGAACACCGCCTCCTCACAATAAAGCGTCAGAAACGCACTTTTTTATTCTTGGCGGCATTGTCATTCTAGATTCTATTTGGAAAAAATTAGCTGAATCTCTTTCTGCAATCAAGCGTCAATGTAAGATTAACGGTGAAATTAAATGGCGCTATTTTGCACCTGAAAAGCCTGGTGCAAAACCTCATAGCCTAAGTCATTTGTCTATTGAGCAAAAAGAGGCGCTTAGAAATTGGCTGTATTCAGTTATAACTGCACATAAATCGATTCGGCTCATTTGCGTTGTGGTGAACGTTAAAAAGGCTTATGAACTCACCTATGTCAATAATGCTAATGACTTATATTCATTAGCTTATAAACAATTGACTGAACGATTTCAATACTATGTGCAAGATTTAGAGAGAACAGTTGGACAGCGAATCTACGGAATTATTGTGTGCGACCACAGAGCGCCAAGGGATGATATGCGTCTTCGAGAACTGCATAACAGACTCATGACAAACGAGTATAAAGGCGTAACCAATTACAAAAACATTATTGAAGGCTTATTCATTGCGCCTTCACATTTAAGTGTAGGAATCCAATTTGCTGATATGGTAGCAGGCGCAGTATTTCGTGCGTACAACAATAAGGATACGAAATTTTTTAACCGCATCCGTGATTCATTTAGAACATCAGAAAAAGGACTTATAGACGGATATGGAATAGTTAAAATTCCACTTGGAGATTGGTGAGAAGGAAGACGCCGTGTCAGGGGAAATCCCCTAATCCTGCTAGTATCGACGCAGTCACGACGTAAATCTATTCTATAGCTTCATAGAAGAAAGTCAATAGGTTTTCTTCCCTATAAAAAGAGAAAAAACAATGAGCATTGTTCTGAGCCAAGCCGATCTGGACTACTCCGGCATGAAGAAGATCGGGCGCGTGACGATTAGCGAAAGGCCAGATCGAGTTTGGATACAGGTGGACGGGTTTGAATTCGATGATCTTCCCACGTGCCGCATGCAAGGCGCTCGCGTGATTGCATGGGCGCGCGATCTGCTCTCGGCGCAGCTTGAGGCGCACCGGGTTGCGCCTGGGGGCAATATCGGGAGCTGTATCGGGCTTCTTCAAGAGGAATTAGAGGAAGAAATGAAGGGCAAAGCGGAGGATTAAACTCAGACGGTGCGTTCTATTTCCAAAGCCGGGCCATTTTGGAAATAGCCGTGCTTTTCATTTCCACCTGTGGAAACAAAACATTGTCTTTTGCATCTGTTGAATCTCTGGAAGTGGACCTGTCTCTTGATCACAAATCAGAAAGAGATAATCTGCAAAGATTTGAGGGGCGAGATGTTTAGAAGGGAAGCGGGAGATTGGGCGCACCAAACATTTGGGGAATGCAATCTAGGCGATGAGCGCCGCACCAAACGATTGGTGGAGGTAGGGAAACGTCTAGCGAACCAGATAGGATGTTCATTGCCGAAATGTTGCGAAGGAGACAAAGCGGCCTTATTAGGCAGCTATCGATTACTGCGCAACGACGCGGTCAACCCCGAGGCGATCAGGGCAGGAGGGTTTGTAGCGACTGCTTGTCAGGCTCAAGAACATGCTGTGTTGCTTGCTGTAGAAGATACGACGATCCTCACTTATGAGCATGCGGTTGCATCCCAGCTGGGCACGACGAGCAACAACCCCAACGCTAAACGTAGAGGCGATCAGGTGCACTCTGTGCTGCTGCTGGATGCCCTGAGCGAACAGACGGTGGGACTGATTGAGCAGAGCCATTGGTGCCGTGAGGTAGAGAGTTATGGGAAAAAACATCAACGTAAGAAGCGTGCCTATCAAGATAAGGAAAGCTACAAATGGGAACAGGCATCCGTTCAGGTCGAAGCCCGTTTAGGCGCCAAAATGGCCCACACGATTTCGGTGTGTGATCGCGAAGCGGACGTATACGAATATTTAAGTTACAAACTGAGGCATAGCCAGCGTTTCGTGGTACGCGCCAAGGCAGATCGGCGGCTATGGGAAAGTCAGGCAAGCCTGTTTGAGACACTGAAGAAGCAAAGCACCGGGGCATGCTGTTATACGGTTCAGGTTACACAGCGGGGTGGCCGACCGGCCCGCACAGCCAAACTATCGTTGCGAGGGGCAACGTTGACCCTTAGGCCACCCTCGGGCAGTCGAGCAGAAATCGCTCCCCTGTGTGTGAAGGCCGTGCTAGCTGAGGAGATAGAAGCGCCCGCCAACGTAGAGCCGTTACGCTGGGTGCTGTTGACGACCGAAGCAGTGGCTAGCCCCGAGCAAGCGCTGGCAGTCGTGCGCTACTACGAATGCCGCTGGCGCATTGAGGACTATCACAAAGCGTGGAAAAGCGGGGTCGGGGTGGAACGGCAGCGCTTCCAAAGCCCAGACAATCTGGCCCGCATGATAGCGCTCACGGCGTTTCTTGCTGTACGGTTGTTGCAGCTGCGTGAAAGCCAATGTCAGCCGGCGCAGCCCTGTGACACGGTGCTGAATGAAGACGAATGGCAAGTCCTGTGGACATCAACTGAGCACGATAGACGGCCAACTTCCCCTCCTACTCTCGGCTGGGCTTATTTGGCGTTGGCCAAGCTGGGCGGTTTTACAGACACTAAACGCACCGGGCGTCCCGGATGGGACACCCTTTGGCATGGATGGTTTCGTTTGCAAGAGCGTGTCAAGGGCTATCAAATCAGCCAATTTTCTTTCACTGATTTGTGATCAAGAGACAGGGAAGTGGACAGGGGCGCAGCCACGCCACTTCGCTCAATATAATGAACCGTATGGAGCGAATACAGTTGATCAACTCTCAGCGGATGAAGTGGTGTTGCACCGATTACGGCACAACGCCGTATGAACTCGCGTCTAAACTTAACATCCCATTAGCGACGATGGAGCGTGTACTCAGAGGGGAAGACGGCTTGACTTTTCTTCAGCTCAGCAAGATCGCAAGTTTCTTTGGCCGAGGCGTGCTTTTCTTTCTGGAGCCAGGGCCAGTCGACGCAACCCAGGTCCATACCCCCGCTTTCCGTACCTTGGCAAATCAAAAACCTGAACTCACGGGCAAGCTGAAGCGGCTGATCGAGCGTGTTGAGAGACAGCGCGAAATATATCTAAGTCTTCGCGAAGAGTTGGACAACGCGGATTTACCTCGATTTAAAGCGCCAGAGCTGCCGCGCGATCACCCTTCCAAAGCAGCCCGCATTGCGCGCCAATGGCTGGGGCTTGCGCAGAACAATACATTTGATAGTTATAGGGCAGCGGTAGAAGCGCGCGGTGTACTGGTATTCCGTAGCAATGGATACAACAGCAAATGGCAGATTGCCAAAAAGAGCCTGATTCTGGGCTTCAGCCTGTACGACCATGATTGCCCCGTCATCGTGGTCAGAAAGCAGGATTCGGAATCCCAGCAATCCTTCACCCTCATGCAAGAGCTGGGGCACGTGCTGTTACATCAGAGCAGCGCAATTGACGATGAGCGCGATATGCAGTCTCATCGAGGTCACGAAAGAGATGCAAATGCATTCGCTGGGCATTTGCTTGTGCCTGAAACGTTTCTCGTCCAAGTGAAAGATGGAGCGCGTCCACGGCAGATCTCCGAGTTCGATGAGTGGTTAAAGGCGCTTCGGAAAACATGGGGGGTGAGCACCGAAGTCATATTGCGGCGATTGCTTGATGCGGGCCGGTTACCCCAGGCGCAATATGCCGCTTACAGGGAATGGCGATCTACCCAGCCTGTTCCTGAACAAGAGGGAGGCAGCCGGAAGTACCGCCACAGAGAACCCTCGCACATTTTCGGCAACACATTTGTGCGCACCGTATTGGATGCGCTTCATGGCCAATATATCACCCTGGCAAAAGCGAGCCATTATCTGGATGGCCTGAAGATGAGCGACCTGCATCAACTGGAACGCTACTATGCGGGTGTTTGATGCCTCTTCCATGATTCATGCTTGGGATCATTATCCCATCGATCAATTTCCTGGATAATGGACATGGGGAGCGGCCGAGATTCAGGAGGGTTGAGCATGCTGTTCAGCAACGGATGATTTCGTTGAAGCACTGGATCACGGACGTGGAATATCTATATCCGTGAGTGTCTGGAGACTGTGCATTTGTCAGATAATATATGTATCATTATAAATATAAATAATCATCTGGAGCACCAATACATGCCTAAGCGCGTGATCCTGACGGAAAAACCCGATGTAGCCAAACATGTGGCTGAATTCTTTGGCATTGAGCAAAAACTCAAGGGCGCTTATCGGCTGAAGAATGGTGATTGGGTGACCTACAACGTTGGACATCTGCTGGATTTAGGCACGCCAGAAGATTACATGAGCGAAGCGCAAAAGGCCGCGCGCGGCTTTGCGCAGCTTCCGATTCTGCCTAAACCCTTCCGTCATTTCCCGGATCCGGAAAAGCTGGAACAACTCAAGACGGTCGTCAAACTGCTCAAGGAGGCGGACATCATCGTCAATGCCGGCGATATTGATCGGGAAGGGCAATGGATCGCGGATGAGGTCATCGCGTATGCTGGAATCGATCCAGCGGGCGCGACCAAACCGGTCGAACGCGTGTTGATTCGCGCCAATAACGACGCCTCATTGCGGACGGCATTCGATCCGTCGAATCGGCGTAAGAATGGAGAAGCGGAATTCGTCCATCGCCGCACGGCGGGCCAGGCACGATCCGAAGCAGATTGGCTGGTTGGCATGAACGGATCGAGAGGGGTGCGCAGCCGGATTGCAGCGCGTCTGGACACTACACTCTCGGTTGGCCGTGTGCAAACGCCCACGCTTGGACTGGTCGTCCAGCGTGAATTGGACATTCAGAATTTCAAATCGCTCACCTATTATGTGCCCGAGGTAGTGTTGCTGAACGGCCGCGTGCTGACGTGGTCCTCCCATGTAGAAGGCGCGTCGATGCAGGGGATAGACGCTGAAGGGCGCATCATCGATCTGCGTGTCGCTGAAGCGATTGTTGCGCGGATCAACGCAGGTCAGATTGGCCAAGTCACTGCATTTACCGCAATCGAACGCGAACAGGCGCCGCCGTTGCCGTTTAATCTGGCGAAACTGCAGTCGGAGATGTCGGCGCGCTGTGCGATGTCGGCGAAAGAAACCTCCGCTGCTACGCAATCCTTGTATCAGACGCGCAAGATGGTCAGCTATGTCGGCACGGATTGCCAATATTTGCCGTCCTCCATGCATACGGAGGCGTCTCAAGTACTGAAGGGTCTTTCCGCGTCCTATCTGAAGCTCGCCAGCGGCGCGAATCCGAAGATCCGCTATGCATGCTGGAATGATGCCAAAGTCTCAGCGCACCACGCCATCATTCCAACGGGTGAGCAGGCGCAGGGCTTAAGCAACTATGAACGTAAGGTATTTGATGCAATTGCCCGTCGTTACATGGCGCAGTTCTATCCGAAGCACGTCTTTCTCGACAGCAGGCTGGAAGCGCAGTACGGTGAGGATCTCTTCAAGTCAAGCTGGAAGACGACGCAGGTGCTTGGGTGGAAAGCTGTAGATGCGCCGGTTGATGAAGATCATTCGGAAGCAGCGGACATGGAAAATAAAATGGCGATGCGAATGCGGCACCCTTAATGGGTCGTCTTCTCTGGCTCGAACCGTTTATGGCTGCTCCAGCAGCGTTTCAATGATGTCACCGTGTGCCTATTCGACATTATCATTTCGAGCCTTGAAAGGCCGTTGATATGCCCACGCATCGCTCGCGCCATTCGCCTTTCAATTGCTTTGAAATGATCGTGACTTCGGGCAGATCACGGACAGCCTGCACAGCATGGACGAGGATGTTTTTCTCTCTCGCGGTGAGCGTGTTCAAATCGCCATCGCCAAAATAGACCAGCGCCTTCAAGCTCTCGCTGGGTTGAAAGTTCGGGCCAAAGATGCGTCGAGCAGCGGCAAGCCCATGCGAAAGACTGACTCCGGCACTGACCATCGCAGCAACATCGCGGTAGTCCTTGGCTTCAGCGCGCTGGAGAATCACTTTCACCTTGGTGGCCATGAGGTCATCGAAGGAGGCAACTTGCAATACCCAGTCATCGGTGAAGTCCGGTTCACCGACTCGGCCAAAGTCAAGCGCGCCAAAGAACGAGACCTTCACCTGCTGGCGCTCAGAATCGCCGTAGGGCGCCAGGAGACTCCAGGTGTTGCCCTTGTCTTGCAGCAGCGCCGATTGCTCCACAAACGGAAAAGCGGCTCTGATCGCATCGCGATCAAGCGGTCTTTCAGAGAAGAAATCGAAATCAACAGAAGCTCGATGCCCCAGCCGCAGGGCGACGGCGGTTCCACCGTACAGGACAAAGCCAAGGTCAGCAGCGGGGCGAAGCGCCGGCCACAGCCGTTGCTGCGCAGGCGGCAATATATCCATGCGTGGTTTGAAGACACCGCTCACGCAAACCTCCGCACAGGCAAGGCCGGAACGCGATCCACGCTGGCCAGGCCGAGGCGGTAATGCCAGTAAGCCCAGGAGCGCTCATTGAACTGCCCGGCTTCCGCGTGTTTCAAGACCTCGCGCAGCGCGTCATCACCGACTTGAACAGCGAGCGTCTGAACATCGGCGTAGTCGCCCATATTCATCACCTGGGCAATGACCCGCTCAGGCATGGCGACAGCCTCATCTGGCGTTTTCCACCAGACGTACTTGCTGGCAAAAGGCTTCAAGGCTTCCGGATTCACAGGAATCATGCGATCCTCCGCTCAACGCACTTTTACGATTTTCAACAAATTCATTATACGCCTCAGCGCCTTAGCATCTACTGAAAGCAAGACGACTTTACGATCTTGCGCTAGAAAAGTATTGGAAAAAGCAGTTTCTGATTTGGAAGCGCGGGGTTTCGAGCCGGTCTATGATTGTATTGAAACGAAGGAATCATTGTGAAACCATCCGAAGCGCTGAATGCCTATCGAGCCGAAATTCGACGCATCGTGGAATCGAACCATGCGTGTAACGCTCGCGTGTTTGGTTCAGTGATCGATGGCGATGACACTGAGCACAGCGATCTCGACCTGCTCGTTGACCCGACGCCGGATACGAGCCTGATGGATATCGCCAGGATTCAAAACAGCGGCGCCCGTTTGAAAATCGCGCAAATTCATAAATTATTGATTCTGTCCTTGAATAGTCAGCGTACAATACCGAACGGTAAGTGGAAACTAGAAAATGCCTCAAGTGGGAGTGAAATTTATGTCCGCTGACAAGATCAGTCACTATATGATGAGTGCTATGTTTCTCTCGCGCGCCAATGCGGCAGTAAGAAAGGCTGTGGATCGTCTAAAAGCAAAAGGCATTGAGCCTGCTTATGTCATCCGTTGTCCAGAAGATGCGGCGCAAGAGGTATCCGGGCAAGTGCTCAAGGTGAGCGTCAGTCAGTCGAGCATCAAGCCCAAACCACTCAAAGTTGCATGACGCGGTTTGCCAACGAAAAAGGCATACCGGCAGTCATTATTTTCGCCGGGCCAAACGGCTCAGGAAAATCCACGATCACTGAAGCGATTGTTAATATACCGGGGCAATTTTCCGGAGAGTATATCAACGCGGATGACATCGCGCGTCTGCTACAAGACCCTATTTCTGATGATCACAGGCGAAACATAAAAGCTGCGCAAATAGCGCAAGAGCGGCGTTTGCAAGCTTTACATGAAGGCCGTGATTTCGCATTCGAAACGGTCATGTCCACACCGGAGAAGGTTGCGCTGATTATCCAGGCGAGAGTGCTGGGCTACCGCGCGTTATCGTTCTTTGTCACCACTGAAGCCCGATATTAACGTTCAGCGTGTAGCAGGACGTGTTGCTGATGGCGGTCACGCCGTCGAACCTGATGTTATTCGTCGGCGTTATGAGGCATCTATGGCACTGCTCCCGGCTGCGTTTGAACATACGGACCAGGTAATCATACTCGACAATTCTGAAGGGCCAAGCAATTTGCGTAAAAAGTTGATGATGAGGTGGAATTCCCAGTCGAAGACGGGGCGCTACCTTGGGTATCTGAAAAGCTGATTGGGCCGTACATGCGACGTTTGGCATCGAAACGACTGCTATTTGGAGCGACAAGCGGTACACGCACTATACGTATTGCAGAAGCAGTGCATGGCAGGGATTACACAGGTAGAGTGCTGAGAGTGACGGACTATCACGTATTGCAAGATCTCGGCGATGATTGCGTGCTTCATGACCGCCAATTGGCGGCCACTGTGCGGTGCCAGCCAAACGAAATACAGACAGTCAGTTATCGCTATCAATACGGCAAGATTGTGCCAGTTGATTCACCTACACCGACGCCAAAACGTCATCCAGCGCCGAAATAAAACTTATACGACCACCTCCATCTCCGGATGCAGACGTGAATGAGCGCGCATAATATGAGAATAATCCGCTCGAAATGACGTGGCGGTCAGCGGCTTATCGTGAAACGGCGTCATCACCGGATGGGTAAGCAGATGAAGATGCGCGAACGCATCCTGTTGTAGCAAATGAGGAATGAAATCCGGACGACGCGCGATAAAGTCCGCGGGGCGTCTCCAGTCATAACACGCTTCGGCCTGTGCGCCTTCGTCTTCAACGATCCACGCTT
>NZ_CAFB01000057.1 GCF_000227585.1 Candidatus Glomeribacter gigasporarum BEG34 | reverse complement strand
TTTTGTCCTCAGCCGCTTAAGGTGGTTTGGTATCCCCTCCTGCAAGGCGATACCGAGGGACCTACCCTCATCTTCTCTACAGTTGCGGTTGAGTACAAAGCTCAACCTCGTGGGCACAGGGACTCGTAGAAATAGAAAACGGCCAAACGGACCCGCGGCGGGCGAATGAGTTGCTCCAGGCCAAATGAGATATCGAAGACGTCTTATGCAAAATTGACGGCATCCGATTGATTTGATTTCAGTTTCCTATTCAGCGCTTCCAGCACTTGATTCCTATGGAAGTTTTTATGAAAAACATGCACCTTGCACTCTGGATGTTCTAAAAATTGCGTTTTATAGCTCTGGAGGGACGCATTCTCTAAAGACTGCCTCATAGACTGGAGCATACGCTGATTCGCGCGCATTTGCAGAGGACTTGCTTCAGCGCCCTTGCCGTACTCGTTGTACTGTCTTCGTCGGCGCGCCTCGCCAGCGCGGCTGTGCGAAACGCCTATCAGATTTAGAATACCCAATTTTGCAGCCAATTTCCCATTCGGTTCACTCATGCTGGAGCGCAAAATACCCTGTTTTGAACTGCGCCATAGCGTCTTTGACGCGCTGGTGCTGATCATTAAAACGGCGAACGTGGAGGCTTTAAGTCAAGCGCTTAAGCGCCGGTTCAACGCAACGCCCGCTTTTTTTGCGAACGATAGCGTCGTGATCGACGTGCGCCGCCTTGAGGCGGGCGCGCAGTTATCGATGGATGCGCTCACCGCACTCTTGCGTCAAATGCACATGTGTCCGATGGGCGTGATTGCCACGGATGCGCAGCGTGTATGGGGCCGGGGCAAAGCTGTCTGCCGCTGGTGGAAGAGCATGATTCAGACGCTGTAAAACCGCCGCGCGATCAAGCGCAGTCTTGCGCGCAAGCGCTTGAACACATGCCGCGGCGCGCGATTTCCGGCCTGCACGCTGCGACGCAGATGATCGACAAACCGCTGCGTTCCGGCCAGCGCGTCTACGCGCACGGCGATTTAATTGTGCTCGCGCCCGTGAGCCACGGCGCCGAAATCATTGCGGAAGGGCATATCCACCTCTACGCGCCGCTGCGCGGACGGGCCTTGGCGGGCGTGCACGGCAATTGCGCCGCGCGTATTTTCTGCGCTTCCCTGGAGGGGGCTGAGCTGATTTCTATCGCCGGCGTTTATCGGACGGGCGAAACTCGGCTGTCCGCGCATTTGCTGGGTCAACCGGTTCAAGTGCGTCTCTTTGAAGAGCAATTGATTGTGGAAGCTTTAAACTTAAATTAAAGCATTTTTCAGCGGCTTGCACTTGTCACTTCGTGCTCGCCGTATTATTCCATACTGTCTTCGCACTCGCGAAAGTAGCAAGCTCACTGAAAAATGCGCTAGAAATCATTTATCGGAACCCAGACGATGGCAAAAATTATTGTGGTGACCTCAGGCAAGGGCGGCGTCGGTAAAACGACCACGAGCGCGAGTTTCGCCTCGGGACTTGCACTGCGCGGCCTTAAGACGGCGGTGATTGATTTCGATGTGGGTTTGCGTAATCTTGATCTGGTGATGGGCTGCGAACGGCGCGTTGTGTACGATCTGATCAACGTGATTCAAGGCGAAGCCAATCTCAATCAAGCATTGATTAAAGACAAAAAATGCACCAACCTGTTCATTCTGCCCGCTTCGCAAACGCGGGACAAAGAGGCGCTGACGCAGGCGGGCGTTGCAAAAATCATGGATGAGCTGCGCGCGATGGATTTTGAATATATTGTCTGCGATTCACCGGCGGGCATTGAGTCGGGCGCTTTAATGGCGATGCATTATGCAGATGAAGCCATCATTGTGACCAATCCGGAAGTCTCATCGGTGCGCGATTCGGACCGCATTCTCGGTATTTTGTCTTCAAAGACAAAACGCGCGATTGAAGGTCGGGAATCGGTTAAAGAGCACTTGCTCATCACTCGTTACGATCCCAAGCGCGTGAATAACGGTGAAATGCTCTCACTTTCTGATATTCATGAAATCTTGAGGATTGAACCGATCGGCATAGTGCCTGAGTCAGATGCCGTGTTGCAGGCTTCAAATCAGGGCTTGCCGGCCATTCACCTCAAAGGCACCGAAGTGGCCGAAGCCTATCAAGATGTGGTGGCGCGTTTTCTGGGTGAAGAAAAAGCGCTGCGTTTTACCGAATACCGGCAGCCGGGCTGGTTTGCGCGCCTGTTTGGCAAATCATAAGGGGGCAGGATGTCGATGCTTTCTTTTTTCCTTGGGCCAGAAGAAAAAATACTGCGGCGGTCGCAAAGGAACGCTTGCGGCTGATTATTGCACATGAACGCACCGATCCGGCGCGCTCTGACTATTTGCCCGCGCTGCAGCGCGAACTGCTCGCCGTCATTTCAAAATACGTCAACGTGACCAATGAAGAGATCAAGGTTCACCTTGAGCGTCAAGAAAATATCGAAGTGCTAGAAGTCAAAATTGAAATTCCTCAAAGCTAAACCCAAACAACCTACGCCTGCCTCCGAAGGCGCGTGCCCTGCGCCGGACACCGCCGCGCCGCCAGGCTGGCGCGCGCGGCTTAAAAGCAGTCTGAGCAAAACAAACCGCGCGCTGATTCATTTATTCTCAGGCGCGAAGATCGACGAGTCTTTATTTGAGGCGCTGGAAGATGCGCTGCTGATGGCGGACGCCGGAGTGGCTGCGAGCGGTTTTCTGATTCAGGCATTGCGCCAAAAAGCGCGCGCCGAGCATATGGGCGATGGGGAAGCGGCGCGGGCCGCATTGCGCGCATTGCTCGCCGAACTGTTGCAGCCGCTGGAGCGGCCATTGGCCTTCGATGGGCCGCCGCCGCGCACGATATTGATGACGGGCGTCAACGGCGCCGGTAAAACAACCAGCATTGGCAAACTCGTGCATTATGTGCAGCGCCAGCGCAAATCGGTCTTGCTCGCGGCGGGCGACACCTTTCGCGCCGCCGCGCGCGAACAACTGATCCGCTGGGGAGAACGCAATCAGGTCCATGTCATTGCCCAGCAAAACGGCGATCCAGCCGCGGTGATTTTCGATGCCGTCGCTGCCGCGCGCGCGCGCGGAATCGATGTGCTGATTGCCGATACCGCCGGACGACTGCCCACCCAATCGCCCTTGATGGAAGAGCTGAAGAAAATCAAGCGCGTGATGGGAAAGGCGCTGACGGGCGCACCGCATGAAGTGTTCCTGACCATTGACGCGAATACCGGCCAGAACGCCCTCGCCCAAGTCCAAGCATTTGACGCCGCGCTGGGTTTAACCGGCCTGATCGTCACCAAGCTGGACGGCACCGCGAAAGGTGGCATCCTGGCCGCGATTGCACGCGAGCACCCCGTGCCAGTGGTCTTCACCGGCACAGGCGAGCAAATAGACGATTTACAACCATTCTGCGCAAAAGCCTATGCGCAGGCGCTGCTGGCTTAAAGCAGCGTTACAGATGCGTTTCTGGCTCGCCATGAAAAAAGCCCGTTCTTCCTATTAGGAAAACGAGCGTGTATTTAGGATAAGTTAAACGATGGAGTCAAGCTTATTTAAAGGTTGATGCAACGCACTGTTTGGTATCGTGCTGATGTCTATGCAGGCCTTAGACAATCTCTTCACAAAAATATCATATATTTCAAGGGTTTAATGAAAAAACGCATCATTGTCGGCATGTCAGGCGGGGTGGATTCGTCCGTGAGCGCCTGGCTGCTCAAGCAGCAAGGGCATGAAGTCATGGGCCTGTTTATGAAGAACTGGGAGGAAGAGGCGCATTGCGCAGCGCGTCAGGACTGGATTGATGCCGCATCGGTTGCCGATCTGCTTGGAATGGACATCGAAGTGGCCAACTTCGCCGCTGAATATAAGGCGCAAGTATTTGCAGAATTTCTGCGTGAGCACGCCGCGGGGCGCACGCCGAATCCGGATGTCTTATGCAATGCGCGCATCAAATTCAAAGCCTTTGTTGAACATGCGCTCGCGCTCGGTGCGCAAATGATTGCAACTGGCCACTACGCGCGTATCCACCGCCCGGCCCAAGGCGGCATTGAACTGCGCAGAGCGTGTGATTCCACAAAAGATCAAAGTTATTTTCTGCATCGGCTAAACCAGGCACAACTCGCGCGCGTCTGCTTTCCGCTCGGCGCGATGCAAAAAGCGCAGGTGCGCGCAATCGCCGCGCGCATTGGCTTGCCCAATGCAGCAAAAAAAGACTCCACCGGGATTTGCTTTATCGGCGAGCGGCCTTTCCGTGATTTCCTAAGCCGCTATCTGCCGCGCGCGCCCGGCCCCATTAAAACGCCTGATGGACAAACGGTTGGCGAACATATCGGGATGGCATTCTACACGCTTGGACAAAGAAAAGGAATCGGTCTGGGCGGCATCCGGAACGGAAACGGCGCGCCCTGGTATGTAGCGCGCAAAGACAGCGCCCAAAACACGCTGTATGTCGTTCAGGGGCATACGCACCCCTGGCTGAACCGTGATTCGATTGATCTGGAAAACGCGCGCTGGATTTCCGGCGCGCCGCCGCCCGACGGTTTTAGATGCAGCGCAAAAACACGCTACCGGCAAACGGATGCGCCCTGCACGTTGATACGCACCCACGAGAACCGTTTCACGCTCCATTTCGATCAACCTCAATGGGCCGCAACGCCTGGACAGTATGCTGTGCTATATCATGGAGAGCGTTGTATCGGCGGCGGCGTGATTACCTAAAATTCTCAATCCCGTCCAGAATCTCCCGATGCGCCGCCTCAACCCCTTGCCAGCCTCCGACGTTGACCCATTTGCCTTTTTCAAGCGCTTTGTAATGGGTAAAGAAGAATTGAATCTGTTCTTTTAAATGCGCGGGCACATCGTCAATGGTCTTGAGATACGCGGTGGCTGGACAAATGTGGTCAAGCGGTGCTGCAATCAGCTTTGCATCGACGCCGGATTCATCGTTCATCTGCAACAGGCCGAGCGCGCGCGCTCGGATGACTGCGCCCGCCAGGATCGGGAATGGCGTAATGACCAGCACATCCACCGGATCGCCATCACCCGCGCGCGTATGCGGGATAAAGCCATAATTCGCCGGATAGCGCATTCCAGTGCCGATAAAACGGTCCACGAATAGCAAGCCAGATTCCTTATCGGCTTCATATTTCACCGGTTCGCTTTGTGCGGGAATTTCGATGATGATATTGAAATCGTGCGGCACATTTTTGCCAGCGGGAATACGCGAGAAATTCATACCTCTTTCTGAAGAGTGCAAGCAGAAGTGAATGAGGGCATTTTAGAGCATTTTTCATTTAAATCACATCCAGCGCAGCTATTTTAGAGCTTATTTCAGAGCTGCATAAAAGCCACCAGATATGAACGTTAATGACTATCCGTCAAGTGCCGCAGTGATAGAATTCGGGGTAAGGAGAACTGATTTATGGCACACGCCGCATTTGACACCCTTGAATTCGTCGATGAACTTGAAAAATCTGGCATTCCTGAAAAACAGGCTAGAGCCTTAGCTGCGGCTGTACGAAAGGCACATGAATCCTCAGACCTTGCCACTAAGGCTGATTTGCGTGAGCTTGAATTGCGTCTTTCTGGTGAAATGAAGCTCCTCAAATGGATACTAGGGTTCATCGCTGCGGGCGTTGCATCCTTGGTGCTTAAAGCATTTTTCTGACTCACGCCGCCACCTCCCCGAAGCGTTTCTGAATAAAGGCAAGGCTCTTTCCGGTGATAAGCGTTGCCTGCGTTCAACCTCGCGGATGATGCTTGGCATGCAGCGCCGTCAAGCGCTCGCGGGCAATATGCGTATAGATTTGGGTCGTCGAAATATCGGTATGCCCCAACAGAAGCTGCACGGCGCGCAGATCAGCGCCGTGGTTCAGTAAATGCGTTGCAAACGCATGCCGCAGCGTATGCGGAGACAAGGGCGCGGTCACCCCCGCCGCGCGCGTGTAACGCTTGATCACGTTCCAGAATTGCTGGCGCGTCATGCCCGCGCCGCGCATCGTGATAAAGAGCGCGTCCGACGTGCGCGCCTTCAGCAATGCAGGCCGCGCATCCCGCAAATAACGTTCCAGCCAGCCGCGCGCTTCTTCTCCAAACGGCGCAAGCCGTTCTTTCGCTCCTTTGCCGAGTATGCGCACCACGCCGTCGTTCAAACTGATTTCAACCGTTTTCAGCCCGATCAATTCGGATACGCGCAGACCGCTCGCGTACATCAATTCGATCATCGTCCGGTCTCGCAGACCCAGGGGTGATTGGATATCTGGCGCTCTGAGCAAAGCCTCCACCTGCGCTTCAGAAAGATGCGATGGAAAACGCGGCGGCTGTTTGGCGGCGCGGATTTTCAGCGTTGGATCCACCGCGATCCGGCGCTCGCGCAACGCCCATCCGAAGTAACGCCGGAACACGGATAGGCGTCGGTTGGATGAGCTTGCCTTTCCGGCGCTGCGCGCCGCGATATAGGCGCGCAATGCGGCGGTCTCAGTCGAATCCAGGGCAAGGCAGTGCTTGTGCGCAAGCCAGGCCGCGAAAAGCCGCAAATCGCGCCGGTAGGCATCGAGCGTGTTCTTGGCCAGGCCATGCTCAAGCCACAGTGCATCGCAAAATGAATCGATGGCTGCCAGACTGATGGTCAGCGGCGCAGACGGATCGGAGAATGCAGGCTTCATTGCGCCGGCTTTATTCATTGGATTTGGAACTGTATGTCTCTATTGACACCCAACCCGTTGCTTAAACGGCAGCTCATCTTACCTGAGCTCGCCGCGACTGAACGCTTGGGCCAATGCTTCGCGCAGGCATTCACCTCCCTGTATCATGCTGGCGGCTTCACAGGGTTGCGCATCTATTTGCACGGCGAACTCGGTGCGGGGAAAACCGCACTGGCGCGCGCCGCGCTCCTCGCGCTTGGGGTCAGCGGGAGAATCCGCAGTCCGACTTATACGCTAGTCGAGCATTATGCGCTTGAACTGCTGAGTCCAGTCTCGAACACATTGGACACTCTGGATATTTATCATTTTGACCTCTACCGTTTTACGCATCCAGAGGAATGGACTGAAGCCGGTTTTCAGGAATATCTGGCCGCACGCGCACTTTGCCTGATTGAATGGCCTGAACGGGCTGGAGGTCTGCTGGGCGCGCCAGACCTCGCCCTTATGCTTGAGGTAGAAGGTGACGGACGGCGCTTGACTGCGGATGCATTTAGCCGAGCAGGTCAAAGAATACTCGCTCAATGCTTCAGGCGTTTCGCACAACCGCACTAGCAAGGCGCGCAGACGCAAATAGTCCAGCTAGTACGGCAAGGGGCGCTGCGCCGACCAGCGCGGCTGTGCGAAACGCCTATGCTGATGAAGCGCCGCCTGCCCTGTGTTTGAGCCCGCTCTGTACGAAAGAAGATTCCAAAGAAGGGAGGTGATGGTAAATATTCCAAACAGCGTCAATCACCGCCTGTGCGTATTCAAGGGCAGCGCATTGCCAAAGGGTATTGCGGCGCTGCTCTTTCTGTTCTGTTGAGGAAGCTTGTTGCAGATATGCGGCAAGCCGCGCCCTTTCCTCACTGAGCTGGCGAATGAGGCTGGCCCGATAAGTCCCTGCGTGGTCTTCAAATAGACGATTTTCCAATGATGTGATGCGTTGGAACATGTTCTATCAAATGACTTCTACAATCCAAGCGGCAAATGCACCCATTCCCCTTCCTTGCGCAGTTCGATACCGTTTTGGTCCAGTTTCGTGACCATATATCCATTGGGCAAAGTGCTGCCGGTCTGTATTCTCATCCCATTTGAGAGTTTTAAAAAGGCAGCGCGCTGATTGCCGCTGAAACTGATAATTTGAGCTTGATCCGGGAATATTGCAGCCTCAAGCTTTGCTGCGGGAATATTCTGATAAATCACGCGAATCTCATTGCCCCGCGCCTGCTGCCAGCGTTCCAGCGCCTGACGCAACTGCGGTTCGCGCGCGTCAAGCACTTGACCGGTCACCATTAAACTATCGCCTTGATAGGCCACGCTTAATTGTTCAAACAGGTTTTGCTGACGCAGCATATCGATTAAATTGACGATCATTGCCTCTGTATCATTGCGGACCGTCCAGGAACTCAGGCCAGGCAACTGGTCCAGTTGCTGACTCGCGGAGGCCCACTGCGCATCGTCCGATATATTGCCCGAAATAATGACGGATCCCGGCGTTTGCCCCGCACTCACCTGGGCATAGCGATATCCGTTTGCACGCAGAATATAGGTTACGCCGCGCCGCAGCTCATCTTCGCAAACCACCTGATTCCGGTACACAATGCCAGCCTGGATTAATGTATTCAGATAAGGGGATAAATCAGCCGCCTCATGGCATAGTCCAGTCAGCGTCAATACGCCCGTTTCGTCACGGTCTACCCGTATCTGGTCAAACTTCATCCGCAGCGCCTGCTGGTAGCCTTGCAGATCGAATAGGCGATGATGGTTAGGCACGGAGGCGCGTAAATCCCGACCCGCCTGAAGCATCACAGCCATTAAACCGGTGATCATTGTGCCCGGCAACGCAATTCCCCACAAGCGGAACAAGCGGATTCCGTACCGGCGGCTTTTGATGCGCGGCAAGGGCGCATCTTCGCCCGCGCGCGCAATACTAAGTTCGCCCCCCCCCAGATCAAGCCTTTGATGCGCGGGTATATCCGCCTCCTCACCTTTGAGGCGACGGCCATTGATCCTGCAGCGCACGCGCAGCATCCGCAGCCGGACGCCTTGCTCAGACACCCGCAATACACAATGCTGGCCTGGCGCTTTGGGCAAAGCAAGCTGTACATCACACTCCGGCGTATCACCGAGGGTGATATCGCCGTTTGGTAAATGCAGACTCTGCCCCGCCAAAGGGCCTGAGTGAAAGATAAGCTTCCAGAAAAAACGGGGGGGCATCATGTTCTACACGATTGGAGTCTCAAAGAGCCTGCCGAAGCTCCGGTATACGTCCGCAACCATCATATTGATCTCCCGGAACTGGCCTGACATCTGCTCGCCTAAATTCCATTGCTGCGACTTGATCCCATCCTGAACAGGCAAGAGCTGGCCTTTGGTAGCGGCTTCGGCTTCCAGGATCTGCGCCTGGGTACGTTTGCCCGCCTGCGACGCCTCTGTACTACTTGTAATAATATTGCTTGCGCCTCCTCCTACGCCGCTTGACAGCATTGCCGTTCCCAAAACAGCTTCTCCATTGCGCTTGAAGAATTTTGCGGCAGCGCCCCCTGCGACTGCAAATGCAATCGTTGCGCAGCCCGCGAAAATTTGAGCGGTACAAACCGTCTGTTTTGCGGAAAGTTCCTTCTCAGCGCTCGCTTTCCTCTGTTCCAGTGCATTGAATGCGTACCTCATATTTTCGCCTGCCAAGCGCGCTGCAGTCGTTAGAAAGGCATCGCGCATCAAGCTCACATATTCCCGTAGCTGCGACAGGATTTGACTGATCAGCGCGAGAATCGACTGGCCGCTGGATCGATGCAGGTTACGCTTTTCAGCCGGTTGCTCAGTTCCTTGGACATTCGAGCCGCTGTTTTGCCCAAACAAATACGCTTGCGGTATTTCCGTTACTGATATAGGTGCAGACATTGCCCTCTCCTCATCATTCTTTAAAATTTCTCTGTCTTTTATCCAGTGCGCGCATTATGGTTGAATCAGGCGGCCTGCGCAAGCGCATGCACCGCTCTCAACGAACTTCTAGTTAACATCTGGCTGCTTTGTATCAAAGCGGTTTGATCATTCCCAATCCGGATTGCATGTTCTTTTTCCTGCTTCAGCAGCTGATTGATCATCTCTCTCTGAATCGAGGTGAGCGTCTTTAAAAATTCACCTTGCGCCCGTAATTTCTTGCCTTGTGCTTCACTCTGGGCAATTTCATGCCCAATGACGCCATTTACAATTTTCTGCAATACGCTTAAAAGTTGATTGGTGACGCTTGTAATAATGTATAAGTGCCGTATAGAATTTGAAAATCGCGTTAAAAAGTCTTCGGCTGAATTTTGACCAGCGGATTGCGCAAGACGCTGCAATGCTTTAGCCATATTCCCTGTTACACGGATAGTGACCACTGGCGCGTTTTCCGCAGCCTCTGCAGCGGGCCTTGTTGTGGAGTTGACCGCGCTGTTCCGGCCGCCTCCCGCAGCGCGCGCCGCGCTGCCCGCGATCCGTGATCCCTGCAGCCATTCATAAAAAGCCCCCATCCCATTGATTACAAAACCAGCGATCGTGCACGCCGCTTGCGCAGCTCTGAGTTGATCACTGAGTTGATAAGCGGACGGATCATGACTGCCAAATGTCATGGTTTCGAGCAACACATTGCCCAAGCCAAGCATTCCCCCTGAGAGTAAAGCAACCCCGCTTGCGATCTTCAGCGGATTGCCTGAAACGATTCCCGTATAGAGCTGAACCGCGCCAGCAACAATCCCGGCTGCGCTGACAAAGAAATCAAACACAGTCGTTACAATCCCCCCATTACGCGCTTTTTCCTGCGCTTCGAGGAATTTCTGAACTTCCTGCGCGTAGAGCTCTAGCCTTTCATCCCGAAGCGCCCGTTCAGCCTGATGCATCCGCTCAAGATTTTGATCCATACTGTGCAGCAGTTCCCGGCTGAACTCCATCAGCTCCGCATAGATCGCATACACAAGCGCTGAAAGCGCCAGGCGTTGATATTTTGCAGGGTTGGCATGCGGACCCTTTTGTTTTTCTTGCGCAAGCGCCGCGCCCTCAACCCTCTTATTCTCCTGGGAAGGGAGCGCCTGCGCATTTGAGGGATTTGCCCAATATAGAAATTCTGGAGATATTGCGGGGCCAATGGCTGTCATGGTAGTGCTCCTCAGATTGCCTGATCTTTATCCACTGCCTCAGGTTCTTAAATTCGCAATAATTGCAGAGAGCAAGCTAAATAAAGTTTTATTTAAATTGCTCACCATATTTGACTCATTGATCGATTCTTGAGTCACTTGCTGAAGTTGGGTTTGCTGTTTCGAGCCGACATCCTTCGATGCGATGGCCTCCCCGCTGAGCTTCTGCTGGAGCTGCAAGACCAGATATTTTGGAAGCCCCCTTTCTTGATGGGCGGGGTCAACATTTTTCACTGTCCAACCCAACTGGTTCCAGAGACCCTCGCTTAAGCCACTACCATGCTTTTTGTTCCAGTGCACAGGGTTAGGATCCCAGTCGTTCCATTCCACTTTTTCCGCAATCTCTCTGGTTTCCGTTTTCCCCTTCAGCCACTTTTCAAGCGGCATCCCTTCAATTTCGATGTTCTTGATTCTCGGATCTTTGAGGTATTTGAGAAATTCTTCGTCCTCCTCCCAATTCCATAGCGCATCATCTTTCAAACGGGCCTGGTCGGTCGATACATGACTCGCCGCATCTGTCAACCTCCGCGTCTCGGCATTCTGCGCCTCCATTTGACTGTCTAATACCCACATCAGTTTTTCCGACAGATCGCGCATCTCGGAAACCCTCTGAATCAACATCATCCAAACATTCTTTCGGTGTCCGGTATCTGAAGCAGGCTCATTTTCTTGAACTGAAGAAACAGATTGGGAGGATAATGGCGTGACATTGTGTTGAGAATTTGTACCACAGCAAAAGCTCTGAAGCATTTTAGAACTCCTATTAAAATTAAACAGACAAGCCAAACAAATGCGGAT
>NZ_CAFB01000058.1:12053-37403 GCF_000227585.1 Candidatus Glomeribacter gigasporarum BEG34 | reverse complement strand
CGTAGGAACCGTAATAAAGCCTCATCCAACTTTGGGCTTCCTCAAGGTCATCATCCAACATGTCTAAAAGCGCTTCGCCAAGCGCACCATGTTCAGCGATAAAGCACTCAAGTTCTTTAGTCTTATCCTCGTGTTTCACCATCATGTTTAATACCTTCAAGGTGGGATTGAGAAAAGCCGCCTTGAAGCTCCCCCCTGCCGGGAAGACCTCCCAAGCGGGGTAAAGGAAATGCCAATCAATACTTAAACACGTGCGTCTGACCGCCCGCTTCGAGGGTGAAATAGTCACCACATCTAAGCAGATGATCGGCGAACCGCTCGTAGTCGATGTAACCGTGTAGGTTATCCGGCATGCAAGCTAGCTCATCGAAAACCTCTACGGCATAGTCTGTCTTGTCGTTGTAAGCGCCCTGATAGTTTTCAGCCATCAAGCGCCACGCTTCTGAAAGATCGTTGCCTGCGTGCTCTAACACGGCTTCAGCCAGTTCCGCGCCATATTCCGCGATAAAGGCCGTTCGGGTTTTTTCTTTCTGTTTAAACACGTGCACACGACCCTCCAACTCGACCGTCAAATAGCCTTCGTCAAGCAACTGCCGCGCGTACACTTTGTCATCGAAATGGACCTGGAGTTTGGGCGGAATTACAACCGCAGTCTCCAGGCACTGCCTGATGAAGTCCCGCTCGTCTTCGTAAGCGCCTTGGTAGCCTTCAAACATCAAGCGCTCGGCTTCCTGTGGGTCTTCTCCCGTCTCTGCCAAAAGCGTTTTGCCTAATGCAGTGAGTTTGGCAAGAAAAGCGGCACAGGCCTCTTCATGGTTGTTGCAGTGAATGGTCATGTTGGATACCTCCAAAGTGAGGGATGAGAAATCCCTGCCTGGAGATATCCCCTGCTGGGGAAATCCCCCCAGCGGGATAACATATCGGCTAGAACGCTGTTGATCGAAACAAGCAGTGTTTCACGTCAAACATTATCTTTTGAAGACATGCATTTTTTCTTCTAGGGTCATGGTCTGATACGTACCGGATGTCAGAAGCCATTTTCCTAATCTTTCATAGTCAATAAAAACACTTAAGAAATCTGGAAAATGAGCCATGCTGTCTACAAAGTGTTCAGCAAAATCTGCCGCATGATCAAAAGCGCCTCGGTATTCTGTTTCCAGCGTTTCTTGAGCATGCTGACGGCTGTAACCCCTGCGTTTCATCAGTGCTTCAATCAATGCCTCGCCGTATTCATGCTCGTTCCCATGCGCTTTTTCCTCTGCTTTGCGCGCAAGAAATGCGTCGTGCAGATTCATATCCGCGTCCCAAATCGTCGTCATATGAGAGACCTCCTAAACGTGTTGGATGATCAAAAATCCCGCAGGAGGTCTCCCCTGCCGGGAGAGTCCCCGGCGGGGTTCGATAAAGAAACTTAGTATCTGAATATGTGCACCTGGCCGTCCGCTTCGATGGTGAAGCAGTCACATCCGATGTGATGCATGGCAAAGCGCTCATAATCGATATAACAGCGTAGGCCGTCCGGCATGGCGGTTTGCTCGTCGAAAACCTCCACGGCATAGTCCACCTCGTCGTTGTAAGCACCCTGATAACATTCCGCCATCAGGCGCTCCGCCTCCGAGAGGTCGCCGCCTGTGTGTTCTAATACTGCTTCGGCAAGTGCCGCGCCGTGTTCCTCAAAAAAGGCTTTTCGCGCCTTTGCATTGTTTTCATCTGCTTCCGTCATCTTGATGACCTCCAAAGTAAGAGATGAAAAATCCCTGCCTGGAGATATCCCCCCGCTGGGGAACTCCCCAGCAGGGTGAATAATCAAATTCTTCGTTTAACTCAAAGTTTGTTGAATGTGCTGTTTAAGCGCCCCTTCAACACCACTGTGCCTCATCGTAGCCTGGCATATGCCGAACAAAGGTCTCGCGCATTTCATCGAGCAGCGTTTTAGCTTCAGACCGCTCCCACTGAGGATACTCGCAGGATTGGTAATTCAAGCAGTGGCAATATTTGATAGCCTGCGCTATCGAACACGGCTGGTGGAATTCTTCGCTGTCCAACTCGAATATCTCATCGTTAGTATCGTTGTAACGGTAATTAACACTGATGCAATTGGCATCCAATAGTTTCTGACCCATCTCTCGAATTTTTCGATCAGATAAGTCGCCGGGTAGCCAAGGTTCCTTGCGCCGACATGCGGCATAGCATCCCAGGATATTTGAGATGACTTCGTGACCGACAATATGAGCACTCATGATTTCCTCCAAAGGTTTGGGTTGAAAACCGCTGGAGGAATCCCCCTGCTGGGGATTTCCCCCAGCAGGGTCAAAAAATACGCCTTGCCTAAAGCTCAAACGGTTGTAAATACATGCGTTTTGCCTTCAGCATAGACAGTCCAGAACTCGCGGCTGGTCAATAGGCGTTTTGCGACACGCGCATAGTCGATATATTCTGCCAGCCAGTCGTCAAAATCTGCCTCTGTCAGTTTGCAATCCACATAATGCCGAGCAAAATCCGTCTCATCTTTATAGGCACCTTCATAGTGTTCATCCATTAGACGCTCGGCATCTGCCAGCGAATACTCTCTGTCTTCTAAAAGCACTCTGGCGACTTCGCCGTGTGTGGTGATAAAGTCCGTGCACGCTTTTTTCTCGAACAGACGTTCAGCCTGCTGAAGATCATAGTTTGCTTCGACCAACAATTCTTTGCCTTGCGTTCCGTGCCTAGCAACAAAATCCACGTATTTTTCACATTCATGCGTTGTTGACATTTTTCATCTCTCCTTCAGTTAGAATTTAAAAATCCCACTCAAGGAGATTCCCGCACTGGGGAAGCTCCCCAGCGGGGTAAAAAGACCACACCAGTCCCTGATACGCTTGTAAAAGAGACGTGCTCGGCCATTGCTTTCAACAAGGGAAACGTTTTACTGATGCGCTTCCTGCTCTCTGCTGAACACGTGTACCTGATCCTCTACTGTGAGGGCAAAGAACGGAGCGTCTTTAAACGTAAACAGATACTGCTCCAGATAGCCGTTGCACAGAATATAGCGACGTAAATCATCCGGGATTAGCGCCCAATTGCTCACATAATGGCGTACAAAATCCTCCGTACTGCCATAACGGCCCTGATACCTGTCTTCTATCAGGCAGTGGGCTTCCTCAAGCACATACCGAGTCTGTCCTAAAAGCGCTTGCCCTAGCTTGCCGTGTTTGGCAATAAAAGCGCGCGCCTTCCGGGAGTTTTTGTACACTCTCGTGAGCGGCGAGACGCGATCATCCTGGCTGAATACGTGCACCCTCCCGTCTAAATGGATTTCAAAGAACGCGCCTCTGGGAAATAAACCTCTCCGCAGGCAATAGACGAAACGTTCAAAATTGATGCTACAGAGCAGCACATCGTTGGAATCGCTTTGGCTCTTCAGGTAAGCCAAAGCAAAATCTCCTATCCATTCGTACTCGCCTTGATACCGGTCTTCTATCGCGCATCGGGCTTCTTCGAGATTGTTTTGCGTGCGCTTCAAAAGCGCCTGCCCCAGTGTGCCGTACTCGTCTACAAAAGCGGCACAGGCTTTTTCAATATTTTGATCGGCTTCTTTCATGTGGATACCTCCAAAGGTTAAGATGAAAAAAACTGCCTAGGGAGATATCCCCTGTCGGGGCGTCTCTCCCCAGCAGGGTAAAAAGTGTTGGATCAGCGCGGCCCTTCCTCTCCAGCAGGGTCTCTCCTTTCAAAGAAGGAAGGGCGCTTGCCACGCGCTATTCCGATCAAACGGAAGCTTGATGCTTACGCTCCGTTTTAGCGCCATGCAGTGTTCTGCTGTTTAGGCGCTATCACCCTGACGCAGCATCGTTCTGACGGCGCGTCCCGATAGCGCTCAATTTCCTCCTGCGGCAAAGCAGGTAACTTGTCTTGCAGGAGGCGCTCATATTGGATGTTGCCTGCGACGGCATAGCGGGCGACCCGAATGCCGCCGCACTGAGCGCGCAGATAAGGTCCCATCAAGCATTTAAGCGTATCCCGATGCCGCCCTTGTTCTGCTTTCAACCCTTCTAGCCGCTCTTTCAAAGCAGTAATCTGAGCATTCAAGATTTGATAGCGTTCGGCGGCTTCGGCCCACTGCGCGACCTGCTCGCCTTCTTTGGGCGTAAACACGTCCCGCTCAGGGTCTTTGGCCGGTTCCTGTTTGGATTCCACCCGTTTCCAGAAATCCATCGCCTTTTCGATCAGCGACCGAATCAGCGGGCCGTCGCGCGGTATCTGGAACTCCTGTATCTCGCCTTGATGCCAGAACACGAGATAGCCATCGTCCGCACCCGTCACGAGGATTTGATGCTGCACTTGCGGATAACAGAGCCGGAAGGTTTCGCTCTCCGCGCCTTTTGCGCGCACCGCTTCCCAGACTTTTGAGCCGGGGCACTTCAGCTCAACGGGCGCTTGGTTCGCCAGATGGCCGTCCAAAGAAGCGCGCATCAGCGGTAGTGCCTCGTCTTCGACGCAGACCGGCAGCAAGATTTCGCCATGCCTGGCTTCAAAGGCTTGACGGGCGATGTCCTCGTTGCAGAGGCCATACTGAACAAAAGGATTGCGGGAGACATCCTCTTCCACCGCAATACCCGTCTTCTCAGCCCACAGACGCCAGAGCGTCTTGTAGGGCGAGCGGCCCAGCAAGACTGCGGCATCCGAAGCGGTTACCCCTCGGCGACGCCAGACATGCCAGGCATTGGAACGCTGTGCAATATCGATAATTTTCATTAGGGCCCTCCTGTGAATAAAAAATCCAGCAGGCGAGCTTTCCCCAGCAGGGAATTCCCCTGCTGGGATGAGATAAATCCGACTTCATGAACGCCTGATATCGCTATCAGGCGGACCGAATAACCGCCCTGCTGCAAAGCACAAGTGGCGCTTATAGGATTGCGCCGCGCAGATCGAAGAGGGGATCCACATCCGCCCCATTTAAATCTGCGCGGCGCAGATTCGTCCTGTCCAAATGCGCACACCGCAGAACCGCGCCCTGCAAGTTGGCATTGGATAGATTCGCACCGCGCAAATCAGCGCCGCTTAAGTCTGCTTCACTGAGATCGCACCCGAGCCACGCTTGGTGTAAATCCGCATCGCACAGCTTGGCCCCACGCAGCTTCGCGCCAGTGAGATTGACGCCCATCAGCATTGCGCCGTATAAATTCCGGCGTCTTCTAACCGCCGCCTCCAGCGCTATACGCATCGTGCCGCGCTCATGATCGTGCGCAAACAGGACACGGCCGCTGAACCGTTCTCTGATTTCAATCAACATATCGACCTCCGAAAGTGTGTTGAAAATCCACTGAGGGAGGCTCCCTGCTGGGGAACCTTCCCCAGCAGGGTGAAAAATTTTTATTCGACTGGCTGTCAACTCATTCTTCAGGTTCAATCTAGATACACAAATACTGTCCAACTTCCAAAGTAGCGGCCATCGAACTGGATCATGCCCTCAGCAATATCCAGTGCCCATTCGCGTTCATCCTTCCCAGGAAAATAGCGCTCGGCAACCTCTGGATCGGAAAAATCCAATCGCAAAATATGCATGTCGGTCATGTGGACCCAGGACAACGGGCCGATCATGGGAGCATCAAAGCACCGGCCCTCACTCTTTTCATCCGGTGTCCTGCGTCCGTGCCAAAGCGCGAGATAGAGGCCTGAAGGTATTTCATCGCCGCTGCAATTTTGATAACGCGGCAGCGGCACGCCCCATGAGGTGGGATACCCAGGCGAATCATTGCCCTCAGGCGTATAGACTGTTTGGTTTTCGTACAAGGTGTTCATCATTTTGGATACCTCCAACGGTTACAGGTCAAAAAACCCAGCCCTGGAGATATCCCCCAGTGGGGACATTTCCCCGACTGGGATACAACAAACTTGATCACGCGCAACCTGAATCATTTCAGGCCATGCTTTTCTATAGATCAGATGCGCTGGAACAGATGAAGACAGTGGGATGTCAGGTTTTCTCTTTGACTATCGCGCTGCCGTATTTCTCTTGAATTTCTTCCCGTGACCAAAGTGGATGTCTGCGAGATCGATAGGCTTCTGAACGGAAATACCAGCACATTTTTTTCGGCGACCAGCGAAAGCCAGCCCCCTTAAGCGCTTCCCGATACGGTTTGGTATCGCCGTACACCCATACCCATTGGCCGCAGACTTCGATCTCCAGATTGAAATGGGAGATTGCCTGGACCGCTTCATTGACATTTTCCGTCGTGCTGCGAGCGTGACTCGCTTCCGCTTTTTCTTTTACAGATTCCGGTTGAATCGCGTGCATCGTGAATGACCTCCCAAAGTGTTGATGAACCCACCCAGGGAAGCCCCCTGCTGGGGCGCGTTCCCCAGCAGGGTGAAACAAGTGATGGTCATGGACACCTTCCAGACAGCGCCGAAAAGCGCTGCTCAGTCGGCATCCAATGGCGCTCTATACCGCTGTGTCAGCAGAGGGCGCAGCACAAGGCGCGGCCACGTTTTCTGTCATGACCGCTTCTGCCGCTGCGGTCTCCAGGAAATCCGGCAGCTTGGTCTGATTCGCCTGTCGTTTCCGCGCGCTAGACGCTGGACGAAGGGGCTTGTGTTGCACGGGTTCGTCTGTTCGACTCACCTCCACCTCTTCTATCGCAGGCGCTTCCGCCATGACCGGCGATGCTTCTTGTACATCCTGCGCCTGTTGCAATTGATACAGACTGGCAGCGCCCTGTAGATAGCTTTCGGCTGCGAGCCGTTCGTTGCCAGAGAAACGCTGACGCACGAGCGCGTGCGCGCCTTGCCAGGCATTGGTTTCGCGGGCGCGCTCCAAAAAAGGGCGCAGTTTCGGCTCCAAAGCCTCTATCTCAGATTGCACCCGCCGTGCGTTCGCCTCCGCACTGTCTATGGCAGGCAGGCCGATTTCCCGCGCGCGCTCTGCTTCATCCGGCTCATAGAGGCCAGAAAAGCCGAAGGCCGCCTGTGCACACTGGATCAACGCCTTATGGCGCAGCATCCGCTTGGGGTACGTCTGCCACGGGCCTTCTGCCGTGTACGGGCCGTTCTTGCCGTTTCCGGTAAACGGCGGGCGATAGGCTTCATCCAGAAATTCCGTGATCTGGGTCGGATGGCTTCTGTCCTTGCGGAACATGATGCAGGTGATCCACGGAAAGCAGGCCGTCTTCGCGCCTGGCTTTTGCACCCAGTCGTTTGGATCCTTGGGATAAGCCCAGTCAATGCCATCGTATGCCGCGTGCTCGTTAATAATGCGCTCCCATCCGCGCACACTGACCACCGGCATAATGCCGCCCTGCTTGTCGGGAAACGCATAGATTTCTCGGCAAAATGGGTTCAGGCCATGCTGATCGGCGACGATGAGCAGCGCCATCATTTCTTCGTTGGTGGGAACTCTGCCCTCTTTCATCCGAAAGGCTGTCAACTTCAAGGTATCAAACAGCTTATCGGGATCAACGCCAAAGCGTTCGCCTAAACGGACCATCAGTTTTTTGGATTGCTCTTGAGACATCGTGCTTGTCCTCTTTCAAAGAAAAGAAAAAGGGGCCCTTTCCCCAAGGGGCGAAAAGTGCCCCCGTGGGGTGAACACATAGCAGTTGCAAAGGCCGCGTGCAGCGGCTGTCCATTGCAATGTACAAGTCGCCAAGGAGTCCCTATTCAAGCTCCACGACAACGATTCAGATGTGCTGCTTAGCAAGCGGCTGAGGCGTCTGGGTAGTGTTTAAGCATGATCTGATTCATCTTGTCCACCAGATCGGCTCGGCTGAATGTCAAATGCCCTGTGCCTTTCTTGTACCAACGCAGAGAAAAGTAAGGGCCGCTCCATTCACAAAAACCCTCGAAGTCAGCCTGCTTGAGATAGTGATAGATACATTCATGACAACTGAGGTCAGGTTTGCCCTCCAGCACAGAAAGCACACGCACCAACTCATCCAAGCGACGGGTCATCTCGCCACTGAAACTCATATGGTTTGGCCCCCAAGTACTCAGCAGGTCGTTCACAATGAGACGCTTGCCTAATTGAACAGGCTGCTTGGTTATGTAATTCCAGGAAAGTCTGCGGAATGCATCCAGAATGCTACGTTCAAACATCTCCTCACGGGCTGCATGCAGGCGGCTAAAAGTGGTTTCAATCTGCGCTCTGGTCAGCACCGGACAGTGATCTGGCTTCAGCATTTCTTTCCATTCATCATGGGCGGCTTCATCCATAAAAAGGCGTAAATCAGACGCATCCATCAGATATTGCCAAGCTGAGGCATCAATCAATTGACGCGCTTCATCCATGAGTTCCGCTAATTTCGGACAATCCTCCGGGCAGTAGCGCCTCGTTATAGCTCTCTCACTTGTCCAGATGGACTCCATAGAGAAGGACAGTATTTTGAGATGCGCTTGCTCAGCGATTGTCTGCGCTTCCTTCAGAATAGTAATGGCCTGCTCTATACGTTCTAACACAGCTTCTCGTTGATTCAGTAGCGCGTCTACATTGACGTTTTGTATGAGCTCGGCGGTGACATCGATTTTCATCGTGCTTGTCCTCTTTCAAAGAAAAGAAAAAGGGGCACTTTCCCCAAGGGGCGAAAAGTGCCCCGTGGGGTGAATAAATAGTGATCCTAAGCTGCGCGGTTGGACGCCAGGCCTGCACCTGCACCCATCACCAGATCATCGTGCCTTTTCGGAAAATCGCAGGCTCTTTTGCAAGCGTTTTCCAGTCCGGCTCCGAGAGTGGTGTGATCGGTGCAGACTGCGGCGATCTGCGGCCAACCCAGGCTTTCTTAAGGCGAGCCATGCAGCGCCGTAGCAGCGGATGCAGATGCCGCGCCAGAGACGATAAGGCCCTGGCCGTTACGCATGCGCATCGACCGAGCACGCCAATGCCCGCGCCCAAAAAGGCAAGGAAGAACAGTAATTTCATCGGGACGCTCCTTAAAAATGGGGAGCCCCTCCTACTGAGGCAGCCCCCAGTAGGGTTTTCAAAAATGGACGATCTCTCGACCGCCCTGATCCAAGCTGCTTGTTTATCCAGGCCAGCGACCTGACTGTGTATCGCCATACAGCGATCAAGACAGTGCAAGCAGCTTAACCGCTACTGACGCTGACCGATGCGCTCGAAACGGCTCTGGGCGCGTCTTTTCGCTGTCATCGTAAAAGCGGATGCTGCGCTACCTTCAAGCCAGGCAAAAGTGATCCCTTCTCATCCCTTTTAAACAGGTCCGCCATGCCAGACACCGAATCCGCCGTGCCGCCAACGAAGGAGAAGGCCGTCTATTCCCGCCCTGTCTTCAAGCAGCGGCTGACGGTCAATAGCCTGGAAGCGCAGCGCGTAACTGCGCGCATCTTTGAGCGCGTGCAAAGGGCGCTGCTCTCGCTGGATGTGATCCTGCGCATCATCGGCAAGCAGGAAGCGATTGATCCACTGGCAGCATGGATCAGTGAGCAGATGGCGGCGCTAGATCGGGATTTTGATCAGGAAGCGGCCCGCCTCAAGGCGCTGATGGATGAGCACGGCATCCAGGCGATGCCGACGTATACGCATCCTGCAAAGTATGAAATCGAAATCAGTTCGCCGCGGGCCGCCCAGTTTGCGGGTCTGATCCGAAAACTGGACAAGTTGATGGGGCAAATGGATACCCTGTGGCTGAACAGTGTGCTGACCAGCCAGCAGCGCTTAGAAGCGAATTATCAGTGGCAGCAACAGCTCTTCACCTTAGCTGGGCGCATCTTCAGTATGGAGTATCGCGCCAGAAAAGCCGTGTACGCTCAAGACAAAACGGCTGAAACCGAGGAACCAGCCACACCGGAAACACAAGACGGCTCAGAGGTGTCTGAGGAAGAAGTGCAGGATGCAAACGGGGCAGATGAGCCTGTTTGATCCCGCTCAGGACGAGTCCCTGTGTCAAATCCTGTATGGCGACAGTAGCGCGCAACTGCGGCCATTTGTCGATCAGGTGGACTTGATCCTCACTTCACCGCCCTATGCCGACGCCCGCAAAAGGCACTACGCCAGTATCCGGCCCCAGGATTACGCGGATTGGTTCATCCGTTTTCATCCCGTTTTCTGGCAAGCCTTGAAGGCGCATGGCAGCTTTATCCTTAATCTCAAAGGGAAAATTGTCGATGGCGTGCGGCATCGCTACGTCTGGCACACTATCGAGCGGCTGACGCAACTCGGCTGGCACTGCATTGATGACTATATCTGGCATAAAAAGACCAGCATGCCGGGCTTCTGGCCGACGCGGCTGCGCGATGGCTGGGAATATCTGTTCCATTTAGCCAAGACCCAAAGGCCCTACGTCAACCATGAGGCGGTGAAAAGGCCGATAGCCGCTTCATCTTGGAACAGAATACAAAGAATCCAACCGCATGAGTATGCACCGCACCTCTCCGAAACTGGCAGCGGTTTTCGCCGTGCGATGCGCGCCTGGATCGGGAAAACCCATGTGCTGCCGGATAACGTGCTGCATGTCAGTCCAGAGGCGCGCAATAAAGGCCATCCGGCCGTCTATCCCGTTGCCCTTCCCCGCTTTTTCATCCGGCTGCTGACAAAACCAGGCGATCTGGTCGTCGATCCGTTTGCAGGCAGCGGCACCACGGGCATTGCAGCTCTACAGTTGCAAAGGCGCTGCCTGTTGATCGATAACCACTATCCTTATTGTGTCTTGGCAGCGCAGCGGATACGCGCGGAAACGGGCGTTCACGCCTCAGGCGAGTATCTATCCGCGCCCGTACCCGCTAGAGCGCGATTGACCCTTGAATCTCAGGCGGCTATCAAGAGAACAGCCCATGCGGCAGGTCCATAACGAAAGGTTGCCTTCAGCATTCGCCTGTGTCTACACTGCACTGCTTTCCAGCCTTCAAAAATCTAGCTATGAGCCAGGAAACAGGATTGCTCGTGCAGGAGCCCACGCAAGAATTTGTGCAGGAGATTCCATCCACCCGCCGAAAATTTACCGACGACGAGAAGGCACAGGCCTTGAAGCTGGTTGAGGAAGGCAAGAAGATCAGGGAGGTCGCGGAGCAATTTTAGGTGAGTTCGAGCACTATTATAGGGTGGCGGAAAGCCAGTCAAAAAGCGCAGCCCGCCAAGCGCAAGCGAGCAAGTCAACTGAAAGCGGTCGCCAAATCTGCGCACGCTGTCGCCGAGACCGCCCATCTGCCGAAGGCAGCGCCCCGTTCCGAGTCCTCAAAATTAGACGCTCTGCGAGGCGAACTGGCGCGGCTGGAAAAAGAGCGGCATGCCATTGTGGAAAAAGAGCGGGACGTGCTCAAGGAAATGACGCAGATTTTGCTGGAAGCAGCATAGAGAATTTGACGCCAGCCTTAACCCGATACGGCGAGCGGGCGATAGCGAACCCAGTGCTGCGATATATATTCCTGCAAACAGGATTTTGATAAGGTGCAGATCGAGCGCCCGTGCAGGGCAAATCGCTTGAGTCCTTAATGCAGCGTCGGACAATGGGCTACGCCAAAGCGCCCAGCCAAGTTTAACATCAATATAAGTGAAGAGCCGAAAACCTGTTTGCGCTCTTTAAGTTCAGTTTATTTTGGTAAATGAATTCAGTGGCTTTGCTTCCGTAGATTTCACGGATTACAAATGTTCTGGTTTTCCGCAAGAATGTCGTGTATGTTCAATGCGCTTTTCAGGGTGATCATATAATCATAAAAGAGACCTAGCCATCTCTGTACACGACAAAAATAGCCACGCGCATAGCGCGGAGCGGGCAGGCATAAAAAATTCGCTGCTCGCAGTAAGCTATGGGTTCTCTAAATACCCACAAAGAGGTATCCCATGCTCGCCGCACTCAGCGAATTGCAAGCCAGTTTAAAGCATCATCTTTCCTGGAACAAAGCCCGAATCAGTTGTTTTGCGCACATGTTGTTAGGATTATTTTCCGCCGGATCGGTGAGCTTGAAGGCGATAGCAGTTGCGGGCAGCGGCGCGGCCCAGAGGGATTCGCGTTATCGCCGTCTGCAACGTTTCTTTGCAGGATTCAAAATTGATATTGCTCCCATTGCCCGATGGATTTTCAATCTGTGCTTCCAGCCTGGGGAGAAAGTCTACTTGACGATAGACCGCACGAACTGGAAATGGGGCAAGCGACACATCAATATCTTCATGCTGGCGGCAACGTATAAGGGTTTGGCGATTCCGCTGTTCTGGACAGTGCTGCCCAAAGGGGGCAGTTCCAACCACGAAGAGCAGTACAGTCTCCTCCAACAGTTTCTGGATGCCTTCGGTCGAGATTGTATTGCGGGCGTGCTGGCTGACCGGGAGTTTGCAAACGGCTATCTGTGCCAATGGCTTCAGGTCCGTCAGATTCCTTTCTATATTCGCATCAAGGGCAATACCTTTACCCGCACGCAAGGCAAGCGCGACTGGGCTGCCAAACAGCTTTTCAGCCGGCTCAATCCGAAGGACGCCATGACACTCCCGGCTGCGGTGGCACTCTTTGATCAGACAGTTCCTGTTTATCTCTCCGGCTCCCGATCAGAACGGGGAGAACTTTTGATCGTAGCAACGAACCACCCGAATCCAAAAGACGCACTCTCGATTTACAAACGCCGATGGGAGATCGAATCTTTGTTTCAGAGCTTCAAGGGCCGTGGCTTCCGTTTCGAGGAAACCCATATCACAGACCCAGAACGGATGACAAAGCTGACAACACTGCTCGCCATTGGCTTTGTGTGGGCGCACAAAGTGGGCGAATGGCACGCGAAAACTCAACCCGTCCTCAGCAAACAGTTTCCAGAAGGCAGCAGGCCGCAATACACGTTTTTCCGTTATGGATTGGATTTTCTACGTGAGGTCATCAGTCCTTTTCGCTGGGTAGCTGAGCGGTTCAGCCAGTGCGTGCAGGTGTTAGCGGGCGCTGAGCCACAACCCGTTTATGCATCCTGATATTTTTGTCGTGTACAGAGCCTAGCCATGCCAAAATCCTCAGACCAAGTGACTGCTGTCTTGGGACAGATTACCCCTCAATTGCCTAAACCGACAGAAATATCAATAGAACCTTATGTAGATCAGCTTAGGCAAGCGCTACAAGCACAAGGCTTGGCGCAAGCCCTTGCCGCGCAGGGGCGTTCGGATAAAACAGATTGGATTGTTAATCGCTTGAAATCCATTCTCTTGTTTATGGAGCGGGAACTTGGAATCGTCTGTAAACACGATCAACATAAGAAAGTATTTATAAACACAAATATTACTTATGTCGCACAGAAAACGGTCGGGATGGTGCAGACCTATCGGGACGCAGGTACCCTTTCTAAGGTTTATGAGGGGGCACTAATGGACTTGAGCCGAGCCTATGTCGAGGATCGCCTGGAACTGTACAAGGCTTATGAAGAGGAAGAGGGGCTTAAAAGTAAAGTTGATCTGTTTGAGAGCGTCAAAAACGCTTTCTCAACTGGTTTGTCAAAGCTCAGCAGTAATGCGCTCTTTCTGAAAGTTCTGGGGGGGCTGGTGGCTTCTGCAGGACAGTTAGGGTTCGAGTTGGGTAAGTTGTCAGACCAACCCACACCCTCTGTGCCCTTGGGCCAACTGTTTACGCCGCCGGATTGGTTCTTAAATGCCGCATTCCCACGGCTCACGCTCTGTGTTCAGACACATCCTCATTTTATAGAGGCCTTCCAGATTCTCAAGGGCTATCATGATCAACTGAGTACGGGCATTCAGGAGCAATATAAGAATGCGAAAGACTATAAAGGCAAAAGTCTAAACGATATGTTTGGGGATATCACCCGTATAAAATCCAAGGATATAACCCATGTTGACAAGCTTGAAAACAGAACATTGAGAACCGCTTGCCAGACGCGAGCAGACACGGATGGGAAATGGTCGAATTATATGAAATGTCAGGTAGATAGACTGTTAGATAGGATGGCAATAAGGCTTTTAAAATACACATTTGACCAAGCCTTGAAGATTTGCCAGAAACGGTTTCAAGATACAACTACTTCCTTGCCAGAACATTTCTGGCCGGATTATTTAAGACTGAACCTAGCCAGCGTTCCGGCATCCTGCTGGTCCAGGCTAAATCTTCTACAATCGCTTTTGCGCCAAATAGACCCCACTAGGGCTTCGGCCAGTCTCACGCAACAGACGCCAGCACAAAATCCCGTTTCCTCTAATCCAATTGCCTTTTTTGGAACTGTCCAGCCTTCGTCCATGCAGCCGTCTTATGAGAGCACGACTGTTCACAGACAAGACCCAGTATGGGACCCCGATGTAGGGAGCAGCAAACCGAGGGGGCCTTAACCTGAGCTGCGCGACGTTACCGATGCTCTTTAAGCAAATATAATCCTGCTCGCACCATTTTGCTCACGTGGACTCTACTGCGCCACCCTCCAGCAAAGACATTCGTAAAGGAATCGTGCAGGTAAAGGTTGAGCCTTCACCCCGCGTACTCTGCACCTCAATCTCTCCATTTAGGTCTTCAATCAACTTTTTAACGTTCGCCAACCCCAAGCCTGGGCCTTGATACTTCGCCTGATACGCAGGGGACAAACGGGTAAACTTGTTGAAAATGACCTGATACTGGTCTTCCGGTATCCCTTCTCCCGTATCCTGAACGCTGATTTGTACAATCGCTTGTTGGGCTTCTTGTTTAACCAGTCGTGTAGAGACCTTGACATGCCCCTTTTCGGTAAATTTCAGCGCATTCGTGATCAGTTCTAAAACGATTCGCTTGATGCGCAGACTATCGCCTATCAGAGTAGGTGGCAGGAAGAAATCCTGTTCCAGGGATAAAGCCAGGTGCTTTTCAGCGGCTTGCGATTGAAGAATCGTTAAAGCAGATTTAAGCACATGTTCCAGAGAAAATTTTTGACAGCTCAGAGGTATCTCATCCAGACTAATGGTCTTTAGGATTTCATCCATAAAACCCAGAAAAGCCTCGCTGGTACTGACCAGCATGTCGGCAATGTTCTTCAGCGTCGGGTTGTTTGCCTCTTTTTGCATGATGTGTGCAAGCCCCACCATGCCGCCGATAGGGGTGCGCATATCATGACGCATGTTCTCCAGAAATTCGGTTTTGGCTATTTCTGCTTTCTTCCGGTCAGTGATGTCTAGGGATATTCCGAGGACACCTATGACTTTATGGTCTTTTATAATTGGTTTCCTAGTAACTAAAAAATAAGTTCCCGCGTATTCTTCCTCTATTGTAGTTTCCTGTTCGGTTTTAATAATTTGCTGGATATAATCCCATCTATAGTTACCCCAAGTATTGATATGTAGTCCTTTAACCTCTTCCACGCTGCCTATGTTTACAACATTGAGTAGTTTTTTGTTCGCCCAGCAGACATAGCCTTCTTCATTGACTAAAAAGATATTGATAGGCAAGTTTTCTACTAAGAAGTTATTTAAAATCTCTTTAGAGGCAAGATAAATTTCGTCAAGCTTTGAATACATAGTGGATTGTGTGGACAGCTTCTCTCCGGAGTATTTTTGGTGCATAATTGTAAATCTACGTTATTAATATTCTTTTCTCAAGATATTCCTAATGGCAAAAATAGCTTATTTTAAAGGACTGGAGCAATTTATCCTAGAAAACAGCCTTATTAAGAATAAGCCTATCAAGATAGTAATAGGCATCAGTATGCAATCACCACACCAAATCAGCAATGAGCATAAACAATCTGGCGATTCTTTTCGGGCATTTGTCGATCTGCTTCGCAAAACCAATGAACAATGTATTAGGGATGAAAACAACAACGAGAGCGCCATTCGCATCTCAGAATTGATTGTGGTTATAACAGATGGCTTACACCGGCATAACCTCAGGTTATACAAGAACGTGTCAACTACAGAAGCAGAAAGTGAGGCCGCAGGATTAGGTCAAAAGTGGGTTGCTGATAATAGACAATTTTTAGAAGCGATTGGACAATGTGGTATCTCTTATAAAGTAATTCATTGGGAAGAGCTTAAAAGCGTAGCGTTTAATCGATATCTACAAATAGTGGAAGAAGAGTATGAGAAACCCAATTCTGAATTCAGAAGCATAATTGATAATTTGACTCAAACACATTTAGAGAAGCTTGTTAACTTTCTTCTCGAAACTAGGGATTCTAGCTTTACCCAAGAAGATTGCGTTAGCGCGACAAGGAAGTATTTGCTGGAAGAAGCGGCCAGTGCTTTTGAATTTGCCTCATTAAAGGCTGATGGCATGACATATCCTGGGCCTTGCAGCCCTGGATTCAAATACATATATGATACCTACTTGTCTGAAAGTAACCCACTTCCTTTTATAGAGTACGGAATGCGGGGTGGCAAAAAACTTCCTTCGTTTTGGAAGGAAGAGTCGCCTGTTGAGAATGCACTGTCTGGCATGCCTGACGAGGAATTTCTTATTCATCACACAAGCAACTTTAGTAATTAGTAAATTGCTCAGTCCTGCGCTTAAAATCCACGCCACCGCTGCTGCCTGCATAGCTGTTAGCGCCTTACTCGGCTAGAGTAAAGGAATGACTCAGCAGTATTAGACTCAGCTTATCTGTTGCTGCGGATTTCTCCGTGCAGTGCCTCATTAGCTTCGTCATCACTGGTTCATCATCCCCTTCTCATCCCACTGTACGTTCAGTTCTCCCGAATACAGCGGTCCGACAGTCTTCATCGTAAACCTTGCGCAAGGATTCCTGAATGCTCAAGCACGCCACCCGCAATATAGGGCATCCCCATTGCGTACAACCTGCTGTTTGGATATTTCTTCCATCCAAACCCATGACCTTTACTCCGTTTGGTTAAGTATCTTCGGAACCGGGCATTTATAAAGTGTTGTAATTTCCGAAAAGTTTTGCTGGCATTTGTATGTCGGTAATAGTTGACCCAACCCAACACAATAGGTTTTATTTGTTTTATAAACTCTTCAGGCTTTATGGGTGCCCTTCGTGAAGTCAAAGCGCGCAGTCTGTTACAGATGTTTTGTTGTGATTGTTTTGAGGGAAAACGGTAGATTTTGTTCTTATCGCTGGTCAGGCTTTTGCGTTTCACAAAGTTGATACCAAGAAAGTCAAATCCTTGAGTCAGCTTCGTTATCCGCGTCTTCTTGCTATTTAGCGTAAGTCTCATCTCCCTTGCCATTTCAGAGAATGCTTGTAGCGCAGTCTGGGCGCTCTTTCGGCAGACCAGCACGGCATCATCGGCGTAGCGGTGTAGCGTTGCGCCCAGTTTCTCTGGGCACTTTTCTTCCTGCCACTTTCGGTCGATGACGTTCAGGTAAATGTTGCTGTACAACGGGGAAGTCGGGGAGCCTTGCGGCACTCCAATTTTCGTTGGTTGCACACTCCCTTTGTGGCTGATGCCAATCTTGAGCGTTTGTTTGATCAATTTCAGCAGGCTTCCGTCCGATATTCTGCGACTGATCAGCTCTAGGAGCTTATTGTGCGGAATACGGGTGAAGTAAGCCTGGAAATCAATTTCCACAACGCTCCATGCCTGTTGATATAAATCTTGTTGAATCGCCTCGCTGGCTTGCTTGGCGTTTCGTCTCGGCCTATATCCATAGGAGCACTCCTGAAATTCCGCTTCAAAGATGGGTTCCATGACCAGTTTCATTGCCGTCTGCACAATGCGGTCTTCTACCGTCGCTATTCCTAGCGGCCTCGTTCCCCCCTTCGGTTTAGGTATTTCTACCACCCTGACGGGGGAGAACTGGTAGTTTTGCTCGCGTAGTTGCTTCTGCAATGCCCCGATCACTTCTGCCTCTCCTTGGGCGATGACCTCTTCTATGGCCTTTCCATCAACCCCAGGCGCGCCCTTGTTGGCTTTGACTTGCCGCCAAGCCTCCCAGAGCACGTCGGTTCGATAGACTTTATCGTACAGACTGTAAAATCTGACCTCCTTTTCCTGCTTGGATTTACGATATAGAGCTCTCTGGAGCTGTCGGACTTTTAGGGCTCCGTTCCTAGCGGTTAAGCAATCGGACATTCTCAACTCCTTCAAGACTCGTTAACTGAAGTAGGGCCCCTTCCCTCTCGTCTGGTTTCCCGGACAATACAAGCGGTACTATGAGCCCCGCGGAATTCTGATAGGGCCTGCATTGACTTCGGTTTCGCCTTATACAATGCCGTTTCCAGCGGCCAACTGGTTCCCTATCAGACCTCCCGGCCTACGACGTGAAACAGTCACAGCGTGCAACCCCAAACACCCCGGCACCTGTAAGATGGGACAACTGCCTATTTGTATTCCATCCTCTGTCAGCCTTCCCGTAGCCTAAATACGGTCGGCAAGTGCATTTCTGGGTTCACGAGGCTTATACGGGTTCACTTTCGTTGTAGCCCGCTGTTTTGCATTTATCGTTCAAGGTCACTTGAGCCTGCAAATCGCTTTACAAACCCTACCTCCTGCTAGACGCCCGAATAGGCAATTGGCATCAGGGGACTTTCACCCCATTTGTTTTACTCCTGTACCGGCGTGCCAATCCCGACGCCAGAAAAAATCGCTGGGCCGAGCGGATTGATTTTGAAGCCCGTCACATGTTTATTGATCACTTGGTAGTCGGTCGCATAGGCGATGGGGGTAAACGGCTGCTCGCGTTTAAACACTTTCTGCGCTTCTAGATAGAGCTGAGTGCGCTTCGCAGTATCAACCGTTTGTTGTGCTTTCTGGCGTAAGTCGTCGAACTCTTTGTTGCGCCAGTGCGAGAAACGTACGGTTGATAGCCATTCATCAGGATCATTACTGTAGTTAATCCAACCGGTCAGTAGTGCGTCATGTTCTCCTTTATTTGCACGTTTAAAGAATTCCGCCAATTCATACGTGGCGATCTTGGCTTTCACGCCGATCTTTTCCCAATCTGCCTGGATCATTTCAACCATCAAACGGGAGGCTGGGAGAGCAGGCCGCTGTACTGATGCAGCCCACAGCGAAACAGTAAAGCCATTCTGATAACCTGCTTGAGCTAATAATTTCCTGGCCTGCTTTACATCACGCGGCGTGTCTTTCAAACTTTTGTCATACCCCCATTGCAACGGGGGCATCGGCACAACGGCCACTTGTGCGTGGCTGTCGTAAACTATATCAATAATTGCCTTTTTATCAATCGCCATATCCAGCGCACGGCGCACTCGCACATCGTCCAGTGGCGGATGAGTCGTGTTGTATGCCAGATACCCCATCGTAAAACCGGACTGCTTTAATACTCGGAGATGAGGCACCTTCTGCAGCACCGCGATATCAGCGGGACGCGGGACAGCGCTGACTTGACATTCATTCCTGATCAGTTTTTGCGCCCGCACGGCGGCATCCGGGGTAATAGAAAAGATCAGCTTGGACAAGCGCACATCCTCAGGCTTCCAATATTCTGGATTGCTGTCGAACACAAGGTTTGAATCTTTATCATATTTTCGGAAAATAAACGGGCCGGTACCAACCGGCTTCTGATTGATCTCTGACGGCTTGCCTCTTTCCAGCAATTGCTGCGCGTATTCAGCGGGTAAAATCGATGCCGAGGGTATCGCAAGTGTAGAAAGAAACGGCGCATGGACTGAATGGAGCGTGAAACGAACAGTATAAGGATCAAGCGCTTCAGTTTTAGCAATGATCTTCTCAAGCTCCCTAATGTAGCTAGGAAATTCAGCCGGATACGCCTTGCTAAACGGCATATTCGGGTTAAGCATCCGTTCGAAGGTAAAGACCACATCTTCGGCGTTGAAATCGCGCGTGGGTTTGAACCACGGCGTGGCATGGAACTTCACACCGCGCCGGAGATAAAAAGTATAGGCCCGGCCGTCAGGGGAAATGTCCCACCGTTCGGCGAGACTAGGTTCGATTTTGTTGGTATTTTCAAGCTTGTATTCAAGCAGCCGGTTAAAGACCGTTGCCGCCACCGCATTGTCTGAAACTGCTATATATCTATTAGGATCGAACCCCGTTGGGCTGGCTTCAGAACAGTACACAAGAGATTTCATCGGCAATCCAGGTTTTGTCAAGTCATTTGCATACGCACCACAATACGTCATCAGTTCGACCATGAAGATGATCCCTGCTCTAAGCGCCAGCACCAAAAGTAAATGGTATGCTGCATTCATGAGAGGTCGCGTCTCAGTTTTCATAAAAAATCAGTGCTTGTCGCGGAGCCTTTACCTGTTGTGCGCAATTTGGATAGAACATGGCGGAGAGTAAACGGGCTGACTATTTTGTCCCGAATATGAGTGGTGTGATTACTCATGGTTGGAACGGAAACCTCAAACTGTTGAGCAAGCACTTTGCATTGGGAAGATTCACACATCGCAAGTAAAATCTGCATCTCTTTAGAAGTGGGTAGACTAAGAGGATTGAAACAGCAATCCAGTTCCAGATGTCGCAATAAATGCTGAATAGCCTTTTGTTTAGAGAAGGGAAAAGCCTCTTGATAGAGGTTGAACAATCTCTGTAAAGACAGTTGTGGAGTCAAGTTCTGAAAAATAGTCAGAAATGCAATGACTTTTTTATTATCTGCGCTTGAAATAGGGATTTTGGTTGTGTTCTCAAAAGAAATCCGGCCATTAAAGTAAATACTGCGGCAATTAAAATTGATAGGGCGTTTCGTTAAAAACACTTGATTTTCAAATTTTTCGGCTCGCATCACATTCTCGTATTCGGAATGTATTATGGCGGAATCTAAATTTAGTTTAGACTTTCTCTGAAACACATCGTCTATCCAAATCTCACGAGGAGTAGCGCAAATGAAATCATCAATTCCTAATCCGTTAACTGCAGCCTCATAATGGTTTGCCAGCAGATGTTTTCTCGTCTGTGCGTCTCTTACATGACTTGCATCGCGATAATTTTCTACAAAATCAGATAAGAATTCGCCGCTGCAGCTGATTGTTCCACGACCACTTTTTAGATCAGGCAGCATCTGAGTTGCGTTCATAATGCTTTCTCCAGCCGGTAAGATAATTTTACTGACTGAACACTAACTCTAATTTTTTGATATGTGTTTTCCTATTCAATATATAATTAACTTGAAAAGTTAATATTTGAGCGGTTTCCTAATTTATTTGCAGATTGAATTTTCATATCAATCAGGTATTGACCTGATTTGGAAATATCGGAGAAAAACAAAACCTTCCCATAAAACCATAAAAAACTTCGACGCCACGTTGAAAACACACAAATGTGTGTTGTTTTATCTTTCATGCGTTTCCCTTTGGGTCGAGCGACTGTACGGCCTATGAGCACAGCGGCCTGCCGTATTCGAAAGAGATCACCGGAGAAAGACCATGATAAACCCGACCCAAGAAGCGCTGACGCAAAAGATTTACGAAAACAAGTGTGCCCATCCAAGCTTGGAAGACATATTGAACTGTTTTTATGAGCTGAAATGCAACGAGCTGGCCTCGCTGTTTCATGGTCTGGCTTCTGTGATTCATCAAGCCTGGAATGCAGAGCCTATCGAGCTCGGTACATCGCTCCGAGAACGATTTCAACAAGATTTTTTAGAAGTTTCAGAGATTGAAGCATCAGGCACGGCGCAAACGGCTGCTGGCTACAGAACCGACGCTGGCCATTGAAGGAAATCCGAAAAATCAGGACTCCCGATGCACATGAAAGGCGCTAAACGATTGCGCCACGGGCATTAATTCAAGGCGATTGATGTTGACATGTGCAGGCCGTGTGGCCACCCAGACAATTGATTCTGCAATATCCGCTGCGGTCAAAGGTTGCGTACCCTGATAGGGCGCTGCGGCTTTTGCAGCATCCCCCTTGAAACGCACCTGGGAAAACTCGGTCTCGCACAGACCCGGCTCTATATTCGTCACCCGTAATGCGGTGCCCGCTAGGTCTGCCCGCAGGTTCAGACTGAATTGCCGCACAAAGGCCTTGGTGGCCCCGTAGACATTGCCGCCTGGATACGGATAACTCCCCGCGATAGAGCCGATATCGATGATGTGGCCCCGATTGCGCTGGACCATGCCGGGCAGAAATGCGTGGGTCATCTGCACCAAACCGCTGATGTTGGTATCGATCATGGTTTGCCAATCGTCCATCTGCGCACGGTCGGCCGGCTCAAGCCCCAGCGCCAATCCCGCGTTATTGACCAGGACATCCACTTCGGAAAAATCCTGCGGAAGGGATTCGGGCAGTTTTGAAAGGGTAGCGGGCGCCCGCACATCCAGCTGCAGAGGCAACAACTTAGGTCCCAATTCCTCCGCGAGGGACTGTAAACGATCTCTGCGGCGGGCAGCGGCCATGACCGAACTGCCCGCCTTTACGAAAGCTCTTGCAGTGGCCGCACCAATGCCACTGGATGCGCCGGTAATCAGTACGAGCACTTCCCAATCAACCCATAACAGGGCCTCACTCCGCCATCCCCCCATATGCTGCCGTGCCCTCTCCAGACGGTGGATGGACCATACCTGGCAGCGCTCTTTTCAACGGCAGGCGCACATCAATCGCATCCCACGGAATGGAAACATGCCCGTCTCCATCTTTTTCAACCACGGACCATTCCATTAACGCTTGAATATCCTTATAGACATTTCGGTAATGGCGGTGAAGCTGCTTAGCCAGTGCATAGATCGTGAGGGGACCCGCATCCTTGAGCGCTGCAATCAGTTCCCAGCGTTTTTCCGTAAAAACACGGGCAAATTGGGGCGGTGTTTCAAAGCCGATCCCGTAGTAGGGTTCTATTGTTTTCCCCTCTTCCAGATTTTGCAAAGCATGACCAAAACGATCCAGAGCCGCTCTAACAGGCTGGATTTCGATATGCAAAATGTTCTTACTCATATCTTTGTACCTCTTCTACATCTTTCATGAAATCCGACAGTAGGGTTGGGACATCCACAAATACATAGGGTATTTCCACCTCTCGAATATGCTTGTGATCACCCTTGCCGCGCTCATTGTCATAACCCACGATGCGCTGCTTGCCCTCGATATAAACCAGTCGGTATTTCACTTTGTGTTGACCAGGCGGTACAGGCATGGGTACATCCCAAATAACACCCTCAATTCGGCCAGCACCATAGATTTGCTTAAAGGCATGAATCAACCTGGCTTTCATGGGGCTTATCATACCCTATATTATGGGGCGCGCTAAGCCCTACTCCGCTCCAACATCCGGTTTCACCATCTTCCCCGCCTTCTTTCGTAACGCATCGACCTCCACCCCTTCCAGCCGTTTGCGCGTCCGCTCGATCACTTCTTTCCGATCCCCCTCCGTATTCAACGGGCTGCCCTGGCCCGTCAGCGCCTCCGGTGTCAAATGACCAGGCTCCGGGAAATGCCTGCTCTCCTGCAAGATTCCCAACCATTCGTCCAGATTGACCTGGCCCCAGTCCACCTCCGCCAGACGCTCCATCGGAATGCCGTCGCACTGCGGATGCTCGGCATCCCCAAAAGGCATCCTCAGTTGAAGCCGCACCTGCTCCTGAATAATCCGCGACAGCGGCGAGTTAAAGCAGCAGTACGATTCCCGTTTCTCTATGCACAGCCCAATGGCGTCCGTCTTGCAGTAGGAACCGAGATAAGTGCAGCTTTTCAGATGCCGTTTGGCGTTCATCTCGAATTCTGCCTTTTCGCATTTCCAGATCAGCTTGATCATCATCAGCGTGACCACGTAGGCGGTATACGCCGTCATCGCCGTAGACAGCATCGCCGCGCCTTGTGAACCGAGAATCTGTTCGGCCATGCTTTTCGGCGCGCCGACCGGCACCGCGCTCCCCACTGACGAGGCGGCATTGCCGATCACTTTGGTGGTGACTTTGGTGACTTCTCCAGTGAGTTTGGACACCGCTTGCCGGCCGACCGTGGAGACCGGCTGTGTAAAAGAGTGAACTGCGCCCGTGATGTTTTCCAGGAAAGAGGCGAAGGGCTTGGTCACTTCCGTCCAGCCTTTCAGCACCGGATTGCGGAGCAGCTGATACGCCCCTTTCACGCCTGCCAGCGCGCTACTGTCCCCAATCTCCATCAGAGCTGTATCCAGTTTTGGCATCGATAGAATCAACGTCAGATAGTCGCCGAGCGACGGATACTGCGGATTTTTGCAGCAGTTCTGCACCCCGCCCACGGCAACCTTGCATTCGCTGGGCTGGCCCGTAAAGGCGCGGCAGTACAAATTGTCGTGACCCGTGACATCTTCGCAATCGGTGTCCTGCGTCATGAACTGCGCGGCCTGGAGCAGCGCGGCGGCCTTCGCAAAATCCGTGCTGGCTTCCTGATCGACGCTCAGGCAGTCCTCGCCCATGCAGCGCACCGGCCCCGCGCATCGGTACTTCGTGGATTTATCGAGCGTCGGGACTTTGACCTCCTTGCCGCAGTCGTAAGTGTCCTCCCGCACATAGCAGTGGCCAGACACGCCTTGAGTGCCACCGATGCAGGTGGAGCTGATAAAACCGCAGGCGGAATTGCGCTCATACGTCTGACACTGGTCGATGTCCTGATCATTCCGCAAGCATTGCCGGCGGCCTTGCGCATCCACCCAGCAAGTGCCTTGTCCGTGGTTGTAGTCGCATGAGAGCGCCGAGACTTCGACGCGGGCGGCCTGTCGGGGGACATTGGGTAAGGGTGGGGCTTTCAGCTTCTGATAGAGCGGATCACCCTTGCAGATGTCAAAGCCGGAAATCGTCACACAGGCATTCTCATCCCTCGGCCAGGGCGTATAGCGGCCTTTACAGAACGGCTCCAAAGTGGCCCGCGCGTCATTGATACAGGACTGCGGCGACCAGTGGTCGGTCACGATGGTAAAGAATTGCGCAAATTTGAGGAGTTTCGGGCCTGCAAAATAATCCGCCAGCGGGATACCGATGGATTGGACATCTGCATTATTGTGAAAAATATACAGCTGGATGCCCTTCTCCTGGAGCGCGCGGATGATCTCCGCTCGGCTGGGGCAGAAAGACTGGCCTGGATTAAAACCGCAGCCGTAATCGTCGTTGCCAATCAGCACGATGATGCGATGGACATTTTCCCGCCAAGGGTAGTGATCGATGGCCCATCGGACGACCGCGAACGGATAGGTTTCCGCCCTTTCCGTCCGAACGCCGTTGATCCAGTGCTGGAAATCGCTGTAGGCGTAGCTGAAGGGGATGTTATTCCAGAGATAGTCCTTGTCCCGATAGGCGGCCCCGCTCATGCGCAGGTTATGCGCCTTGCCCTGCATCATCAAATTAGCAAAGGTGCGGACATTATTCCGCAGATCGGCAATCACGGGATCCATCGAAGCAGAGTTGTCCACTAAAAACACAACATCGGTGGGTTCCGTATCGATCTCGATAGTATGCTGAATGGTGCAGCCGCCTGCGGGCTTATACAGCCGCGTACAGTGGTGATATTCAGGAATATGCGTCAGGCGTTCGCGCTTCTGATACTCGGTGTCTGTTTTGCAATCGCCGAACCATTTAGCGATATCGTCTATTTTCTCGTAAGTCTGCTTGNNTNNATCGCATGNG
>NZ_CAFB01000058.1:0-12048 GCF_000227585.1 Candidatus Glomeribacter gigasporarum BEG34 | reverse complement strand
TNATTTCTGCGAAATCCGGCCGACTCCGTTTTGAAGCGTCCAGTATCACCTGATAGGCGGATCCTGCGAGCGAGGGGGAAGCCGCCTGGCTGTCTTTCCACAACCCTTTCTTGGCGGACTGACCGGCCTCGCCCATCTCTTTGTTTGCATCGTGCAACTGTTTGAGCCGTTCCAGGTCGGGCTTCTGTCCCTTGGGAAAATAAGTGCCGTCCGGGTCAGAATGATCGCGGCGCGTGCCAGGAAATAAATCGTCCATGTGGACACGGGTGTTGCCTGACTTAAACCGGCCATCTTTCAACTGCGGAACCGTGACCGTTCCTTCCTGTACAGCGCCAGCATGGTCTTTCAATGACGCCGCCTGGCTTTGCCCCAGCGCCTTGGCCGCTTTTCCCAGTTCCGCAAAATTCGGCGTTTGAGAAGGGCGCTCTGCCTCATGTCGCACCCCTTCCTTTTCTGGCCGTGGATCGGCGTTTGCTTGCTCAGCCTGCGGTACAGGCGCAGAAATCGCTCCACCGCCAGCCGCTACGACCGATTGCAAAGGAAACGTAACCAGCAATAGGCAAGCAGTGGATTTGAGCCATAAACACCGAAACATGACCGCCCCTCAGTTATTGCAGCAGTCGTTCCAGCGCCAGATCGTGTAGATCGGGTCTTGACCGACCGCCGGAATGGTTTTAGCAATCCCCCAATTCAGTGCCGATTCCCCAATCACATGCGCCGAATGCGTCTCTGGCACCGGATGCAATAACGTGAACTTGTATTGCGTCTTCGGAAGCAGGGGATCGATCACGCCCTTACACATTGCATCCGCGCCCATCGTCCGCCAGGACAGTCCCCGTCGATGCAACGCCGCCAGCACGCGCGCTGTAAGTAAGCTTGAATCCCGAATCACGCCCTTGCCGCCGTTCTGATGACCGCTTAAAGGATATAAAGTCCCCCAACTGCCCGCGCACCAGAACAGTTGTTTAAGCGGTTTGCCCGCCATTGCAGAAGCGGCATCCGCCGTGCAAGCGGCCGCTGCAATCGGATTGGCCACGGCAGCGGCTTCAGGATTCGTGAAAAAGGCCAGCTCGTCGTTGTTCCAGGTCGGATCGAGTTCCGAGAAGTACAGGACATCCAAATCCATGTAGCCGTCGGGATTGCAGTTGGGCCGAACGAACAGTTCCAGCAAGGTGAGCAGCGGAAAGGCATAGAAGTGATAGTGCATAAAGGAGCCGTCGCCGCCGTCCAGGCTGCCTGTGCCGTGATGCCCCTGGAAAGTGCGGTTAAACGGAAAGCGCGTGCCATTCAGCACTGAAGAACAGCCGGGCACCCGCTGGAACTCGACCAGCTGCGCAGGCTCCCACATCGAAGTTGTCACGCCGGGCCTTGGCAGACCGGCCCCGTCCCGACAGGTGCACAGCGGACTCTTGACCGCTTCTTCCGGGATGCGGCCGCCTGCGCCGGAAATTGGCACGCCGGCAATGCGGATCGGGAACAGGCACGACCAACAAATATCGGTGATAAGTTTCGGGCCGATGACCTTGGCGTTTTGGCAACCTGGGTCCGCTTGTGCGATACTCGTCCCCCATAGCCCGCACACGAATAGGGGAAGGCTGATGAAACGCTTGAGGCGAGAAATGCGCATCATGGCAGCGCCTTACCCTGCGCCCCATGTGGGTAGCGCTTGGCTCCGTGCCAAAGGCTGTTCCAGCGCAGACAGGGCAATGTTGGGCGACAGCCACAAGACTTCGGTACGCGTACCACTCCCTTTGTGAGCAGAAATCTGCGCTTGCCTTTCCACCCGCCGCCAGCCGTGCAAGGCCTTGTCGTAGAGCGAATGTGGATAGCCGCTGAGTACAACGGAGCCTTTCAGCGAACACAACGCATCCAGCAACTCAGTATGGTCTGCGGCGCTCATCTCATATCGATACACCGCCCCGCTTAAACAGCGGGTTTCATGTAAATAAGGCGGATCCACATAGAACAGCGTTTCTGGCGTATCGTGGTCGCGCAGCACTTGCAATGCGGAGCGGTTTTCCAGCAACACGCCTTGTAAGCGCAGACCGAAATCCTGCAAACGATGGGGTAACTGCGCCCAGGCGCGCTGATGGCTGCCCGCGTGGTGCTTCACATCCAGCTTAAATCCGGCGCTGGTTTTGGTGGCCCCCGCCGAACCAAAGCCCATCTGGGCGCGGATCAAGGTGCGGCGGGCACGTTCGACTGCTTGCGCCGTCGGCTCCTTCGCGCGTTTGAATTCGGCGCGCGCGTAGGGCGTAAAAGACAAGACCTCGGCCAGTTGCTGGCGGAGCGTTGCATCCTGCAACACCCGCATCACGTTCACAATCTCATCATCCAGATCGTTGTAGACCTCACCCAGACTGCGGGGTTTTTTCATCAGCACGGAAGCAGCCCCGCCGAAGGGCTCCACATAGAGGCGGTGCGGTGGGAAATGGAAAATGATCCAGTCGGCCAGCCGCCACTTGCCGCCGTGGTAGGTCATGATCGGCCGGTTGGGTCTGTTCACGGTTCGATCTCACAGAGGTCCCTGAACCGCACGGCGGTTCCCAGCAGCAGACAGCGCTGGGCCAAACCATCAGAAACGGGGCGATGTAGAGCGATACAGAACATGCGTTTCAGGGCTTGAGTGAATACCCTTCCACGCTAACAGGACTTGTGCGCTGGCTATGAGCGCGAAATCAACGCTTTGGAGCCGTTCCAGCAGGGGCAACACATCACCCCCCAAAATGCTGGCCTTCACATTACAGACCCTTAACAGAGAAAAGGGATAAAGTTTTGGACGCCATCTTTCTATAGGACAGATATCTTATAAGATGTGATATCATTTGGGACATGAATCGAATTGTTCTAGACACTTCGGTGGTTGTCACAGCTCTGCGCAGCATCTCTAGCGCTGGCAATGCGGTTTTAAGACAGGTTGCAATAGGGAGATGGGTGCCACTGATAACCTCCGCACTGTTTTTAGAATATGAGGATGTACTGAAACGACCTGAGCAGCGGCTCGCCGTGAATCTGCGTCTGGAGGAAATTGATCAGTTTCTCGCTGCTTTGGCCAGTAGCTGCGAACCCGTTGATGTCCATTTTCAATGGCGACCCCAGCTTCGAGATGCCAAAGATGAAATGGTGCTTGAAACCGCTGTCAATGGCCGCGCAGATGCGCTGGTTACGTATAACGTGAAAGATTTTGCCGCAGCAGCCAAGCGATTCGGGCTTCGCGTACTACGACCGGGCGAACTGCTTTTGGAGATGCTCTGATGTCTAACACTTCTTACCCGCTTAAACTTCCAGCGTCTGTTAAGACAGCGGCGAGAAGGCTTGCCCGTGAGGATGGGGTGTCGCTCAATCAATGGATTTCGGTCGCCGTAGCCGAGAAGATTGGCGCGGTCGAAACAGCGGCAGCCTTTCTTCAACAAAAGACCGGGAACGCAAAACCGGCTGATTTGTTACGCTTTCTGGACAAGGCAGGTCATGAACTTCCGCCGGAGGGAGATGAAATGCCTATTGTAGGGCGCTATGAAGACGATTAGTGCTACCGATCTAGCCCAAAATACCCGCAAGATTTTGGATCAGGTTGCGAGCCGCAGGGAAACCGTAGCAGTCGAGCGTCACCACACTCTGATCGCCAAAATCACACCACCAAGCAGACGATGACCGCCGCTCAAGCGCTTGCCGGATTACGGCCCATGCTGACGCCAAAACAAGGCGCTGCCTGGCTTCAGGACAGCCAGCAAGATTTCGATCAATCCATGCAGGATCTGTGGGAATCCTCGAAGGCGGCAGCATCCGGGCAGGGCTTGCCACGACTTTTAAAATCTCCCGTGAAATACCTATAATAGTTATATTAGCTATTTAAAACCATAAGGTATCACCATGCGCACGATGACTTCTCTTGAAGCGCAAAATCACTTTGGGGGAATGATCGACACCTCGCAGCGGGAACCCGTACTCATTACCCGACGGGGCAGACCTGTTTCTTTGGTTATTTCCCCTACGGAGATACGCAGGCAACACTTTTCCAATTTATGAAAATGGTCAGCGAACTGGCTTCTTTACGCGGCAAATCCGCCTCCACAGAACTGACGCGCCTTCTATCCAGACTGGGAAAACAGGCGGAAGCGGACAATCTCACGGAATCGGATATCGCGCGCATGATCGATGAATCTGAATAGTCCAGCGCCCATTGTTTTTGATACTAATGCGCTGATCAGTGCCACTTTTCTTCCTCATCTGGGAGATGAAGTATTCCAAAAATCTGGAGCTATTGAACGCTTGATAGACGGTCGCATAGGCAATAGGCATAAACGGCCGTTCTCGTTTGAAGATTTGCTGCGCTTTTAAAGCCAATTTTCCAGTTTCAAACCCTGGACATGGCTAAACTCTTTGAGATTGTCAGTGACCAAAATAGCATCTCTCGCTCTTGCATGCGCAGCAATAAATAGATCATTCGCCCCAATGATCATACCTTCCTTTTCTAACTGCGCTCGAATTTGTCCATAATGGCGGTCGGCGTTTTGATCCAGAGGAAGTACATGAATTGCGCTTAATATTCGATTCACACGCCGTGTCAGTTCAGGCATGTTTTTCTTCTCAACACCATAACGCATTTCAGCTGCAACGATGATGCTGGTACAGAGTTGCTGGGGTTCTTCTTGAACTAACTGACTCGCAGCACGGCCTTTCGGGTTTTTGATGACATCCGATAAAATGTTTGTATCTAACAAGTAGATACTGGCCTTCAAAGCACGGTCTCCTCAGGTGGATAATCCTGTATCTCTGGCATCCCTTCATCCAGGGGTACCCAAGCCGATAGAAGGGTACGCAGAGGCTCTGTCTGAATTGGCTCGATAATCAACTGACGCCCTTCACGGCGCATCATGGCTTCATCTCCTGGCAATTCATACTCACGCGGAATACGCATGGCCTGATTATGGCCATTCCTGAAGAGTCGGACACGGCGTGGTTTGTCCACATGGATTTTCAACATGGCTCCCTCTTCTAGCATATGCGTGAAGCATATGCTACCCATTGCCGCTGAAGTTGTCAAACTGAATACAAACCAGTCTTCAATCTTTTTCGGCAAGGCTCCTTTAATCCTGCGCCTGGCTCACGGACAAAACGGGCCTGCTGCTTTTCCCTGCCCTGTATATGAATCGCCTTCGGCCTGCTGGCGCTGCCTAGGCCTATAGCATAAAGGCTGGGAATGCAAAACCCGTTGACTTGTTACATTTTCTGGACAAGGCAGGTCACGAGCCCCCGCCAGAAAGGGATGAGGTACCTGCTTAAATATTCAATACTTGTTTGTAGCGACCAATCAGAGCGTATGAAAATATTCTCGACAAGTGTGAAAATCGCTGGAGGCGCGCGCCGATACCGTGCTATGGGAGGCCGCGGTGCGCGACGGATCTGAAAATTAAAAGAACCTGTCAGAAATTTTGTGTGCCGAGACAATGAAATCTTTGCATTCCGGTACACGAGGCAGAGTAAAAACGCCTCTATTTTTAACTAAGGAAGTTAATTATAGAATGAACTAGAGATCCTCTTTTCAAAAAACAGGGTTAATCTTAATTAATGTAAGGATTTCCGTCGAGTAAGGCTAACCCTATGGATACTTCTCAGATTTTGCCCGATCTAAAGAGGATTAGTTGTAGTGGCAGTCTTTTAGATGAATTCGTCGAGAACTTTCCAGACTCATGCGCTGTACAAGATGCTTGCACCAGAAAATACCTGCTTACGAATTATCATCATGCGCGCTGGTGTGGCCTTGATTCAATTGATGATTTAATTGGAATCACTCCGATGGAGCTTTGGACACAGGATGTCCTGCATAGAAGAAGTCGTTTAAATCTGAGTCCCACAATTATATCCGATGAAGCAAGATGTTTTAAGAAGGGGTATGAACTTGGAAGTCGAATAATACAAAGTAAACGAGCTGCTAGCATGCACCTTATTGCTCTTGCAATTTAATGGGCATGTCAGATGTGAAAATATTATTAAATTCCCTGTTCAAAATCATGATAGAAAAGTCATTGCATTCTTGACGATTTTTCTTCAGTTCACTGACCAACTTCCTTTGCTGAAACTATTCAGACTCTACGAAGACTTCTATTCTAGAAAAGAAGCCATTCGAAAGTTTCTAGAAAATTTAAATATAGATCGCTATTTTTCTCCTTATGATTCGTTAACTTACACAGAGACCCGAATTTTACTTTACATGTGCGAGGATTCAAGATGTAAGGCCGTTGCTAAGCGACTGGGATGTAGTGTTCAAACAGCAAGTAATCATATCAGTCATATTAAGCAGAAATTATTAAACTCATGCGATATACACAAGGTACTGGCCAAATTACATACAATACCTGTGAATGCTCAGAACAGCGCCTACGGACATGTTCTGTAACCGACTTTTGTCATTTCAGTGGGTGCTCATAATGAGTTTTTTTACGGCGTCAAGCAGTGCATATGCGAAGTTACCGGATAAGACGCTGATCTATTGTTCAGAAGGCAATCCATCAGGCTTCGATGCAAGTCAGTATTGGTCTGTGCTTGACCGTACTGCAAGTGCAAGGACGATCTATAACCGGCTCCTTGAGACAGACGGCCGCAGGATTCGGCCCAGTCTTGCAACAGACTGGAATGTTTCGTCGAATGGCCGGGTCTACACTTTTCATCTACGGCGCGGCGTAAAATTCCATAGCACGCCCTGGTTCAAGCCAACGCGGGATTTCAACGTCGAGGATGTGGTCTTTACCTTTGAGCGGATGCGCAACCCCAATATGCCGTTCCGAAAAGCCTATCCCACGGAATTCCCATTCTGGCACCACAGCAATTTTGACAAACTCGTTTCTAAGATTGAAGCGCTTGATCAGGGTCATACGGTGAGATTTACCCTGAACTCGGCCAATGCGTCCTTTTTATCTAATCTAGCGGTGGGCCCAGCGTCGATCCTTTCTGCCGAATATGCTGCGCAACTGCTCAAGAAGGGCAAGCCATCTNCAGATCAACTGGAAGCCGATTGGGACGGGCCCGTTTGTTTTCCGANCAGTACATCAAAGATGCAACAATCCGCTTTGATGGCAATCCAGAATATTGGAAACCCGAAGATGTGCAGTTATCTAAACTGATTTTTGAAATTACGCCGGACGCCAAGGTACGCGCGCAAAAACTTCAAATGAATGAATGCCAAATCAGCGCCGCCCTGCGTCCCGTCGATATTGCCGCATTTGAAGCCGATTCAAATTTTCAAGTATTAAGTCAGCCAGGGCTCAATCTCGTCTATCTCGCTTACAACGTCACGCATCAACCTTTGAATGATGGTCGGGTACGCCGCGCGCTGGATATGGCCATCGACAAACAAGCCATCATCGATGGGGTCTATGAAGGGCACGCACAAATCGCGGTTGCACCACTACCGCCCTCACAATGGGGCTTCGACGGAAGTTTAAAAGATACGCCGCGTGATCTGAAGAAAGCAAAAGCATTATTGGAAGAAGCGGGTTATCCGAGGGGCTTTTCAATTTCGCTCTTTATTCTATCGGTTGAGCGTCCTTATAACCCCAATGCAAGGCTCATGTCTGAAATGATACAAGCAGACTGGGCCAAAATTGGCGTCAAGGTAAATGTCGTCATAAATGAAGATTTTGCAAAATTTCTCAAAAGCGGAGGTGATGGCAAGCATGATGCTATCCTATTCGGTATGATCAGTGTCAATGGTGATCCCGACGATTGGTTAAGACTGCTCAGTTGCACCACAGTCGGTAGCAGTAACTTTTCAAGATGGTGTCATAAAGAATTTGAGGGTTTAATTCAGCGCGCTGCACAAATAACGGATATCGCTGAGCGCACTCAGCTTTACACGCAAGCGCAAAAAATATTCAAAAGCGAGCAGCCATTTACGCCTGTCGCCTACGTAACGGACTACCAAGTCATCAGCAAACACGTGACCGGCTTCAAAATCAATCCGCTCGGCCCAACGATTTTTTCCGGAGTCGGATTAAGATGAGTTTTGCTCTGCTTTCCAAAGCGCTTCAATTTGTGAAACTTCGCCGAGTAGGAATCCGATGTCACCATCAGGCCCCCCTCTCAGAACTGCGCGTGCAGTTGGGTAGGCCGCCAGCGAGTTGCTCTTGTCAGTACTTTTCCAACGCCCCCTCCGAACTACGCATGACCGTTTCCGCGTCACGTAGCTCTCCAGTGATCTATTCCTTCGATTTGTACCCTCCGAACCGTTCGCGATGAATGTCCTGATGGCATGTCTGACACACGACAAGCGTTTTACGGTGTCGTGCTGCCATTCGTTTCATCCAGGATGGTTTTTCTCTTTGCCCTGGTTGATTCAAATCGGCTAGCTTGCGAATATGGTGAACTTCGCAATGGCCCACTAATCCGCAGAGTTCGCATTCTTGTGCCAGAAGTCGTTGCACTGTAAGCGCTCAATTTTCTGCACCTCGCTTATTGCAGGTTGGAAGCGGAGTATGGGTGTCCACCCAAATTGGAGTGAACCCTTTGAACTGGACAACTTGAGCTATGAAAATTGAGCGCTTACGCTTCTTCAGCATTCAGTTCGCCGCGATCATATTGGCTTAGCCACAACTGAATCAGGTTGGCTAAAATTTGATAAGTACGCTTGGCTTCGCGCCGTCCGATCTTGCCGTTCCGAATATCCGCGCACAGTGGCCACTTGAANTGNGGACTGTGCCGACGATACAGACTTCTTGTTGACATCGTGCTGTGCCTCTGAAAAGGACCCAGCAAGCGTATCAATTGATCGACTCCGAACTGTCCAGTTCCAGGGATTCACTCCACTTCTCAGGGCACCCTCTTTCCTGCCATTGCTTATCAATCACATTCAAGTTTCTGAGGCGCCCCCAATTTAGAGTTCAGAAATGCTTCCAAAAATATTGTTGATAGCTATCAGCAGACAACGATAAGTAGTGAAGATGAGAATTCACAGCATATGAGGAAGGCTGTGGATTTGAATACTCGCAAACTTGCTATCGCTTTTGGCTCTGTGTTACGCGAACTGCGCCTCAGACGAAAACTTACACAGGAAAAACTCGCTTCTGAATGCGGTTTGGATCGCAGTTACATTTCGCTATTAGAGTTAGGTCGTCAACTCCCTTCTCTTAAAACGATGTTAGCCCTCTCGCACGGCCTACGGATCTCTTTGACACATCTTGCTTCTTGGGTCGAAGAAAAATTAAAAGAGATTTCAGATGAATAGAGTGAGAAATGCAGAGCAGCGTAAGTACAGGCAATGATGTCCTCTTATTGTGAAACATCCGCTATGAAGCTTTAAACAGACTGTTGACAATTATCGAAGAGAAACTATACTGAAGTTTCTGCTGATAACAATCAGCAGACAGGAATCAAAGGCCTGAATTATCGTCTCTAGGACATCTGGATCGTTTTCAATGGCGGACCGGATGGGAGGAGCTAATGCGCAAGCAAAAGCTCACCGGTTCCTAGAGACCGGCCTTTGAACTCCTGTTTTGGTCTGCCACCTTTTTCAAAGGGGGTGGGAGAGATAAACCACACTTCTAGGAGTCCGCTATGCCTTCTATCTCTTGGTATTTCTATTCTGCAGCTTGTCGGCGCGCAGATTCTGCCGCCGGGATTTGCGCGCCAGCCTTAAATAAATAAAAAAAGCGGCCGCGCATAGTGCTGATACACCATACGCGGCCTAACCACAACTCGCCTATAGGACAGGCGAATCATGGCTAAGTGCGATTCTGCTACACATCCGAATTTTTTGCTTCAACCGTCGATGTGTTCGTCGAAACGATGCGTTGTTCATGTGTTTCGTTTAACGCATCCGTTTTACAGCGCTCGACGATGTACCCCTCTGATTGTTGAGCAGAATCACGCGGACCTATTGTTCAGTGCCTTTCATTTGCAGAACGTGATTTTTTGCGATGTCTGGAAAGTCGCTGACGATGCGTAAAGCCGCCTGACGCCTGGTCCGATAGGTGCGAGCGCCCGTGTTCGAGTTGATCTCGACATGCGCGCTCATCATTTACCGGGAGCGTTTCAATGAATATTGAATTCAATGGCTTGCGTCAGTCCAAAGGGCCACTCTATTACGCCGGCACTGCTTTATCCGATTTGATTGAAGAGTCGTCCGACCAAATGTTATTAAAGGATGTTCAGACAGGAAAATATCTTCTGTGCAGTCCGCTAACGGCCACTTTGCTCGGAGTCAAGGTCAACGATTTGATTGGCCTCACCATAGATGATTTGGCTGCAAGGGACGGCATTTGGAGCCAATGGGATTTTAGTCCTCAGTTTATCGTTTGGAAAAATAAAGAACCGGAGGTGATTAAACGCCTTGATCATCAAGTCCAGGCGACTCAACATCCCGTCAGTCGATGTCACGTCACATTTACGCATGAAGGCTTTATCCGATTTAAACAGACCGTGAAGAGACCTGTTTTCAACCGCAATACTCACAAAGTGATCGCAGTGCTGAGCTTTGCCAAAATTTGACGGTTCAAAAAAGTCTGCCGGATTTGCTCAAGCTGTACCAACTCTACTATCCAGAGCAAGATGCCATTCAGAAATGTTTGATGTATTTAGAGATCGATGGCTACTTCAATCAATTGCCCGCTCTGGATGAAATGCACGTTTTATTTTCAATCCAACAATTTTCAGACTGTTCAGAAACAGCACATCCCGTCTATTCCTCATTGAAGGATAAAGTTGACGTGGGCTTCTGGGATGAGATGTGCACTCGGTTGCAGGCGATCCCTTCACCCGTCTCGATGCGCTGTGATGCGTAATCTTTTAAAGATTGGGCTGGTGGCGAATATCTTTGAATGGTATGAATTTGCTGTTTACGCTTATATGGCCGATATCATCGGTCAACTCTTTTTCAAGAGTGAAACATCTGTGGTTGGCTTGGCAAAAGCCTTCACGATATTCGCCATCGGCTATTTGATCCGTCCGCTTGGAAGTCTTGTTTGGGGCACGGTGGGAGATCGAATTGGGCGCGGCCGCCCCATGAAAACCGTTTTAATGATGTCGGCCATACCGACCGCGCTGATCGGATGTTTACCCACCTATGCCCAGATCGGCTTTCTCGCCCCCGCGCTATTGTTGATCTTGCGACTCGTTCAAGGCTTTGCGATGGGCGCAGAGCTTCCGACCAATGGATGCTATATTTTTGAGGCGGCGCCTTCCAAATACAAAAGTATGCTGTGCAGTATTGTGATGGCGAGCACCAAATTAGGGTATTTGCTGGCCTCGCTGGTCGTCTTTTTACTGTTCTCGTATTTCAACCGGGAAACCGTTCTAGCGTGGGCGTGGCGGATTCCCTTTCTGTTCAGCATCCCGCTCATTATAGGCATCCGCGCGATGCGCCGCTCGATTCAAGATTTCCCCGTGCAGAAGGCAGGCACATTCAAATCCGCCTGGCTGTCCTTAAAGCGTTCGATGCTCAAGCCTGTCTTAATCGTTTCATTCACCATCGCGCTGAGCGGCACGCTCTCTATTTGGACTTCTCAGTATTTGATTCATTTTCTGAATGTGCCTCGAACACTCGCATGGGCAAGCAATGCCGTCTTTGTCATCGCGTCCATCGCCTTTAAATTGGTCGCGGGTTATCTCTCCCATGCGTTCGGTTATCAGCGGGTGATTCGGGTCAGTGTTGCCTCCACCACCCTATTCATCGTTCCGTTGTTTGCCTTGTTTCAACACGCTTCTTTCGGCATTTTATGGGTACTGCAAATGCTCTTGGGCTGTTTGCAAGGCAGCATCACGGGCGTATTGATGGAAATGCTGGCCAGGCAGTTCCCTCAATTTGTGCGATGCCGTGGAATGAATCTGGCGTATACACTGCCCGCCGCTTTTCTCGGCGGCATCACCCCGTTGGTTTTAACCTGGATGACCGACCAAACGGGCTTTTTACTCTTTCCCGCCTTCTACATCCTATTCTTTGGACTGCTTGCGTTACCGTCAACAATTCGGTTGAAGGCGCAAGAAAACGGCAAAGCGAGCCGATCAGCCGGATTCTGTGCACGCGGCGCAAACCGCGCGTGACAGTCATTCATCTAG
>NZ_CAFB01000059.1 GCF_000227585.1 Candidatus Glomeribacter gigasporarum BEG34 | reverse complement strand
CCAGCGGGCAGTGTGCCGCTCCGGGGTCGCCTCCATCGCAAAGCGAGGCAGACCTGCTCCGCCCTGCGCGGCGCAGCGCAGGAACCGGAGCATATTTGATATATGTGAGGATTCCTGCTACCTCCCGACACAGGCTCACGGGCGCGCAGTAAGATCGTAAACAGGTTCTCAGGCCAGAGCGGGCTGTTTGGCCGCATCGCCTGGATTCAAACGCGCCACAATCGTTTTTCGGTAACGGTTCAATTCCTGCACGGTCGCGAAAGTACGCTCAAAAAGCAGCGATAGATTATGCAGAATCCGCTCGATGACTTTCTTTTCCCAGTCATCATTAAAGAGAATCTGCTCATCTAGCCAGTGTTCCAGCCATCCAGGGTCCGGCAGACGGGATTGCACCGTGTCGCGCGGGAAAAGCGTGCGATTGACATGCAGATTGGTCGGATGCAATGGTTTATCCGTGCGGCGCGCCGATGCCATCAACACGCCAATTTTTGCAAAGGCGGCGCGCGCAATATCGCCGCATTGCACAAGCGCCTTTTTCATATAGCGCAAATAAGCGCCGCCGTGCCGCGCTTCATCGCGCGCAATCGTTTCATAAATGAATTTAATCACGGGTTCGGTATGCCATTCCGAGGCGCGCCGATACCAATGATTCAGGCGGACTTCGCCGCAGAAATGCAACATCAGCGTTTCCAGCGGCGGCGCTGGATCGAATGGAAAACGCACCGCATGCAGTTCCGCTTCGCTCGGCGCAAAATCAGGACGGAAACGCTGCAGATATTCCATCAGGACCAGCGAGTGTTTCTGTTCTTCAAAGAACCAGATACTCATAAATGCAGAAAAATCGCTATCATGCGCATTGTCGCGCAGGAACATTTCCGTGGCCGGCAACGCAGCCCATTCGGTAATCGCATTCATTTTGACCGTCATGGCCTGTTCATCAGTCAGACGGGATGCGTCAAAACGATCCCACGGAATATCCTTTTCCATATTCCAGCGGACGGATTCGAGCGATTTATAAAGTTCAGGATAAAGCATGGTACTCATGAAATGATCTCTTGCGCTTGAAGGCTTGAATGTGCCATATGCGTCCGGTTCTGCGCGTTTCTCATGGTCACGGTGAAAAACCCGACACTACACTGTAACATGCTACACAATTCACGTGATTCGTGTAAGAACCCGTTCGCGATCTTACTGCACGCCCGCGCTCCTGTGTCGGGCGCTCGTGACAGATTCGGAGAAATCCGTTAATATCCGAAAATACTTAAGGAGCGGATATGAGTTTAGGTCAACCTATTTCCCAGGTCAGCTTATTCAATTCTTTGCCGCTGGCAGCCGCCAAGCCAGCGCTTGGACCACTGGGCAGCCTTGATTCCTATATTCAGGTCGTTAATCGTATTCCCATCATCGGCGCCTCTGATGAGCGCCAGCTTGCGACAGAGTACCGACTGCATGGCAATCTGGAAGCGGCGCGCCAATTGGTTCTCTCACATTTACGTCTGGTCGTTTCAATTACCCGCCATTATCTGGGTTACAGTCTGCCGCATGCGGACCTGATTCAGGAGGGGAATATTGGATTGATGAAAGCAGTCAAGCGTTTTGATCCCAATAAGAATGTGCGCCTTGTGTCCTATGCAGTCCATTGGATCAAAGCCGAGATTCACGAATACGTGCTGCGTAACTGGCGGCTGGTCAAAATGGCAACCACCAAAGCGCAGCGCAAGCTCTTTTTCAATCTGCGCAGCCATAAACGCTCTGCACAAGCATTCACTCAAGGCGAAATCGACGATCTTGCGCAAGCGCTCAAAGTACGGCCTGAAGATGTCCGCGAGATGGAGACGCGCTTAAGCGGCGGCGATATTGCGCTGGAAGGGCAAACGGAAGACGGCGAAGCGGCATTTGCGCCGATCTCTTATCTTGCGGATACGCAACAGGAACCCAGCGAGGTATTAAATGCGCGTCAGTTCGACCGCTTACAAAGCGAAGGGCTGGCAAATGCGCTCAGCATGCTGGATAAACGCAGCCGCCGTATTGTTAAAGCGCGCTGGCTGGATATCGAGGATGATGGCTCAGGCGGCGCAACTTTACATGAGTTAGCCGATGAATTTGGCGTTTCTGCAGAACGTATCCGCCAGATTGAAACAAGTGCAATGAAAAGAATGAAACAGGCGTTGATCCCGTACGTATCATAAAATCAACACCGGAGCATCCATCTTCTTGCCGGGGTGATGAAATTGGTAAACATAGCGGACTTAAAAATTTGAGTGCCTGACTGGAAACAGTCAGCGTAGAATCCTTCAAATTCGGTGAACCCCCTGGCCAGTTGGGCCGAGGTAACGCCGAGCCAAGTTCTGCGTATTCAGAGCATTTTCAGTGAGATGGCTGCTTTCGGGAGCGCATCTCTGCGCAGTGCAAGCGGCTAGAATATTTCTCAGTGACAGTGAATATGCGGAAAAGGTGTAGAGACTAGACGGAGGGCGCCTGTGGCGTATTTAGAACCTGGTCAAGATCTGCAGCAAGCGCTTCAGCTAAAGAGGGCCTGCCGGGGCTTAGACGCTATGGTGAAGGCATAGTCCAGCGCACTCACAGAATCCCGCTGGCGTTGAAAAACGAAGTGTGAAGAAAATCCGCCGCCTTCGGGCTTACCGGTTCAAATCCGGTCCCCGGCACCATTTATTTGGCTCACTATTCGGATGTTCGCAGCCTAGATTGGTCTGCTCCCCTAGTCAACAGGATCAGGGATATTACTCACCGCCTTCACAAGTAGTGCATCGTGCTCGCTGTGCATGTCGCGTTTATAGTGCTGCAACCGACCCTTCCCTGGAAAGGCTTACAGGCATGGGCCTTGGCTTCCCGTACCCACCTGCTGCAGGCCGGTTGTTGGAAGCATTAAAAAAAGCGCCCGAAGGCGCTTTTGAAATTGTTGTCAGAAATTATGGTTAATCCCTAAACGCACAGCAGTTTGCTTAGGACTATTCGAGGGCGTCAGCCCCGCAATACTAGCCCTTGATGCCAGAGCGGTAGAATCGGTACCGCTTGCTTTCTGGTAGCTGCCCACCAGGTAGACTTTTGTGCGTTTGGACAGCCCGTATTTGAGACCAAGATTACCTTGATGATATCTTGCGCCCTTTGTCTTTGTGATATTGCTGCTCTGGGTAAAGGAATAGGAAACGCCAGCAGTCAGAGCGGGGGTCAGCTGGTAATCAATACTTGCCTCACCGGTATTAAACGTCACGCTGCCTTTAAAACCGCGCGGATTAGTGAGATTCAGTTCTCCCGAATCCGGATCATTCAAATGCCTGAATCTGGTATTCGCGTATGTCGCTCCGAATAATACGGGGCCGGCTGTCACGTTAAAGCCCGCGCCGACGATTTCCAACCAACGTGCAGAGGCATAACCGCTGAAAATCGTATTTTCTTGTTCGCCTGTCAGACCTGCAAAACCGACATGGTTTTGGCTTTTATCATCCGTATTGTTTCCGTAAATCGAAAGATTTGGATGATGCGCCTTCAGATAACCCACACCCAAAGCCAGCGGACCATATTTATAGCCGGCGCCGACCGTCCAGGCTTGCTTCTCTGAAATCTTCCCAACCACGTTACCAAAACTATACTGACCGCCGAATGAGAAACCGTTAAAATCCGGGCTAGCAAACTTGATTGAATTATTCAGTTGCACACCTTCATCCACATTCCCTGGATGAGCGGTTTGAGAACCCCACCGGTTGCTTGCTTGCAATGAGCCGACGAAATCGCCAAGCGTATCGCCTTGACGGCCAAGTGTCAGAGTACCGAAGTCGCCTGTCAGTCCTCCATACGCTTTACGCCCAAAGAGCGTGCCACCTTGACCTGAGCGACCATTATTAAAATTCACTCCACCTTCCAGCACAGCCAGCGCGGCCATATTGTTGTTCAACTTTTCCACAACCTGCAGCCCAAAGCGGGTCTGTTGCAAACCAGCGCCGGACATGCCGTACAACGGCTTGCCTCTGCGCCCGTTCTCTCCTTTGTCCTGCGCCACCTGGACATCGCTTATATAGTGAATGCTCGCATCAAAGACACCATACAGCGTCACGGAGCTGCCAGACAGCGCTGAGGCGCTTTCATCCGCCTGCGCGATACCCGCGTATGCGCTTAAGGCTGCAAGAGCAAGAAGTGTCTTCTTCATTTAATATCTCCAAGTCAATCTTCAGTGATTTGTAAAATTATCCCAAAGCCCCTGGGCCTTGCCCTGACCGCGCACCCATGAGCCTGCGCCGGGCGGCGTTCGGAATCCTCGCATCATTTATACACGCTCCGGGGCCGAAGCTCCATCTTTTCAGTACTATAACAAAACCGGAACCTGCATTGAAGATGAAGCCTTCTGTAAAATAGTGAATTCAGAATATCTGTGACTTTTCTGCAACTTTTTATATATATATGATTTTTTTTGACCGCCTGATTGTCCAATTGGATCGAAGCGTGCGCGTGTTAACCGGTACTGTGCGCGCCGCGCGCCCCATTCCCAAGCCTGAAAACGGTACGTTGCGCGCCGCGTTATCCACTCGTGACGGAAGGCGCGCCGCAGCGCTCATGCGCGTCAATCATGCCGGCGAAATTTGCGCGCAGGCATTGTATCAGGCGCAATACTGCGCAACGCGCTCGGCCTTTCTAAAACCCCTGCTCGAACGCGCGGCGCGCGAAGAGGAAGATCATCTCAATTGGACCTTAAAGCGGCTGGAAGCGCTCGGCGCGCGCCCAAGCTGGTTGAGCCCCTTGTGGTACGGCGGCGCTTTTACAATTGGATGGCTCGCGGGCAAAGCGGGAGATCGCGCCAGTTTAGGGTTTATGGCGGAAACAGAGCGGCAAGTGACCCAACACCTTGAGCGTCAACTGGCGCGTTTACCCGTTGACGATGCGGCTTCGCGCGCGATTCTCGAACAGATGCGTCTCGATGAAATGGGGCATGCGCACGCGGCGCATCACGCCGGCGCAATCAAGCTGCCGCGCCCGGTGCGCGATCTGATGCGCGCCGCTGCGCGGATGATGACGCGCACCGCATACTATATTTAGAGCATTTTTCATCGGCTTGCCCTGTGTCGCTTCTCTGCTCCGTGTATTCGGATGTAAAGGATCAGCTTTGGTGGCGAACCAGGGACTCGAACCCCGGACCTGCGGATTATGATTCCGTCGCTCTAACCGACTGAGCTAGTTCGCCCAAGAGGGGCAGAATTATGCCGATCCTGCCAGTATGCGTCAATATTGTCACATATTCTCAATCAGCGCTTGGCCAAAGCCTGAACAGGAAAGCTGGATTGCGCCTTCAAGCACGCGCGCAAAATCATAGGTCACCCGTTTTTGCGCAATGGTTTCAGCCATTGTCGCTAGAATGATTTCGGCGGCTTCGACCCAGCCAATATGGCGCAGCATCATCTCGGCGGACAAAATCTCCGAACCAGGATTGACTTTATCCTGCCCTGCATACCGGGGCGCAGTGCCATGCGTGGCTTCAAACATTGCCACCGACTCCGACAGGTTTGCGCCGGGGGCAATCCCGATCCCGCCCACCTGAGCGGCCAATGCATCGGAAAGATAATCGCCGTTCAGATTCAATGTCGCAATCACGTCATGTTCTGCGGGACGTAACAGAATCTGCTGCAGGAAAGCATCTGCAATCACGTCTTTCACAACGATATCCTGACCATTCTGCGGATTTTTAAACCGCATCCACGGACCGCCGTCGATCAACTGCGCGCCGAATTCCTTCTGCGCCAGCGCGTAGCCCCATAGGCAGAAACCGCCTTCGGTATATTTCATGATATTGCCTTTATGCACCAGCGTGACCGAAGCGTGCCGGTTCTGAATCGCATACTGGAACACCTTGCGCATGAAGCGTTCGGTGCCTTCGCGCGAGACGGGTTTAATGCCAATCGCCGAAGTGTCGGGAAAGCGGATTTCGGTCACACCCATCTCTTCGCGCAGAAAACGGATGATTTTTTTCGCCGCTGCGGATTCGGCTGGCCATTCAATGCCCGTGTAAATATCTTCCGAATTTTCACGGAAAATCACCATATCGGTTTTTTCCGGTTCGCGTAATGGCGAGGGCGCACCGCTGAAATAACGGATTGGCCGCAAACAAATATATAAATCCAGCGCCTGGCGCAACGCAACATTTAACGACCGCATGCCGCCGCCTACTGGCGTGGTCAGCGGCCCTTTGATTGATACCACATATTCTTTGAGCGCCGCGAGCGTTTCCTCAGGCAGATACACCTGCGCGCCGTACACTTCGGCTGATTTTTCGCCCGCGTATACCTCCATCCATTGAATTTTCCGGCGGTTACCGTATGCTTTCTGAACCGCTGCATCAACGACCTGAATCATCACCGGCGTGATATCGGCCCCAATCCCGTCGCCTTCAATATACGGAATGATGGGCTGCTCGGATGCCTGGATCGAACCATCGGGCTTGACGACGATTCTGTCTCCGCCGGGGATTTGGATATGTTGATACGACATAATGACTCCACTATATAAGAAAAAGAAACCGTTTAAGCGCCTGTGCATGATTTGTGACAAGCGTCCAGAAGCCTTGCAAGGACAGAGCGCAGAACCCGGAATATATATAGACATGGAGATTCCGAGCGCCGCCCGACGCAGGCTCACGGGCGCGCAGAAAGAATCGTGAACAGGCTCTAACGCAACCGGATGTGAATTTTACAGGGACGCTGCCAAAAACCGTTGCAGGCGGAAATGCACAGCCATTTGATCAATATTGAATTTCCCCTGCAAGGAAACGCTCAATCAGGGAGTTAAAATTTCTCCGCTTCATATTGATCAGCAATCATCCAATCGGGCAGCATCCATGCCCTGGCGCGCGCCGCTTGGCATTCTCTGCTCAATCAGGCCGACTGGTCCACAAAACCATAAAACACTGAATAAATGACAACAGGAGTTGTATCATGCTTCCATCCTCTTTCGTTCCAACCATGATTGATTACTACTCTCGTTACGGCGGGGAGCTGCCTGCTCTATTGAGGCCAGAGCAAGTGCAGCAGCAGCTTGACCAGATTCGGGAGTGCCTGGAAGCGCTGGAAAGCGGCGTAAAGGGTTTATTTCAAACCATTGTTGATCCGATCCGTTCTTGCGGCGAACAAATACAAAAATTTGGCGTCATCAATACGCTTTTAGCGGGCGGCAGCAGCGCGACCCTTGCCGCGGCGATTACCGGACAAAGCAAAACAGTGATTTGCGCACTCACCACTCTAGGTTTCCTGCCCGGTATTGTCTCAACCTTGCTGGACCTGCTTGTGCTTGCCGCATTTGGCGTTGCTTGCTATCTCATTGTCCAAACGGTCGTGCGTCCGATCGTCAAGGAAATACTAGAGGCCATACGCAATCCACAAGTACAGACAATAGTGGTACAAACAACCGATCACAGGAATGCGAATGATCAGCTGCATCAGCTTCTACTAAAGCTACACACTTTAATCACAGAAATCAGGGCCGCCTCTCGTTCCAAAGCTGGGTCGCATTACACCCAGCAATCAACACTTAATCATCAGCTTACACCACATGGATATGAATATGGAATTCCGTCGAATTCCAAGAGTACCTTAGACTCTGAAAGTCAGGTGCAGGATATATGCGAGATCGAGAAACAAGAACAAAACATCGAGCAAACAGCATCAAGCTTCAATAATACTTATTTGGTTCCATTCCAGAACAGCGTTAATCAAGAATTTGAGGCATTAAGAAACATGTTAGAGCAAATTAAGTTTCAGATAAATGCGCTTCGGGCAGAAGATTCAAATGAAGGGAAGGAATTAGATGGTGTAAAAAGCCAGCTCGCCACAATAAAATCCTCTTCACAATCGGAAAATCAAAAAATTTATGGCTATATAGATCACCTCAATACACAGACTTCCGATCTTGAACAAAAACTCACAACTCAACAAGAAACCCAAAAAAATTCATTTGAACAACTGCAAACGTCTTTTAGACAACAAGAGAGCAAATTGGAGGGACTGACTCAAAATAATCTGAAACTAGAAGATAAAATCGCAAAATTAACAGTTTCCGTCGAAACCATTTCAGGATCGGTACGAAAAATCTCTGAGCTTCGGAAAATTCTGGAAGATTTCCAGGAGTGGAAAAAGTTTGCAGATCAAGACCTTAATGTTCTGCGCAGCAATGCAGATGAACAAAATAAAAAAATAGCAAGCGGACTGAAACAACTTAACGTAGGACGGGAAAAATTAGTATCCACGGCGCAAGAAGAAAACCAAGCTCACTCTCCTCCAGTCAACATCAGTCATCTTGCAGATCAAGTTGAAGAGATACTTGTGAAGATAATACAAAAACATGCGCCTGAATTTCTCCGCTCTCCCTCTACATCTGTTCTACCTGAACAGTTCTCTTAACCAGGCAACCCGGCCCTATCTCATGGGGGCACCGTAAGATCATGCACAGGTTCTGAGAGATCGACGGCCACAATGCGCGA
>NZ_CAFB01000060.1 GCF_000227585.1 Candidatus Glomeribacter gigasporarum BEG34 | reverse complement strand
TCCGAAATCCTGGAAACGTTTGAATATGAAGGCCGAATCATCCACGTTCATCTGGAAGAGGACGCCTCAGATCAAGACTGGCTGACTGTACGCGCCTATTACGCCGACGGAACGCTCGTTAATCCGTTCGTCTATTCCGTGTACAGAATAAAAAGCGGATACAGAGGATTGATGCAGGCCAAGAAGACCCTGTAAAAGAATTTGTGCGCTCAGTGCACTTTGATATTGAAAATGAGGCGCAGCGCAAGCGTGAAAGGACACTCAGAGACGAGCGCTACTATAAGCCTACTTCATGCAAAATCAGCATCCCCAAGGGAAGAGGTTTGCAGAAATATTAGGCGGTCAACTCCATACCCCGTGCAAAAATTGCGGAGCAGAGCCAAAATTGCGGAGCAAACTGCGCAGATTTTTCAGCGCTTAAAACATTCTTCACGCCTTACTAAATAAGGCTGGTGCCCAAGGCCGGAGTCGAACCGGCACGGAGTTACCCGCTAGTACCTGAAACTAGTGCGTCTACCAATTCCGCCACCTGGGCTATACGCATATCCAAAGCATCCTACATTATAGTGGCATGAACCACTGATGTTGAGTTTTATGATCAAGCTGCCATTCCAACCTCCGGTTGCCGGGTCAGCAGCGCAATCAGCCGCGCGATTTCGTCGCGCATATGCCGGCGGTCGATAATCATGTCAATCGCGCCTTTTTGCAGCAGGAACTCGGCGCGTTGAAATCCTTCCGGCAGGGTCTCGCGCACGGTTTGCTCAATCACGCGCGGGCCAGCAAAGCCGATCAACGCTTTGGGTTCGGCAATCACGATGTCGCCAAGAAACGCAAAACTGGCGGATACGCCCCCCATCGTGGGATCGGTTAACACCGAAATAAATGGCAGGCCAGCCGCGGATAATTGTGGCAGCATAGCGGTTGTTTTTGCCATCTGCATCAGCGAGAGCATACTTTCCTGCATGCGCGCGCCGCCGGACGCGGCAATGCAGATAAACGGCGCATGCGCGTCCAGCGCGGCCTTGACGCCGCGCACAAAGCGTTCGCCAACGACCGATCCCATCGACCCGCCCATAAAAGCAAATTCAAAGTCAGGCGGCAACGGCTGGAAAAGTGTGAATGGCGCCACCAAAGACAATCAGCGCATCCGTCTCGCCCGTCTCGCGCGCGGCCATCTTAAGACGCTCGGTATATTTGCGGCTGTCTTTGAATTTCAGCGCATCGACAGGCGCGATGTCCTGGCCGATTTCATAACGACCTTCTGCGTCGAGCAGATGATCCAGCCGCGCGCGCGCGCCAATCCGCATATGGTGTGCGCATTTGGGACAGACATGCAGATTCTTCTGAACATCGGCGCGGTACAGAACCGCTTCGCAGCAGGGGCATTTGATCCATAAGCCCTCAGGCATGCTTTTGCGGCTCTGCGGGTCGGCAGGTTTGATTTTCGGAGGCAGGAGTTTGTCAAGCCAGTTCATGTTCGCAAGAGTCATTCAAAAGAGGGTGAAATGCGCCGATGAAGGCAGATCGAATTCGTCCGGGTAGCGAATGCGCGTCAGATACAAGCCATCGGGCATAAACGTTGGCGCGGCGTTGCAGCGGTCGCGCGCCTCAAGCACAGCGCGCATCCAGCCGGCCGGCTGGCGGCCGCGCCCGATCGCGAGCAGACACCCCATCATATTGCGCACCATATGGTGCAGAAACGCGTTGGCGCGAAAACGGAAAAAGATAAAAGCGCCCCGCATGTCAATATCCAGCGCGTACAGATGTTTGACGGGCGATTTTGCCTGACATTCGGATGAACGGAACCCGGAGAAGTCATGTATACCAATTAAAGCGCGCGCCGCGACGCGCATCGCATCGATATCCAGCGGCGCATGAATCCATCCGGCGCGGCCCGCAAGCAACGGCACGCGCACCCGATGGATATACAGCACATAGTCGTAGCATCGCTCCACCGCGCTAAAGCGCGCGTGGAATGCGTCAGGCACCGCATGCGCCCATTGCACGGCGACACTGTCCGGCAGGAAAGCATTGAGGCCGCGCACCCACGAAAACTCGGCGCGCTTGATGTCCGTATCAAAATGAACAATTTGCTCCAGCGCATGCACGCCGGCATCGGTACGGCCCGCGGTGATGGTTGAAACTGATGTTCGCGCAAATGCGGCGAGCGCGCGCTCAAGCGCATCCTGCACCGTATTCCGGTGCGGCTGCGACTGCCAGCCTGAAAATAGAGCGCCGTTGTATTGAAGGCCAAGCGCGATGCGCATTCAGGCTAAGGCGCGTGCGCCAATATCACGCCGGTAGTGCATGCCGTCGAAATGAATCTGTGCAATGGCTGAATAAGTGCGCGCGCGCGCGGCTTCAATCGAATCCGCCAGGCCGGTCACGCACAATACGCGACCGCCGGAGGTCAGGCATTGATTTTCGCGCTGTGTCGTACCGGCGTGGAAGAGGTGCACATCCTCCGTGGACGCAGGGAGGCCGGTGATCATATCGCCGCAGCGCGGCGCATCCGGATATCCGCGCGCGGCGAGCGCCACGCCGAGCGCGGCGCGCGGATCCCATTCCAGAGTGATGGAATCGAGCGCGCCCGAAAGCGCGCGTTCAATAACCGTTGCCAGATCGCTTTGCAGTCGCATCAGAATCGGCTGCGTTTCCGGATCGCCAAGTCGGCAATTGAATTCGAGCATCTTCGGCGCGCCGTGCGCGTCGATCATTAAGCCCGCGTACAGAAATCCGGTATAGCGGATGCCCTCCTGCGCCATCCCCCGCACGGCGGGCCAAATAATCTCGCGCATGATGCGCGCATGCAGTTGCGGCGTGATCACCGGAGCAGGCGAATACGCGCCCATGCCGCCGGTATTCGGGCCGGTATCTCCATCGCCCAAACGCTTGTGGTCCTGGCTCGACGCGAGCGGCAGCACATGTTCGCCGTCGGCCATCACGATAAAACTCGCTTCTTCGCCGCTCAAATACTCCTCAATCACGACGCACGCGCTGCCATTGCCAAACAGGGTCTCAATCGCCGCGTGCGCTTCATCCAACTGATGCGCAACGACTACACCTTTGCCGGCGGCCAGCCCGTCCGCCTTGATGACAATGGGCGCGCCTTGCCGCTCCACATATGGATGCGCGCTCTCCGGATCAGCAAAACTCGCGGATGCGGCGGTTGGGATGCCATGCCGCTGCATAAACGCTTTGGCAAAGGCTTTTGAACTTTCGAGTTGCGCGCAGGCGCGCGTCGGGCCGAAAATCCGCAGCCCGCGCGCGCGGAACAGGTCAACAATGCCGGCTGCAAGCGGCGCTTCGGGGCCGACGACCGTGAAATCGACCGCTTCCCGATCTGCAAAATCCGCGAGCGCGCTCAGGTGAGTGACGGGAATCGAAATATTGCGCACGCGCGCCTCGAGGGCCGTGCCGCCGTTTCCGGGAGCTACATACACGCATTGCACGCGCGGCGATAAAGACAACTTCCAGGCCAAAGCATGCTCGCGCCCGCCATTGCCAATCACTAGAACATTTTTCATTTAAATCGCATCCAACGTAGCTATTTCAGAGCTGCATAAAAGTCACCAGATATAAACATTAATTAAATGAAAATTTTTCTAGAGCNTTTTTCAGTGAGATTGCNCAAGGAGCAAGCGCGAAGACAGTATGGAGATCGATGGCGGGCGGAGCAGGTCTCCATCGCGAAGCGATGGAGGCGACCCCGCAGCGAGTTCATACGGCGAGCGTGAAGCGACGCAGTGCAAGCCGCTGAAAAACGCTCTAGGACGGCGGCGCGGCTGGATGCTGCTGATGCAGATTTTAGTATGCGGGTCCATCGCCGCGCTCGGCTTTATCCCGCCGCGCCAGTCGATCTGGTCGGTTGCAGCGCTGGCAACCGCGCTGGCGTTTTTCAGCGCGAGTCTGGATATTGTGATTGACGCCTATCGGCGCGAGCTGCTTAAAGACCATGAACAGGGACTAGGTACGGCGATTCATGTCAATGCGTATAAGCTGTCCAGCCTGATTCCGGGTGCACTCTCCTTAATTCTGGCCGATCATCTGCCGTGGTCCGCGGTTTTCGTGATCACGGCAGCCTGCCTGCTGCCCGGCATGTTGATGACCTTTTTGATTAGAGAACCCACCCTTGCCGGCGCGCCGCCCAAAACGCTTGGCGAAGCGGTGGTGATGCCCTTCCGTGAATTTATTGCACGCTGTGGATGGCGCCGCGCGCTGCTCGTGCTGGCTTTCATCTGTTTATACAAGCTCGGCGATAATATGGCGACGGCATTATCCACTTCGTTTTATCTCGATCTTGGCTTTAGCAAAACCCAGATTGGCATCGTTGCCAAAACCTCCGGTTTATGGACAGGCGTCGTGGGCGGTTTGCTCGGCGGCGTTCTGTTGAGCCGGATGGGCATCGCGCGCGGCTTGTGGGTATTCGGTATCACGCAAATCCTCTCCACGCTCGGATTTGCATGGCTGGCGCGCGCAGGGCCTGTACTGTCTGGCTTGGCGCTGGCGCATGGACTGGAATATTTCACCATCGGATTGGGTACGGCTGCCTTTACCGCCTACATTGCGAGCACAACCGACCGGCGCTATACCGCAACCCAGTTTGCGCTGTTTACCAGTCTCGCGGCGGTGCCGCGCACCTTTATCAATGCCAGCGCAGGTTATTTTGTCGAAATGATGGGGTGGTTCAATTTCTTCCTATTCTGCGCGGCGTTGGGAATTCCCGGTATGGTGTTGCTGCGTTGGGTGGTGAATGGCCGTTCCTCTGAAGCGGCGGATGCGGCGGCCGGGCAAGCGGAATCCATATAATGCGCTACGTTTTTCTGCATTCCGGCGGCGCAAAGCGGGGCAGCAGCGTGGTTTTTTCAGCGGGAGAGGGGCCGGGGCCGGGGGCAGGCAGTGATGAGTCGGTTTTATCCGCGGCGAAGCATTCCCAGGTCAGCGTCCCCGACTGAAGCGTTCCCGGTTGCAGCGCAATACGCGCGGTTGGCGCGGCGGGATCATCAGGCACTGAGGGGACGAGCGCCAATATATTTGAACCGGCGGGCGCGACGCGCGGCGTATAAGCAATGACGATTTGCCCGTTTTCAGACGAGATTTTGATCGACTCAACATTGCGGGTGGACGGCGGCGAATCGAATCCGCCGTCCAGTGATACGCCGCTCGCGGCGTTCTCCGCAACGGCAAGACGCGCTGAGGCGGCAAGCGCCAGTCCTTCCCCCACCCGGCTGCGGGCGAGATAGTCTTGATAGGCGGGAATGGCATAGGCAGCGACAACGCCGATAATCGCCAGCACGATCATCAGTTCGATGAGCGTAAAGCCCCGATGCGGCGCGCAGTGCTGCGCGTTGCGATGCGATGTCATGGTGCGGTTCCCCGGTCATTCTTTTGATCTCTAAGAACCTGTTCGCGATCTTACTGCGCACCCGTGATACAGAGTCGGGCGGTGCTCGGAATGCTCACATATTTCATATATGCTCCGCTTCCTGCGCTCCGTCCTTCCCTGCCTGACGGGCGCTCGTGACAGATCGTAAACAGGTTCTGGTAATGCTTCAAAGGGATTGATGCTACACAGCCACCCCAAATTCAAAGCGATTGATGAACAAGCCAATCACGATGTCATGCAGTTTTTCCAGTTTGGAAAAGCAAATTGTTTTTCTTGCCAGCCGCTTGATGCGAGTGCGTAAAGTCAGGAGTTTTCTTTCGATCTTCTGAGTGTTGCTTTTGCTGATTGTATGTTGCTGTTCAGGTAACTGCTGTTCATAAGCCCCCCAATCATCCGTGTAATAATGTTGAATGCCGAAAGGTTCCAGAAGCCTTTTAAGCTGCTTGAAAACGACATCTTTTCTGTCGCCAAAGACATACGCCAGCACATGACCCGTTTCATGATCAATAGCATGCCAGAGCCAGCGCTGATGGCCCTTGTTTTTAACGAAACTCCACATTTCATCGATCTCTACGGATGCCACTTGCTTAATGAGCACGCTTTTGACGGTATGCGCTTTTGATTCCAAGAATGAGCGATTTATATTTTGGAGAGACGCGCCTCTTTTTTTAACTCTGATAGTACGGTATTGACGCTGATGCCTAATACTCTAGAAATATCCCGTATGCCGCTGCCATTTAAGGTCAGCTCGACAATAGCCCGTTTGGTTTCGGGCAAATAGCCCTTGTGGGCATACACTAGAATAAAGGGGTCTTTACTGCACTCTGTATTGCGATACTGGTACCTCTGCTTCTTTTGCCGATTGATACCGAATCTGACTACGTGCTGTGATGCGCATAAGGGGCAGGCTACTTGAGTAAGTGCCATCCACATCCTCATTTTGCTGCTTATGGGAATATGATTTTAATCGATCAATTCCTTTGAGTCACTACCTAAAAATCAAGCATCTATGCCAAGTATCAAAACCGGAATGTCAATATTCGATATGCCGCGATGTGCCAAATCCCATGCAAACTGCTCGAAATAGGAAACGCCTGTGCTCATTCGATCCACGAAATGCTTGACCGGAACAATTTCGACGCCTGTATCGATGATACCCATGTTGCTGAAGATTGTCATTTTTGCACAGACGTTGTAGACCATAAACGCATACTTTCCGAATTGCACTTCAACGCCCAGCTTGATATCCGGCTTTATAAAATCCATGTCTCGAAAGGGCTTAGATGATATGTTTTTCGAAGGGAGATAGCCTTCTAGAAATTCACCGTACCGATATTCACAGACCACCCTGTAATTTGACCAGCCTATTTTGTTGAATTCACGTCTAAAAGCCTTGTTAATCTCTATTGGGGCAAACAGCATTTTGCCCATCATCGTTTTTTCAGTGCTTCTCTTAGTCATATAGCACGCAGAATCAATCGACTGGACGACAGTTTCAATTTGACGCAACTCAAATGCGTATTTCTGTTCAACTATAGATTTGCCACCATTGAAATCATACTGTGCGACTATCTTCATATAAGACTTGCCTGCGGACTGGCGTTTTTCAGCCATGCCAGTGGTATCTGCGCGACTTTTTCTTTTCCGGTAGGTTGATGAACCGACTTCCCAAAGGGGCGGATTTTCAGCGTGCCATTCTGAAAATCTCTAATCCGCTGCCTTGCCAGTTCCAGGTAGTGTGGATTGTTATCAATGATCATCCCGCGCCTCTGATGTTTAAGTGCGGCGATCAGGCTGCTGCCAACCCCCCCAAACGGGTCTAACACCCAATCCTGCTCGTGGGTTAAAGCCAACAGGCATCTTTCTATGAGTTCGACCGGAAATTGACAAGGGTGCACAGTTTTTTCTGGATGATTTGCCTTCACATTAGGAATATCCATTAATCCTGTGTCCCATTCATGGCAAAGCAGTGTCCAGTAATCGGATGGGTTCTTTCCCAGAGGATTCCCGCTCGGCTGGCCTGCTTTCTTACCTTTGTAATGCAGTTTTCCAGGGTATTTTGAAGGAACACGCACAGGGTCTAGATTAAACACATATTGTTGGGTTTTTGTAAACCAGAGCAGAACTTCGTAACGCCCTGAAAAGCGGTTGGATGCATGAAGACCGTGGTTAAAATGCCAGACAATCCGGTTTCTAAGCTGCATCCCGAATGACTTGAAGATCGGGTAGAAATAAATATCCAGCGGAAACACTTCACTTTTGTCTATAAAATTGCCTACTTGCCAGATGATACTTCCATTCTCGGCAGTGACCCGTTGCATTTCTCGAATAATGTCCGTTTGCCAATCCAGATAGGTTTGCAGCCGGACCTGTTTTTCATATGCTTTTCCCAGGTTATAGGGCGGCGAAGAGACCACCAGCCTGAAGGCATTATCCGGCAGTACCCTCAGCTGCGTGAGTGTATCGCCCTCGCATACTATGACTCTTGCATCCGGGTTAAATGCAGGTTCAATTTCGAAAAATTCTTTCATCGTAAAACTAACTCTGGTTTGAAACCTCGCCCTTTAGGGCGGTAAGCGCCCAACCCCGGCCTGAAGGCCGAGGGTTTCAAGGGCGCGCGAGATTGGGAGGGGTTTACCCCTCCCAATCGTTATCTCCACCGGCCTAAAGGCCGGTGGCTGTTAGGAAAGGTAACTGCCAGGTACCCCAACCAACCCTCAAAAAAACACGGGATTTTTGAAGATGGCTTTTCGAGCAAAAAGTCCGATTTTCGAAAAACCCCTTATTTTGTAGACTCAAATTCCACAAAAAGGCCCTAAAACCCTATTACGCAACAGGTCTATTGTGGAAGTTGTCGAGAAGCTGGACTTGAGTGCTGTAACGAGCAGGTACGCCAAAGGTGGCGGCAAAGCCTACCCTCCCACCCTGCTGCTATATGGCTATGCCACAGGCACTTTTTCCAGCCGCAGGCTCGAACGAGCCACATCGGCTTGAATCGGGATATATTGTTTGTGTGGAAATCCTCAACAGGGAAGCGGTAATCTTCTCATAATAGCCCCTATCTCCGAC
>NZ_CAFB01000061.1 GCF_000227585.1 Candidatus Glomeribacter gigasporarum BEG34 | reverse complement strand
AGTAATATCCCTGATCCTGATAAATCGCTTCAGATTTTGTATTCTGACGCAGGGCGCAATGGTTTCAATTTCTCGAAGTGGCGCAATAAGACCTTTGACGATTTGATTCAGAAATCGGTTCAAATCATTAATATGGACAAACGCACCCAGCTTTATCTCAAAGCGCAGCAAATCTTCAAACAAGAACAGCCGATTACGCCTATCGCTTATGCGACGGACTATGCAGTGATCAATAAACGGGTGACCGGCTTCAAAATCAACCCGCTTGGCCTGACGATTTTTTCAGGAGTCGGATTAAGATGAGTTTTGCTCTGCTTTCCAAAGCGCTTCAATTTGTGAACCTTGGGGTCGCGTCACGGAACGGACAATAAAGCACATTCAGCCTGAGAGAAGAGCCGTAAGGGCCTGACTGTTCCTTTTCTGGGTGTTTTCCCTGCTGCCGGATATAATCTCCGTCAAATTGATATGCTCCCCAATTCCCCGCTTCTTGATAAGCAGAGCATTTTTCTCTGGAATAAATTCATAAACTGGTTTCCTAAACATAGGAAATTTATACTATATCATATACCAGATGTCAACATAATCGCATCTAAATTATTACTTCAATAGAAGTATAAATAACTACTACCTTTAGAGTAAAAAGATATCGAAATTACCAGACCTCTTTGAGCGCCTTGATAATCTTTTCATCACTGATATCTTGAGACAGCATGATAAGCGCCCTGACTAACCTAGCTTCACTGACCTTTCTAGAAGTCGCTTCACTTATCCTGTCCGCCTTAAAGGGCTGAAATCAGTGGATGGTTGAGTAGATCATTGAGTAGATAGCCGAATAGATCATCAAAGAGATTTTGCTCATGGTCAACTCATACATAAAGTGATCTACTTATAAAAGAATAGATTGACCAAGAATTTGAGGATGATCATACGATGCAAAAACGGCCCCAAAGAAGAAACGGGTGCAGAAAGTAAAGCGCTTACGCAAAAGCAGCTAAGGCGTAGCCTATCAATAACATGCACAATTTATTCTGATCGATCAGATAGCCGATTTTGCAGCTATATGTAGTCACTATCCCAACTTGATTGGCGATTACGTCTGGCGCAGCAGCGTCAAGATCGGCGCTGGCAAGTTCAAGCCACTACGACCGATGCTACCGGCTTAACGTGCTTTAAATTCCGTTTTCTGAGACGACCCCAAAGAGAACAACGTCTGTCGTTTTAGCAAAAAAGCCTTTTCGTCCACTGAGGTTATCCAGATGCAAAATGTCATGAAATCCCTGATGCGCGGGGCACGCCCCGCTCCCCTTAAAACGTGTCACACACCACGCAACTCCGTTGCAATGGCTGAAAGCCAACCTGTATAAGGGTTTGAGCGTGGCGACACCGAGAACTACAGGTGACTACACCGAAGGGGCTATGCTTTGATATAACTCTTACGGAGACTGGAAAGTGCCGCGACCAAAAGGAATCGGAAAAGGAAAAACCATGCCATTCAGCCTCCGCCTCGATGAAGAGCTAGCCAGCTTCTACCGGCGCAAGGCAAACGAGCATGGAATCAGCGTTTCTGAATTTTTGCGACAAATGCTTGTGCAAGGGGTGATTGCAGAAAATGTGCAAGAGATCGAAATGTGCTTAAGTCGAAAAGTGGAGGAAATTCGGGCTGCGAATCAGAGCGGGAATACAAGTGTCATTCCCGAAAATGTCCTGCTTTCCGTTTTCACCAGCGAAGCCTTGCTGACCGCGATTGTCGAATCCCGCAATCCTCAGCAGCTTTATGAAGCACAGAACATTGCGCGGGCCAAGCTCAAACAAATAAAAGACGGACAAATGGTAAAACGCCCAGATAAACTTGTAGGCGACTTCTGACTTGGGGCTGAATTTTGGTGTTGGCGGGTGAACAATAATTAACTGTTCTGAAAAACGTCGGCGAGTGTTTTGGCTTTGAGGATGCGCTTACCCCACTTAAGCAGCGTGTCTGAATCTGCTGCGGTTAATTGCTGTTGATATTGTTCGGGTAGTTCACCAAAAATATCTTCTAATTGGACACGAAGCAGGGTGCTCTCGCCTTGCTGTAGCCCTTGCTGTAAGCCTTTGTTGATGCCCATCTGCTCGATGCTCGTGATATATGCCACGTTTCGCTCCTTTTCCAATTGATAGATGGCCTCTTTGTAGCGCACGCCAAGCGTTTCAGGCAGCGTCAATATACCATCGATGAAATAAAACAGACGCAGGATCGCGTCGCGTGTCAGCCCCTTTTCATAGGCGGCGGGTTAAAGAGAATTTGTGCTGATAACGCGCTTCTGGATCAGGGCGGGTTGCCAACGCCGATAAGTGAGCTACAACCACTGTCCCAAATGGATTATCCATTTCAAGCAATTCTGGTTCTTGGCCTTGATAATCCAACAGTTTTTTCGGGAAAAACTGAAAATCTAATATGCTCAGATCGCACGCATTTATTTGGTAACGGTCAGGACGCCAAGTAGGACTGTCGTCCGTCAATATCGCCATCGTGATAATCGGTAATCGATAACGATCATAAAGTCGATAAAAATATTCAAACAATCTTTGCGCAAGATGTGTTTCGTAATCGCCCTGGTCGGGTAAGAGGTGACAGGTCGCCCTGCACCCCTCCCCTAAGAACCGGACTTGACAGTTTCCCATCATCCGGCTCAAGCCTTCGAGCTGTTTGCATACTGTTATGGCCGAGCATGAATCTGTTGATGGCAGACTTTGTGCAACCAGACAAGGTTATCATCCGTATCCTTGCCACCCTGTTGGACGGGATGGCGATGGTGAAGATGGAGTTTTTCTCCATTCAGTATAAGCTCGCCGCATTGCGGACATCGCCCTGCTTGTGCGCGGGCGATGCGGCCGGGTTGTTTGTCTTGTCCCCAGTAGAGGCGGCTTCGCTGCCTTTGGCGTTGCTCGCCGTAGGCAGCTTGCGCGGCATCATCCGGGGCATAGGTATCCCTGACCAGAATGTGACGTCGAATGGGCATGTCACCCAGATCGAAGAGGCGGAGCATTTTACGCTTTCCTCGCCCATCTTTGACCTCGGTGGCAAATCTCCATTGCCTTCCTTGAAGGGTGCGGTAGTATTTTTGTCGCACCCATCTTTTTCCTTTTTGAGGATGGCGCCGTAGACACCATCGCCATAGGGCTCGCCAGAGTTGATGGCTCATCCATTGGAGCGTGTCTTTGCTGACCCCAGGCTGATAGTACTGAGCCCAACCCCGTAAGATAGGGTTCAGTTGCCGAATCACGCCTTCGGGTGTCATGGAGGGAGGTTGTTTTAGCCAGCATCGAATGGAACGGAGTTGCTCCACGACTCGGTTTTTGTCGGGTTTCGTTAAACAGTGGCCTTTGAATCGGCGCAGCGTCATTCCCAGAAAGTCAAACCCGTCATCGATATGGACGATTCGGGTTTTGTCGGGATGAAACTGCAAACCGCGTTTCTCTAGCCCACTGCTTATGAAGGGAACAATCCTTTCGATTTCTAAGCGGGTTTCCGCCATGATTGCAAAGTCGTCCGCGTAACGCACGATACGATAACGTGCACCCTTGGCCGTGTAGCGTATCCTTGGTGTATTTCTTGGCCGGTGATACCGGAAGTGTTGATGCAGGTCGTTTTCCAAACCGTGCAGGGCAATATTGAGCAGCAATGGGCTGATAATGCCGCCTTGCGGAGTACCCCGTTCGGTGGCTGACCAGCTTCCCGCTTCTAAATAGCCTGCCTTCAGCCAAGCATGGATTAACGCACGGCCTGGGATGTTTCCCAAGCTCTGCATCAGAAACGTATGGCTGATTTGGTCAAACGCGCCTTGGATATCGGCATCCAAAACCCAGGGGCGCTTGCAACTTGCACGTAAACACGTCCAGGTATACTGAAGGGCATCATGCGCGCTTCGTCCAGGACGGAAGCCATAACTGTGGGGCTCAAACCTCGCTTCCCAGCTTGGTTCAAGCGCATTTTTGACCATCGCTTGAGCCACTCGGTCGACCAGACAGGGAATGCCCAGCGGACGGGTTTTGCCATTCCGTTTCGGAATGTAAATGCGTCGTGTGGGCTTGACTCGGCCTAGGGTGTAGCGGCCCATTTGTTGGATCAACTGGTCGCGTTCTGTTGCCGTGCGGGCGAGCTGGCCGTCCACCCCAGGCGTTCGTTTGCCTGGGTTGTCTTGCGTCACTCGCCGTACAGCGGCATACAGATTCGCTCGACTTCGCAGCATCAGCTTCATCAGGCTGCGTACCCGATTAGGCTGTTGCAATTGGCTCGCACGATAAATACGACGTCTCAGGTTCCTCACTCGGTGCGCTGTGGCTTTCCAGTCGATACTGTGCCACACGCGTGGGAGTGTGCTTGCTCCGATGCCAGAGGCGGCTCTATCTTTCACAAGCATTGGGTTCCGTGACCTCGATTTATCGGTGAAGACCCGCGGGAAGTGGGCTCACTTTCGTGTCAGGCATATGCCTGTATCTTGAGCATTACCCCAGGCATTGGCTTTCTCCCGCATCCTTTACCCGCTGGAGATTTCCGCTTCGCTTGCGCTTGGCCTACTCGTTTCCGAGACTCCAGCGGGCTTACCGCGTTCCGCATAAGGGACGATAGGACGTGAGGGTTCTATCTCTATTCCGCTGAGCGTGTGTTCTTGCGTCAATCAACGAAATGACTTGATTGACCGCTCAGATACCTTTTGGTGAGAGTGTGTCAGCCTTTATTTCACTCTTTCGCACGTTACGAAACTGACTCGATAGTTCACTCGCGTTAACCCTGCGTCTTTTTCCTTGGCAGTCCGAGGACGGAAAGGCTCGCCCTCGTCCCGCTTTCGTGCCTTGCATTCGACCGATTTTATTACTGACTCTCGGCCTAGGCAGGGTCTGTGACCCCGTTACGTAGGAACAGGGGGCAAGAATCCCCTGGAAGCTTATAACTTCATTCCCTGTATGCGACTTTGCGCGTCGCACCGCTTCGACATGCAGCAGAACAAAGCCGTCCTGGCCTTCCTTAAAGCGGACTTTGATGAGCTGATCGACCAGCCTTTTGCCGACCATCGATTCTGTGGTCAGCGCCAGCAGTTCTTTATCCAGCATTTCATGGCCCGCTTGCCAGTCGATCTTGTGAGCGATATCGGCGTAGAAAAATTGCATGAATTCTGGAAAGTATCTGTCTAGAGCGTCTTTCCATGCTTCGTCAGCGTGTGAAGGGGGATTTGTAGGGGATGTTGGCATCAGGAATTATCCGAAGAGATCAAGTGGCGTGAAGGTTTTATAGTCAATGGCCCTATCGTGGCTTCCATCGTCAAGCACCAGAGAACCCCTAAAAACGCAGTCCCCCCGCGCCTGCCTTTTTCACAAAAAGCGTGATTTCTGTTGCACGCTGAAAACTCTGGAAAGCCCTAATGGCAAGGGATTAAGGGCATTTTACACGTGGCGGAGTGTTGCGTTTTGATGCACTTTTGATGCAGTCAGTGATCTCTATCACCCAACCCTGTTTTCGGTAAGCCCTCCGGAAAAGGTAATTTTGGTCATCGACCCGGCTAAACAGGCTTCAAACCCTTGATTGATCAAGGGTTTGCGCATTACCGAAAAGTAATTTTGAGGTAATTTGGGGTAATCAACAAGGTGATTTTTCTCTATCCTGTTGATTTATAAGGATTTTTATTTTTTCTTACATTACCTTTATCAAAGGTAACGCATTACCTTTTGATGACCTAAAAATTACCTTTTCCGGCGTCCACCCCAAATAGACCAATCCCACACGCCTCTCTGGGTGGCTCACCCGACAGTTCACAAGGGGCTGAATGGGTCAGAGAGTTTTCGCCAGTTACGCCAAATTTACGCCAAACTGCGAGAATTTTCTTTATAAAACAAATAGTTAGACAAAATAAATGGTGCCCAAGGCCGGAGTCGAACCGGCACGGAGTTACCCGCTAGTACCTGAAACTCAGGCTTTTTACTTTATTTTCAAATACTTATCTAATTTTTTGCTCCGCAAACTCCAGCAAACTCCAGCCTTGGAAGACCTATAAATGCTAGAGGGTCATTTTGTTTGCGGAGCAAAATGAGCTATTTTGTAGGTGCTACTTTTTTACCCCTTCTGTTTCTAATGTAGTGTTCTGTCATTGTTACGGAAGCATGGCCAAGCTGATACTGTGCACTCATCAAGTCAGTGTCTTCAGCTTTGTCTGACGCTGCTTTCGCGCGCAGATCTCGAAATTGAAATGCTTCAGGGCGAATACCCGCCTTTTCCCTTGCAACCGCGAACGCATCTTGAAGCCGCCCAAGAGTGAACTGCTGACCGCGCTCATCAACAATTAAAGCGAAGTTGCGGGGATTATACTTGGATTTTCGAGTTCTAATTCGCTCTAGAAGCGCTTGGAGTTCGCCTACAATGGCGATTCGGACTTTGGTCCCTGTTTTTCCTTGCTGCACAACAAGGCAGCCCTCATCTATTGCATACTCATTCATTTCGAGTACATCAGAGGGTCGTTGGCCGGTCAGATAAGCCAAGTCCATTGCATCGCGAAGCGGTTGTTTTGCGTGCTCGTAAACCCTTTGGTAAAGATCATCTCGAATATAGATGTCTTGTCTTCCTTTCTCTTTGTATCCTTTTATTCCAACACATGGATTAGCCAAGTCGACATAACCCCATTCACGCGCCTTATTCCAAATATGAGAAAAAAGCTGCTTTTCTCGATTAGCCCGCACTTGCCCTTCGTTACCCTTTGGCTTGCGTCCAAGTTTTATTAAGCGCTCTCTGGCATTCCTAATGCGCCAGTCAAGATATTGCCGAATATTAACGGGTTTTATTTCTTTGAGCGGTGCAGGGGGATCATCAAAAAACTCCATGAGCTTAACCATCGCAAACATTTCGACTTTTTGCGTGTTAGCTGATTTGAGAGGTAAAGTATCGCGTATATACCGTTCTGCAGCGTGACGGAAAGTTACAATAGAGGCGCGTGGTTCTGTTTCAGCCTCAAGCTCAGACCATTTCCGAACCGCCTGAATAAAGTCGTTGCCAAGCGGGATTTCCTTACGCGGCACGCCACCCGTATCATAGTAATAGTAGAGTTTGCCGCTGCGCTGGCGTCTGGCCCGCATACGAGGCGGCAAGTTCATGTTCTTGGATGGTTTGCGTCCCATGATTATGCTAAATAAGCAAGTCTTGGGTTCCATCCAGCTTCAATCTGCGCTTCTTCTTTCCGGCCTTCAACGGCAGCGCGAGTGACAATAGGCCGACCCCGTGCATTGATAAAGAACGCCAAACCAGTTGTACGCAGATGGGAAACCTGGAGATCGTATTTCATGACTTTACGCTCCATTTTCGTGCCGCGATGGAGCGTACAACCACGGCTGATGCCTGTTAATTCATCCACTTGTTTCTCGGTCAGAAAAATAGCCTGTTCCATGCTTGTTCTAAAAATCGGTCAAACGATTGAATGCGCAGCGTCTGGCCGCTGAGCCGCCGATACCCGTTTGACGCGCGGTTAAGAATGCGTCGCGCGTTTCCTGCGCCGATGCGCCGTGTTCGATTTCTATGTGCATATCGCGCCCCGATGAGCCAGCCAGAGCAATACCCAACCAAGCAGCGCGAACAGAACGGCGGTCGTTGTTGGATACCGCCGCGTCCACCGGTCTATCCGCTGGTTCAACTGACCCAGCGCCCTCCCCGCCTTCCGGTAGAGAGGCCGCAAAGCTCTATCGTTCAATACAGGCATTGCCTTCTCCTTCAGGTCGATAGGGCTGTACCGCCAGCCGGAATCCGTTGCCTATCCGCGCCTCAGCCGCCGCTAATGCGTGGAAGGCATCCAAGGCCGCGCTGCTGGACTCGAACAGGCCGATAAACGGCGGATGACGGTTGATTTCAATTTGGAAGGGGCGGAGGTTCATGTGGTCTCTCCCGCGCCCACGGATTCAGGGCAGGCGTTGTCCGCAATCTCTTCCGATGGCGTTGTACGGCGCGCCATTTCTTCTTGCGCTTCGATTTCAGAGACTTCCAGAAAGTCTTTTTTAAACCATGCGCGGATGAATGCGCCGAACTCGGCGTCTGAACCGAACCACGTGCTACGAATCGCTACGCCGAGACCGACATTTGAAGCCCAGGATTCATAAATCCGTTTTGCCAGCGTACGGCGTTCCAAGGGCAAGGGCAGCTCTAACTCATAGAGCGCGTTC
>NZ_CAFB01000062.1 GCF_000227585.1 Candidatus Glomeribacter gigasporarum BEG34 | reverse complement strand
TCAGCGGCTTGCACGGCGTCGCTCGCGCTCGCCGTATTATTCATACTGTCTTCGCGCTCGACTCCTTGTGCAATCTCACTGAAAAATGCTCTAAAAAAATGCGCTCAGGCGGATGGCGGAAGTTTTCCGGCGAGCGCGGTTCGTTTTCTGATTCCGATGAACCCATCCGAACTGACTGCATTGCTCGCTGACCAGTTTCCGCAACTCTCTTTGAAGGACGCGGATTGTGCGGTTAAAATCCTGCTGAGCGCAATATCCAACGCGCTGGCGCAGGGAGGGCGCGTTGAGATCCGCAGTTTTGGAAGTTTCAGTTTAAAACGCTACCCAGCGCGCGCCGGCCGCAATCCAAAAACGGGCGAAAAAATTCAGATACCTGAAAAATATGCGCCGCATTTCAAGGCGGGCAAAGAGTTGCGCGAGCGTATAAAACGCCGTTTAAAGTAACACACAAGATTCCATGTCTTCTCCTGAAGTTTTCGACGTCATCGTCATTGGCGGAGGTCACGCCGGAACGGAAGCGGCATTGGCGAGCGCCCGCATGGGGTGTTCAACATTGTTGTTGACGCATAGCCTGGAAACATTAGGGCAGATGAGTTGTAATCCTTCAATTGGCGGGATTGGAAAAGCTCATCTTGTCAAAGAAATGGATGCACTCGGAGGCGCAATGGCGATTGCGGCAGATGAGGCGGGCATCCAGTTTCGTATCCTGAACCGTTCAAAAGGGGCTGCTGTGCGTGCGACCCGCGCTCAGGCGGATCGCTCTCTCTATAAACAGGCGGTCCGTCACAGACTTGAAAATCAGCCAAAGCTTTTTTTATTTCAACAGGCTGTTGAAGATTTAATCATCGAAAGCGAGCGCGTCACAGGAGTGAAAACGCAGATTGGCATCCGTTTTCATGCGCGTTCGGTCATTTTGACCGCTGGAACTTTTTTAAATGGGAAAATTCATGTCGGCGCCAATCACCATACGGGCGGACGGGCGGGTGAGCCAGCCGCTCTGTCATTATCAGCGCGATTAAAAGCACTCGGAATTGCACAGGGAAGATTAAAAACAGGGACGCCGCCCCGGATCGACGGGCGAACAATTCATTTTTCCAGGCTGTTAAAACAGGAAGGCGATGTTGATCCCATTCCTGTTTTTTCCTTTATAGGCCGGGAAGATCAACATCCAGCTCAACTGCCATGCTGGATTACATGTACGAACGCGCGCACGCATGACATTATTCGCGGGGGATTAGATCGCTCGCCAATATACTCCGGTTCAATTGAAGGTGTAGGCCCCCGTTATTGCCCTTCAGTAGAGGATAAAATCCACCGATTCGCGGATAAAGCATCGCATCAGATTTTCCTTGAACCGGAAGGGTTGATGACGAATGAATATTATCCAAACGGTATTTCAACCAGTTTGCCATTCGATGTGCAACTTGAGTTTGTGCATTCCATTCAAGGTTTGGAGGATGCGCATCTCCTGCGACCTGGTTATGCAATTGAATACGATTATTTTGATCCGCGTGGTTTGAAAGCGTCGCTGGAAACAAAAGCGATTCAAAATCTCTTTTTCGCGGGCCAGATCAATGGCACCACAGGTTATGAAGAAGCCGCTGCGCAGGGCCTGATCGCCGGCATCAATGCAGCGCTCAAGGTTCAGGAACGCGATGCCTGGTTTCCTCGCCGCGACCAAGCTTATATTGGCGTTCTGATTGACGATCTCGTCACGCGCGGCGTTTGCGAACCTTATCGAATGTTTACAAGCCGGGCCGAATATCGGCTGAGTTTGCGTGAAGACAACGCGGACAGACGATTAACTGAAATTGGCCATCAGTTGGGTTTGGTTGATGATGGCAGGTGGAAAATTTTCAACCAGAAATATGAAGCTGTTTCGCGTGAAACGCAAAGGTTGTGTTCCACCTGGGTGCACCCAAAAACACTCTCCGATGAAGATACCGTTTTGCTGCTTGGAAAAACAACCGATCAGGAATACTGTTTAGCCGATCTTTTGCGCCGTCCCGAAATCAACTATGCGGCTCTGATGCGTTTCAGAAACGGCGTTTACGCGCCTCATCAGCCGCTTTCAGCCGACAAAACACTTCTTCGTCAAATCGAAGAGCAAGTTGAGATAAGCATTAAATATCAGGGGTATATTGATCGGCAAATGGCAGAAATAGAGCGGTGCAAGGCGTATGAAAATATGCGTCTTCCAGAAAATATAGACTACGGAAAAGTGCGCGGCTTATCGTTTGAAGTCTCCGAAAAACTCACCCAATACCGTCCACAAACACTTGGCCAGGCATCCCGCATCTCAGGCGTTACGCCAGCGGCCATTTCACTACTATTGATTTATTTAAAGAAGAACCCTGGAACAGGTAGCGATTGGGACATCAGCAAAGGCTGATAAACAGCAAAGTCAGTGATTGAATGAATCCCGCTACATATTCACTGGATTCAATGCTCATTGAAGGCGCTGAAATGCTTGGCGTCGGACTTGATGAATCCCAACGGGCGCGTTTGCTGGCATATTTAAAGTATTTTATTCAATGGAATTCTATTTACAATTTAAGCGCAATTCGTGATCCGCAGCAAATGCTTATCCAGCATATTCTGGACTCGCTTGCCATTGTTCCAGTATTGTCCTCTTGCCCCATTTCTTCCGTATTAGACATTGGCTCTGGCGGTGGTCTGCCAGGCGTCGTGCTGGCTATTTCAAAGCCCGATTGGCGGGTGATACTCAACGATGCCGTTCAGAAGAAAACGGCTTTTCTGACCCATTTAAAAACGGTTTTGCCTCTTCCGAATGTTCAGGTTTTAGCAAGCCGCGTCGAGTTGCTGCCTTCTTCAGATGGCGAGCGCATCGCTGCGCAGGCAAAATCACTGCAAAATGTTCTAGTATCCCGCGCCTTCTCCAGTCTTTCCAGGCTTGTTTCTTTGACGCGCCATCTTGTTGCGCCTGGCGTTTCAATTTGGGCGATGAAGGGCGTTTTTCCTGAAGCGGAAATCTCTGAATTTAAAGCCAAAGCGTTGGACGGAATGCATATTGCGCGCGTCGTTAAACTTCATGTACCGTTTCTTAAAGCCGAACGGCATCTGGTTCAAATAACTTGTGAGCCGGCACATGTCGGTGCGCGAGGCTGAAGGAAAAATCAGGGTCAATGGGTCATCGATTTTAGCGCGCTCAACACTCTAGACGAAGTCATCGAACGGTTGTGTAGTGCAATAAATGACTTCTAGGCTGGATAACGCCCTGTGCGCGCCATCTCCATCAGTTTCTCAATACGCGCTTCGGTTGCAGGATGGGTTGCAAAAAGACGGCTGATTGAATTCCCAGATAAAGGATTCATAATCATCATTTGCGCTGTTTCAGGATGCGACTGCGCCGTATCAAACGGGATATTCATCGCTCCGCGGTGAATTTTGTCGAGCGCGGTAGCGAGCGCCTGCGGGTCCGCGCATATTTCAGCGCCGCCGCGATCCGCTTCAAATTCACGCGCGCGCGAGATCGCCATTTGAATCAATGCAGCCGCCAGTGGCGCGAGAATAGCCACCATGATGCCGGCAAATGGATGTCCTGAGCGTTCCTGTTCATCCCGCCCGCGTCCGCCAAAAAACATCGCAAAATTGGCCAGCGCTGAGATGGCGCCGGCCATCGTTGCGCAAATGGTTGAAATCAAAATATCCCGATGCTGGATATGCGCTAATTCGTGCGCCATCACGCCGCGCAATTCACGGTCCGTGAGCATGCGCATGAGTCCGGTGGTTGCAGCGACAGCGGCATGATGCGGATTGCGTCCAGTTGCAAAGGCATTTGGCGCGCTTTCATCAATTAAATATACGCGCGGCATCGGCAACCGGGCGCGCATTGCCAAATCATGCACAATTCGATAGAGCTGCGGCGCGATGCTGTCATCCACTTCCTGCGCCCGATACATGCGCAGCACCAGCTTGTCAGAAAACCAGTAAGAAAAAAAATTCATCGCCAGCGCGAACAGCAAGGCAATCATCATCCCTTGCTGGCCGCCTAGCAGATGTCCGACTGACATAAACAAGGCCGTAATCGCGGCCATCAGTATTGTTGTTTTAATCCAATTCATAGGATATTCCTCAACTCTGAAAAATGCGCTATCCGGGTTGAATATCAAAACCATGCTGCCTCAGCAAGGCGAGCACGCCGCGCGACCCGCCAAGATGCAACGCGCCAATGGCGGCGAACAACGGCGCTTCAGGCTCGGCCATTAAAAGAAGGCGCGCCGCAAAACGCCGGTTACGCTGAAAGAGCGTTTTTTCATCAACCGCTTCAGCGATGCGCCGCGCATGCGCCAGTTTCTCAGTGGTTCTGGTTTGCCACATCGCCAGCGCGTCTGCGTCTCCGGCGCGCCACAGGAGATGTAATTCACGTATATCGGCGGCGCTGCGCTCAGGCGTTTGCATCAGGCTTTGCCTTAGCATTTCCAACTGCTCGGCGCTTGTCAAGCGGGCAAAGGCAAGTATCTGTTCATCGACTGTTTCAAGCCCAAGGATACGCCCGGCGGTATAAATATTTTCAAGTTGCGCCTCGGTACCGTATTCAGTCTGCAAACCCGCGGCAAGAGCGGTCAGCGTATCGAGCAGCATTGCAGCCAGCCAGGGGCGGGCCTTCTTGATTTCAGCGAACTCCGCCGGGTGATCGCGCAAACGCTGGGCGAGCCGGCGCCATAGCGCCGCTGGCGCGAGACGGCGCAGACAAGGATAGGCGCACATCCCATAACGCTGGACATCATCCTGGGACAGAATCAGATCGTCGGGCGAGAGCTCAAATGCAAGTGCGGGCGATGCCTTCAGCGCCGCCCGAATCGCTGGCCGGAAACGTTCAGGACGCGGATAATCACTTGCGTTGCCAACATGCAGCGTACCGAGCAAATAAAGGGTCATAGGCCCTTTACGGGCAATATAGAATGGCAGGTGCGGCGCAACGCGCTCTGCAGACTCAGGGACGGGAGCAGAAGGATAAGAAAATGCGGGCGTTAATGGGGACGTTAAGCACAGGCCCATCAAGCCATACAAAAGTATGAAATGCCATCGCAGTGCGGCCAGAAAACGCTTGAACGCATTTTTCAGTGATTTTCCCTGTGCCGCTTCTGCGTGTTCGGTATTCGGGATCGCTGCGGGGTCGCATCTATCGCGCTGCGCGCGACGGAACCTGCTCCGCCCGCATCGATCCGAGCTCGCTGCGGGGTCGCCTCCATCGCTTCGCGATGGAGGCCTGCTCCGCCCGCATCGAGCTCCATACTGTCTTTTATGCGTCATTCAGCTCTTCTGCACGGTGGCAGGCAACATACCGTTGCGCAACGTTGCGCAGCAGCGGCGTTTCTCTGCGGCAACGCTCAACCGCGTATGGGCAACGCTGATGAAATGCGCAACCGCTCGGTAAATTGAGCGGCGATGGCAGCTCGCCCTGCAGGCGTGTTTTATTCGTCCGTTGAGCCGCCCCAATCACCGGCGCGGCGGAGATCAGCGCGCGCGTATACGGATGACGCGGGCGTTCAAAGAGCGACTTTGTATCTCCAGACTCAACGATGCCGCCCAGATACATCACGATGATCGTATGCGCAATATGTCTGGCGACGGCCAGATTATGCGTAATAAATACATAGCTGGTGCCAAAGCGTTCCTGTAAATCCATCAACAGATTCAGGATTTGCGCCTGAATCGAGACATCGAGCGCGGAAACCGGCTCGTCCGCGACGACAATGCCTGGCTCTAGAATCATCGCGCGCGCAATGGCGATCCGCTGCCGCTGGCCGCCTGAGAACATATGCGGGTAGCGTTGCATATACTCGGGCCGCAAACCGACGGTTTGCATCGCCGCCTCGATCCGCGCGGCGCGTTGCTGAGCATTGAAAGAGGTATTGACGACTAGCGGTTCGGAAAGCGTGGCTTTGACCGTTTTTCTCGGATTGAGCGATGCGAAAGGGTTCTGAAATATGATCTGAATGCGCCGCCGTAATAGAGCGCGCTGCGCGCGATCTGCCTGGGTAATATCGCGCCCATCGATCAGGACCCGGCCAGAGGTCGGTGTTTCGATCATGGTCAGCTGCCGCGCGAGTGTCGATTTGCCGCAGCCGGATTCCCCTACCACTGCAAGCGTTTTGCCTGCGTCTAATGAAAACGACACATCATTGAGCGCCTTGACAAGGCCGTGTCCGGACAGGCCGCGGCGAATCCGGTAATGCTTGGTGAGATGCTCCGCGATCAGTACCGCATCCATTACGGCATCCATTACGCAGCTCCAGAACGCCCGGCGGATTGAAAGTGAAGCGGATGGATGCAACGCACCATGCCGGTCGCGTGCATCGCGTATTCAGGGCGCTTCGGCAGGCACATATCCGTGACATAGCGGCAGCGGGGCGCAAACAGGCATCCGGAAGGTCGATCCTCGCGCCCAGGCACCAGACCCGGCAACGCCGCCAGACGGGCCGCGCCAATATTGCGTTCCGGAATCGCGGCGAGCAGCGCTTCGGTATACGGATGATGCGGCGTCTCGAAAATATCGGGCACCCGGTTGGTTTCAATAATTTCGCCGGCATACATCACCTCGACGCGCTGCGCAACTTCCGAGACCACCGCCAGATCGTGTGAGATCAGAATCAACGCCATGCCGCGCTGTTGCTGCAGTTCGATCAGCAGCCGCATAATCTGCGCCTGAATGGTGACATCCAGCGCCGTTGTCGGTTCATCCGCAATCAGCAGTTTTGGGTTGCAGGCAATCGCTATTGCAATCATCACGCGCTGGTTCATTCCGCCGGAGAGTTGATGCACATAGCTTCCGGTCCGGTTTTTCGCGTCCGGAATACCGACCTGATCAAGCAGTTCAAGCGCGCGCGCCTGCAATGCGGCTCCGCGCAGTCCCTGATGCTTGCGCAATACTTCCTTGATTTGCATGCCAATTGTATAACTGGGGTTCAGGCTCGTTTGCGCGTCCTGAAACACCATCGAAATTTCCTTGCCGATGATTTTCCGGCGCGCGCGCGGCGGCATATGCAGCAAATCCTGGCCATTAAAGCGCATCTCATCCGCGCGCACTCTGCCCGGAGCGTCAATTAACCCCATTACCGCAAGCATCGCAACGCTTTTTCCAGAACCGGATTCGCCCACGATACCGACCACTTCGCCCGGCACGATATTGAGATGGATATGATCGACCACGGGCGGGCCGCCAAAGTCAACGGTCAGATTTTTCAGGACAAGCAAAGGCGCGTCTTTCATTGAATTCGTTTTAATTTCGGATCCAGCGCGTCGCGCAGCGCATCACCGAGTACATTGATCGAGAGAACCGTCACGAGAATCGCAATTCCGGGCATGGTCACAATCCACCAGGCGTTATCCATATAATCGCGCGCGCTCGCGAGCATCAAGCCCCACTCGGCGAGCGGCGGCTGCACGCCGATGCCAAGAAAACCCAACGCGGCCGCATCCAGAACGGCGGTTGAAAAGCCGAGCGTCGCCTGCACGATCAACGGCGCGGCGCAGTTGGGCAGCACTTGTGAAAACATCAGCCGTAGGGTGCCCGCGCCCGCAACGCGCGATGCAATCACATATTCCTTTTGCAGCTCGCCGAGCGCGGAGCCGCGCACCAGCCGCACATAAGCCGGCAGGCCGCCCAATGCAATCGCAAA
>NZ_CAFB01000063.1 GCF_000227585.1 Candidatus Glomeribacter gigasporarum BEG34 | reverse complement strand
GCGGGGACATATTGAGGATTACGCGAAGCGGACGGCGGAAAAGGCGTGGCATGCGCCAGAAGTTTTAGAACACCGGAAGCAACAGAAGACAGTACGGCAAGAAGTGAAAGTGCGCGATCGAGTCAGAGGGATGGGTTTTTGAGCGTTGAGCAGATTTTGCCTTTATACACTCATGCGATTCCGTAAAAAATAGCTATTGCGCTTTCAATTTTGATCATCAATTTTCTGTTAATTTTTCCGATTATTCCACTGATTTTCTCCTTACGAACCGGCATAATTTTGTCCACCATGGCTTGAGAAAGCTTGGAAATTCCATTGCTCTTGTCCGGTTCAATAACGACACGAAAAACAGGCGCATCTTCAATGTGGCTGGTTAGAGGTAATACAGAAATGCTTTTCAATTCATTAAAGATATCTGACTGGATAATGATTGCAGGACGTGGCTTGCTTCCATAATCACCTTTCCCACCTGCGATGGTCACCACATCGCCCCGCTTCAAGCTTCCCACCCTTGTGTATCTGCGGTCGATTCAATCCAATCCATTATTTCTCGTTCATAGGTGACATTAGAGGCAATATTGCGCGTCTGCCTTTGACACTCTGAAACAAACTCTGGTTGTCTGGTATCTGGCACCCAGATTTGAATTGGGCGCATGCCGTTAGCGCGGCGTTGGTTGCGAAGCTTCTGCATTGCAGGAGCACTACTACGATGCGAAGTTTGTATCGTTTGCATAATGCACCTCGATATATCACTATGTAACAGTGCATTGTACAATAACTCGACATGATATGAAAAGGTATTTACACTTATTTTACCGCTAACACTAATAGCGGTCTGGGTTGGAATCCAGAAATGGAGCGGTAAGGGCCGCTATCGCAACTGATACGGCTTTTTTTGTCTAGTCGTGCTTTTATGGCGACCGGACGGCGGGGGCCGTAAGGCTCGCCAGTGCTTCATCTGTATACCTCTCGTCGGTGGCCTATCTCCACTACGAGAACGCATAGAGTGTCATTCTGAATGTCGCAGATGATTCGGTAATTGCCAACGCGGTAGCACCAAAACCAATAAGCGGCCCAGTCAGCACTTTACCTATGCTCCGTGGGTTTCCCCGCGGAGAAATGCGTTCTTCCATATAGTCAACAATACGCCGTGCCGTTTGTTTATCAAGCTTCTTAAGTTGACTCTTGGCTGTTTCGGTGTAATTAATTGTCCAAGCCAAGGTCTTTTCTCACACTAGCTGAGGAATAGACTTTTTCTTCTCCCTTACGAACGCGCTCCATTATCTCAGCAGCGAGGTAATAGTCTTCTAGCTCGTCGAGTCCATTCTCTATGATCTGCCGTAGGTAATAAGCTTTTGTGCGTCCAGTTCGAGAAGATAGAGAATCGAGACGCTGCTCAGTTTCAGTGGCGAGCCGAATTGAAGTAGCCATTTATAACTCACTTATAAAGAATAAGTGTATTCAATATATCACAAAAATATCTTAATTAGCTGATAACGGAATATATGCAGATCGCTTTGTCGAAGTCTCGCGTAACTATTTCTGTTTTTCAAATTCAAATAAGCCTGGACTATCCGTCCCTGCGATTTACATAAGCGGCCACTGGCTGCGCAAAGCCGGGTTCAGATTTTATGATCTAGTGCGCGTTCGCGTCGTTCATGGTTGCATTGCGCTGACCCTCGAAGGTGAGTGAGTCAAACGGGCTGCCGATAAGGTAGCCCGTTTGACTGATGAAGATTCAGGAGTTTCTAACGGTAAATTAATCTGCGGATTCGGCTGGAAATGAAACTCAAGGCCAATGACTTTTCGGCCTGCTTTAACCGGCTTCCATTGCACTAGCAAATCCGACTTTTCAATGATGGCTGATACGGCTGGCTCGATCACTCGAATCCGTAATGCTTTGAAGTTTTGTCGGCATGATGGGGGAGCCTCCATTGCCTCATGAAATGTCTCAATATCTGGCGTGTATTTGCCTGTGTCCTGCCATGACTTCAAACATTCATAGAGCCGCCATGCGTAAATGGAATCGAATGCACAAGCATGCTTGAGTTTATGGCTGGTGAATTGCTTGCGTAGCGCAAGCAGATGCGGCGCCACTTCAGGCGTGAAATTCAATTCTACCCAGCCTTCGCCATGATGGTAGGTAACACCTGAAATCCAGCGAAATTTTGCCTCTTTTGGGCCACGTCGTGTTTGCACGATGTATCGAATATACCTATTCCAGAGTTTCTCAGATGCGCTCTTGAGCTGGTTATAGGCCGTATCGTGGGTCAGCCCGAATTCCTCTGCATATTCTGTCGCAGAAAGCTTTATCTTCCAACCTTGATTTTGTGCGAGAAATAGCGCTTTGCTAGGCACTTGGTCGGTTTTGACTAGGCCCATCGCAATGATACGTTTCTCGCTTAAGTTCAAGCCGTGTGCAGCCCTTGCAAGGGTATTGCTCATGTTGACACGACATTCTGTCAATGGTTTGTCTTTGTTCTTGATAAATGCGGCTTGGAAAGTCTTCTTGTTTAACATATTGGGACAAGTTTCCGGTTATTGAAACAACAAATACTAAAGTTCCAATTATATAAAATGAACACTTAAAATGTAAATGTACCCTGTGGATAACAAATATCTGCCTGTGGATAGCACCGGAAAAATGTCCCACAAACCGGAAAAATGTCCGAATAAACCGGAAAAATGTCCCAATAGAACAATCTGAAAAATTCGCTGTAACCCAATACTAGTAAGGCTTTCAAGCCAACCCTCGCGCGCGCGCGCGAAGAAACATAAGAAACATATATAAGAAACCGCGCGCGCGCGAAGAAAAAAGCGGACAAAAAATCGTCAAGCGAAGCGAGACGAAAAAACCCTACACACCGCCCCCACCGCTGCGCGGTAGGGGAAAGAAAAACAAAACCACTTTGTTTCTGCGGCCTATGTTCCGTATGCGATTTTTTGCGCAGCTCTCTTTACCTTGTCTTTCTATTAAAATGTATGCACATTTATGTGCAATAATATTGCATGAAAACATGCTTTAAGTGGGATAACAACAAAGCGGCAAGTAACCTGCGCAAACACGGGGTAAGTTTTGAGGCTGCTGCGCAGGTGTTTGAAGACCCGTTTGCTATCTCAATTCAAGACCAAGTAGAAAACGGTGAAGAACGCTGGAAAACTATTGGCATGTCCGGTAATTGCGTACTGTTGTTGGTCGCGCATACCGTGTGTTTTGAGGGTTTAGAGGTTATTCGTATCATTTCGGCTCGTCGGGCCGGATCGAAAGAGAGGAAATGTTATGAGCGAGGTTACTTATGAGCAAGGACATTTACCACGTCTCACAGCAAAGCAAAAGGCAGAACTAAAAGCGCTGGCAAAAATGCCTGATGACACCATTGACTATAGCGATATCCCTCCCCTTACTGATGAGCAATTGGCGAATGCAGTGCGTGGACGCTTTTATAAGCCCATTAAGGAGCATGTAACGGTTCGCTTGGACTCAGATGTACTGAGATGGCTTAAAGCCTCTGGAAAGGGCTACCAGGGCCGTTTAAGGGCGATTCTGAGGAATGCGATGTTAAAGAGCCTGCATCAAGGTGAGTGAAGTGTTTTAGGCTTAAATATTTTTTGCTCGATTTAGTTTTGAAACGAGCAAAGCGAGACGACAACACCTGACACATCGCCCCCACCGCTATGCGGTAGGGGAAAGGAAAAACAGGGTTATCACATTCCTCTACCCATGTTAGAATAAACTAGTATATAAACCAGATTATTAAGATTCTATGTTTACTGAAATCGGTTCTTTTGACGCCAAGACAAAACTGTCACAACTCCTGCAAGGAATAAAGCGCGGTCAACGCTACACAATCACTTTGCGTGGTGAACCCATAGCAGACTTGGTGCCAAGTGAAAGCTCAACACGCAGAAGCAGCCAAACCGCTATTGAAGCCCTGCGCAGCTTCCACAGAGTAAAAGGCATCTCCCCTGAACAGGTAGCAACCTGGATTGCTGAGGGCCGGCAGTGATGGTTGTAATCGATGCCTCAATGGCATTGGCTTGGTTATTTGAGCGCTCCAAACCTGAAGAGGCTGACTGCGCGGCGTGCCTGTTGTCATCAATGGCAGATGTAAAAACGGTTGTACCCACTTTGTGGCACACTGAAATTGCCAACGCTCTATTGATGGGGGAGCGCCGTCACGTGGTCAACGAAGCCCAAGTTATCGACTATTTAACCCTGCTATCGTATTTACCAATTACCACTGATGATGCAGCGCCAGCGAGTCGGCGCGATCAGGTTATGGGACTGGCGCGCGAACATAAATTAACCGCCTACGACGCTACCTACCTCGACTTGGCATTCCGTAATGGTGCTGTTCTGGCGACTTTCGATGTAGAACTGGCTGAGGCGGTGTGCCGCGCCGGTGGTACTGTGTTCAGCAGCTAAATGACTAATTGCGTTATATTATGTTTATACGCTTAATTTGAAGCAAGCCATGTTTTCGCTTTGCTCAAACGGCTTGGCAGGGGGCTAGCCCCTGCACCCCGTGCGGCTCCCTCCGGTCGTCCGCGCTGGCAGTCCTCTCTTGTGATATATATCTTGATACATACTATCGCTTGATATATATTTAAATACCTATCAACAAAGTAAAAGGCTAGCGATGTCAACTACAGCAAAACTTTTCACAACAGGCCGAAGCCAAGCCGTGCGGCTTCCAATGGAATATCGATTTGAGGGTACGGAAGTTTTTATCCGCCGTGACTCGAAGACTGGCGATGTTGTTTTGTCACGCAAGCCGGATTCATGGCAAGGGTTCTTTGATCTGCTCGCCAGCACAATGATTCCGGCCAACTTTATGGATGACCGCAAACAACCTGCTGCGCCCCGTAATCCGTTTGAGAGTTGGGCCGAATGACTTTCCCGTCGCTCCATATGCTCGACACCAACATTGCGAGCGTCATTATTAAAGGCAATGTTCCCTTTATTCTTGCGCGTCTGACTGCACTGTCGATGAACAGTGTGGTTGTGTCATCGGTCACTGAAGCTGAGTTGCTGTATGGGCTAGCAAAGTGCGGTCGGCCTGCTGGCCTAGCGGCGCGCATCCGCGAGTTTTTGGCGCGGGTTGACGTGTTGCCTTGGGATAGGAAAGCGGCTGCCGCTTATGGCGATTTACGCACCTCGTTGGAAACCGTCGGGATCAGTCTTGAGGGTTTAGACATGATGATCGCGGCGCATGCTGTGTCTGTCGGTGCCACGCTCGTGACAAAGGATCAAGCTTTTAGCCGCGTACCCAGTGGGCTGAATATTGAGGATTGGACAAAGGAAATCTCACCATGAAGCGCAAAGGAGGTCGCCCCAAAGGTGACCCCGCCGCGCTTCGTGTGATGACCATCGGCGTGCGGGTTTCGTTGGATGAGTACGCCGCCCTGCGTCAGAAGGCGGCGCAAATGAGCATGACGCCTGCACAATGGCTGCGCGAGGCTGCTCTTTCGCGCCGGCTTCCTTCTCCGCCCGTTCCGCCCGTGAATAGGGAGCGCTACGCTGAGCTTGCCCGCCTTGCTGCGAACCTGAATCAGATCGCGCACAGAGCGAACGAAGGTTACGCAGTGACCGTGGCCGATGTGTTTTTGCGGCAACTGATGGAGGAAGTGTCACGCTTGCGACTGGCGCTCATTGGCGAGGAACAAAGCGAATGATTGCCAAGTTGGTTAAAGGAAAGGGTTTTCGCGGAGCGTTGGAATACAACCTGACAAAAGAAAGGGCCGTGTCATTGACTCAAATATGGCTGGTCACACTCCGCGCGAACTGGCCGCTGAATTTGGTGCGATTCGCAAGCTGCGCCCGAAGTTGGGCAAGGCTGTTTTACACGTTTCCTTGTCCGCTGCCCTAGGAGAGAAGCTCTCTGATGCGCAGTGGCGGGATATCAGCCAGCGCTATTTGCACGGGATGGGTTTTAACGAAAACCAGTTTTTAGTGATCCGGCACACCGATACCGAGCATGAACACGTCCACATTTTGGCGAACCGTATCCGGTTTGATGGGGAAGTCGTCAGCGACAGCCAAGACTATCGACGTCAAGAAGTCCTAATGCGCGAGATCGAGCGGGATTACTACCTTATCCGTGTTGCGCCGAGCATCGAAGCTGAGCGGCGCGCGCCGACCAAGGGCGAGATCGAATGCGCCTTGCGTACAGGCCAATCCTCCACCCGCCAGAAATTGCAGCACCTTTGTGATGCCGCAACCAAGGACTGTGGCAGCTTCACCGAGTATCAAAAGCATTTGGAGAGCATCGGCGTGGAGCTTGTACCAGTTGTCCAGCTCGAAGGCGCAAAGCTCTCCGGCCTCTCGTACCGGCTTGATGGCGTGACCATGAAAGGTAGCGATCTAGGTAAGGGATATAGCCCCGCAGGGCTGGCAAAACGTGGAGTGAGTTATGAGCAAAACCGAGATTTTGCGGCAGTCAGCCGCAGTCTCGAACGAGAGACGAGTAGAGCGTTTGGCAAACCAGATCGAGATGCTCCGGCAAGCCGATCGACAGAGCGTGGAGGAGTTGGCCGAGACGCTGGAACCTTTAGCGCAGGCAATGGCCGCGCTGACAGACGAGACTCGGCAGACGCTGGCCGAAATAGACCGCAAAAGCCGAGAGCAGGTCGAGACATTCAATCAGCAGATCGAAAACTCAGCGAAGGCGTGGAACAACGCGGCAGCGGAAGTAAAGCAAGCTGCCAACAGCCTGAACAAAGCAGGCGAGCGAATGGAGTGGACACACTATGCTTTAACGGTTCTGACGGGGGCGGTTACAGCAATACTTGTGACCGCCTTTTGGCTCTGGCTGGCACCGCCCAGAATCATGAATCAGATACAGCTCGACCCGCAGGCAGTGGCAGAACATCTGAAACCCGTTCTGACCGGACGGCGGTCGCTCTCCAAAGGCAAATAAGCGCCTTGGGCACGGAGCGGTTAGAGATCGGTATTCGTGACCAGAAGACCGGCCAGATGATGAACCGTGAATGGAATCGTGCTGAAATCGAGAAAAACACGCCTTGGCTTAAACGCATGAATGCCAAGGGCAACGATATTTACATCCGGCCCGTTGGTGAGCATGGATTTGTTTTGATAGATGATCTTAAGCCAGAAGCCCTAGCGCAGATGAAGGTCAAAGGTTTTACGCCAGCGGCCACGGTAGAAACCAGCCCCGGTAACTATCAAGCGTGGGTGAAATTCTCGGACACGCCGGTATCTGCTGATATACGCCGAATAGCCGCACAAGGACTGGCAAAGTCCTTCGGAGGCGACCCAAACAGCGCTGATAGCAGGCACTACGGGCGGCTGGCTGGCTTTACGAATCAAAAGTCGGAATACAGCCATGAGGGACGACAACCTTATGTGCTAGCTCATGACTGCTCTGGAAAGACAGCTAAAAGCGCGGCAGCGTATCTAGAGCGTATCGACCAGTACTTGGATAAGGTGACGGCTCAACAAGAGCGCCAGAGGCGTCTAAAGGTCGTTAGAGCGGCTAATCCGCCGTCTTACGGCTGGAACCCTGTTCATGAATACCAACGGCAAGCCAAACGCCTAATAGACCGCTACGGTGAAAATGCCGATCTCTCACGTTTGGAC
>NZ_CAFB01000064.1 GCF_000227585.1 Candidatus Glomeribacter gigasporarum BEG34 | reverse complement strand
GCAAGTGATACAAAATCAATACGTATGCAGATATGAAAATCACGCTGACTAGATAGTTGAACAGCAGAAAACTATAACCCAGCGCCATGCACGCAAACATGACCACTAACAGGACGGGCGTTGATTTCACGCCGAGCGTCAATGCAACGCTGAGCGCGCAGCCGATGACCGTGCCCATCAGCCGCTGCATATTGCGCTGTTTGGTCAGGGAAAAGCCCGGTTTCAGAATCACGATAATGGTCAGACAAATCCAGTAGGCATTGGTCAGCGGTAGTGACTTGCCGAGCCATAAACCCAGCGCAACCGCCCCGCTGACCCGCAGCGCATGCCTGAAGCTGGGCGAGTTCAGATTCAGGTTTGAAAAAATCTGTCGCGCCGGCACGCGCTTGCGCAATAAGAAGCTCTGCAACGCGCGTTCAATGCGCAATTCGGTGTCTGTGCAGGAGAGCGGGCGCTCAAGCAGGCGATGCATCTTGTCAATCCGGCGTAACACGCTCCATGCACGCCGGAACACGGCGACCAGCGCCGCATGCGCCTCTGGCGCGCGCGCCGGAAAGCCTTTTTTGCGCCGCACGTCGATTTCATATTCAAGCGCGCGCAGCTCTGCCTTGGGAATGATGCGCACCTCCGACGCGCGATCCTGCAACACCGCCATTCCAAGAAAGTCGAGATCGCCCGCCGCCTTGTCAATCAAATCGCGCAAAAACACCATCACATCTGCATCATCAAACGCCTCGCGCATCTGCGCGTAATCGGTATGCGCCGCCAGCACCATCTGGTGCAGATCGACCATATTGACAAAAAGGTTGAACAGCATCGTCCTGCGCGCGTCGAGCCGGCCGGCGCGCAGCACGGGCAAATTACGCAATACGAGATCGCGCGCCGCATCCTGGGCGTCCACAACGGCGACCTGCCGGGCAACGAGGTTCCGGTAGCACTCATCCAGATCATTTTTGGAGTCGTAGAGGCGCGCGCGCGCCCGTAAATATTCAGCAACCGCGAAAATACTCTCGCCAATCGCCTGCTGTTCCATTCGCTCCGCCTGCCAGCGGTTCACCGCAGCGCTCCAGCATGTATACCAGAGACCGCCGCCCAACAGGCAGAGGGCGTTGATCCACGCCTGCTTGAAAGTCAGGCTTTGACTGAGCGTTATCACCATCATCATCAGCGCCGCGAAACTGATGCGCGGCCATTTGGCACCGTACACATCGAGCATTGACACCATAAATGCGAGCGGCGCCACTGTCAGCCACAAAGTCAGCGGCCGATACGCGGCCAGACCGGTCGCCAGCGCCGCAAGACTGCCAATCAGCGTGCACGCCAGCATGTCGTTACGCTTATGCTTTAGCGGCCCCGGCATATCCACCTGGCATGCGCCGAGCGCGCCCGCTGCAATCGCAAATCCCAGCGCGCGCTCGTGAAATACGGTCAGCATCAGCGCTGCTGGCAGTGAAATCCCGCACGCAATCCGCAATCCACCGTAAAAGTATTGGCTATATAAAAATTTTTTGATTCTTAATGCATAGTGCATGGCGATGAACAGCGCGCGTCCGGAGAAAGCATTATTTTAGACAGTCCGCGCGCCATCGTCTCTTCATGCCAGTTGAAATGGATCCCGTGCAGTGAGTCAAACAGAGCTTATGCCACAGATAAGCGGTCTATAGCCAAGCGCATTTCATTTGAGACAAGGAAGCAGCCGCGAAGACAGTATACAAATACGGCGAGCTTTGAAGCCGCCGTATCAGATGAAATGCGCTTGGCTATATCTCATCATTGGATTGATAAAACTGTATTCAAAATCTTTTCGTTGCCTGTTGAAAGGCTTCTTGATCGAATCCCATATTCACGATTGACGATATGAATAGACATAATAACTGCCAGAATATATGAGAGTAGAATAGCGGCTTCGATTTTTAAGAGAATCTTGAATGCTGAAAAGATTTAACTGATTGCGTTTTAAGATCGTTGTAATTGTTTGTAATTTGATTACTCAGATGCTTAGGGCCTGTTCGCAATCCAGTTTTATATGAGAACGGAGAACAGGCCCTAAATTTTACGGAGGCTTTTTATGACTCATATACAAAGTCTAGCTGTCCATGAAAAAAAATACACGGCGCCTGCAATTGCATTGCATTGGCTGATCGCGGCGCTCATTATTTGCGGCTTTTCCCTGGGCTGGGTGATGACCGGTATCCCTGGCTTTCCACCATTCAAACTTCAATACTACACATGGCATAAGTGGATTGGCGTCACCATATTCGTATTCGCCGTGCTGCGCGTCTTGTGGCGCCTCACCCATCCCGCGCCTCCTCTGCAGAGCACGGTGGCCCCCTGGCAGCGCCGCGTCGCCTATTTCACGCATGCCCTGCTTTATTTATTGATGCTCGCGATTCCATTGTCCGGCTATCTGATGAGCCTGGCTGCCGGAAAGCCCGTCGTTTATCTTAATCTTATTCCCCTGCCGCTGCTGATTGAACCCAACAAAGCGCTTGCTCCACTCTTCAGAACGGCGCATCTCTATCTGAATAATCTGTTGCTCGGCTTGGTTGCGCTGCACGTACTGGCTGTTCTGAAACACCAGTTTGTAGATCGCGATGGCCTGCTGACCCGCATGCTGCCCACTTTAAGAGCGCCATCTTCGCCATATCCACACCGCATAGCCAGACAAGCCGTACAGAATAAATAGGCCGAAGAGCATGCGCGGCGGATCAAATGAGACCAGCACGAATGCGACAACGACCAGAAGCAGTACGCCAAATGGCACTCGATGCTGCATATCCAGCGCTTTGCCGCTATAGAACGGCGCGCTTGAAGCCATTGTGATGCCAGCGTACAGCGTCAGCGCAAGGGCGAACCAGGGCAGCCAGGCCACTTTTACGGAAATCCGGTTATCAATCACCAGCCAGACAAAGCCCGCCATCAATGCAGCCGCGGCGGGACATGGCAAACCCTGAAAGAAACGCTTGTCAAGCGCATGCAGATTGGAGTTGAAGCGCGCCAGCCGCAGCGCAGTCCCCGCGCAGTACACAAATGCCGCAATCCACCCCCAGCGCCCCAGGCCCTTGAGCACCCATTCATACATAATCAGCGCGGGCGCAGCGCCGAAAGAGACCATATCGGACAAACTGTCGTACTGTTCGCCGAATGCGCTTTGCGTTTTTGTCATCCGCGCAATGCGCCCGTCCATGCCATCGAGCACGATCGCGAAAAAGATCGCAATCGCCGCCGTCTCGAAATGCGCGTTCATCGCCCGGACAATCGCAAAAAAACCGCAGAACAGCGCGGCGGTCGTGAGCGCATTGGGGAGCAGATAAATGCCGCGATGCCGAAAACGCCGCGCGCGTCCGGCATAGGCGTCATATTGACGAGACGGTTCCCTATTCGCCGGATGTTGCGCGGCATTTGGAAAAACTGTAACAGTCGCGCGGGTGCGACGCGCTTTGAAAGCGGCCATTGCATGTCCTTCAGGAAGAAGGTAACTCAGCCAGGATGGTGGAAGTTGCTTGCACTTTATCGCCAATCGCAACGCCGGGCCGGCTCTGGGGCGGCAAATAAACATCGACGCGCGAGCCGAAGCGGATAAAACCATAGCGCTGACCGCGCGCCAGCGCATCGCCTGGCTGTACGCTGCACGAAATGCGGCGTGCAATCAAACCCGCTATCTGAACCACCGTCACGCGCTCGCCGTTGTTCATTTCAATCACCAGCGCATTGCGCTCATTTGCGCTTGACGCTTTATCCAGCGCCGCATTCAGGAAAGCGCCGCGAAAATATTCGGCCTTGATGACCGTGCCGTCCACAGGCGCGCGCTGCGAATGCGCATTCAATAGATTCATAAAAACGCTGATCAACAACGCTTCGCATTGCGCATAAGGATCATGGCATGTGCGTATGGCGACCACCCGGCCATCGGCGACGCAGAGCGCAACGTTTTGCTTGGGCGGCGGCGCGCGCTTTGGATCGCGAAAAAACTGGATCATGAACAGCGTCACTAACCAGAAAGGCCAGGCCCAGGCCAAACGGGTCCAGAATTGCGCCAAGAGCGCGCATATAAAACTGATGGCGATAAAAAGCCAGCCCTCACGGGCAATGATCGGGTGGAATTTGCGCGAAGTCTTTAGATCACTCATACATTCTGGTTTGTCTTGTGTGGCGCGCCGCTATGCGGTTTAAGCACTGTGACCATTTGCGCATACAGTTTGGGATTTGCGGCCACAATTTCACCCCGTTCCAGAAAATCGGGCTCGCCGGTGTAATTACCGGCCAGACCGCCCGCCTCCGTGATTAACAAACCGCCCGCCGCCATATCCCACGGATAAATCCCCTGTTCAAAAAAGACCATCCAGCCGGCCCGCGGCCACATTCGCCAAATCAAGCGCCGCCGCGCCTGAACGGCGCACGCTCGTGCACAGCGCATTGATCCGACTGTAGAGGGCTAAATATCCATTGAGATTTTTCGGGTCGCAAAATCCGACGCCAAGCAACGCCTCCGCCAGTTTGGCGCGGCTTGAGACGCGCAGACGGCGGTTGTTCAGAAATGCGCCCCGCCCGCGCGACGCCGTATATAAATCGTTGCGGGTCGGGTCGTAAATGACGGCCTGCGTTACAATGCCGCGCTGCATCAGCGCAATCGACACGCAATAATAGGGAAAACCGTGAATAAAATTGGTCGTGCCGTCGAGCGGGTCAATGATCCATACATGATCGGATGACTGCGCGCTGCGCCCAGACTCTTCAGCCAGAATCGCGTGCTGCGGATAGGCGGCCTGTAGAATTTCAATAATCGCGGCTTCGCAGGCCCGATCCACATTCGTCACAAAATCATTGCGCTGCTTTTCGCTCACCTGTATCCCGTCGAGATCGAGCGAAGCGCGATTGATGATCTGTCCAGCGCGGCGCGCGGCTTTGATTGCGGTGTTGAGCATCGCATGCATATGGATCCTTTGCTTGTGCTCAAAAAGCAAACCATTCTAGCTCGAATCAAAATCCCCCATGTTTCACCGGACGCGCTTTGTACTCGTTGAATCGAGCCATCCTGGCAATATCGGCGCTGCCGCGCGCGCATTGAAAACGATGGGATGTACGCGACTCATTCTAGTCAAACCGCGCACGCCGCGCGCGCACCAGCATCCAGACGCCCTCGCAATGGCGAGCGGCGCTGGCGATGTGCTGGCGCGCGCCGAAATGGCTGCTTCGCTCGACGAGGCACTCGCCGATGTGCAGTGGTCCGTCGCATTGTCCGCCCGCGCGCGCCGCTACGGGGCGCCGCTTTTTACGCCGCGTCAAGCCGCGGCGCGTGCGCGTTCCCTGGCGTCTACGGTTGAAATGGCCTTTGTCTTCGGGAATGAGCGCAGCGGATTATCCAATGCGGATATTGAGCGCTGCCGGGCGCGCGTCTACATTCCGGCGAGCCCGGCCTACAACTCTCTGAATCTGGCGCAGGCGGTGCAGGTGTTGACGTATGAGCTGCGTCTGGCAGAAGCGGCGCGCGATTCCCGATTGAGCGGCGCGCTGGCAGAGCCCATCCGCGCATTGGCTTCAAATGAGGAAATCGAACGCATGTTCGCCCACTTTGAACAGGCATTGCTTGCGCTGGATTTTTTCGATCCGGCGCAGCCGAAAAGACTATTGCCGCGATTGCGCCGTTTCTTTGCGCGCACACAGCTCGAACACGAAGAAGTCAGCCTCATGCGCGGGATTGCGAAAGCGATTTTGCAGGATCGCCGCATTGCGCGCGTCGGTATTGCGAATCAATAGCGCAATCGGCGGCATTCAGCGCCAGGCCGGGCGGGCAACCGTCAATCACGCAACCCATTGCTGGCCCATGTGATTCTCCGAACGTGGTGACAGTGAAAAGCGTCCCTAAAGTATTTCCAGACATATAGAACCTGTTTCAGATAGAATTTGGAGGAAGGAGACGATCTATGGGACTTCCCGCATTCGATACGCTACAGATATTTGAAGCGCTTGAAAAAGCCGGCTTTGAAGAGTCAAAGGCCAAGGCGATATCCGCTGTCGTGCGCAGAGCGCATGAATCTTCGGATTTCGCTACCAAAAGGGATATTGATGACTTACGCAAGGATATGGATGCCAAGTTTGCGGGCGTAGATGCCAAATTCGCAGCGATGGAAGAGCGCTTTGATGCCAAGTTCGCGGGCGTGAATGCCAGGTTCGTATCTATGGAAGAGCGCTTTGATGCCAAGCTTGAGAGAATGGGGTCCGGATTACGGCAAGAAATGTCAGACATGAAGTTTGCGCTGATCAAATGGATTGTCGGGCTTGGTATCGCGCAAACAGGTTTGTGGTTTACCCTTAAGCTTCTCCCTATTTGAAGAGGCATCTCTAATGCGCCTCTTCCCAATTCTTCCCAACGCCGATTTCAACGACCAGCGGCACGCGCAATGACGCAACGCCGCCCATCAACTCCGGTAAATGGGCGCGCACTTCATCCAATTCCGCATCGGGCGCTTCAAAGACCAATTCATCGTGTACCTGCATCATCATTTTGGTGCGCCGCGCGGTGGCTGTCAGCCATTGTTGCACCGCAATCATCGCCAATTTAATTAAATCGGCGGCGGTGCCCTGCATCGGCGCGTTGATCGCCGCGCGCTCGGCGGCGGCGCGGCGCGGCCCGCTGCCGCCACCGTTAATTTCAGGCAACCATAAGCGCCGCCCGAACACCGTCTCGACATAACCAAGCCGCCTCGCGCATGCGCGCGTCTCCTCCATATAGCGCATAACACCCGGATAACGGGCAAAATAACGGTCGATATAGAGTTGCGCTGCTTCGCGCGGAATGCCGAGATTCGCCGCAAGCCCAAACGCGCTCATCCCGTAAATCAGGCCGAAATTGATTGTTTTGGCGATTCGCCGCTGCGACTCCGAGACTTCCTGCAATGAAACGCTAAAAATCTCGGCGGCAGTTGCGCGATGAATATCTTCGCCGCGCGCAAAAGCGCTCAACAGATGCGCGTCGCCGGATAAATGCGCCATGATGCGCAATTCAATTTGAGAATAATCCGCCGATACAATATGGCAACCGGGCGGCGCGATAAACGCTTCGCGGATGCGTCGACCTTCAGCCGTGCGGATTGGAATATTTTGCAGATTCGGATGATTCGACGCGAGCCGTCCAGTCACTGCAACGGCTTGTG
>NZ_CAFB01000065.1 GCF_000227585.1 Candidatus Glomeribacter gigasporarum BEG34 | reverse complement strand
CATTCCGTCGAGACGGGGATCGTCATGACGCAGCCTCTCCAGTTTGTAATGCGGCGTATCCAGGTGTTTATTGGGAATCAGCATAATCCCCGCTTTGAAGCGCGCCTCAATCTTGTTGATTTCCTGACGTTTTTCGTTCAGCAAAAAGGCCGTCACTTCAACCGGCGCCTGACAATGAATCGCAGCCGTGTGCTCTTTCATCGCTTCTTCCTGGATCAGGCGCAGCACTTGCAATGCGGAGGATTCGGTATCGCGGATATGTCCGGTTCCATTGCAGCGCGGACAGGTGACATGGCTGCCTTCGGAAAGCGAGGGGCGTATCCGCTGGCGCGACAGTTCCATCAGTCCGAATCTCGAAATTTTGCCCATCTGGACGCGAGCGCGGTCGTGGCGAATGGCATCCTTCAGCCTTTGTTCAATATCGCGCTGATGCTTTTGCGATTCCATATCGATAAAATCAATCACGATCAACCCGCCTAAATCGCGCAATCTGAGCTGGCGCGCGGCTTCATCCGCGGCTTCCAGATTGGTGCGCAGCGCCGTTTCCTTAATATCCGCGCCTTTGGTTGCGCGCGCCGAGTTCACGTCGATAGAAACAAGCGCTTCAGTATGGTCAATCACAATCGCGCCGCCGGAGGGCAACAGCACCGTGCGCGCATAAGCGGATTCGATCTGATGCTCGATCTGGAAACGGGAAAACAGCGGAACATCGTCGTGATAGCGTTTCACTTTGTGCAGATTGTCCGGCATCACAGTCCCGACAAAAGCGCGCGCCTGTTCTTCGATCTCGGCTGTATCCACTAGAATTTCGCTGATATCCGGCTGGAAATAATCGCGAATCGCGCGAATCACTAAGCTGGATTCAAGATAAATCAGGAACGGAGCCGGCGCGCTGGCTGCCGCCTCTTGAACCGCGCGCCATAACTGTGACAGATAATTCAAATCCCACTGCAACTCTTCTACGCTGCGGTTAATCCCCGCCGTGCGGGCAATGAGGCTTGTGCCTTCCGGCAGCGGCAGTTGCGCCATTGTCTCGCGCAGCTCCTGCCGCTCCTCGCCCTCGATACGGCGGGATACGCCGCCGCCATGCGGGTTATTTGGCATCAGCACCAGATAACGACCGGCCAGCGAGATAAAAGTCGTCAGCGCCGCGCCTTTATTGCCGCGCGCTTCCTTCTCGACCTGGACGATCAGTTCCCGCCCTTCGCGCAAGGTTTCCGCTATCTGCGAATCGCGCGCGCCACTGTGTTCAGGCAGGTATTGAGGCGCGATCTCCTTAAAAGGCAAGAAGCCGTGACGCTCTTCGCCATAATTGACAAAATAGGCTTCAAGCGAAGGTTCAATACGGCTAATGACTCCTTTGTAGATATTGCCTTTGCGCTGCTCGCGCCCAGCCGTTTCGATATCGATGTCGATGAGTTTTTGTCCATCGACAATCGCGACGCGCAGTTCCTCCTGCTGCGTCGCGTTGAATAACATTCGTTTCATTCAATCGCTCCAGAGCGGCCTTGATGCGCCGCGCTTTTTGAATAGGACAAAATCCGCCAGAGCATTTTTCAGAAACCCGCTGATTCCGGAAACCGGCCTGAGAGCCTGTGCACAATCTGTGACGAGCGCCCGGAAGCCTTGCGAGAATGGAGCGCAGGAACCGGAGTGTATATGTAATGGCTGCACGGAACGGCTCCGTTGCGCAGCGCAAGCCGCTGAAAAATACTCTAGGGTTGAAAATGTGCAGGAAAATTGCCTGATATAAATAAGTACACCCATCCGGATGCGTGAACCACTTTCTCATTTTTCACATTGAGCTGTGCAGCTTATCTTGTGGGTGCCCCGGCGCAGTCTGGCGATGCACGCCGCTGCCCATTTTTCCATCCAATTGCACCTCTGAATTATATAAGCAGAATGAGGCCCTCGAACCAAGCACAGTCCAAGCGCGTGACAATGATTCAAGTAGACGACCGTTGCGCCGGGCAGCGTATCGACAATTTTCTGTTCCGTCTTTGCAAAGGCGTCCCCAAAAGCCATCTGTACCGGCTGCTGCGCAATGGCGAAATCCGTGTCAATAAAAAGCGGGCAGATTGCGCACAGCGACTTGCACAGGGGGATTGGGTCCGTATTCCGCCGCTGCGCATCGCCCAGCCTGATCATCAGCAAATGCTCGGTCGAGCGCATACCTTGACGCCTGATGCCGACTTTCCGGCGCTATACGAAGATGAGGATTTGCTGGCTGTGGATAAACCCGCCGGGATTGCGGTCCACGGCGGCAGCGGTATTTCTTTCGGCATGATCGAGACCGTGCGGCGCGCACGCCCTCATGCCCCCTTTCTCGAACTGGTGCACCGGCTTGACCGCGAAACCTCCGGCATCCTGCTGATTGCCAAAAAGCGGGCGGCCCTTCTGCATCTGCACGCGCAAATCCGCGCCCAGCATATCGATAAACGCTATTTAACGTGCGTGCGTGCAGACTGGCGCGCCCGCCGGCGCGTCGTGAGCGCGCCGCTCCACAAATATCTGACCGCTGCCGGCGAACGGCGCGTATGCGTGCATCCGAACGGGCAGGCAGCGTGTACGGTCTTTCGCCTCATTCAACGGTACGCGGGCTATGCGCTGCTTGAAGCAGAGCTGAAAACAGGCCGCACGCACCAAATCCGCGTCCACCTCGCGCATTGCGGCGCGCCGGTTGCGGGTGATGATAAATATGGCGATTTTGCGCTGAACCGCGCGCTGGCGCGCGAAGACGCCGCGCCGCGCTTGCAACGGATGTTTTTACATGCGCACCGCTTATGTTTACAACACCCCAGCCGCGGAACGCCGCTGGAATTGACTGCGCCAATGCCCGATGCGTGCGAACGCTTTTTGAACCAGTTACACTCGGTCGTGCAAAGCGGGTCAGACAATCGCTGCTTCCCGGCATGCTGATCAACGGAGATGTTTGACAGCGCCGGGCGTAGAGGAAAGTCCGGACTCCATAGGACAGGGTGATGGCTAACGGCCATCCGCGGCAACGCGCGGAACAGGGCAACAGAAAGTAAACCGCCGATGGCCGGATATTTGCTTCGGCTCAGGCAAGGGTGAAACGGTGCGGTAAGCGCGCACCGCGACTGCGGTAACGCAGTTGGCACGGTAACCTCCACCTGGAGCAATTCCAAACAGCGGGCGCGCATCGTTTGCGATGCAGGCGTGGTCCGCGTCGCCTGCGGGTAGGAAGCTTGAGCGCGCCAGCAATGGCGCGCCCAGACGAATGATTGTCACGCGCAGTTTTTGCTGCGCGCACAGAATCCGGCTTATCGGCCCGCTTTGCACACGCATTACCAATGCCAGAACAACAACCACCACGCACTGTTCGCGATCATCAGCGCAGTCATGATGCAGAGCATCGCCGCAAGGCGGCGAAAATCAGCGGCTGTGGAATAGCGTCCAGTCACTTGCCAGGCCAGCCATGCGCTCCACAGACTGGCGCCTAGCAATAGAAACAAACGCGCTTTGTTGGCCCAATCAATGTGAATTTGATCTGCGCGCAGAATATTGAGCGTCGTTGTCGTTAAACCAAGAAATACGCCGCATCCGGCAAGCGGGATGAGCGTTTGCGCCAGATGATGCAAGCGAGCGCTGCGCCATTTGCCTAGACACAAATTAGCCAGCGCGAGCAGTGCAATCAGCGCGGTTCCATAAATCAAACCTGTCCCAATGATGTAGGTGATCAGCAGGCCGCCGTCGAGCCAGTTGAAGACATCGTTTTGCCGGGGGTAATGCGTGAGCAGAAACCAGGGCGCATTGGTATTGAAGGGCCACAAAATATCCCGTTCAATCAGCCAGCCCGCCAGAGTCTGTTTGATCGCGATAAACCAGGGGCTGACCGTCCAGTGGAACGCGCCGACCGCAAGTCCGCATAGACCATAGGCAATAAGGACCGTATCCCAGCGATGCGCCGACGATTGGCCCAGCCGCACGACTTCATCCGAAGGTGAACGCCGCGCGAGCGCGATGGCGTCTCGATGTCCGCTGCACCGCGCGCACATATGACACGCCGCATTGCCTTGCATATGACGCAGCGGCACCAGCGGCGCGCAATTCACCGGAATCGCCCGGCGTCCCTGTTCGCCCTGCGTGTAAGAGCGCTGCCAGGCGCTGGGGTCGACTTTAAAGTGAACAGGGGCCAGTTTTGCAAGCAGGGCAAATACGCCGTTCACCGGACAGAGATATTTACACCAAATCCGTTTTTCCCGTCCGTAGAGATATCCGGTCGCAATGGCGGCAACGGTCGAACCGCCCAGAACCAGCAATACCGCTTTGGGATATTGATAGACGCTGACCATTTGGCCGTAGACCGTCGTGATCGAAAACGCGACAAACGGCCAGCCGCCCCAGCGCATCCAGCGCGGAATGGGACGGCTACGACCGTGCCGGCTGGCGAATTCCGAGAGCGCGCCTTCCGGACACAGGATGCCGCACCAGACGCGCCCGAATAACACTATGGAGATCAGCACGAAAGGCCACCAGATGCCCCAGAATATCCATTGAGCAAAGACAGTCAGATGATTCCACACATGTTCGGCGTTGCCAGGCAGCGGCATAAACGCTGGCGCGGTGACGAGGACGGCGTAGAGGCAGACGATGACCCATTGCATGGCGCGAATGGCGGCGCTATGGCGGCGCATCCAGTCCCCAATCCGCGCCAGAGCCTTTTTCAGTGGCTTGCACGGCGTCGCTTCGCGCTCGCCGTATTGTTCATACTGTCTTCGCACTCGCTCCTTGTGCAATCTTTCTGAAAAAGGCTCTGGATTTACGGATTCCAGCGGCTTGCACGGCGTCGCTTCGCCGTTCCGTGTATTCGGGATCGCTGCGGGGTCGCCTCCATCGCGCAGCGAGGCAGACCTGCTCCGCCCGCATCGATCCCCATACTGTCTTCGCGCTCGCGCCAGTGGCAATCTCTCTGAAAAAGGCTCTGGATTCACGGATTCCAGCGGGTTGCACTGTGCCGTTTCACTCATGCCGGTTGAGTTCCAACGGTGATGGGCGGGTTGCTTCGCCGCGTCAGGTAAATAATCAAAGTCCAATAGGCGGCGGTGATGCAGACGTTCATCAGCGATGGCTGCGCGCGATAGCCTGTTAATATCGCAATGAGCGTGCCGGATGCGCTTGAATCGTCGAGCAGCGCTGTACTGTTCCAAAGCGGATCGATGCCAGACGGCAGAATTTCCAGCCCAATCAATTGATCGACGCCGGTCTGCAAAAGTCCCGCGGCAAGGAAAAGCAACATGATTTCAGTGACGCGGAAAAACCGGCGCCATGAAAACCATTTTCCGCCTAGTTGGAGCGCATAAAAGGTAGCAAAGGCGAGCGCAAAACCCGCGAGCGCGGCCACGAGATGCAGCAGTGGAATTTTGCCCGCCTGGCCAAAACCCAGTCCGTACAAGAAGATCACCGTTTCACTGCCTTCGCGCGCCACAGCGAGTGCAGCGAGCGCAGTGACGCCCCACCAGTTCGCTGCGCGCACACTCTTTTTCAGGGACTGTTCCATTTCCTGTTTGAGTGTTCGGCCATGACGCTTCATCCAAAACACCATCTGCACAATCAGCGCGCACGCAGTGAGCGCCATCGCAATTTGAAAGTATTCCTGCGCGTCCCCAGAGAGCGCTGCAATCACGCCAAGCAGCGCCGCGCCAAGCAGCATTGCACTGACCATACCGAGCGCGACGCCACCCCACAGATAGGGGAGTCCCTTGCGCATCGCCTGATCGCCGCGCTTGAGCCACGCATGCAGGATGCCAACCACTAGCAGCGCTTCAACGCTTTCCCGCCAGACAACAAATAACACTTGTCCCATGTATGCGTTCCCGAATGTGAATGCCCGGTTTTACTTCGCCACAATTACGCCTTGCGCCGTCTTCGGATGAAAATCGTCGAAAAAGGGGTATTCCCCAGGCGCTAAGGCTTTGATGACGACAAAGGTTGTGACGCCCGGCGCAACGACTTTTTCCTTTCGCAATGGAATACTTTCAAATTCCGCAGCGCTTCCGCCCGCATTCGTAATTTCAATCTTGATGCGCTGACCGGCGGGCGCTTCGATGCGGGCAGGCGTGAGCCTGCCGTCTTTCATCTCCAGTTTGAGTGCCGGCAGCGCTTTTGCATGCGCGCTCACTGCCATCAAAAAGAGGAGCGCCGCGATGCCATCCGCGGTGATTTGACAGAGTTTCATTAATAGCCACCTTTTTTACCAATTCCGGCAAAAACAAATTCGTATTCGGCCTGGAACGGTTTAAACCACGGTCCTACGCCTGTTTCCTTGTCCGTGTGGCGGCCAAAAGACAGTTGGCCTGT
>NZ_CAFB01000066.1 GCF_000227585.1 Candidatus Glomeribacter gigasporarum BEG34 | reverse complement strand
TGATCGTGAGACGTGTGAACTCTTGGATGAGGTATACCAGGTGTACGGCCAATATTCCGCGTGGATGCTGCGCGATATCACGCATCAAGAGGGGCCTTGGGTACAAGCGTTTAATGAAGTCGGAGTCGGAGCAAAGATTGAGCACAAAGCGATGCAGGACTATTTCCGCACGCAGCTTAAAAATTAACGGATGGGTAAGCTCAAACCGCCTGCTTGTAAGCAAGGCAAACGCTCTCGCACTCCGCAGGTCACGCCGCTCTCCACCCAACACATGCGGCCTAAATTTTCCCTCGAATATGTCCAAAAAAGCCATTGTGTGTCCCGCTGTACCCAAGAAGAAAAAGCCGCGCTCCTTGAGCGATTGCATGAACTGAGCCAATTGACCTGGCAGAGCATCATGCAGGCGGGTAGACACGGGCAAGGCTGCGACACACTCCCCCGCAACGCCATTTCATCTATTCCGTCCTGCATTCCTGAAGATACGAATATTCTTGTTTTTCGTTTTAATGGCAAAGCGCCGATGGTTGGCTTCCGGCGTCATGAGGTCTTTTTTATTGTGTGGCTGGATAGAGGCTTTACACTGTATCAACATTAGCGCGGGCTGGCCTGCACTTCCCGATCTGCCCGCACGACGTTCTGACACGCGGTTAGTTGGCGGACGGCCTGATCGGACTCGAAGGCGAGCTGGACAAGAAATCGAGCAGCCTGCTCTGAAAGTTCGGCTCGCGTGGGATCATGATCGACGCCGGAGGTGGAGGAAGTTGCGGGCAATCGGCGACCACTGCAAGCGGCGGGCCGGATACCGATGTACAGGCGGCGAGCGGTATCCAGATCAGCCAGAGTACGCGCATTCTGAGCTTTGGCATGTTGAAGTTCCTGTTGATATTGATGGTCGATTTTGGAGAGTTCTTTTTCCTTCTGGCGTTCAGCAGAGAGGACTTTGCGCTCGGCATCTATCCACGCTTGCGCGGCGGCTTCATTGAGCTTGCGGCGCTCCTCGGTAAAACGCAGCGCTTGACGCGCGATGATGCCTTGGTAGTGGTCACGGGTGAGGCGATGGCCGAGCCACAGGCCAGCGGTGAAGAGCGCAGCGGACGAGAGCAATATGGCGGTGGTTTTTCCAGGCAGTACATTCATGATTTACCCGTGTTTAAAGAAAGCGACGGCTTGGATGGTTTCAGGCGCGCGCTCTGTTCAATGCGCAAGACGCGCCCAAGCCAGCAGGATGACATCTACTTTCCAGGCGATGGCGGTTATAGGGACGACAACCAATGCACCCCATGCTAATTTTCGTAACTGTGGACTCCGATCAATGAGTTCAAACATTTTGACGACCTCACGATTTACCCGTGTTTAAAGAAAGCAATTGCCCGGATGATGTCAGGCGCGCGCTATGCGGCAATGCCAACGAGTACGATGAAGGCGATATGCCGGAGGATTCTGCGAAATTCCTTTGGCGTGACGTTGAGATTTCCATTGCATCACCACCAGCGCGCGACGTAAATCAGCGGCGTAGCGGCCAGAAAAAGCATGGCAGCGCCGATGCAGAATCGCAGCCACGGGCATAACCTGGCTTCCAGCACCATCCCCTCACGTGTCATTTTGAATTTTCCTTTGCTATACTTCACTGAAGTTTTGCTCCTTGGGGCTATCAAGGGGTTAAAACAAAAGGCCCTGACTGTTGGAGCAGTACAGGGCCTTTGCTTTTTGAAGATCGGAACGGAACAGCTTACCTTCTCCGCTGAAACGGGTTCACGGTAAAGCACAGGGGAATGCGCGGATACTTCCGCCAATTCTTCTATACCGCGAGCGTGCCACGTCCCGTCAGTGGCATTTTCCCGTGGATATCGGCACAGATGAGTTCGGTCGTCCAGTCCGCGCCGCGCGTATCCCCGCGATGCTGGACATATAAGACTTTGTACAGGCCGTCTTCAGCAAGGCTCGGCAGTTTCTCGTTCATGGCTGTCCAGCCTGGATCGTATCGAGCGTGTTGAATGCTGGACAGATCGATCTGGACGGCTGCTCCGCGTTTGATCGCGGGATTGAGCAGGCAGCGCGCGATGATGCCCTCGAATGTCTGTTGCGGCAGTCCGATCAATCCGGTTTGTGCGTTCAATACCACCGCCTCGCCGGGAAGATAACCGTGATTCGGCACTACCTGTAACTGGCCGTCCTCAACATGACAGGTCGCGTCCATCGAAGCTGCCAACGCATCAAGATAATCGCGTGACATGCCAAACATTGTTTTAGCGCGTGGCATTCGGGTGGCTGGAAATTCCGGCGCATAGCCCGCGGTGACGCCGTAAAGCGCTGCGGATTGCGTCAATGTTTGGTGCGCATCAGCAGCGGCCCAGCCTGCGGCGAGCGTGGCATGAACCACGCTGAAGTTATGCGCCGCGTCGCCATCGGTCGCAACGATGTGCAAATAGGTATCGGTGGCACCCAGCCGCGCCCGCCGGATTTGAATCGCCGTACCGCTGAAGATCAAGCCTGCATTGTCCGCATAGCCTGCTTGCAACTCGACGCACCTAAATTCTTTCTGAATGCGCTGCGCGGTGTGCGGCGCGACGTTAAAAATCAGGATATCCGCATGTTTAGGGGTCAATACCACGCCGCCCTGCACCGAGAAGGCGACGCGCAACTCGGACATGTTCAGCGCCTCGCCGTCTTCATCGCCGAGTATCAGCGAAACCTTGCGTAGCCATTGTTGGGTCATCAATGTTGTGCTTGTAATTCGATACTGTATATAGTACTATATGTGCAATGAATAAACGTGTAAAAACATTGGAACGGATGCGATGCCATCCACGCGATTGGCGAATCAATGACTTGCTGACTGTTGCACAGCAATACGGCATATCCGTACGCAATAACGGGGGTAGTCATTATGTATTTACCTAACCTGGCATAGAAGAAGACGTATGCGTTCCTGCGCACCGGCCCATTAAACCTGTCTACATTCATCGTTTCATTGCGTTGATCACCCAAATTGAGGAGATAAACCATGAGTAAAACAGGTATCAAAATCGTTCCAAAAGTGATTCCGCCTTGTCCATTTGAGTCATATGCTCACTTAATTAGCCCTTTGTCAGAGGAAGAGGGGGGCGGAGTACTCGTCACCTTTCCTGATTTACCGGGTTGTATGTCCGATGGCAAAAGCGAGGCCGAAGCAATAGACAATGCGCGTGATGCTTTCTATAGTTGGGTATCCGCACGTATTGATGCGAATAAACCCATCCCAGAGCCTAAATATCGTCCTGAAAGCACGCTGATACCTCAAACTTCCGGTCGGTTCGTCACGCGCGTACCCAAATCTATACATTTTCAATTGGCTCATCGCGCCAAGTTTGAAGGTGTTTCGCTCAATACGCTTGTACTGAGCTTGATTGCTGAAGGCTTAGGACGACGCGAACAGACCCAATCAGACTCTGTACGACCATAGAAATGTCTATTGCGCAACAAAATAGACACGACTCTCGCGGCCTAAGCCACTAAAAGTCGGCACAGCATCCGGATTCGCATCGGTCTGTACCCATAATTGGCCTTTAATGTCGAGATCGGGATACGGCTCCAGCAGATCAACGCCCGTGACCAGCGGAATCCCGCACACGAGCGGCTGACTGTTTGCATCCGCAATATCCAGCGTCCAACCGGCCTTCGCCGCATCGCGGTACTGCAATGTCAATCGATACTGCATGCCCGCCAGGGTGATTAAAAACGTCTGCGGGGCGGCAATCAGCGGAATTTCAAAGGCTGAAGCGGTCATTGGGAGAATCCAAGCGCACCGGAGAAACTGCCCATCTTGCTCAAAATGGACGACCTGACGGGCTTTAACTGCTTCGTGCCCAGATTCTGGATTTCCGCCGTTTTTTCAGGCGCAGCGTGATGCTCGGACGGCGGTAGCGTGGCCGTTTGCGTCTGAACAATCAGGACTTGCCGCAGCGCCGCGGTGACCATCAGCGCATGCTCACTTTCAGGGGCGGTGGTGACGGTCAACTGACGGATCAGCATATTTCGATACGCGCGCTTACCCGTGATGACATCGAACGGTTGTCTGGAAGCCTGGAGCGCCCGCAGTTGTTGATACATCCACGCGGGATCGCTCGATTCCATGCGGGAGAATGCGTTGCCTGGCCCGAAGCCGCAGCGCATCACCACTTCAGCGGGCCGGACATAGGCATGATCGGCGATCGCTGCGCCCTGTTCGACGGGATGTTCAGTAATGGTCAGCGCGTCCTGATGCACTTCTTCGATCACGACATTCGGAACGATCTCGCCAATGGAACGGCGGGCGCGAATCAGCACCGACTGGAGGGCGTCGTCAATGAGATTCATATCACCACGGCGCCGCGCAGATTGCGGATAAGTTGTGCATTGATATTCTGTTGCGCGTGCTGGATGGCATCCGCCGCTTCCTGCGGGTCAGAAACGCCGTTCACCGTGATATTCAGCGTCTGGTTCATCGACACATCCGAAGTTGCATTCGCACGCCCTGGTTCCGCATCCGGCAGCCTGGCGCGGCTTTCTATCCGATAGGGATGCGCCGCCTTCGTTTCCGCAACCGCTTCTGCGGCGCGATGGAAATCAAAGGGCGCTGTGTGGAGATCGAACAGGCCCGTCCCCCAAGGGTTCTGCGTCTCGGCGAGCGTCGTGAGTCCCCCCGATGCGCGCTTGGCCGTATTGACCCATCGATTGAAGGTTGGCGAGACGGCGTCCCAAGGATTCTGGCTGCGTTCATCAAGGGCAATCGCAGACGGGGCGCCCGCGGTACTTGCTTGTGCAATCTGGCTCACCCTGTCGGCGCTGTAGGGGTTTTTGCCATTCTCGATGCGGATAATGGCATTCATCAGCCCCGCAATCACCCGTGAGTCACGCATATCAAGTGGGGTATCCGCACCCACGCCAAGACGCTTCGCAACGCTGGCGATATACGCTTCCGTCTTGTTCTCGGATGAGGGCGCATAGCGTTTGATGATGCGGCGAATCGTGTCCCTCCCTTTTTTTGCATACACCTGTAGCAGATCGGCGAGCGCTTTTAACCCCTGTTCCGCTGAGCGGAACTGCGCAAACCGGCCGTCCGAACCCAGTGCACCGTGTGAACGCGCGAACGGGCCGTATTCGATATTGCCGGGATTGCGATTACGGATACCGCGGGGTTCATTTTCCAACGCCGCGCCATTCGGATTCCGGCTTTGCAGCCACTGCTGCTCTTGTTGATGAATCCGTTTAATCTCTTCCTCTTCCCCCTCATTCAGGGATTTTGAATGCAGCAGTGCATATAACCAGCTCCCCCATCTGAATAGATAGGGCCTGTTGATCAGCCATCTCAATGCGCGTCCGGCGCGTGCACCAGACCGATAGGCTTTATTCGGCGCTTCAGAAGGCGTCTGAGCCGGAGGCGCGCCCGTCTTCGGCGCCTCAGAAGGCGTCTGAGTCGGAGGCGCGCCCGTCTTCGGCGCCTCAGAAGGCGTCTGAGTCGGAGGCGCGCCCGTCGGGACGCGCGGCGTCTTGAGTTGCGAGAACGCTTTTCCCACCTTGCCGATGGCGCGCAGCATGCCAAAAGCCCATTTGCCCGCAAAGTAGACGAGTACGACGTAAGCGCTCAATTTTCTGCACCTGGCGCATTGCAGGGTAGAAGCGGAGTATGGGTGTCCACCCAATTGACAGTGGACACCCTAAGACATGGATGAATCGGTATGTGATGGACTGCCAATAATCAGAGTGAAGCGAGATGGCAGTCGGATATTTGATCCGCAAGCGAAGAGCCGGCTGGTTGAAGCGTGCT
>NZ_CAFB01000067.1 GCF_000227585.1 Candidatus Glomeribacter gigasporarum BEG34 | reverse complement strand
ATGATCGAATCTTGATCATATTTGCGGAAAATAAACGGACCTGTGCCGATTGGTTTCTGATTGATCTCTGACGGCTTCCCCCTTTCCAGCAATTGTGCAGCGTATTCAGCAGAAAGAATCGATGCAAAGGGCATCGCCAGATTAGACAGAAACGGGGCATAGCGCGAGTTCAGCGTAAACCGTACTGTGTAATCATCGAGTGCTTCGATCTGAGTAATAGCCTTGCTGAAGCCACCGTGTTGAAAGTCTGGAAATTCAACCGGGTAGGCCTTGTAGAACGGCATATTCGGGTTGCGCATCCGCTCGAAGGTAAAGAGCACATCTTCTGCGTTGAAGTCGCGCGTGGGCTTAAACCAAGGCGTGGTATGGAATTTCACGCCGCGCCGCAGGTGAAATGTGTATACCCGTCTATCTTCTGAGACCTCCCAGCGCTCGGCGAGACTGGGTTCGATTTTGTTTATGTTGTCCCGCTTGTATTCAAGCAGCCGATTAAACAACGTTGTTGCCACCGTATAGTCTGGACTCGCTTCATACTGACTAGGATCGAACCCTGTGGGTCTGGTTTCGGAACAGTAAACAAGCGCCTTGACGGGCAAAGAACGTTTTGTCAAGTTGCTCGCATACGCCCCACAACAGGCCATCCCCACGACAGGGACGAAAGCCATAATTTTAACGCGCCAAGCACAGATACTGTAATTTTTCATGAGAGCAGCATAGGGAATGCTGCTCGAAGTTATCTGCTACCAGCACTATCTCTTCATGATTTCTATATAACAGCAAAGAATAGTTGATCCTCAAAACAGGCTCGGAGAAGTAATCTCAGGTGAAAATTGTTTGGTTTATCGAAATTTTTTTTAAAAAATCCTTAGCAGTTCCAAATAATTTTGAATTATTTTGTTATACAAAGAGGCGCTCTCAATAAAGCGCGCCTTTATGCATAATTTTATTTCTAGGTCGTGTTCTCAATTAAGCAAAGAGCAGTGTTGCAGATTGCAAAAAAGGAGAGGATGCAGGATTTTGGATGATGAGCTACAAGCGTCACCTTCGAGCAGATCAGTGGAATCGGATCAAAGAGTGATTGCCTGGAAGCGGACGTACATGTGGAGTGCGTGCTCGCGGTAACCGTCAGTTTGTGGAAGGCGTATTGTGGATTGGGTGCAGTGGATTGGGTGCACCGGGGCAAGATGGCGTGCGTGACCCAAAGCGTATGGCCACTGGCATCGGGTCTTTGTGAGGTTCGCGCTCACCCACATGCCGCGGGCGCTTTGCAACAGGGCCCGCAGGCTTTGGGCCGTTCTCGCAATCGTCTGCGCCCAAGAACGATTGACCGGCATCTGTATAAAGCCAGAAATCTGCTCGAGCGCACTTTTAACTGGATCAAGCTTCGACGCGTTGCAACACGTTTTGAAACGCTTGATCTTTATTATGCGGCTATCGTCAGTATCTCCTGTATGTGCAAACGGCTCGCTTAATTGTTAACACGACCTAGAGCTCTTCTACATATGATTTTTTACCCACAGTGCGCAATTTAGATAGAACATGGTGCAAAGCGAACGGGCTGACTATTTTTTCCTGAATGTGGGCAATGTGGTTACTCATGGTTGTAACGGAAACATCAAATTTTTGAGCAAGGATTTTGCACCTAGCGTCCTCGCACATGGCAAGTAGAATCTGCGTCTCCCTATAAGTGAGGAGACTCAGAGGGTTGAAGTGGCTATCCAGTCCCAGATGCCGTAATAAATGCTGAATAGCTTTCTGTTTAGAGAAGGGAAAAGACGTTTGATAGAGATCGAACAATTTCTGTAAAGGTAGCTGCGGAGTCAAATCCTGAAAAATAGTCAGAAATGAAACGATTTTTTTATTATCTCTGTCCGAGATGGGAATTTTGAGTAAATTTTCAAGCGCGATAGTGCCCTGAAAATAAATGTAGAGACAATTAAAACTGACAGGGCGTTTCGTGCATAACAATTGTTTTTCAAATCCCTCGATCCGTGCCGCATTTTCGTATTCAGACTGTATGATGCTAGAGTCCAGATTGAGCTTCTTCCTTCTGTGAAGCACATCGTCTATCCAAATCTCACGAGCGGTAGCGCCAATTAAATCGTCAATGGATTCTAATCCATTAGATATCGCCTCACGATAGTTTGCCAGCAGATATTTTCTCGTGCGTGCCTCTCTTACATGGCTTGAGTGAGGATAGCTTTCTACAAAATGAGTTAAAAAATCACCCATGCAGTTGATCGTTTCATAACCGCTTTTTAGATCGGATAAAATTTGAGCAGTATTCATAACGCTTTCTCCAGTCAATGCAATGTTTTTACTGATTGCACACTCACTCTAATTTGTGATAGCCGTCTTCACTGATCAATATATTATGAATCAGCGCGCAACATTTTCCACTCGTTAGCGTCCAAATTTTTCCAGTTTTTAGTTCACTCAGCCATTGTCACCAGCCAGATGATTCTGTCAGTGTTTAAAATGGAAAGAATCCTTATCGTATCCGTCCGGGCAATCACCTTATATCAAAACAGGAGTTAGAAGCCAGAATAGTGTCCACTAAAAAATATAAAAATATAAGTGGGCGCTCAAGATGGAATCAAACGTAGAGAGAAGCCCGCGCGGTCGCCGTCTCAATACTGCTTCACCGCCTTATATACCTGCCGCAGAGCTGGGAAGTTTCCCGCCAGCCCATAGTAGGCATAGTGGCCGCGTAGTACGGCGTTTAGATGTTTCACCTGTCCGTATCCGCCAGTGCCTTATCCGTCGCATCAGGTCTTGCAACGACAGGAGACTGCGCCGTAGGCGTGATTTCTCCGTGCGCATGCTCAGTTTGAAGTGACCTTTCAAATTTTGGGTGCAGTACAGCGTGAAACCCAGAAAATAGAGGGTCTCTGGGCGTTTTCTGCCTTTCCGCTGCGCGTCTCGTTGCGCACATCGACCGAATGCAGCCCGTTTGGTTTGAGTCGATTCCAGTTCCAGGTTGAATTTCTCTAAACGTTGACTCAAGGCCGCCTGGACGCGAAGGGCATCCTCACGATATTGGACACACATCATAAAGTCATCCATATACCTCACGTAGTAGGCCTCACCTCGCAATCGGGGCTTCACCCTGTGCTTGAACCAGAGGTCCAGCACATAATGCAGGTATAGATTGCTCAGCAAGACGCTGCATACCCCTACAACACTATTGCAAACAACTTAGGATTTGCACAACGCATTCCTCGCTCTGTCTTACGTCCAAAATATGCAACAGCCTTCAGCGATCAGGTTGTGGATCCTCCACCGCACTGCTCAAAACGGTTCAGACATGTATGGTGTCCTATGGTCAGCCCTAAAGTCTGGAAGAGCGCTGATGTCGAGGCAGAAGAGCAGTTGATCGATACGCATCCCCTATGAACCCAATCGCTTAGCACAGGGCTATTTAACGGCGGCTTATGAAGCATGAGTTCCAATCGTTCAATCCGTATTGAAGGCACAGGCTATAGATCACTATCCGATCAGTGAAATGCCCTTGAAGCAAGCAGGAGGAAAGCCAGGATGACCGCTATTGTCGCATTTTATGCAAGAGTTTCGTCCGGGAAACAGGCACAAGCCGATACGATTGCCAGCCAAATTGCGGCATTGGAAACTCGTATTCACACAGAAGGTAATACCCTCACCGATGCATTCAGATTTATGGATAACGGCTACAGCGGGTCGAATTTAAACCGTCCTGCTTTAGAGCAATGACGCGATCAGGTAGCAGGAGGTGAAGTGGATAAAATTTATATTCACTCGCCAGATCGCTTATCTCGCCGGTATGCCTATCAAATGCTTTTACCTGAAGAATTTCAAAAAGGCGGCGCACCTAATGGCTATCGTTACGTAGATAGATCTACTGGCGCAGGACAGGCTCTCTAAGCCTGGAAAAGATTATTCAGTGCATCGCGTTGAAAAGGACAATTGGATGGATGTTTCTGTTCCAGCCCTGATGGATGAGGCTTTATTCGATACTGTTCAAGAACAACTCAGCGAAAACAGAAAGCTGGCCCGAACAAGACGACGGGGCAGCTTATTTGCTGCAAGGATGATGAGTATGTCAATGTTGCAAGTATGCCTGTTACGGCAAATCAGACAGAAACAAACGGGGAGAAAAGATTCAGGATGATGCTTATGATCGCTGCATTGGCTCTGACCCTTACCGTTTTGGAGGAAATAAAATTTGTGATAATAGACAAATGCGCATGGATACTTTAGAAATGGCAGTGTGGGAAGAAGTCAAGTGCTTACTGAAAAATCCAGATAGATTGACAGAGGAATATCAATGCAGGCTTTCAGAAACAGAACGCTCATCTTTGGATCAAAAAAACAGTACGCCTGACAAACAGGTCGCTCAATTACAGCGGGGCATATCACGACTGATTGACAGCTATACTCAAGAGTATTTTGGTCAAGAAGCATTTGAACCCCGAATTAAAGCGATGAAATACCATTTAAAAAGTATTGAAGAACAGAAACAGAAAATTCTCGATGAAAAGCATTTGAAAAATGAACTGACGCTTATTGTGACTCGTTTGGAACAGTTTGCCTTGGCGGTCAAATCAAAACTTGAACACATCGACTGGCTCACCAAGCGTAACCTCATCAGGACATGGGTCAAGCGGATTGAAATTCACCCTTAGGATGTCAATGTAGTCCTTTCGCGTAAAGGAGCTGCCTGGCCATAATGGTGGTCAACCAGGAGGCTATCAAGAAAGAAAGCTTTATGGGGCCAATCCAATATACAAGTTTGCACTGTCTCAAATCTCAATTGCGTTTGACATAATTACAGTGGCGATTTCACACCAGCCGCACGATAAATACTTCAAGGCGTCTTTGAAAGAGCGGCAGATTGCTGTCGATTTCCTTAAATCTCATCTTCAGCCCGACCTCTACCAGCGCCTAGACCTCAGCACTTTGCATCTCACGGACAAAAGCCTGCTCACTCCAGATTTCGTCGAAATTCACAGCGATATCGTTTACCGCTGCCAGTTTGACGGCA
>NZ_CAFB01000068.1 GCF_000227585.1 Candidatus Glomeribacter gigasporarum BEG34 | reverse complement strand
GATGTGTTTCTGTAAGCAGCGCCGGTTAAATCTACTGAACACATCGGACGCATGACGAACATCGACTATCTACCCTGCGTTGAAATCGAAACCGAGCCGGATGCACCCGCCACGGCCAGCCTGATCGGCCTGCACGGTCTTGGCGCGGACGGACACGATCTTGCTCACTTAGCAAGCAGCCTGCCAATCCAGCAGCCTGTCCGCTGGCGCTTTCCGCATGCGCCGGTCCGTCCCGTGAGTCTGCATGGCGGCGTCCCGATGCCTGCCTGGTACGACATTTATGGCCTGGACTTCGGCAGTCAGGAAGACAAGGCGGGACTTAAAGCGGCGGCCCAAAGCATCGAGCGGCTGATTCAGCGGGAAATCGACCGAGGTATCCCAAGCGAGCGCATCTTTCTGTGCGGCTTTTCTCAAGGCGGCGCTCTGGCGCTCTATACCGGCTTGCGTTATGCGCGCCGTTTGGCAGGTATTCTGGCGCTTTCCACTTATCTTCCCGTGGCAAAGCAGCTTGCCCAGGAAGCCAGTTCGGCCAACCGGCGCATCCCCATTTTCATGGCGCACGGCAATCAGGATACGGTGGTCTCTCTGGAGATGGGAGAAGGATCCAAAGATCGGTTAGAGGCGTTGGGATACGCGGTGGACTTCCATCGCTATGCGATGGCGCACAGTATCTGCACGCAGGAAATAGCGGATATGGGCGCGTGGATTCAGCGGCTGATTTAATGCTGCGCACGACTGCGGGATGATCCGGCAAAATGCAGAGATCACATGAGACATTCTAAAACTCATCTCTATCGCTGGCTTGCGATCATCCTTGCCGCTTTTCCGCTGCTTTTAGGCTGCACACGTCCAAAGACCGCTGCTCTGAACCGTCTCAAGCAAAGCTATCAATGCCAAGGCTGCGATCTGCAGGGCGTTGATCTCTCTGGGTTCAATCCCCTTCAGCCGGATGCCCCGCCGCAAGCGCTGCTTTCGCTGCATCGGGCGCAGCTTGTGCGCGCGAATCTGAGTCGCATCCGCTTATGGCGATGCCTGAGAGGGGTTGCGGACGGCTGTTTCAATGACATTGATGTAAGCGAAGCGGATCTAAGCCAGGCTGTTTTGGATCACGCGCGTCTTTATGGCGTTAATTTCGCCCGCGCGCGGCTGCATGGAAGCCAGATGCGCAATGCTTCCTGTGATCTGTGTGACTTTTCCAAAACCGATTTTTCCCATGCGTGTCTGAGGGGTTTCACATCCGAAGGGGATGCGATGCACGGCTGGGGCAGCCAATTCGATGGCGCGAATTTCGCTGGGGCGAATCTCAGCCACGCCCGCCTCTATGGATCATTCGTTCAAGCGAATTTCTCACACGCCAAACTACGCCATACCACTTTGGCTTCTGCGGAGGATGCGGATGGGTCAGGGAGGACTGCCAGCGCCTTATGGGCGGGCGTCAATTTCACGGATGCGGATTTAACGGGGGCTCGTGTCCTAAATGGCAGGGGTTTTTCCAACGACCCGCCTGCGGATCTCAGCCAGGCAATCCTGTGTCGCACTACAATGCCGGATGGTACGGTGAATCATCGGGATTGCCATGAGCGTTCTTTCAAATACCCTGCTGCACGAAGCGTTTGCTGTAAACCGCTTCCAAAGGAAGCGGTGACAGACCCAGAGGGCCTTCGTTATAGTGCGGATTTGTGAAAGCAGTCTTTTCGCCTGTTCACCCATCCAGAGGCCTGTGATGAAACTCTACTATTCTAAAGGGGCCTGTTCTTTAGTGGTCCGCATTCTCCTGCATGAAATCGGCATAGCGTGCGAGTTTGAGTCCGTCAATCTCAAAACCAAACAGACGGAAACCGGCGGGAACTTTCTAAAAATCAATCCCAAAGGCAGCGTCCCTGCGCTGGCTCTGGAGGGTCAGGAAGTCCTCACCGAAAACGCCGTCATTCAGCAATATTTGGCGGATACCTACCAAGCCACGCATCTGTTGCCGCCAGTGCCGGACCTACGGCGCTATCGCGTCCTGGAATGGCTGAATTTCATTGCCGCCGATCTTCATAAGGGCTGTGGCCCCTTGATGAAACCGGCTTTACCGGAAGAGATCAAAGAGAATGTTCTAAGACCCGTCTTGCATCAGAAACTACGGTACCTCTCCGAGCGTTTAGACAAAACCCCGTATCTGTGCGGTGAGCAGTTTATGTTGGCAGACGGCTATCTGTTTGTCATTCTGTCCTGGTTTCCTGCGCTTAAAGAGAAGTGGACGGACTGGCCGGTGCTGTCCAGGTATTTCAACCCACTGAAGGAAAGACCAGCGATTCAGAAAGCGCTGGCGGAAGAAGGCTTAAGCTGAGTTCACCGCTTCCAGAGCCATAAAATCAGCGAAATCACCGCGCTGACGATCAGGCAGGTGCTGATCGGAAAGTAAAAAGTAAAGCCTTTGTGCCGGATCAGGATATCACCCGGCAACTGGCCGAACGGGAGCTTGCTGAGGAACGGCCAGGCGAGACCCAGCAGCAGGAGAGCGATACCGAGCAGAATCAGTAGGCGGGACATTGCGCATGCATTTGGATATTTACATGGATGACTCAATGTTATAACAGTGTTTAATTTAAGGGAGCGGTCACGATGCGACTCCCGCTGAGATAAATTGGCAATTCAAAGGGATTGATCTGATCCCAGACCCTATTGCGACAGGTCAACCTGGATGCCGAAGTCGAGGTATCTATCAGCGAAGGGCAATTGATATTAAGCATTACTGCGTATAGTGGGCTTGAGTGCCCCAGCCAACATGGTCACGCTCATACAGTCACTCGAAGGCGCTTGGCGCGCTCCCGGAACGCTTGTTCACCGCCTTCAAGGATTGAGCATACTGCGTGTCGGATGTTTGAGTTTTCAAATCCACCACTCTGGTAAGAAATCGATGGTAGTTCACCAGGTTGACGCGGTTTGCAGGTAGCCACAATCACCTGATCAGCATCAGTATTCACTACCAAGTTGGCGTTGTGCGTCACGATAATGATTTGCCGACGTTTCTTGGCTTCACGGAAGAGACATACCAATTCTTGGAAAATTGATTGTGGGTCCAAATTCTCTTCAGGTTGATCTATGATCAGCGGACGACTGTCTTCTGCGTCAATTGCTAAATATAACAATAGCAGCACAATTCCGCGGGTGCCGGGCGAAAGACGCTCAATATCAACTCCATCATACTGGAGACCATAACCGACTGTAATGTGGTCTGTACTGTATAGCCAGTCTGAAATCTGGCGAGCCCAATCCCGGAAATTCGAGCCTTCGGGCCTGTGTTTTATGAGGGTCTCCCTGTTTGTCTCGACAAATTTGTTCAGCGCAGCAGCCGCTGCCTCCGCATTACCTGTGGCCCAAACAGGCATTAGCTTGTCACGCGCAATGCGCAGCAATTCACCACACCCTTTGAATGGACCACTCGTGCGTAGATCAAGCAATGCCTCACCGGCATTCGCCCATTGTTCAAGGGCGACACTACGTTTGACGGAAAACGATAGTTTTGACAGCGAGCCTTCTGCCTGGCCAATGCGTGATTTGATAGGCGCGTACAAAGCCGCAAGCGTTTCCTGTTCTTCGATAATTGCCTCGAATATGCCAGCATAAGCCGTTTGGCGAGTCTCACATAAGGCACGGATACGCCCGTCGGCACCCCGGATATGCTCGACCCGCTGACGCATTTTGTCCAATGCGACTTCAGCCTTGGCGATATTATCTGAAAAGGTATTATGTCGCTTGATGTTTTGTTGATTAATACCGACTGCTGCGCGCAAACGTGCCAGCTCGCGTTCAAGCAACAGGAGGGGCTGGTCGGTGAGATTCGCCTCTTGTGAGATCAGGGGAACGTTTGGATCAAGGGCCTGCTGAGCTAAACCAGCCTGCTCTGATCCTTGAAGTTGCCGTACCCGCGTATCCGCTTTCCTGATATGTTCCTCCAGCAGCAAGCCTATGTTGCCAACATAGTCCAATTTGAATGCTTTCCAATCAGTTGGACTCAAACCCACCTCTTTGTGTGTATTTTGTAATTCAGCAAGCATAGTCGGCGCTTGCTGCTCGCGAAAATAGCGCACATCCTCTTTCAATTGCAGCAATGTCTGATGCTGACGCTTTGCGTATTCGAGCTGTTGCCGCTTTTTATCTACAACAAGAGACACTTGCTCAAGTCGCCTTGTGCGCTTCTTATTGCCTACTGTAGAGCCTATCAGGGATTTTCGGGCCGCCTTGTCTCTGTCGATAGCCTGTTGTTTCTCGTCCCGGACCTTCTCCAGTGTTTTCAAGCCATCCTTTTTGATTCGCTCCTCAGTAAGGTCAGCAGATGCTCTGATTAGATTTTGGTGATGTCGTTGGCGTTTCTGGCGCGAAGTTTCGAGACGCGCTGCCAATAACTCCTTGAAGGAATCGACGTTGAGCCGGTCAGTGATGGGATGTGCGTTGAAAATCACCCGCTCGATTTCCCCAACCAGCGCATCGTCGAGACCTTCGGCAGAACAAAGCTGATCGACGAACTGTTGCGAGAGGTATTGAACGCGCTGAGTATCCAGCCAGTCCTCCCTGTCAGTTTTGGCTAGGTGATTACCTGTCTTCTCGCCGCCCGTCCACTCCAACTGAACTTCACTCTCGTCTAGGTGATCTTTGGCACGACGAATAAAAGACTTATCGTTGAGATGGGGTGAGAGCGCAAAGCCCCCGGCCGCAATCAGGTCTGCCAGCGCAGTTTTACCCGACCCGCGAGCGCCGATTACAGCAACCAGACCAGGATTCAGGGTTATTTTGGTGCTGGGTAACCAAGATGCGTTGGTCACTGATACGGAATCAATGGTATAATTCGGTAACGCGCCTTGCGGCGGCTGCGCATCAATGAGAACGCGCTCTTCAG
>NZ_CAFB01000069.1 GCF_000227585.1 Candidatus Glomeribacter gigasporarum BEG34 | reverse complement strand
ATGTAGAAGTCCTGTAACCGACAGGCAGTTATCCTGCACCAGCCAAGTCAAATCGCTGGGGATTCTTCGGTTAGCAATTTTGACTGAAAAATCCCTAGGTTGGCCAGGCTGTTTCTGTATAGACTGCTTCTGGTCTATCGGAGATAGGGTATTAATGCCGTCTGTCAAATTGATAGACGGTACCCTGTGGATAACTCGGCCTTGGCTTGCTGCTACGGAGGCCTTTTTAGGTTCGACTGACTCAGTATAGGTTGTGTTGCGGTTGGGTGCTGTGTGGGCCTCTTGAGGGGAGGTAAGGGGATCCGAATCCCTTTCGTTTCTCTCTGCTTGATGGAGCACTGAGCCCTCTGTTTCGAGAGCAGTATCGATGTCAGAATCTTTAGAAGAGATGAATGTCTCACTTGAAGGTAGGATAGGGGACAACACTACATGAGGTGCAGTTTGGGGTGTCGTGTCAGTAGTAGTGCTTTCTAGTACCGTAGCTTCTTCTTGTTTGGACGCTGCCTGCTGTGCAGGCTTTTGGAACTCCCTTTTGGCATTTTCTTTTCTAGAAAAGTCAGGCGCGTAATGTTTCTTGCATCGCGTATTGAATAGTCCTAGGCAGGCGCAAGCCTTTTTCGTCAATTTAAGTCTTGAAACGAACAGTCGCCCATTGTGTGTTTTACGCTCTTGTTTGAGCCGCTCGATTAAACCCGCTTCAGCCAGTTCATTGAGTCCACGATAGACAGTGGATTCACTTGCTCCAATTTCTTGAGCAATGGTTGCCTTAAAGGCCCATGATGGCTGTGTGGGATCGGCCCGTTCGGCCAATCTCACGACAAACGCCAAGACGCTTTTTGCTGCGCGAGACAGTGAAGAAAGAGTAGGGCTTGCAGCACTGGTTGTAATAGCGGTGACTGCAAGTGCAATGTTCTGAGGAAAGTTCCTCTTGTGTATAAGAGAGCTTAGTCCCTGTGGCGCGAGGTAAGCAATACCCTCACTGCCACTAACAGCGATAGTCATAAAACCTCTGTCATAAGAACCCAAAGAGGTGTTGACACCGCAGTAGCTTTGCCCTATTGTTAGGACTCAGATGGTTGTTTATGGCTTTCTGCTGTGAACAACACTTCAAAAGCCCGCTGTTCCAGCATCGGGCTTTTTCTTGGGTTGTGAAAATTACTTACTCATATTTAGTTTCTGCGATTTCAAAATTTGTTAACCTGGTTAACACTTTTACACTCTAAATACTTGGCTCAATTACTTTCTTCGTCTATAGAGCTTGATGTTGTATTGGGTAATTTGCATAGATGTTCCTTTAAGGCAGAGACAATCAAATTTTGCAATTGTTCCTGCTGAATAGAGACTCCCTTTCCAGTATTCACTACTACACCTCCATTTGAGTGGGTTTTTATATTAAAAACAGCACGACCAGAAGCATCTACTACCATAGATGCTTCTGGTCGTGCTGCCATGCTTTGTTGTTGACGGGAAAGCTGTTGTTTTACCCAGCTCTTTAAAGAGCTTACTGGCGAATCGTCAACAAGAACGCGCTTTACTGCCGAAGTAATTAAAATCGCTTCATTAGGGTGCTCTTGAAATAGTTCAGCTGTAGTTAATACAAGACGTTTGGTTACTTGACTCGTATGTGTCTCGAAAAGAGTCAATATGTCTTCAGGTAGTTTGTATACTGTTAACACTTGAGTAACTCTGGCTCGTGTACAAGCAAGTAACTCGGAAAGTGCAGACTGGTTTTTCACAATGCCTCCATCAAGCGCTGCTTTGTACATTTTTGCCCGTTCCCATTCTGATAACCCCTTGCGGGTTTCAACACTCGTCATGACGGCAATGTGAGCATCTCGATCTGTCTTTTCTTCAACAATCGCATCGAGCGCTTCCCAGCCAGCCAAACTAGCAGCCCTTTTTCTACGATGACCATCCAGTAGTTCAAAGATATTGCCATCTAAAGAACGAACTCGAATAGGTTCTTGCTGGCCCACATTGTTCATTGATGTGGAGAGTTCTTGAATTTCTTCCTCTGGATACGTCATGCGTGGCTGATAAGGCGAATCACGCAGTTTCGAAATAGGGATACGACTTTTGTTTATGGAAGATGTATCTGTGTCGTATCGCTGCGCATGAGCAAGTGCCTCATCGAGGGATTTACTTCCTTCTGCGGCAGGCGGCCTTGAAATTTTTATATCAATCGGTTGATTTTTTGATTGTGCATTGATGCCTGCTGAGGCAGTTAGCCTCTGCAAGTCCTTTTCCCGCTCTTCTGATCTGCGTAATTTAGCCATGATTCGTCATCTTTGTACGCTCCAGTAATGCCTTCGCAACAATGAATAGGTCCTCCACTGCCTGCGCTTTTGGTTTGGCAAGTACAAGAGGGATATTCTGATCAGGATGGGACAGCGTTTTCGGAAAATCTTCTGATTGACGAATAGTTGGAGCAATCAGATTGTCTCCATAATCCCGTGTAAGCAGGCTAACCTGCTTGCTTACACGGGGCCTGCGGTTATCGTAAAAATTTGGCACCAATATCAATTCTGGGTTACGCCCATAATCTTCGCGTAGCTGATGCAGCATATCGGATAGAAATGAAAGCCCTTTTCTCGAAAAGTTGTCTAATGAAACAGGTGCAATCACATAATCGGCAGCTAATAGTGCTCCCTCAATAGTTAGACTCTTTTGCGGGGAAGCATCAAAAATAATGAGGTGGTATTGACTGATATTGGCGTCTGGATCCCTGCTTTGTTGTGCCGCATTGACCCATTCTGCGATGTTTCGCTTACGTGCTGTAGCTTGCGAAATCCGCTGTACCATTAGATAGGAATTGAGTTCATCCAGATTCACATCTGCTGGGATGAGATGAGGACCATTTTCGCCAAACGGTTTCTTAATGACCTCCGCTAGAGACGGTTTTTGGCTATCGTCCCGAATCAGGTTGGCAAAGTTGTACTTAACAATATCTTCAATAGGAAAACCTGACTCTTTGGCATCGTTTTCATCCAGATCACTGTCATACCCAAATGCGAGTGTTAGATTGCTCTGGAAATCTAGATCAATCAGTAGCGTCTGAAAGCCCATTAACCCGAAAATACACCCCATATTTGAGGTAAGTGTTGTCTTTCCAACCCCTCCTTTGGGGGTATAGATGACAATGACTTTTTGCGAGACAGAGCCCTTGGATTTTTGTTGCCGATAAGCCGCTATGTCGAACAGGTTGTTTGGCGTATAAGCCCTGACTTGTATACTTCCTTGCGCGATTGTTCTGACCTCAATCTCAGCTTCATTTGCGAGGCGATTAAGCTGACTGGTCGATAAGTCCAGCAGGCGCGCAGCCACTTTTGGCTTATAGGTGAGATCGCTTTTAGGCACGCTGTAATCCTTTACGTACTGATTTCCAAGAAAATATATCTAAAATCCGTTCATGTCAACAAAAACCACTAGTAATGTTAAATTTTGATCTCTAGTCTAAAAATAGGTATGCTGTTAGATTTCCAATCTAATCGGATTGATTTTCTTAAATACGATTTGCTTGTTCCACTTTAGTATTCTCATTCATCTTCTAAAAATTCCAGCCTCTAGGCTACCTGTCAAGAATAGGGCTGTTTTTCAGCGCAGTTTCCAACCTACACTTACCTCAGTTGCCTACTAAACTCTGTATACCTCGCAAACCCTTCCGCCAGTAAGCCTTCGTACTGCGCAATCGCCGCGCGCAAGCGGGTCAGTGCCGCTGAGCGCTGCCTCAGCAGGGTATATCGCGCCTCAATCGTCTGGATGAGAACCTTTTCCCAATCCGTTGCCCGTCGAAAGGCCCTGAGTGGATAGTGGAAAGTACGGATGCCTTTGCAGATATGCGTGGAATAAGGCTGCTTTCTACCATCTTTCCGTTCTATAAAATGATTCCGATACCACGTGGCCTGTAGCGAGTTATGCTTCAAGCGGATTTGAGTCCCAAAACGCCCTTGTTCTTCTGGACGGCCATGCGTGCGTTGGTAGCGATTCTCTGCCCAGAAATCGTCCGCCGCCTTTTGCGCTTCCACCATCAGCCTTTGGAGCTCTTCCTCTGCTAGGCGCTTGAGCTGATCCACAAACGCTCTGGCCGCTTTAGCAAGGTGCTGGCCGGTGATTTGCTGCCGTGCAGCGCTGGCCTCAGTGCTTGTTAAGGTTGACCAGTCAATATTCGTGACTATTTGGCTCTGTTCCAAGTCACTCCCCTTTTCCAGTATTCCCACATGCTTATCCTATGTAGGGCTTTCAAAAAACGTTCTACATGCGCGGGATGCACATAGATGCTTCCCTGAATACGGCTCAGCGTATTCGAGTTCTGGGGAGTAGAACAAACGCGAAACGACACAAAACAGGTCGTTTCACGTTTGTTGTCCGCGCACCGATCTTTGTACCGTCTTCTTTTTAAACCGCTTAAGTCTCTCTATCGGATAGAGGCGAGGAAGCGCCTTTTGGGTGGCACACAATCGATTGATGGGAGAGCAGGGGATCACACAGCAGCTCTGGCAGTGCCTGATGGGTCGGCGGCCTACTTCATTGCGGCCGCCTGAGGTATGCGCATATTTAGCGATTCCGCGTTATCCCCCGTTCCCAGAGGGGCTGCCCGCTACACCCGTCGAGGCGGTTGTGGCGAGCCAGTCCGAGCTAATTGAGCACATTCGGGGCGTGCTGGGCTATACGCCGGGAGAATTTGACCGCTGGGTTTCGCCCATTCTGTACCGCTATGCCGCCTTTGTGCATGTATTGCCCGCCTCAGCGCACCATCACCATCGAGGCGCAGGCGGCTTGTGGCGGCACAGTCTGGAAGTCGCGTTGAGTGCGGCGCAAGGTTCGGAATCCATTCTGTTTTCTCTCGATGCGCCCCCAGATCGGCGACGGGCATTGGAGTCCCGTTGGCGGCTGGCGGCCATGCTGGCGGGGCTGTTGCATGACGCTGGCAAACCTTTTTCTGATGTGACGGTTTCCGATTCCGAAGGCCGTCAGGTATGGAGTCCCTATCTGGAGAATTTGGCCGACTGGACGGTGCAGCACCAGATTGAGCGCTACTTCATTCAATGGCCTCATCGCTCACATAAACGCCATGAGCCTTTTGCTCTGTTGGGTCTCCCCCGCATTCTCGCTCAGGAAACGGCGGATTATCTGGCGGCCTTTGGCCCAGAACCCCTCGCCCGACTCTTGGAAACACTGACGGCGCAGACGCCCGACCAACCGCTGGCGCGGCTGGTGCAGCAGGCTGATCAGAACAGTGTATCGCTGGATTTGAAACAGAATGGTTTAGGAACCGCCGTTGAACAGTATGTTTTGGCACTGATCCGGCGTCTGCTGCACGCTGGCCGCTGGTCTGTGAATACGGCGGATGCCAAGGTCTGGCATCTGCGGCAAGGCGCGTTTCTGGATTGGGAACAGGGATTTGCTGACTTGCGGGCGGTCATCCGCCTGGACCAGGTGCCGGGCGTACCGCAAGATTCGGAGCGAATGGCCGATTATCTGATCGAGCGCGGCATTGCGCAGCCCTTCACCTTGCAAAAGACCGTCCAGGGACGTTACTGGCCGATCCAATTGCCCGCCTCATTATGCCGTGAATCTCCCGCCATCCGCTGGATGCTGCGTTTGACAGCGCCGGAATGGATTTTTGTGTCGGATATCCCCGCGCCCATCGATGGGTCGATTGTCGTTGAGGCTGGGGAGAGCGCAGCGTGCAGAGTAGAGACTGAGCCGAAAGAAAACCGTCAGGCGATTCAGCCGGCGCAAGAAAAGGTGAAGCCGTCGCATTGCGCTGACCCGGCTGCCTTGCCCCCATCCTTTGCGGCTGTCTTCTCGGAGCCGCCCGTGCGCACTCCCCCCTCTTCATGAGGCCCGTGAGGCACTGTCCAAAACACTCGAACAATACGGTGCAACCTCCAAGTGGCTGCGTGCTGCGCTGGATCCGGTGCTGGAAGGCCGTTGGCCGTTGGGTAAAGTGATCGATGTGCTGGATAGCCGAGTGGCGATGTTGTATCCAGAAGGCGCTCGTCGAATCGGCCCACCCGTTGAGGTCATGACTGCTTTGTTTGAGGCGGGCGCGATTGAACCGGATCTGACGTACCCAGACCGCAAAGTGCGGACAGTGCAGGGGAAAAAGGTGCTGGTTTTTGCCGAAGCCTTATCCGATGCCGTTTTGACCCTGTTAAAAGCAACTGAGAAGGGGAGGGCGCATCCGTCTCCGATGGTAGAGCGTCTGTTCACAGTCAGCCATCCAGCAGTCGCGGAAACCGCCGCAGGGAAAACGACAGCAAGCCCAGCCACGCCCAGCCCTGATCTCGCTGAAGACGGTGAAGTTTTGCAGTCATCCCAGTGCCAGGCCGAACTATCCAGACCCGATGATACCTCACCCTGTCTGGAAAACGCCTCGCCCTACCTATCGTCTGCGGCGGATGCCCCCGCGCCAATGCGAGCATCGCCCCAGGTCGTCATCGAACAGGCGCTCGGACAATTGGCCGAGATGATGCGAACGGGCAAAGGTCGCTGGCTGGTCACGCCCGTCGTCCATCAAAACGGTGGGACCTCAACCAGCGCCCGTTGTCTGGATCGCCTGGCCAGCGAGTATCCAGGCATCAGCCTGGTGACGCTCAGGCTGACGCTGCGAAATCTCGATACCCCGCGCTTTGCGCTCGATGGCGACCAGCTCATTCTAAAGGCACTGCCCGATGTCGAAGCGCTTTGACCCCAGAACCTATGATCCGGCGTTCCGACCCAACTACGAACAGTGGGCGCTGGCCGGATGGGGCCTTGCGGCCATCGCTGCCGCTTTTTTCCAACGCTATAGCGCGCTCCCCAAGCATCCTTTCTACTGGATGCTGGGACTCTGCGGGGTGATGGCGCTGCGCTGGTTGCCAGGGATGCTCCGCATCCGCCGCTTGCGACGCAGCTTACGGGGCCGTCCCATCACGACAGTGACACTCGCACAACTTCAAAAAGAACAGTCCCGATGTGCTGATACCCTCTGGCTCGGCTATGGTTTTATCTGGAAACGGCGACATGCGCAGCGGGTCTTTGAACTCCTGAAGAGCGAGGTCATATCGACGGACAAGCGCTTCTCCCGATCCGATGCCCGCGCCGCCATCGGCCAGCGCTGGATCCACGGCGTGGAACATCGGGAATTCAGGCAATATCAACCTTTGACGCATGCGGAAGGGCATACGCTGATTCTCGGCACGACCGGCGCAGGTAAAACCCGCCTGTTTGATTTCCTGATCGCCCAAGCGATTGCGCGGGACGAAGCCGTGATCATTCTGGACCCGAAAGGCGACCATGCGCTTAAGGATAATGCAGAGCGGGTCTGCCACGCGCTGGGGCAGCCCGAACGCTTTGTCTATTTTCATCTGGCTTTCCCGCAGCACAGCGTGCGGCTGGATCCACTGCGGCACTTTTCGCAAGTCACCGAGATCGCCAGCCGCTTAGCCGCCCTGATTCCCTCGGAAACCGGCTACGACCCGTTTAAATCCTTTGGCTGGCAGGCGCTGAACAATATCGCGCAAGGGTTGGCATTGATTGAAAAGCGCCCGAATCTGGTGCAGTTGCGCCGCTTTCTGGAAGGCGGCTCGGAAGGCTTGGTGGCACAGGCCATCCAAGCCTATTGCACGCGAGTGTGTCCGAATTGGCAAGCAAAAGCGCAGCCTCAGCTTCACCGACTGCAAGGCAAATCCAGTACGCGGGAACAGGCATTGGCCTTGATGGATGTGTACACTAAACACATCCAGCCGGACCATCCGAATCCCAATCTGGAAGGGCTGCTCTCGATGTTTCGGCATGACAGCACCCATTTCTCGAAAATGGTGGCGTCCCTGCTGCCGATCATGAATATGCTGACTTCAGGCGATTTAAGCGCGCTGTTGTCTCCAAATCCGAACGATGCGACAGACCGCAGACCGATCACAGACACCGCGAAAATCCTCCATAACCGCCAGGTGGCGTATATCGGCCTCAATATCCTGAGCGATCCCATTGTCGGCAGCGCGATGGGTTCTTTATTGCTCTCCGATCTCGCGGCGGTGGCCGGAGACCGCTACAACTACGGCGTGGACAATCAACCCGTGAATCTGTTCATCGACGAAGCGGCCGAAGTCATCAACGAGCCCTTTATCCAGTTGCTCAATAAAGGACGGGGCGCGGGATTAAGGCTGTGGCTCGCGATCCAGACGCTTTCTGATTTTGCAGCCCGTCTGGGCGACACATCCAAAGCCTTCCAGGTGCTCGGTAATGTGAACAATCTGATTGCGATGCGGGTGCTGGACCGGGACACGCAAGAGTATGTGACGCGCAACTTGCTGAAAACACGTCTGAACACGATCACCTGCTCGCAGAGCCAGACGGTGCAGGGAGAAACACCGCTGCTCGCGAGCGCCAATCAGGGCGAACGGCTGGTCGAAGAGGAAGCGGATTTGTTTCCCGCGCCGCTGCTGGGGTTGCTGCCGAATTTTGAGTATCTGGCGAAACTCGCGGGCGGCACAGTGGTAAAAGGGCGCGTGCCGGTGCTGACGCTGCCGCGCGCGCAAACTGCCAAGGGTAGTGCGAGATGAAAAGCATTCGCCCGCGCCGGTTCTGGCTCTTGTGGCTGCTCTTGACCGAGCTGGCTGTGGTGGTATTGCTGGTCCCTGTAGATTGGATTCAGCAGACACGTGTGCACGAGATACAGCGGGTTGAGCAGCGTTTGGGGCCGGATGCACCGCACCGAGCAATGCACACCGCGCACGGCTGGTTTCAGGCGAGTCTGATCCGTTCCGGCGCGTATTCCGCCTTGCATCATTTTTTGATCCCCAGCGAAGCGGAGAGACAACGCTCCAAGGGTCTCGAATATCTTGAAGACGGATGGTTTGCGTGGGTGGAAGAGCGGCTGGATGTGCTGATGCAGCTGATTGACCAACTGTATGTCCGAGTTGCGCTGCTCAGGCTGTGGTGGCCTTGTTTATTGCTGGCTGGACTCCCCGCGCTTTGGGAAGGGTGGGTGATGCGGTGCATGAAACGCACGAATTTCAGTCATGTCAGCCCTGTGATCCATCATTACAGTGTGCGCGGCGTTCTATTCCTGACCAGCGGGTTAGGGATGGCCTTACTTGCGCCGGTTCCGCTGGAGCCGATGTTCATGCCCGCCGTGCTGATCACCGCCTGTGTGCTGGCAGGCTTGGCGTTAGGACATCTGCAAAAGAGGATTTAGGCCGCTGAGTTCTGGATAGCTACTTCTCTACGGGTAAATTTTCCTGAGCGGCATAGCGAGTGGCGCAATTCCAAGAATCGCGCCATAATTGCGCCACTCATGGAGATAAATCGCGCCAGAGTCAAGCAATTTGCTTATGATGGTTTATTGCTCACTCGTCCAGTTGGCTAATGGCCAATCTGCCGTTCTTTCGCGCCAACCTGTGTCCGTTGACTTTCCTAGGTGTACCAGAAATAGCTTACAGCCGCGCGCTCTTGGGTGTCTATGAGCTAAATCGTGTCGAATTGCTGCGTGATCTGTATGTCTGGGCCTGTGAGCGTTCAACGCAGGAGTATCGCGCCATCAAACAGGATTTGGCAGAGCCAGACCCTTTGCGCTTGGCCTATAGAGATTTGCTGAGGCAGATTATCCGAGCAATGGTGGCACATCCTGAAGAAGAGGCGCTTGCTCAGGCTCGGCGCAAGGTCGCTGAGCATGTGTCGGAGGCGGAGCGGGATGATGTGTTGGCATTGGTTATTGAGGAGTTGCGGCGGCTGCACGCAGGCGTTTTGGCGCGATACGGCTTGCGCCCTTCTGAATTTACAGCATGGAAAGACAACCAAACTGGAAAATAATGGAGTAGCTGACGACTACCGTTCCGAGTATGAGTGCCTATTCATCATGATAGTGTGAAAAGGGGTGTGCCGGATCATCTCTATAGCTGTAGAAGGGGCTGTTTTCATCAAAAGGGTCATCGTTACTGTCACTCACTGCAAATGCCCGATACAGTTTGCCGCTTTCGTCTTGGAGAAGAATGCCCTTATTGTTGCGAGCAGCTGAGATGAAAATCTTAGCCATCAGTACAATGAACCCGCAAACCAATAAGGCCATCGGCCCGAAATTGGAGAGCAAGCCAAATCCGATAACGGCCAAAACCATTATCCAAAACCATTTAGAGAGACGTTGGCCTATTGTGAGCGCTTGCATGAAAGCCCCTTGGTGGAGAATTCATCTAAGCATAACAAAGCCGATACTCACCGTTCAACTCGCTACCGAAGCATCTGTTCAGAACCTTTCATAGCTCATTGTAGTTCCTCAGTCCCGTCGAAACACAAGGCTGCCTGATCAAAAGTATAGACGGATTCGATTTCGATACCCTTCACATGACCAAAGCGTTTTGCTTTATTCACAATGAGCGCATCGGGGAAATCCGCTTGTTTTATTTTTCCGCTTGATCGAATAGGCTTCGCATTGGCGTAATCTTTCAGCGCGCACCATACAGCCTGATTATCTTCAAATGTGATAGCAGGCTCTGAAAACAGGGCATGGACGATATCAATGATTTTCTCTTTGGACAGTTGGTATTTTTTCCCTTTTAACGTCCAGACGCTTTCAGCTAGAACAACGTCGGTGATGAGGACCTTTCGACCCGCTTTCAGCAGAGTGGTCGCTTGGGCGGATTGCCGTTTGTCGTCCTGTAATAAATAACGCAGCAGGACATTCGTGTCGATGGCAATCATGTGTTGAGCGCACTTTGAAGGGATTCTTCATCCGTTAGGCGCTTGTTGACGGGGATATCTTTTAAAAGGCCTTTAGCCGCACCGGGGATTTTTTTGACGATAGAAATTACCCCTTGCCGGTCCACATAGGTTTCTACTTCATCTCCGATCTGGATAGCAGCGATTGCGCACAATTCAATTGGCAACGTAATCTGCCTTTTAGCACTGACTCTAGCCATATTCTCACCTTTACTTTTCATTAAAAAGTAAAGATTATCGGATTCCTTACTATATTTCAATTGGTAAAGAAATTCATTCGTGTGGATGATGCATAGAAAGCGGGCTTATTTCAAAGCCCCCGCTGTCGATCTACGCGCATGATTGATGCCGCCCAGATTAGTTTGCGCCAGGAAGCTGCCCGCCTGTTTGCCTGCGCGCGGCGCGTTTTGAAGCACGGTTGCCATCTTGTTGACCTCCGCCGCGCTTCTGTCTGGATAATCGCTGTGCAGCGCACGGGCCGCCGCTTCGACCTGAGCTGGATTGCCGTCGAAGAGCTTGGAGTACAGTGATTCTGTGTACAGCGCCGCCTGCTTGTCGGATAAGCCAAACTGGCTTTGAGCCAGCGCCTGTTGCGTGGTTTTGAATTGCTGGCCGTACTGCTGCCAGAATTGCGTTGCATGCTCTGGGCCCGCTTTCAAAGCGGTCCAAAGGGCAGAAGCATAGTATTCTCCCTGCTGCATCAAGGATAATCCTTGTGCGCCGTTTGCCAGATTCGTACCTGTGTTCATCCACGCTTGCGCCTGGTCGTAGCCTTTTGCCATTGCGCCTTGATCGTTGGTCTGTGCAGACATTGCCGTGCGCTGCTCAGATGTCAGCGCGTGCAGCTCTGACATCGAATGATCAAAACTGTCGAAACTGGCCCCCAGGCCTGCTTCGACAGCGCCCGATAGCCGGTTGTATTCACGCGCAGCCCAGTCGGCCATATTGTCCAACGCACCCCAAGACCGGACATTTAGCGTGGGATTTTCAGGCGCTGCCATCAGTCGGCTCCAGGCTTTATCCTCTTCCGGTTTGGAGACGGCCTGATTCATCGCGTGCGCCTGTTGAATTACAGACTGTTGACCCGCCTGAGCATGCTGCTGGATTTCATCGGGTGGTGCCTGGGCGCTCAGGGATTTGGCATCTGCCGAGACGCCTGTATGCGCTTTATTGAGCAGGCTTTGCCGGTCGATGTGCGATTGCAGCCCTGCCGCCGGAGCCGTTGCCTGTTGGACTTGAGACGGTAAGCTGCTGTCCATTGAGGGCGCTGATAGATCACTGTAGGCGTTGGCAACGCCTGTCGGGCGGCTTTCCTGATGCAAGGCTTTCCCCGCAATATCGGCAATTTCTCCTTCCTTGCCAAGCGTGCTGAGCTGTTTCATCAGCGCAATATTGCGCGCGCCCGCCGGATTGACGGCTCCGCCCTGGTAGCTTTGATACCACTGCTCGTTCTGTAGCACGGCTTGCCGGTCTTTAGGGGACAAACGGTAAAACGCTTGCCAGGACAGACGGCTTGCCTCCGGGTCGTTGGCAATCGCCGCGCCCAGCGTTTTGAGATCAACCTTTTGAGAGAGCCCGAATTGCGATTGCCGCTGCGCCCACTGTTGAAAACTCTGATGCGCAGCGTATTTCTGCTCCGCCGCCTGCCGGTAGTCTTCAGATAAGGCATCTCCAAGTGCGTGCTCGAACTGCTGCCCGCTTTGCGTTTTATATCCGCGGGCCAGTTGGTCCTGCATCCGTTGGGAAGTCGCATGACTGGACTGCACGCTTTTGGTAAAGTCGGTGACAGTCGCCATGCTCATCGTTTGCTGGTCTTCTTTGGCGGATTCGGTTGTGCCTTGCGCTTTGCCTGAGAGGTTTAATTTACCTCCACCGCCTAACTTCGTTCCAGCCAGCGGCGCGAGCAGTTGCGCAGTGGCTTCTGCACCTGCTTGTCCCGACATCTGTGCAAGAATCGCCCCTCGCACCTTGCTCGCATGGGCCGCATCCACCTGTGCCTTGTCCATAAACTGCTTTGCGTGCTGGTTCGCCGTCTGCCAGTCTTCGCTGTTTTGGGACGCAAATACCCGATCTAGCGCCTCAATGCGCGCATAGCGTTGCGTCTGACTCACATCCTCTGAAAATGCCCGACTCAGCACATGCGAGAAGGCGGCGCTGGCCTGCTGATCGCGCAGTTGCGCCGATTGAAAACCGCTGCTCACCGCGGCCCCAATATCGAGACTGCCAAAGGTCTGCTCCGCACCCGTCCGGCTCGGCCCCGAAAAGCTGTCCTGCCGGTACAGTGATTGCATCCCCAAAAACGGCGCGGGCTTGACGATATCCGGCGTTTGAATGTTTTCGTCGATATGCTCTGCGCCGACGACTTTACCCGCCAGACTCGTCATCACATAGCTGGAACCTGTCACAATGAACAACGAAATCACGGGCGTCGCTGCCGCCAGCATTCCGCCGGTGGCAATCCAGTGTTGCAGCACTTGACTCGCATGATCGAGCGCATACATTGAATCCAGTCCTGCCGCCGTATAACTTGCCATTGCGCGTGTCGCGGCCATATGAATAAACAGGTTGATGATCGAGAGCACCGGCAGCCAGAGCTGAATCCACAGCAGCATTTGTGCGTAGCGGCCCGCCAGTTGGATGCCGAACATTCCCATCACGATTAAGAAGGCCAGCAAAGGCGTAATCGCATAGACCAGTCCTTCAAAGAAGGTCATCATCGGCCGGACAATGGTCATGAAGGTGGATTGTTCAGCCGCCCATTGGGTATTGCGCTGCTGAATCGCCTGTTCAACCACCAATGCCGAACTGAAATCCTGGAAGTCCCGATAGCGTCCCGCCGCTGCTTCGTAATAAAGCGGTTCCAACAACGCGGTTTGCAGATACTGGATAGCCGATGTCCCCGTTTGGCTGACCGCATCCAGCGCGTTGCGCATTTTCTGGAAGGGATTTGCGCCGATCTGTTTATATAGATAGGTTTCGACAACCGGGCTATTCAAATAGCGCGTGGCTTCCTGCAAACGGTTCCAGGCTTGCGAGCAGTCCATATCTTCGCCCTGCGGATTTCCGCTGGACAGATACAGGTGCGTGCCGTGGATACGGGAAGGGAAATGCAGCGCCGCGCGAATCGGCTGGCGCAGCAGCTTTTCGACCGGTGTATATTCACGGCTGTTGATCAGATCGACTTTGTTCAGCGTGCATTCATGGATATACGTGATCCACGAGCGGCGCGTATTGACGCCATTGCCGTCTTCGCCGCCGCCGATGGCCTTGTCCCACGCATTGAACAGCCCGATGTCCTGCCCCACGCTGCGGCGTATCTCGTTCAGGACCTTCAGGGACTCTGCGAAACCGTGCGAGGCGATGCCAGGCGCTATCGGCTGATAGGCGGTTTCAAACAGGCGCGTCAACGAATAGCCGAGATTGGAAATAATGCCGCCCGCCAAGCCCACACCGATAGGTGCATTCGAGACGACGCGCACTTGACCTGTATAAGCGTCTTCAATCGTCACCGTACACGATGGGCCAAACAGACACGCATACACCAACCAACCCATAAATACCTGCTGGAAGGGCAGGGTGCGTGCGCCCTGGAGCAGCGATTGAGCCATCACGGCCAGCACGCCCAGCAGCAATCCGCAGCCGACCAATTGTTTGAAATCACCCGTGCCGGTGATCATCGCAACCGCATGCAGGATTTGCTCCAGAAAGGCGGAATCGCCGATGGAATAGAGCGTGAAATGCATCAATCACTCCGCCTCATGGAAAACCGCTGCCGCATCTGGCACATAAGCAGGCTTTCGGATCGCTTTGAGCACGCTGCTGTATTGGGCGATTTGAGACGCCAGCGAGCCGTAACGATGGATGAGCGTGGTGTATTCCCGCCGCAGCGTGTTTTGAGCGCGGTTCAGTGTGTCCAGCGCCTGTTTTTGGTAGGGACTGTCGCTGTTCGCAAGTGCCGCGCGCGTGGCTCGAAAGACTTCTTCAGTCAAGTGCTCGGCCATCGAGAGCGCCAGCGCGCCGGAGGCTTCCGTGACAAATAGGGTCGCCCCTTCCGGCGAGAGCAGCGCCAGACTGTGCAGCAGCGTGCCTAGGCCTTCGGGCAAATTGGACACAAAGGCGCGCTCCGTGTCGATGAGCGCCCCCGCGTTGGAGGCGTATTTTGCGATGATCCCTGGACGGCTGCCGGTTCCCAGCAGCGCGTGTTGAATCACCGTTTTCAGCCCTTTAAGTTGGACGCGCTTTGTCTTGCCCGCAGTTAAGCACTGCTCAGGATCGGCCTCGCAGCTGTAGAGATCGACCGGCCCGCCTTCGATCAGGTCCGCCAGCGTGATTTTGTTGCCGGGCAGAATCGTAATTGGCGTAACTGGGGCGGACTCTGCAAAGGCGTTGGTCAGTCCCTCGGCGCTACTCGCTAAATCGCCGACGATGATGGTACCGGTCATCGACATCACCGCTTCCATCAGCGCTGAATCGCCGCTCGGAAACCAGCGGCTGACCTGATGACGCTGGAGTTGCTGCCAGACCAGATTGCCAATGAGTTGCTTATACTGGTCAGGCCGATGCTGCTTCAGTTTCTCTAAGGGGCTTTGGCCGTCCAATTCCTGACGGGCATCAAAGAAATCCTCGAATAAACCGCTCAGCGTGCCTTTTAAGGAGGCGTCGGTGCTGTGTTTCAGGTTGAAGCTGGACGCGACATCGCTGACAATGCCCTGCGCCAACTGACAGGAGTTACCCAAGTATTGATTCAACGCCTGAACTTTCTTCTGAAAGTTCTCGATCCATTTCGCGCCATCGGGGAACACATTATCGAGCGCCAACTGAAAGGCATAGCCTTTCGCATTCGCGGCAATCGAGCGGAGCAACTGCACGATCTGGTCGGTATTGATAAAGGACAGAGAACCGCCGAACAAATCCACGCCGCCGCAACCAGCTTTCCACGCAGGCGGGACAAAACCGATCAAGTTTTCGTCGAACAGATGGTTTTTGGCGATGAACTGCCCGCCCGCGAGCACGCCTCGGCGCTGGCTTTCATAGACGCCAGGCCGGGTGGTATTTGCCATCTCGTCAAACTGATGTTCCAGGACAGATTGCAGATCGGCCCAGGCAGGCGTGAGCACGCAGTACGTCATCAGCAAGACACACGCCTTCTGTTGCCATTTGGAGAATCGCGCGCGCCGCATCAATGGACGGCCTCCCGTATAACTGATGGGCGGAAGGCCCGCACCAACTGCGCCGGTGGGATAAAGCCGGTGGCATTGTTCAAGCTGGGGCGGGTGCTTGCGCCCTGAGCAGGATTGGAGATTGGGCGATCCAGCGCCCGCACCGGCCGCGCTTGGTTAAACGCCGCGTCCGTAATCCACTGCTGCCGCTTCGCTACGACCAATAGCCGACGCTGGATTTCTGGCAACGACATCGCCCCTTGGCCCACGGCGGCAAACTGTCCGTTAGGCGCAGTGAGATACAACGCAGGTACCGCCTGCACCTGCAATTTGGCCGCCTGACCCCTATCCGGTTTGAAAGCGGGAAACGGATGACCGGGCAAATCCTGGCCGTCGATGGACACCGGGATAAGGGAAAAGCGATGCTGCTTTGCCAGCATCCGCACCAGCGGGGCTTGCGTTGCACACGCCGGGCACGTCGAATGAAAGAAAAAGAGGAGTCCAACCCGCTGCGCTAACTCATTGAGCAGACGAGCCTGTGCCGTACCCGCTTGCCGGTCGAGCGTGTGCGCTGCAAAGGTCGCATAGGGGCGCTGGCTCAGCGCATCGAGCAATGGGTCGCCGAGCGTGGCGAGTTCGCTCATGTCGGCAAATTGCCGGGCACGGTCGAGCGCGAGCCGTTGTACCCACAGGAACGCGCGCAGATTCGTGAGCGTCGGGTGATCCCAGGCCAAATCCTTGTATTTCGGCAAGTTCTGCCGGAACCAAGCTGCCGAGAAAACCGTAGGCGCTGTGGTTTGGCGGGCAGTAGGGGAACGTGCTGGCTGCTCTGGCAGAGGACGTTCCGGTTTGGTGGGTTCCGGTATCGGTTCATACCAAAACCAGCCTTCCGCCTTCCGCCAATAGAATCGGACGGGTGGATTGTCCGCAAAGACGCGATCCGCCGCCGCAGCGGGAATGGCGCTGGCAATCAACGCCAGCAGCAGGACGGTCATGACAACAGGCATGCGTGCGAGGAATTGGGAAACATCCGCTCACGCTATCAAAGCTTAGAGGTGGGGTATGAACGCGAGAAAGCCTGTTTAGGGTCGTTCCAGAGTGGAGGGCTGTTCAAAATGCTGTTCACGAGACTCATGATGATCTACAATGGCGTTTTACATAGTAAGAGTTCATTGTAGTTATGAATGTCATCTCTCATCAGAATCGTGCGGCCGCTGTACAGCGGCAGCTGCGTGATCAACGCCGCGCGAGTGGAATGCGCCCTGTGCAAATCTGGGTGCCGGATACCAGGCGGCCAGAATTTGCCGAGGAATGCCGCAGGCAAGCGCACAATGTCGCCGCGCATGCGACCCGCGAACGCCAGGTGATGGATTGGGTTGAATCGGTTTCAGATATCACCGGGTGGGATGCTTGAAACGAGGCGATGTGGTCCCCATCGCAGGGGGCGAAGGCGATTACGGCAGTAAACCGCGTCCGGCGATTATCATTCAATCGGATCTCTTTAACGCGCTGGAAAGCGTTTCTGTTTTGCCTCTGACCAGCGACCTTGAAGATGCGCCCGTTTTTCGCGTTGTGATCGAACCGACCGGACGCAACGGAATTTCCAGGCTGTCGCAAGCGATGGTGGACAAAATAATGCCGGTTCGCAAAGAACGCATCCGCGAGGTGATTGGCGAGCTGGACCGGAAGACGATGATCAAGATTGAAAGCGCTATCATCCTCTTCTATGGCATTGCCTAATGGATATTTTTCCAGCCCTGTGCGCGCCGCCTACCGATCTTCGCGTTTGCAGAATTGCTGGACAAGTGCCGCCCACTGGTCTGGATGTACGGGTTTCATTAGGGCGGCATCCGCGCCCTTATCGAGACAGTCCTGTAATATCTCCTTGCCGTGCGCGGTGATCACAACAATAGGGAGATGCTGCTGAGTGCCTTGTTCGCGGGCGCGTATCGCCAGCAGCACGTCCCGCCCGTCTTTCACGTCCGGGAGGCCCAAATCCAGAAACACGCAATCATATGTATTCGCTTGTGTCAGGGTGAGCGCTTCTCGGCCCTTGTCCGTAATTTCGACCTCACAACCCGTCATTTCCAGAAAGGTCTTCTGGACCATCTGAAGTGTTGGATTGTCCTCGACCAGCAGCACTTTATAGTGCGCTCTAATGCGACCCGTTCCCGAATCCTGGTTTTCCATGACGATTGCCTCTTTAGGTGATGGCTGTGCCTAAAGAGATCAGCGTGCAATAGGGCAAAAGAAACAGGTATCCTCTTGCGTGAGGCGTAGTTGACTGTCCGCTGTTGCTTTTTTAATCCATAAAAACAGGCATTTTCGAGTGAGTGCCCCACACGGTGTTAAAACACCGCTTTTTGAAGGGATTTGCGTCATGACCGGGGTTCCTCATCCATGAGGAGGATGTCCAGGATTTTCTATTGTTCCTTTGAGATAGCGCCGCTTCACCGCCTGGCAAATCGCCTCCAGCAGGCTGCTACAGCCCAGTTTTCTTTTGGCGGCTTTCAGGTGTGAAATGACGGTGGTTTTTTTGATGCCTAAGCGTTCCCCGATCTCAGTCGAGTTTAGATTCAACTCGGCCAGCCGGAAGCATTCCTGTTCCCGCTGCGTTAACTCAGGAGACAGCATCAGCTCGACCGGCATGAGATAGCTGAACAGCAGCTTGTCGATGAAGTGTTCTTTCTCCTCATCCGAAAATCGGGGGTTTTCCAACGATTCTCGGATTGTTTTTGCCAAACTAGAGGGATGAGTGGCGTGCGGGACGGGCCTTGCCCGCTTTTGGTGCGAAGGCGCTTCCCGCATGGATAAAATCCTGAAAGCAGCCGTCACGCTGGCTTTTTGTTCTGGCGTTTGTATGGCTCGCACAAAACTGCGTCCAGATACGGCATCTGAATGAGGGCAGCGCGTTGTTCTTCATCTAAACTCAGGTGATAAACTGGACTGGTCATGATCGGTGCCCCTCGTATCGATTGTGAAAGTGGTGGCCCGCGTGTTGATCCCACACAGGCTATTGTGGTAGTGGACGCTTTGCGTCCGCTATTTCTTGGTTTCAACTGCTGCTTCTTGTGGAAAGCAGCCGCCCGCTGAACCGCTAAGGGGGTTCCAGGTCACTCAAGTGTTTGCTCAGCGCTTTGAAAAAGCAGATAGAACTGGCCAGCCAAGCAGCCGGTCGGCCGGTGCAAGACGACTTTTTTTGATGCGCAGCCCGTGTTATGGGCGCAAGTTGTCGCACGGGCACATCGTGCCCTAAGCTATCGAAAGCCATGATCAACTCCCTTTAGTTGGTCTGGTTAGCAGTCAAGGTATTTGCGGTACCTTGGGTGCGGTTGTCGCAGGGTGGGTTTGACGCCCATTCTGCGGCGGCTCATCGCCACGCCTTCTGATGCTAGCGCTCCGCGTTAGTGCAATGCAACAGGCTGGAAGCGGGCTCTTTTCATCTCTGCACAAGTGAAAACGCTGCAATCAGACCTTTTTTCGCAATCAGTCTGCTGGTGCCAGAATGTGGTCGATGGTGTACAGCTTCGGGTCTATGTGCAGCCCAACGCGAAGACAACAGAAGCTGCGGGTGAATTCAATGGCACGCTGAAAATACGTCTGAATGCGCCGCCACTGGAGGGAAAGGCCAATAAAGCATTGCGCGCTTGGCTTGCGGAACGCTTGAGCGTGCCGCATCATGCGGTGCATCTGGAGACCGGCCATAGCAGCCGATACAAGCAGATTCGTGTTACCGCAGTGGGCCTGGATGCGAAGGTTGTGCGCACCGCATTTTCGGGAAGCCCATAGGTTAAGTATCTTATGGATGCAACACGGGCTGAAGGAGAGGGTACAACAGAGATGTCCCATTCAAACTGGTTTTATCTTATTTCTGCGTATTTTCTTGCTTTTCTGACGATGCCAGCATGTGCTGACACGGATCAAGACCGACTACCTTACATGGGTCTGCCTGGACAATTGCCGGTTGAAGTTGTAACCCAGTTTCTCAAAAGCCGTCTGAGTGGAGCGGATCATTTTGTTGACTATAAAACGCTGACTATCGTGCAGCACAGTAAGCAGCGGGAAATGTCTGATCAGGTTCATCTGATCGTCATCCAAAAGGGTTTATTAGACGATAGTGTTCAGGGTATCCGCTGGCGTCTACAATTACGCTTAAATCCTCAAAGACGCTGGCAGATCAACACAGTAAAGGAAGATTTTTCTTGCTACCGTGGCCATAAAGACTGGTCTAGGGCGCGTTGTTCCTAATGGCGATGTGTTAATCCGTTCTTACGAATGGGCCGAGTTCTTGAAAAGGGCCTTTCATAGTGAGCACGATGCCCTCTTGATCGGCGGTAGCGGTATTAACGATCCGGATAACTGGCTGGGCGGATTTCTCGGTTGTCGCTCGATGCGGCCCGGCAACTATGCCCAATGGTGTTACAAGCCCTTTGACGATCTGCTTCAACAAGCGGCGCGCACGCTGGATAAGAAGAAGCGCACAGCGCTTTACCTCAACGCTCAGAAAATCTTCGAGCGTGAGCAACCCTATACGGCGATTGCTTATCCGATCAGCTATTACGTACTGAATAAAAACGTCACCGGCTTCAAAACCTATATGTTCGGCACAACGGTGTTCTATGGGGTGGGGTTAAAGCAATAGGTCATCCAATCACAAGCGCCATGTCCCGTCTCCTGATTCTTTTCGGTGTTATGCTCCTGCTGATGGGTGTCGCTTGTTCGATGATGGGCAAATTTCCGTTCGGTCAGATGCCGGGCGATCTCCTGATCCGGCGCAAAGGTTTTACTTTTTACTTTCCGATCACCACAGGCCTGATCATCAGCGCAGTGATTTCGCTGATTTTATGGCTCTGGCAGCGGTGAACTCAGCTTAAGCCTTCTTCTGCGAGCGCCTTCTGAATCGCGGGTCTTGCCTTAAGTGCGCTGAAATACTTGGACAACACCGGCCAGTCCGTCCATTTCTCTTTAAGAGCGGGGAACCAGGACAGAATCACAAACAGATAAGCGTCTGCCAAGGTAAACGGATCGCCGCACAAATAAGCCATTTGACCCAGATGCTGAGACAGATAGCGCAATTTTTGATTCAGCACTGGCCTTAAAACGTTCTCTTTAATCTCTTCCGGTAGAGCGGGTTTCATCAAGGGACCGCAGCCCTTGTGAAGATCGGCGGCAATGAAATTCAGCCATTCCAAAATGCGATAACGCCGAAAGTCCGGCGCAGGCGGCAGCAAGCCCGTTGCCTTATAAGTATCCGCCAGATATTGCTGAATGACGGCGTTTTCAGTAAGGACTTCCTGATTATCTAAAAGCAGCGCAGGGACGCTGCCCTTGGGATTGATGGTCAGAAAATCTTGACCCGTCTCTGTCTGTTTGGTTTTGAGATTGACGGACTCAAACTCACACCTCACGCCGATTTCATGCAAGAGGATACGGACCGCTAAAGAACAGGCCCCTTTAGAATAATAGAGTTTCATCCGATGCCTCTTTCGGGTCAGTAAACTAAAAGACGGTTCTTAAAAATTTCACTATACGAAGTCCCCCTTTGCCTACCACGTCTTGTCTGGAAAGGGCTACGAACTCGGTTTCAGATTTCTGGATTATCCCCACGCAGGCTGCTATTAAAATGACGCTGCTGAATCCACGCGCCCATCATTCTCTGCGTCTGGAATGTGTCCGCGCGGCTTAAACTGCGTTAGAGGCAGACGCCTCAAAAACATCCGATAAAGTCTTAGCCCCTAGTACCCGTTCCCCCCAACTCAACAGCATATCGCTGTCCGCTGCCTCCAGTTTTTTAAGATAAAGATCGGGCACTTGCTGGAATTTATGCTGCAACTGCCGTAGTAACAGCACATATTCACCCTGCTGGATGCCCTGCTGGATGCCTTGCTGAATCCCCATCCGCTCTAGGCTCGTGATATAAGGCATATGGTGTTGCTCCGCAAATTGCTTAACCTGCAAATTATATTGCATTTCCAAGTCTTCCGGCAAAGTCAGCACCCAATCTAGGAACTAATACAAATGCTCAATTTCATCGCGCTTTAAGCCTTTTTCAAAGAGCTTTCGGGTCAATTGCCACCGCCGGTCAAAGCGATCTTGGGCATTTCTTTTTGTTTCCAGGGCGGCTAATTGTGCCAAGACCACCGCTGCAAATGGGTTGGGGTGTCGATCCAATTCCGCTTCTTTGCCACGGTAGTCCAGAATTTTAATGATCTGGAAGTTAAAACGGAGCACAGACTGACCCCAGACCTGGATTTCATAGCCTTGAGGCCGCCAGTGGAGATCACCATCCACTAAAACCACCAAAGTGATGAGGGGCAAGCCCTTCAAAAGATAAATCCGGCAATAGTATTCAAACAGTCTCTGCGCGAAGTGTGTCTGGCGCTGACCCTGGATTTCCACATGCGTGAGCACCCGACAAGGCCTTCCTTCTTTAGAATGCACCTGAAACAGTTTATCGACCAGCCTTTTGCCAACGGCTGCCTCCCGCGCCACAGACTGCAGCTCGCTATCGAGTGACTCAAACCCTTTGTCCCAATCAATCTGCTGATGCAGTGTCGGCCAGAAGTAGGCCATCCATTGCGGGAAATACACATCCAATAAGATTTTCCAAGCGGGATCGGATTCACTGAGGGGTGTTTGGGGTTTTAAGGACATCCAAAAATCTCCAATCTCAAGGCATGTCTTGGGGAAAGGCAACGTAGCGCTCCTACGTATGCGATGCAAACGCAGGATCAGAAAGAAGTCCCGCGCCCCGTCTGTTTTAGTGTCCATGCTGACGGCATGAGCCATGGGCTTCCAGCGGCAGCATCAAATAAGCCGCTGAATCCACGCGCCCATATCCGCTATTTCCTGCGTGCAGATACGGTGCGCCATCGCATAGCGATGGAAGTCAACGGCGTATCCCAACGCCTGTAAGCGATCTTTGGACCCTTCTCCCATCTCTAGAGAGAGCACCGTATCCTGATCGCCGTGGGCCATGAAAATAGGAATATGCCGGTTGGCGGCACTGGCCTCTGAGGCTAATTGATCCGCCATCGGTAAATACGTGGAGAGCGCGAGGATGCCTGACAGCGGCTTGGCAAAGCGCAACCCCGTGTAGAGCGCCAACGCACCGCCTTGAGAAAAGCCGCACAGAAAAATCTGCTCGGACGGGATGCCTCGGTCGATTTCCCGCTGAATCAGCTGCTCGATGTGCTGGGCCGCTGTACGTAATCCAGCCTCGTCTTCTTGGCTGCCAGAATCCAGGCCGTGAATGTCATACCAGCTGCGCATTGGGACGCCGCCATGCAGACTGACGGGCCGGACCGGCGCATGTGGAAAGAGCCAGCGGATAGTGCGCTGGATCGCCAAGGCCCTGGCCAAATGAGCAAGATCGTGACCGTCTGCGCCAAGACCGTGCAGGCCGATGAGGCTGGCTGTGGCGGGTGCATCCGGCTCGGTTTCGATTTCAACGCAGGGTAGATAGTCGATGTTCGTCATGCGTCCGATGTGTTCAGTAGATTTAACCGGCGCTGCTTACAGAAACACATCCGCATGCACATGGAAACGGTGAGCAAAGCGCTTGGCAATCTCTTTGCTCATCGCGCGTTTGCCGCCCAAAATATCCGAGACGCGGCTTTGCGGCGCGCAATCCGACAAGTCTTCCTGTTTGAGTTGATGTTGATCCATCAAAAAACGCAGCACTTCATGAGGCGGCGCTTCTGGAATCGAAAAATGCTGGTCTTCATATGCCTTGACCTTATCGGACAGGTAATCGAGCACCTCCGCTAAAGGGTGAGCCTCATCATCCCCTATTTCGTTTAATAAAACCTCAATCGTTGCCTGGGCTCTCCGATAGTCCGCCTCAGTACGCACTGCCGTCACACCGACCCGTTCCTTAAACGGCAGCCAGGCTTGGAGAATCGCTTGCGGTTCAGCGATTCCTTCTAAGTAATGACTGGTCATAATTTCCTCCGTTTCCACTGGCCCTGGTCGTATTCTTGGTGGGTCAACATCGCTCGTATGAATACCTTGCGTCGGTTGTAGTGAATGGCTGCAATCAGCCGGTATTTATTGCCGCCAATATTGAATACGGTTAAACCTCCCACATAATCAGCCGTCGGGAACGTTGCCCGTAGCTCGCTAAAATCCGCAAAAATCTGGCGCGTCATCAGGTGAAACCAGGCTTGTAAGGGATTTGTTGCGTCCGGATGCTTCGTCCAGAAATTGATCAAAATCGGTTTCGCAATGACGTGCATGCAACAAGAATATACCAATATGGTATATTTTCAAGCGCACTTCTCAACATCCTCCAGTCTCAATACCCAATAGGCGGGTTGCTCGTAAGGATGCGCCGCTTTCAACGCTGCGATCACAGGTTGGATCACATCCGAGCAGCACACCATTTCCACCCGATATTCTTCCACAGTTTCTAACTGTCCCTGTGCCCCCAGAAACGGCTGACTGCCGGAGAGCGGCCGGAACTGGCCTTGGCCTGGGATTTGCCAAGCACAATACGCATAATTCCCGATACGGCCCGCGCCCGCCTTAAACATGGCCTGTTTGACCGGCTCAAGGTGATCGGATGGAACGTAGACCACGAGGCCATAGCGCGCACGTTCCGTCCCCGCCTGTTCTCCGGTGCCATCAGGCATCGGCAATACTCGGTCTACCTTGGCCGCACAGATGAAGTCGTTCTGGGAGAGGCCTCGACAGCTGTGCGTGCTAAAGCGCACTTCACACGTGTTGAAGTCAACTTGCAAGCTGGGATGATGGTTTTCTTGATGCGCGATCTCGGCCACCTGATTGACAAAGGCTATCGTCTGCCGGAAATTTTTGAAGCGGAATCGATGCTTAAGGCGAGGCGGTTCAGTGGCCTCTATTTCCCATCCTTCATGCAATTGCGGCAGAAGTGACTGGACGGCCTCCGTGTTTAATCGTGCTTGGGCGTTACAAGGCACGCAGTGCATTTTGTGTAGAACTGACATGACAGATATTCAGCCATGCGGTGTGAGTTAATAAGACATGTATATACCCATTGCCCTGGCCGTTTCCGCCAAAGGGGATTTGGATTGGATGACATAAGATTTTAGGAACTTCTTGAGCGTTTTCATATCCTGGAAGGCAGACAAGTCGGCTTTAAGTTTCAGGATATCCCCCTTCATTTTCTGAATCTGCGCATCCAGAAACGCCAATGCCTGATCGGGCAGGGATAGAGCCTCCTCTGGCGTATCAAAATGCATCGCAAGTACACTGCGCAGCATCCCCACCTCGCAGGCCAGTTCTTTGGATTGCTCGTTCAAGAGGGTGTTGTAGTGCGCTAGGCGTGCCTCGGTCAGAGTGTTGAGCCTTGCGAGATCGATCTGTTCGGCGGCCAGTTGTAATTCCAAGAGCCGGAGCAAGTCCTTTTTCTCATAGGCGGTGTTGACCTGCTGCATCAGCGCTGTTTTGCGCGCCCGTTCCACGCAATCCAGTTCTTTATCGGGATGCAAGCTGCTTGCCAGTTTCCGGTAGACTTCTTGAAGAGATTGGCTGATTCTCTGGGCTTCTTCTTGCGCCTGTTTTTCCTTGGCGAGCGTCTTGGCTGATTTCTTGCGTCTATCGCGCCGTTCTTGCTGGAGGCGCTTTTCCTCCGCTATTTTTTCCTGCATTTTCTCGCCGAGCTGCGCGAACATCTGTTCCGGCGAGCGCAGATCAATCTCTCCCTCCAGCTCGACGCCTAACATCCTCCGCATCATTTCCTTAAGCGCCTCTTTGCCTTCTTCCAAGTCCGCATCGAAATCGCTTTCGCTGTGCCGGTTGTAAATGGCTTTCAGGGTTTCATTCTCGTTTTCAACCATCAGCTTGCCTGCAAGGTTGCAGATCAGATGCCGAATCTTCTTTCGGTCGCTCTGAGTGAACGCTTTTCCGGGATAGTGTGTATCCAGCAACTGCACGAACTCGAATTGGAGCGTTCTGAAGGTATCGGCCAGTGGCTCAAACGCCTGGGCGTGTTTTTGACGATAACGCGGAATCGTCTGCTGCCAGGCGGAAAGCGCATTGCGCTGTTGATCGATTTTCTTGATCAGCCGATTGAACCGCTGTTGGGCTTTCGATAAATCCGTTGGAGCGGTGGGCGCGTCGATGCGAATGAGGGTGGAGACAGAATGCATCTGAATGAGGATAAGTGGTTCAGGAAAGGGCGGTTCAAGATTTTAGCGTGCGTGCCTCACGCTATCGCATCACTGATACACTTTCAATCTTGTCCCGCTGTCCCATTTGTCCCAAACGCTAAATGTCTTGAATACAGTTGCTTTGCGCGGATCCCATTGGGACAAAACCGCGCCGGTCCTTGTCCCGAGCCGTCACCGTCAAATGCCTTCATTTTCGGCCTCTGAACGGGATGGGACAAACGGGACAGTGGGACAAGCTCATTTTTCGCTTTCCGATTGACAGCGGCTACGGCTCCAGCCGCACGACATAGCACCGGCAGCGCCCCCAGCCGGGCAAGCGCTCCCGCCGATAGGGTTCCTCATGGGGACCGGGGTGTAACCAGCCCACGTCTAGCAACACCTGTGTCGCCAGCCGGACATCAAGTCCCGCACAGACTTCCTGTTTGAACACGCTCGGCAGCACGTAATACAGGCATTGGCCGTTTTCCGTGCGCCTGAATCCGGCCGCGTGCTCCATTTTGGGATTGTCAGCCTCCCAGTCCGCGAATTTGCGCTCGCCTTTCTGCTCGAAGAAGCGGCGGACCTGCGTCAGAATCTGCGCGTGCGCGCCCGTTTCGGTGTTTTGCTGCTGTGTCCACCAGGCCTGCCAGCAGGAAGCGGCCGCACGGTACGCCACCTGCTCCGGCCAGCCGGTTACGCTATAGCGACTGGCGAGTTCACCGCCTGCGGCGATCAGCGCGAAGCGCTCGCAAACCCGATGGATCGAGCCCTCCGCATCTTGGGGTAGATGTTCGTCCAGAAATGCTTGCGTCAGTGCCTTGATCTGTTCTCGTGCTGTCGGCTGATCCGAGGGCTGGGTCAACGTGGCCAGGAATGCGCGGATGGCAGTCCCATAATAGCGGCAGGCGTTGGCTTGCAGCCTCTGGCTGAAGGCCGCACCGGAGGCGCATCCATGCAGATTTTCAAATAGCCCCGTACCGGCTCCCGCATCCGCAGGCACATCGATCAGCCGGACAGACTGGCCCTGTTTGATGGTCTTTCCGCCCGCCCGCAGGTGCTGCGCCAGACTCACTTCTCCTGCGGAGAGGAACAGGAGCCGCCAGTCTTGCGACAGACGGGTCTTTCCAGCGGGTCCCGCGCGGGTCTTGCCTCGGCCATTGGCGAGTAGATAGGCGACTTCGCCCGCCTCTTTCGGATCGATCTGGGCGAGTTCATCCAGAATGAGCAAGGTATCCGAGTGCAGGCTGGCTACCGCTTCCAGGCCATTGACGGTGGCGCGCCAGTGGCACACAGTGTCCCGCGGGCCATAAACGGAAGCGGCCACCCGCAAAGCGGTCGTTTTGCCACTGCTGGATGCGCCGACAAAATGCAGACCGCCGGATTCCGCGCCGATGAGATGAATCAGGGGTGCGGCGAAGGCAGCGGAGACGGCCAAGATCAGCCGGGAATTGCCAATGCACAAGCACGCAACGTGTTGTTGCCAATCCTCCAAACTGCCCGCTTGAGTATAGGCGGGCGTCGGATGGTGGGTCTGGTAAAGGACGATTTCATCCAGCGTGCCGAGTGTGTCTTGCGGCAAGACGAAGGCGTTGCGATACCAACCTGTGTGTTGCACGCAGCGGGCGCGATCTGAAGGCTGGATGCGCATCAGATACTCGACCAGCAAACGATGGGCTCTGGCGCTGGGGGCGATTTCTAATCCTAACCGCAGGAGTTCGCCGCGCAAGGCGTCGCTGCCGCCTTTGAGCAGCGACATCGGCATGGACCAGCGGTGCAGGTGCCCGTCGGCATCGCGGAATTCGAGGAGTCGGCCCCAGTTTTCGGAGGCCGCATCGCGGACCAGCGCTTTGACATGCAGAGGCGCGCAAATCCGAAAGGGATCACCCGCCTCCGGTTGGAAAAAGACGCCGTGTTCATCGACGGAGAACAGAGCGCTGGGTTGCGGATGCGCCGAAATGCCAGGGGCGGCTTCATTATCGTGTGAAGGGTTAGGGTTCATATATGGAAAAGAGGTTTGTGTATGTTTATGGGTGATATTGCCGATTGTTCGCTGTGCAGTCCGGCTTTGCAATCCAAACTACGGCGTAGGCGGCAAAATCTAAAGAAATGCAAAACAAAAGCAAACGGTCACCGCGTAAATGTCCAGCACGGATTTTTCATGAAGGTTCTTGTTTTTGAAAGGCCTTAAGCCATCTCTTTTAACTTCTTGAGCGCCTTGAGTTTTACGGCAGGATGCGCAGGCTTGGCCGGAATTTTTGTCGGCGCGCCTGTGCGTGGATTGACCCCTTGACGGGCTTTCGTGGCCGGTTTCGTGACGACCTGCATCTTGAGCAGCCCTAGCAGAGAAAACGGCTGCTTGTGTTTCATGTGTCCTGCCATCAGGGTTTCGAGTCTGGCAAAGACAGCCTTGATTTTTCCTTGGGGTACCCCTGTTTCGGTGGCAAGGTCGGAGACGAGCTGGCTTGTGCTGTAAGGTCTTTCGATGGCGGGCAGTTTTCTGACAGAGGAGATCGCTTTTTCAGGCTTTTTGGCTGTCTTGGTGTGGACGGCTGGCTTTTTTGCTGCGGATTTCACTGCCATTGAAGAGTCCTCGTGAGAGCGCGCCTGAAAATTACAGAATGAGCTCGAAAGCCTACGTGCTCGCTTTTGAGTTTGCAACAGCTCAAGTGACAGATGTGAGTCCTCGTCATTTTCATTGAAAATCCCCCGCCTCCTTACGGAGGCAGGGGATTGTGCCAGATTTACACAGACACGCCGCAGCGATAATCGCCGCTTGCCTGTTCTACAGCCGTCCGCAGTAACCGGAGACTAGGGAAGCCCCACCGCCCCTGTGTCTGCAAGACATCGTTCCAGTCGAGGCTTTTGGCTTTGGGCGGAAGGCCGTCCAGCGGCAGCAACACAAAGACCCGTAAGTCCGAGCTTTCCAAGCGGCGCTTCAGCTTCCAGGCGGCCCGCTCGCCGGTCAGGGATCGATCTTTGTCTGCTCAGATGAGCAGGGTATGCACTTCTGNCGGGATTTCGACCGACGCCATCAGGGTCGCGCTCACCGTGGACCAGACGGGGATCCTTGTCGCCTGAAAGGCGGACAGGGCGGTTTCCAAGCCTTCCGCAACGCCTAACAGGCCGTGCATCGGCTGCGCGATGGAGATGGCGGCCCCTGTCACCCGCGCTCCGGCAGGCACCGACATCATCTTACGAGGATTATTGACCTTCGCCTTCTGGCCGTTTCGTCCCAGATACGTGCGGTGCAGCGTGATCAACTCGCCGCTGACCGACCGGATAGCCGCGATCAACGCCGGAAATCGCCCCGCTTCTTGCCCTTCTTCGTCGAAATACGACAACTCCGGGTGAAAGCGCAGCGCATCGTCTAGCCTAGACCACACCACCATCGGCAGCCGCAACTGCCGGTTGGCCAGATAGCGGTGCAGCGGCGCGGCGCTGGCGCTCGTCACAGGCAGACATTCCGCCCAGATTTGAGCGATGCGCGTATGACAGTGCGTATCGGCAATCTTGGGTGTTTCTGCTTGATACGGAATGAGCCGCACAGCAGGCATTTCACGCATGACGGCCGCAGCGCCTGGAGTCGGCGCGGAGGGCACCAGGCCAGGCGATGGTTCAGCCGTCGAACAGGGCACAACAGGGCCTGAATCGGGCAGGGAAAACACAGGCCGGTAGACCGGCCGGTATGCGCTGCCAAGACCCAGGTAATCGCTCACCGCGTGCAAGCACTGCTTGAAGTCCCAATGGTTCAGCCACATCAACAGCTTAAACCCGTTGGGAAACGCGCCACAGGTATTGCAGACACCGCCACCCGTCTCAGGTGCATCCTTGAAAAGCCGGAAGCCGTCCTTGCCGCCATGAATGGGGCACGGCACATGTCTTCTCAGCCGTTGTATCGCAGGTGCCAGACCGGGGGCCAAAGCCCCCAGGACATCCAGCCAGCGGCCCATCGCCGCCGCTTGAACTTCATCGAAAATGGGGTGATTCATAGGAGACTCCTATAAAAAACCCCAAGCCGGACCTCACCCCTGCTGGGGTAGTCCCAGCTTGGGGTAAGGG
>NZ_CAFB01000070.1 GCF_000227585.1 Candidatus Glomeribacter gigasporarum BEG34 | reverse complement strand
CAAGGCTATTACTCAGATCGAAGCACTCGATGATTACACAGTACGGTTTACGCTGAACTCGCGCTATGCCCCGTTTCTGTCTAATCTGGCGATGCCCTTTGCATCGATTCTTTCTGCTGAATACGCTGCACAATTGCTGGAAAGGGGGAAGCCGTCAGAGATCAATCAGAAACCAATCGGCACAGGTCCGTTTATTTTCCGCAAATATGATCAAGATTCGATCATTTATTTCGACGGCCATCCAGCGTATTGGAAACCCGATGATGTGCGGTTGTCTAAGCTGACGTTTTCTATCACGCCGGATGCGGCCGTGCGGGTGCAAAAACTGATCCGGAATGAATGCCACGTCAGTGCTGCTGTGCGTCCCTCCGATATCGCGTCGCTGCGGAAAGCGCCTCACCTTCGAATATTAAGCAAGCAAGGGTTTAATATGGGGTTTCTGGCGTACAACGCGATTCATAAACCCCTTGACGATGTGCGGGTACGCCGCGCACTGGATATGGCAATTGATAAGAGGTCGATCATCAACGCCGTATATCAAGGCCACGCGCAAGCAGCCGTCGCGCCGTTGCCGCCGTTGCAATGGGGGCATGACAAAAGTTTGAAAGACACACCGCGTGATTTAAAACAGGCAAGGCGATTATTAGCGCAAGCGGGCTATCCCAACGGATTTACTATTTCACTGTGGGCGATGCCGATACAGCGTCCTCATATGCCAAACGGGCGGCTCATGGCTGAAATGATCCAAATGGATTGGAAGAAGATTGGGGTGCAAGCAAAAATCCTCAGCCCCGAATGGGGAGAATATCTTGCACGCGCTCGTAGAGGCGAGCATGACGCGATCATGCTCTCTTGGGTGAGCAACAGTAGCGATCCTGATGAATGGCTAGGAACACTGCAGTACTCGAATTGGCGCAACAAAGCGTTCGACAACTTGCTTCAGAAATCCCAACAAACGATTGATACTGCGAAGCGCACTCAGCTCTATCTGAAAATGCAGAAAATTTTTAAACAAGAACAACCGTTTACCCCTATCGTCTACGCGACTAGCTTCCAAGCAATACACAAAAACGTAACCGGCTTCAAATTCAACCCGCTCGGCCCGACAATTTTTTCTGGGGTTGGACTGTCCGAGTAGAGGTGTTATGCGGCCCTCAGCGGTGGCGTGGGTTGGCCGGGCGGCTCGGATTTAAGCATCTGCTGATCACTCAGGCGAGGCGCTTGCGGCTGAGTACAATGAAAAAGTGCTCCGTGGGCGTTGGATCGTCTGACACCCCCGTTGGACCCCGCAGGCAGCGGGCCGCTGACGATGGATAAGAGCTCGTTGCTGTTTTCGGGTCGCAACCGTGGCGTTTTTGCAAGTCAAACTCCACGTGCGTTGCCCTACTTTGCGTTTCAATGCCGCTATTTTGGCTTCGTATTCCGAGAGCGTTGTGGCAGCTGCTGCTTCAGCATTCAGTTCGCCCGATCATATTGGCTCAGCCACAACTGAATGAGATTCGCTGAAATTGGGTCAGCGGGCCGTGCTTCACGCCGTCCAATCTTGCCGTTACGAATATCCGTGAGCCAAGCGTATCCATTGATCGGCTCCGAACTGTCCAGGCCCTAGGGGTGCACTCCAGTGGTACGGATACAGTGGGTTTTTTTACACAATCAACTGACCAATGATATTCGGCATCTTGACGATGCGCACGTGCGGCGCGCCGGGCTGTGCTCGCCTAAAGGACGTTTGCTGGCCTCTTTTCTGGTCTGGAAAAGCGCTGAAGCAGTCCAACTGATGGTATCCGCCGATTTGCGCGCCCTGGTGCAGCAACGCCTGGCGATGTTTATTCTGCGCAGCAAAGTTAAGCTGATCGACGCGCACGTGCGTTTGATCTGCGTTGGCCTGGCCGGTGATATTGCCGTTGCTTGAGGCTGATTTTTCCAACTCTGCCAGATAATGTAAATGGCAAAGTCGAGCTCCGTGTTGAATGCACATTTACATACGCTCGATGCGGAACTGACACGTATTGATCCCATCACATGGGACCGGCTCACATTACAGGCGGGAGAACCCTCGATTCCTCCCTGCTCATCTTAATAAAATGATCAAGTTTATTAAGGCAAAATTAATATACAAGTGAACCTCTGAGACTGGACAGTTTGGGCTATGCAAATTGCTCACTTGCCGAGCGAGTTGGCTTCAAATGGATAGGGAGATCAATAGCCTTGTATCTTGATTATGCGTCGCACCGGCAAAGCGGCTAGACGACCTAAGGACGCTTAGATAAGAGAGAAATTTCCCGGTATGAGTGCGCTGTTCGTGATATGGACGGATCCAGTCATCGAGATTGATTTGTTGCTCAATTCAATGTATCAAGCTGTGAATGGAAGGCTCCGCCACGCGAGCGGCAACTGCTAAACGATTTTGATCCTGGTTTAGAATGCCGTTTAATTGTTCCAAGCGCCTGACCGAGGCTTGTAAGTGTCAGACATATAATAAAGCTGGTTTCCAAGGCTTGGGCTTGTATGTCTCTCTTCTCAATCGACTATCGCGGCACCTCACTTTCTTTGGAGATATTCATCATGACTGACACCGTTTTCAATCCAGCCGTTCAGCCAATCCCGATCCCCGTGCGCGAACTGCTGCCGTGGATCATCTTCGGCGGCTTAATATTGTTGCTTGCGTTGTACTTCGTCGGTGCTGAACAGGGCGCGACATCACTCATCCCTGGCATGTACGTGCATGAGTTCGTCCACGATAGCCGCCATCTGCTTGGGTTCCCGTGCCACTGACTGAGAATGAATCATGATAGGCAAACTGCTATTGCGCGGGATGCTGGCCGGCGTCGCTGCCGGGCTGCTCACGTTTGGCTTCGCGAAAATCGCTGGCGCACCGCCGCTGACTCAGGCCATCGCATTTGAAGAGACAGCCCAAGCGAATAAAGGCGAAGCGCCCGGCGCTGAACTTGTGAGTCGCAAAACGCAAGCGGGCCTCGGCTTGTTCACCGGTGTCGTGATCTATGGCGCTGCGCTCGGCGGCCTGTTCGCGCTGGTATTCGCATACGCGTACGGCCGCGTTGGCAAGCTCAGTGCGCGCGCGCTATCGGCTTGGCTCGCGATGGCCGCGTTCATCGCACTGACAATCGTACCCGCGCTCAAATATCCCGCTAATCCGCCATCGGTTGGCGTTCCCGAAACGATTGGCTATCGCACGAGCCTGTTCTTCTTCATGATCGTGGTCTCACTTGCGGCTATGGCGCTGTCGCTGAACCTCCGCCGGCAGATCGGCGCGCGCTTCGGATCGTGGAATGCTTCAATGACCAGCGGCGCCGTATTCATTGCGATCATCGCCGCGGCGCAACTGCTGCTGCCGTCAATCAACGAAGTGCCGGACGATTTTCCAGCAGCGCTGTTATGGAACTTTCGGGTTGCAGCGATTGGCATGCAGCTCATTCTATGGACCACGATCGGGCTGCTATTTGGCTGGCTGGTCGAACGCTACCAACCGAGCATAGCGGCAAAGGATTATTAGCAGGCGGAAATCGCAGAATCATGTGCCATGTCTGAAAATCGATACAGTCTAGCTTCCCTCACCCCAACGGTTAGATTTAGCAATGCAGCCGGACATTATGCTAGACATCGGCCGAGTTACCCTTCTGATGTTCTCCATCTTTTAGAACAGGCATGCGGGCTTAAATCCGGGGCGATGGTTGCAGATATCGGGGCAGGGACTGGACTATTTTCACAACTGCTGCTGGCTCATCAATATAGGGTATTTGGCATTGAGCCTAATTCGGAGATGCGGAGCAAAGCAGAAGCGCAGCTCTCAAATTATCCGGATTTTATGAGCGTTGACGCCGCCGCTGAAGCGACGGGTCTGGATGATCATAGTGTGGACTGCATAACGGCCGCCACAGCATTTCATTGGTTTGATAAAGAGAAGGCCAAAGATGAATTTGGCCGGATCCTTAAACCAGGCGGTTTTTGTATCCTGCTCTGGAACTTGCGTATAAATGAAGCCTCGCCTCTGATGGGAGAATATGAAACTCTATTAAATCAATATGGCACTGACTATAGAGAGATCGCTGCTCACAAAGTGCAAGAAGAAGGAATTAGACAATTTTTTGCCCCAAATACTGTTCAGGTTGCCTCGTTTCCAAATCAGCAAAAATTAGATAAAAGTGGATTTTTGGGACGTTTATTGTCAGTGTCTTATTTGCTTGAACCGGAGCACCCGCGCTATGAAGAAATGATTCAAGCCGCCAGAAGCTTGTTTGACAAATATCAACGAGACGGATACGTTGAATTTTTTTATCATACAAAATGCTACTATGGAGGTTTTGGAGAGTTACGCTCTAAAAAATAATACAAAAATTCAAACGAGGCGCCTATAGAGCGTTTTGCCTGAACTCAGCCATGAGCGCACCCTCGTGGTGGATATCGATGCCCTTCCTCGCCATCTTTGGCGTTGTGCTCGATGGGTTACTTGGAGAGCCGCGCCGCGCTCATCCGCTGGTTGGATTTGGGCGCTGCGCTAAAGCCATCGAGCGTGTATTCAATTCCCAGCGAAAATGGCCGACGTTCTGCCG
>NZ_CAFB01000071.1 GCF_000227585.1 Candidatus Glomeribacter gigasporarum BEG34 | reverse complement strand
TAGAGCCTAAACAGCTTATACAAAGGAATTTGGTGCGTGAAATCAAGAAAAACGGTCAAGAAGGCAATGATTTTATATTCGTGATTTGGTATTCCAGTTTTGATGAAATTTTCAAAATGAACCCTTCCTTTGTCGTCAAGGACAAGGCGTCCGCAGCTTTCAGAACGTCCAGTTACTAAACAGCGCATGTGGACTTTTTCATCGATTTGAATGCTTTTAATATGATTTGATATTATGGTTTTGGTTAAATTTTTCCTCTTCTGAACTGTAGGATCGAGCCATATATCGTACTTTGTGAGTCCTATCAAATCTTTTACGGACTGCAATCCCATAAAACTGATCTGATGATAATTGGCCATTATATATTTATTCTCCTGCCCATCCTTTATAATACATGGATATGGAAAATGCTCCAAGAAACCCTGTAAAAAACTACCTCTACAATTGACCGTTTTTAGATCAGACAGTATCTGAGCAGTATCCATAGGGTTAGCCTTACTCGACGGAAATTCTCACATCAATTAAGATTAACCCTGCCTTTTGGAAAAAGGCTCTCTAGTTCATTCCATAATTAACTTCCTTAGTTAAAAAATAGAGACTTTTTTACTCTGCCTCGTGTGCCGGAATGCAAAGATTTCACTGTCTCGGCACACAAAATTCATGACAGGCTCGAAAGGGGCGGAAACAGCTAAACCAGACCTAACGACCTACCAGATCGCATCTTGAATAATGGGATTCCCTCTGCTACTTCCCGCCTTTATAAGCTGTTTAAATGGTATGTATCGGTAGAGGAAATCCCTGCTCGTCTGCTTTCGTTGTTTGGTCAAATTGGTGAAGTCCGCAAACGTATTCCCGGTTATGTCATGCCGAGTATTCCCACAAACCTATCCTATGTGGAAAGTTCAAATTGGTTTCTACATATGGGTGGGATGTAAATTCGGTGGCTTGTGAAATTTCCGTGCTGCTGTGGCTCTGAGTGGCAGTAGGGCTTGCCGCTCTTTTCTCTGCAGACTAGCGGGGGGAACCGCCCGGAGGGCGGGGGGCTGCAAGCCCCCTAGGGGGTCGACGGGGCGAGCATCGCAGCCCGCATAGCGGGCGAGAAGCGCAGGACAGGGGGGGCGGTACGCCCCCCGCCCCGTGGGGGGCGTCAAGGCGCGTAGCGCCGTTTATCCCCCCGTTTCGACCAACGGGAGAAATGGGGGGCTGTTTTGTATAAAAGTTGAAACGTTTTAAAAAGTTAAAGAACGCGCGCGCGTTACGGTTTTTGAAAGTCTTGCTGGTTCTAGCTTTTGAGGTTGTTTACATGGGTAATAGAACGAAAGCTTTATGGGTGATAGAACGAATCTATTCACAGGCTTTCATGGGTGATAGAACGAATTTTTGTATCTGTAGATAAATAAAATTCAAGTTATCCACAAGTGTTTGAGCTTGTACGGCGTTATAAAGCCACTTTGACAGCGTGACTTCGACGGCAATCATGCGCCTATCTTCAGGCGATTTTTTAATAATCGTCCAACTGTCAATGATGCCAAAGCCTTCTCTTACTCGCTAGCCACCTGTCCCAATATCGGTCTTTATTGATGTACCGCGCAACCGTTCTAAGGCGCTTTCTAGGCGCTTGTATTCCTTGCCTCCAGTTGGCTTATTAGTTGCTACAAGATAACTATGCACGGTAAATCGAGTAATGCGCTTTTTAGCATCTTCACGCTTACAGTTCAAAGCTTCTGTCATTTGTGAAATGATATAAATCAGAATGTCTTTATCAAGCTGTGTAGCCCTCCCAAGAACGCTTGGCGTTACTGTTACGCTTCGGTTCCCATCTTTGCTTTCCCAGTGCCAAATAGATGTATCCGGCTTAGTGGCCAGCGTGAAAATTGGCGCTTCCATACTCGCCCCATCGTCTTTTAGCGCGTAATCAAACAGGTCGCACAGAAAAAAATCGCGGTTCAGGTGCCGTACAGGTAACAGCCCAGCGCATTCATTCTTTTTGGCGGTCACTGTAGCAGGAACAGGTAAAGCATCAGACGCCGCCATACCGGAGAAGTCTAGCTCGGTCTGCATGGCTTGGCGTTTCTGTACACGTTGCCTGATTTGTTCGACTTTTTCCAAGAGCGCGTCTTTAGCCCTCATATTGTTCCCTCAAAAGCTGCTCTTGTATGTCCTCATGACTTTTTGAAGTTATGACTTTATTACGTCATGCAGTTAAATTCCAGGCAATCCTTTTTCTGCAAAAATCTTCGACAACCCTCGTACCGCCAGCGTTTGAATGCTGGCACCCTCTGACACAGCCAATTGGTGAAGGCGCTCCCAATCAGAGCGATTCAGACGCACAGTCAAGGAAACTTTGTCCCCCTTGCCACGTTCACGTTCGTTAGGTTGTGGTGCTTCCGTGGCGGCCTTAGATCGTGTAACAGTTTTTTGGGCGAATGCGGCTAATCCTATTGATTGTTTACTCATTTAATTTGCCCCTTTAACCAGTCCCATAACAATTGAATTTCTGCCGCTGCTTTGCCTTTGCGCTCAAACTCTGTTACAGCGCGGCCAGTGGCAACTGCCCGTGCAAATGCGCGTCGGTCGGTAATTTCAACGGGTGCTAGAAGTAGCCCATAATCAGCCAGCATTACTCGCGTTTCAGCAATCTCTGGCGAGCGAAACGGACAAGCTGAGAGCACAAAGACACCCCGCGCCTCTGCTGCCTTCACAATTTCTACAGCGCTACCAACTGCTGCTAGGTCAAACGCAGTCGGGCGGCACGGAATAACAACCAAGTCCACGGCCTTGGCAATACAGGCAGCATCTGGCGCGGCATGAGGTGCAGTATCGATAATGGCAAGAGTCATTTTGTCTTGTCTGGCAGCCTTTAAGACATCAACAAGATCAGCAGCAGCGGCAGTCGCTACTATTGGCGTATCTTCATTGCGCGCTTCGCCCCATGTCGTTGCGCTCTTTTGAATGTCAGTGTCCACAATCGCAACCCGCTCACCTGATTCATGCGCGGCTACGGCTGTATGAACGGCAAGGGTCGTTTTTCCGCTGCCGCCCTTCTGACTGAGAAAGGCTAAAGTCTTCATAAATTCATGATAGCATGACGCATTGACGCTGTAAAGTCATAAATGCCTGACTTCTTGACGTATTAAAGTCGTTGCGTTTGAAAGGAAAATAGAATCTGGAACATCGGAGTGGCAACTACGCTTAAGCGAATGTAACGGTCATTGATGCAACACTCGAAATACACGCTCACTTCTAATTTTTATACGCATCAATCAATAAACATGCTTGTCAACGGCCGCTTTGACCGTTATTGAAACCCGGCGCCAATGGTCTTGTTCTTTTTACTTCTTGTCAGACGCTACGTACTTCGTAATCTGTTGCGTTCTTGACTTCTTTTTATTGGCTAACTAGACTAACCATTATTTAAATAACACGACCACATGCGCTATCTTCAGAGTAAGAGGAGTCTTTTATGCCTATGTTCAATACCTATGAGGCAAAAGCAAAATTATCCAGTTTGATTAAGGCTGCCTTAAGTGGGGAAGAAGTGATCATTGCTAACGCAAATAATCCATCAGTAAAACTAGTCCCCTATGATCTAAGCACCGGCAATGGTTTTAAATTTGGTGTGATGCGTGGTGAGATTACGATAAGCCCGGATTTTGATGCGCCGCTCTCAGATGATGTTCTTTCTTTATTTGAAGGCAAGGCGTCAACGTGAATTTATTGCTCGACACAAATATCTTATTACGAGCGATGAATGAACCGGAGAATTTGCCATCTCAGGCAAGAGAGGAAATTAAAAAAGCGCTCACTATCTATGTAAGCGCCGCATCCATTTGGGAAATAAGTATCAAGACAGCTTTAGGAAAGCTTAATGTCAATATTGATCGGCTTGTGACAAATCTTAGGCAAATGAAAGTTCAAGAACTGCCAGTGAGTTGGGAGCACGCATCCTATATCCGCAATCTACCTCCCATTCACCGTGACCCATTCGATAGAATTTTAGTCGCACAAGCTTTATCGGAACCAATGAGGCTACTTACTAGTGATCATCTTTTGACACAGTATTCAGAACTTGTTATCGCTATCAATTGACAGGGAGGTAAGCGCTTACTGCGCGCGGGTTCCCGCTCCCACTTTATCGGGCAAATAGGCTTCCGTTACAGGATGAAGCAAAAGATGATCAAAGCTCACCCGCATCCAATGGGGGCACGTAGCAACTTTTAAATAGCTGGTGCAATCTGGCAACTGCATCACCTCAAAAGGTAAAATGGCCTTCTCTGTTTGTTGCCATCTATCAATTGGAAAAGGAGCGAAACGTGGCATATATCACGAGCATCGAGCAGATGGGCATCAACAAAGGCTTACAGCAAGGGCTACAGCAAGGCGAGAGCACCCTGCTTCGTGTCCAATTAGAAGATATTTTTGGTGAACTACCCGAACAATATCAACAGCAATTAACCGCAGCAGATT
>NZ_CAFB01000072.1 GCF_000227585.1 Candidatus Glomeribacter gigasporarum BEG34 | reverse complement strand
ATTAGCCCCGTTGCAATCTTTTTCTACCTGCTGCTTAAAATGTGCGTAATTTTCGACGCCCTTTTGATCAGAAGACTTCGCTAATCAGTCTTCCCATCTAATAATTTCATACTCTATTTCTAATTGGGAAAGAGGTCCTGTATCTGAAACCGTATTTTTATGAATCCATACGTCATCGGAAACCTTAGCCTTCTGCAAGACTGTGTCAGCGTCTTTTTCCAGATTGAGATCTTCTTCCAGAGGAAAATAGTATCTATGCAAATAACCTGTCGTGACGATCAATAATTTCTTGAAGAAGACCCTGCTGACCTTTCCTGCTTGCTGGCGCTTCCCGCTGCTCTACGTTTAAAATCTGGCTCATCGCCGCGCCAACCCGCGCCACCGCTGATGGCGGTGTAGCTGCCAGCCTCTGATCTACGGAGCGTAACGACTTAAAACTGCATAACCAAAAACCGATCAAACCTTCTTGTGGTTTCTTGTGGCATAGAAGCAGTCAGCGCTATAAATTCCCCACAGGATAGTGATCAGAACAACAAATACGATGAGAATGTCAGAGAATTTTTTTATTTGCATCAGGTCAAATAACGTCATAAAAATTCCAGAGAAAAACATTTTAATTCCTCCCTGAAGAGCGCTGGCTGCCCCTTTGTTGATTTCAATCTCGCTCATACTGAGGACCAATGCTAACGGTGCACAAATCCCACTCGTAAAACCCACCAAAAAAGAAAACAGAAGGATCAGAAACGGACTTTGATCAAAGTCCAACAGAAAGAAACTAAAGAATACTGCGCTGTACAATAACAACGTATATACATAGAGTTGTCTTGACGGCAGACTATTCAATACACTGCCCATCAGCCAGGATCCTGCCAGGATTGCAGCGGCATACGATAAATAAAACAGACTGTTCTGTACGGGCGAATAGCCTAAATTGTGAAATGCAAATGGGGAAACGGAATAATAGCCAATCGTAAATACAAAAACCAATGCTGAACAAAGACTGTAAGAAACAAACTTGAAGTCCCTGATCAACAGTTTATACGCGGTTAAATATTCTCTTGTATTTCCCTTTGTGAAATGCGTTTCTTCCATACACTTAAATAGAAACAGCAAAGAGAGCAATGTAATGATCGCAAGACAGACAAAAGAATATCGCCATCCATAAGATTGCTGTATGAATCCCCCCAGTAAAGGCGCGAACGCAGGGGATATCTGGCTCGACATGGCGAAATAGGAAAAGGCTTTTTTAAGCAATCTCGTATCACTGAAAACATCAACAATAATGGCTCGCGAAATGACCGTGCACCCCGCAGTGCCTGCGGCTGTCAAAGCCCTGGCTGCATAGAGCATGTTGATATCTTGCGCAATGGCTGAGCATAACAATCCAGCGCACGCGATACCAAAAGAAATCAGTGTTGGCTTTTTTCTCCCGATTCGATCAGAGTATGAGCCATAGATGAATTGAGTAAGGCCAAGTACCCCCATATAAACAACAATCAATGTCTTTATTTCTGCTTGAGACGCTTGGAGGTCTTGAAGTATGTAGGGAAGCGACGGGTTAAAAAAATCAATCGCCATCAATCCAGAAATCAGAAGAAAACATGAAATAAATACTGTCTTTTTCTGAAGACTGTTCATTCATAACACTCCAGCTTCTACAACGCGCGCTTTATATTCTGAAACGGGCGTCTCTGGCTCGTGGTCACAAATCATGTCAATTAAAAATGTTCCGCTCTGTTCACTTTTATTTTTTAGAGCGCTTCTGAGCTCATCAAGCGTATTCACTCTCCATCCAGTTAATCCCAAAGATTCTGAAAATTTTTTCCAATTGTGAGTAGGAAGCGCACTCATTTCTTTAATATTGCGTTTATTATTGAAATAGGTCGCGCCATAATAGGAATTATTAAACACAATATACAAGATATCTCTTTTGTATCTCGCGGCAGTCTGAATCTCAATCCCATGCATGAGCATGCAGCCGTCGCCCGTCATGACAACACATGAATCCTTTCTTGCCAGAGATATCCCGACACTTGCAGGAATAGCCCACCCCACTGGACAAATCGTATTCGCCGAGAAGAATTTGTTTGTGCCTCTGCTTACCCAATAATGTGTCGTAAACGAACGGTGATTTCCAGAATCTGCAATACAGATATAATCTCCGAGACATTCATTAATCATCTGTATGGCGTCAGCAGGATGAATCCCAGAGCCTTTATCTCTTACTACTTCGTAAAATAGCGGTATCGTCTGTAAATCTTTAATAAGAGATTCATTTGCATATTTGATTTTTTCCAGGCAACCGCTTCTCTCCAAAAACGAAAGAAACTCTGCTTCATCCGAAATTATCACTGAGTCTATGTCAATAACAAAATCCAAATCCTTGATATCCGTTCCAACTTGTAGAAGATATTTCCCTTTTTTAATGTCTTCTTCCCAAACCAAACTTGTCCATTGCGTAGTATCAAATCCAAGTAGAATCAGGGTTTCTATTTTATTGGATAGAAGCGTTTCTATTGCTCTTCTATGTCCAGAATAGCCATATACACCCAGATAATTTCTATGATTTTCTGGGAACACACCTTTTGAACTCACAGTACTGGCAACAAGGACATTATATTTTTCTGATAATTTGACCAAGTGCTCGGAGACTCTTTTATGGTTTGCTCTTGCGCCTACTAAAATGGCCAAACGACTATTTTTTTGATCACATTCTCAGAAAAACTGCGCGCAGCATGTAGATCAAATATCCTGTTACCTACAATACCTGGATCAATAGGTCTATATGTACTATTTACTTCCTCCAAAAGAACATCCTTGGCAACGGAGAAATGAGAGGGGCCTTTATGATGTCCATACATTGACTTAACAGTCGCTTTGAAATATCTAGGCAGATTTTCGACATGTCGAATATGGTAAGAAGTATGTGTAATGGGCTTCAGCACAGCAGCCAAGTCCAGGCCCGATTGAGTCGAATCCTGCAACGCGCCCATCATTTCATAATATTTTGGAATCTGACCGGAAATCAGCATCACAGGATAACGATCAGCGTATGCATTGGCAACGCCGCCAATCGTATTGGCAATGCCAGGTCCATCCAGCACAATAGCAGCTCCAAACTTCTCAGAGGCTCTTGCATATCCTTCCGCCATCATCATGGCGCCCCCCCTCAAAAGCAGCAACAACTGGAGAAATCCTTTCTTGCTCCTCAAGATTAAAACATGACATGAAGGCATTGATCATTTTTCCTGGAACCATAAAAAAATATTCAATGCCTTCCTGAAATAAGGCATCCAGGATATATTGGGCCGCTTTCATACAGACGTTAACTTACAATGTAATGCGCGGTATCAATGAATCTAATATATTGATCAAAAAAGGCTCTTCCAACGTCATCAAATGAATCTGGATAAACCACATTAGAAATATCCTCAAAAAATGTTTTGGCTCTCTGAGGCGTGAAATCTGCAAGATGAATCTTCTGCTTTCCTCTTGAAAGTAAATATGCCAGATACATGCTTGACCACTTATCAGAAGTTGAAACCGTCCATTGCAACGCAAACCTGTCTGGATTGCTGTCTACAGTTGGGATTGTGCCTCGATGAATAATGCGGTAATCAAATACGATAAGATCACCAGATTTTGATGGAATGGAGTAATAAGTAGATTCTGCTGGACACGAAATAATTTTGTCTTTTTTCTCCCTTCCAAGATGATGCGTCCCAGACATTACATCTATTCCACCACCCCTTTCTTTTGAGTTATCTTGTAAATAAACATTGAACATGTAAAATTCAGGCAGAGCGCCTTCATCCTGTAGATTTTCCGCGAGAAAGAAATCATCTGTATGCCAATTAACATATAAATTATTCCTGATTGTTATATTTGGATATAAATATATTCTATTCATATATCCAAATATGTCCTGCAAAAAAGACCTCATCCTTTTATGAAAGAAGATTTCTGTTAATTTATTTTCCTTTAAAAAGATAGTGGGGAGCACTGCACTTCCGCCATCAACATTAAATATACGAACAGCCACGTCTTTTAAGGCTTTTATTTCATTTTGTTGAAGAAAATTTTGGATTAGAAAGAACCCAGTTTCTTTTAAGCCCTCTAGATATGTGGAATCACCATAGTATTCTAACATAAGGTTATTTCGTCCCTACAGCTGCTAACGCGATACGTGGAGCAATAAGCCATCTCTCCCCATCAATAGATTTTATAGTCAGCATCTCAGTAATAAAATTT
>NZ_CAFB01000073.1 GCF_000227585.1 Candidatus Glomeribacter gigasporarum BEG34 | reverse complement strand
AACCTCGGCATGCGCGGTATCCGCCGATTTTTTCAGAATGTTCGCGATGCGTTTGTGCGCAGCGGCGAGCGCGGCCGCGTCCGGCAGCACGTTGAAGGCATGCACCGCATCGAGCCGTATCGACAGATCGTCTAGACGCATTGGCCGCGTGCTGAGCACTGCCTCGATTTCATCCGCGCGATGACCGCGCTCGCGCAGCAAAATGCGCAGCCGGTCGTAGAAGAAATCGAGCAATGGTTCGGTTGGATCGTTGACAGAGGGGACTGCGCCAAATTGCTCGAAGCTGAGCCGCAATAGCGCCTCAAGATCAAGCGGCAGCGCTTTTTCAAGCAGAATGCGTAGCAGGCCCAGCGCAGCGCGGCGCAGCGCGAACGGGTCTTTGTCGGAGGTCGGACATTGTCCAATGCCGAACAGGCCAACAAGCGTTTCCAGTTTATCCGCAAGCGCAACGGCGACGCCCGCCAGAGTAGACGGCAACGTGTCTCCGGAAAAGCGCGGCTGATAATGCTCGGCGCACGCGCGCGCCACCTCTTCAGGCTCAAAGTCGAGCCGCGCGTAATACTGCCCCATGACGCCTTGCAGTTCCGGGAATTCCCCGACCATCTGCGTGAGCAGATCGGCTTTGGCGAGTTGCGCCGCGCGCGCAGCGTGCGCTTGATCCGCGCCGATGCGCGCGGCGATGGCGCAGGCAATCGCTTCGATTCGCTTGACGCGCTGCCATTGCGAACCGAGTTGGCGGTGATACACAACCGCATCCAGTTGCGGCGCGCGTTCTGCGAGCAGCAGCTTCCGGTCCTGCTTGAAGAAGAATTGCGCATCGGCCAGACGCGCGCGTACCACGCGCTCGTTGCCTGCAATGATCTGTTCGGGCGTTGGCGTATCCAGATTGGACACGAGCAGGAAATGCGGCTGCAATGCGCCGCTCGCATTGCGCAGCGCGAAATATTTCTGATGCGTTTGCATCGTCAGAATCAGGCATTCCGGCGGAAGCGATAGAAAAGCGGCATCAAACCGCCCGGCGTACACGGCGGGCCATTCGACCAGCGCGGTAACTTCATCGAGCAGCGCGTCGGGCATCAGCACGTGCGCATCGCCCGCCTGTTTGAGCAATTGCGCGCGAATTGCCGCACGGCGTGCATCCAGATCGACCTGCACATGCCCGATGTCACGCAGCGTTTCAACATAGGCATCGGCATGCGGAATATCGATTTCACCGTTTGACAAAAAACGATGGCCGAGCGTCGTGCGGCCCGCGCTTAAGCCGAGCGCGGTGACAGGCACAATCCGCTCGCCATGCAGCGCGATCAGTCGGTGCGCAGGGCGGACAAATTGCACGCTTTCGCGCGCGCATTTTCCAATCACGCTGCAACTGTGTCGCTTCGCGCTCGCCGTATTGCTCATACTGTCTTCGCGCTCGCTCCTTGTTGCAACGCGATTGGAAAATGCTTTAGCGCGCGGATAACGCATTGTTTTGGGAGCCGGCAGCGTCTTTAATATTTCATCGAGCGCGGTTTGTAAACCTTCAGTCAGCGTTGCGCCCGCTTGAGTGCGATGAATGAACAACGCTTCATTCTTGCCATCCACCGCGCGTTCGAGATCGGACCACTGCCATTGTTCCATGCCAAGCGCGGCGAGTTTTTTAGAGAGTACAGGCGTTGGGCGGCTGTGGGCGTCGAGTGCAATGGAAACAGGCAATACTTTTAAACGGGTCCGTTGAGGGGGCGCGTGCGCGCGCACGGCGTGCACGACAACCGCCAAACGGCGCGGTGTTGCATGGCGCTCGAAGACAGGCGCGCGATCTGCGGCGCCGATCAAAGCGCGCGCGTTCAGCCGCTCGACCATGCCTTGTGCAAAGGCGTCCGCCAGACGGGCGAGCGCGCGCGGCGGCAGTTCTTCGGTCAGGAGTTCGACCAGTAAAGGCGCGATGGCGGTCATGAAAAAATCAGGCTTTAGAACCTGTTTACGATCTTACTGCGCACCCGTGATACAGGGTCGGGCGGTGCTCGGAATGCTCACATATTTCATATATGCTCCGCTTCCTGCGCTCCGTCCTTCCCTGTCTGACGGGCGCTCGTGACAGATCGTAAACAGGTTCTTAGAAGTGGCGAGCAGCGGAAATCCAAGCGCGGCGCGCGCCTCGTAATACGTCTGCGCAATCCGTCGAGAGAGCGCACGAATGCGGCCCATATAGGCCGCGCGCTCAGTGACCGAAATCGCGCCGCGCGCATCGAGAAGGTTGAATGTATGCGCCGCTTTCAGCGTCATTTCATACGCCGGCAGCGCGAGCGGCGCATCCATCAAGCGCTGTGCCTGCGTTTCATATGTATTGAATTGACTGAATAGCCAGTCTGTATCCGATTGTTCAAAGTGATAGGTCGATTGCTCGACTTCATTTTGATGAAAGATATCGCCGTAGGTCAGCGGCTGTTGCGATGCGGGGTCGCGCGTCCAGATCAGATCGTATACGTTTTCCACATTCTGCAGCGCCATCGCCAGGCGCTCGATGCCGTAAGTGATTTCTCCGAGCACTGGCGTGCAGTCCAGTCCGCCGACCTGCTGGAAGTAGGTGAACTGGGTGATTTCCATACCGTTCAGCCAGACTTCCCAACCCAGCCCCCACGCGCCGAGCGTCGGGTTTTCCCAATCATCTTCGACAAAGCGCACATCGTTTTGCGTTAAATCGAGTCCAAGCGCCTTCAGCGAATCCAGATAGCATGCCTGGATATCGTCCGGCGCGGGTTTGAGCACGACTTGATATTGATAATAGTGCTGGAGCCGGTTTGGATTCTCGCCATAACGGCCGTCCTTGGGGCGGCGCGATGGCTGCACATACGCCGCGCGCCAGGGTTCGGGGCCGATGGCGCGCAAAAAAGTCGCCGGATGCGAAGTCCCGGCGCCGACTTCGACATCGTACGGCTGCAGCAGCGCGCAGCCGTGCGCGTCCCAATACGATTGCAGGGTTAGGATCAGGCGTGAAACGGTCAACATTGCGCTATTCAATCACAATTCACCCTTTTGCAAAAAGAGCGTAAAAATGGCCTATCCGAGCGATCTATCGATCTATGAGAACTTCTTTTTGGGCGCAGTATCTCATGATCTCTGCACGCAAAATGCCTGGTAGGCTCGCCTTATGCAGCACATTGACCACACATTGACAAAAGTTAAGACACTTGCTCATAATGCGCCCTAAATATAAGGGTAGAGAATGAAGTAGCCGTTAGAACCTGTTCACGATCTTACTGCGCGCCCGTGAGCCTATATCGGGCGGTGCTCGGAATCCTCACATATATCAAATATGCTCCGGTTCCTGCGCTCCGTCCCTTGGCTGACAGGCGCTCGCTACAGATCGTGAACAGGTTCTTGGCACATATCAACGGGCGGGAATAGCTCAGTCGGTAGAGCGCAACCTTGCCAAGGTTGAGGTCGCGAGTTCGAGCCTCGTTTCCCGCTCCACTTTTGGGCACCTTTTCCTCTTGCTGCCAGTTCATCATATAAACTCCAGAATCAGTATCAGTCATGTCCATTGACTCCCCGCTGGCGAGATGGCAGAGTGGTTATGCAGCGGCCTGCAAAGCCGCGGACGCCGGTTCGATTCCGACTCTCGTCTCCATATAAATCAAAGACTTACAGAAGTGTCAGGCTGTCCTATCCCCATCTTTTGGCGAAAGTACTTTCGCCATCCATTCCAAGCCCCATATCGCGTCACTTTTCAGGGCCAAACTGCCGGGTGAATTCCATCACTTTCTGTGTTGCAGCACTTCTCGCTTTGTAAAAGCGATACCGAAATTTGCCTCCCGCTAACCAGCGCTGACCATTTTCATCACATAGAATAGTTTGTCCGTTAATGCCACGTTTGCGGATACCTTCGATCAAATCTCGCAGTCCGCCCTCAATACGCACCCGTTTAATCTTGCCCCCGCTTTTTGTCGTTTTCGGCAATCTAATATGTGAACATCTCGCACCTCATTCACTTTCATCTGGCGCGTTGTGCCTCTATCGGGTTTGGGGCATTCATCCAACCGCGCGCCTTTGCCCAATTGCACACGACGGAAAAAAATTTTATTTCTTTCTTTGCTGAAACTTTCGATGAGCGCGCTTCAAAGTAACGCAGCATGTATGCTGGTTGAAGCGCATCAATATGCGCATCACCGAACACAGGCTCGATGTCTTTCCAATATTTTTTGCGATCAGCTATCGTGCGCGGAGAGAGTTGGCTTGTCTGTCTATCCTC
>NZ_CAFB01000074.1 GCF_000227585.1 Candidatus Glomeribacter gigasporarum BEG34 | reverse complement strand
TCAGTTCATTGATCAGATCAAAAGACAAAAACAGGCCGGCAAAGGCAAATAGCGCAAACCCAAAGGCCCAATAAATCTGACGTGCAAAATAGCGCTCATAAAGCGGACTGTGCAGCAGCCTCATCTCTGTTTTGTCCAACGTCTAAGAACCTGTTTACGATCTTACTGCGCACCCGTGATACAGGGTCGGGCGGTACTCGGAATGCTCACATATTTCATATATGCTCCGCTTCCTGCGCTCCGTCCTTCCCTGTCTGACGGGCGCTCGTGACAGATCGTGAACAGGTTCTAAGTTAACGCGCGACGCGGAAAGGCGGGAGTCCGCCATCTGGTCAATCTGAAAAATGCGCTAGCGCGCCCGCCGCCGCGCAAACAGCGCGCCAAGCGCGACGACCAGAACCGCGCCGGCGATCTGGGCATAGATGCGGGCAGCGGTTGTCATCAGCAGAGGAAAGCGCTGCAGAATCGCATCTTGAATGATCAATCCGCCCGCAATCCAGCCAAGCAGCGCTGCGCCCGCAGTGACAATAAACGGAAAACGATCCAGCAGTTTCAATAAGAATTGACTGGCCCAGATCATCAGCGGAACGCTCAGCAGCAATCCGAGCGCAATCAATAAAAAGCGGTGTTTGGCGTGCGCCGCCTGAGACGCGCTGGCAATGCCAAGCACGTTATCAAGGCTCATCGCAAAGTCCGCGAGGAGGATGGTTTTAATTGCGGCGGCCAGCCGTTTGGACGACTGAACAGTATGGAGCGCATTGCGACGGGGCGCAGTCAATTGGATGCCAATCCAGAGCAGCAATAAGCCGCCGGCCATTTTCAGTCCAGGCCATTCAAATAACGCGAGCGCAAAAAACATCAGCAGCGCGCGCAACGCGATCGCGCCGACTGTGCCCCACACGATACCCTGTTTACGCTGAGCGGCGGGCAAATCGCGGCAGGCAAGCGCGATGGCGATGGCATTGTCGCCGCTGAGCATCACGTCGATCACGATGATCTGCGCAATCACGCCCCAGTTCAGGCCGGCGATAAGCTCTGACATGCAGCGTCGGGTTCAGGCGCCCGCTAACGGAGAAATTTAGCGGCGGCAAAGGCCAGTGCCACAATCGAAACGGATGATCCGATAAACCATTGGATCATCGTATTTTTCAATTTTTCGATGTCGACTTTTAATTCGTTCTTGGTGGCTTTTAAATCGCTTTTAGTTGCAAATTCGGCGATTTCTGTATGTAAATCCGCACGTTTAATGTACTCAGACATCGTGAGACGCGTTTCCTTTTCAATTTCACGATGTAGAGCATTTACAGTTTCTCTGGCCTGGGCCGGTTTCACACCAGCATCGGTGAGCGCCTGATAAAAGTCAAGGTCCATTCACATCTCCAGATTCGTGCAGCCTATGCTGCGCGCCTCCCTATATTCTTGCTGATGTATCTCTGTTCAATATGCAATGCCGTTTTTAAAGCGCCGATTTCAATAAACGTCCGATTTCGGACGGATTCTTTGTCACTTTTATACCGCACGCCTGCATCACTTGCAGTTTTTCATCCGCAGTGCCTTTGCCGCCTGAAATAATCGCGCCGGCGTGGCCCATCCGCTTTCCGGGCGGCGCGGTGACGCCGGCGATAAAACCGACGACGGGTTTTTTCATATGATGCTGCACCCATTGCGCGGCGATTTCTTCATCTGAACCGCCGATTTCGCCGATGATCACAACGGCTTCTGTTTCTGGATCATCGTTGAACAGGCGCAGCACATCGAGATGTTTCAGGCCATTGACTGGATCGCCGCCGATGCCGACCGCCGAGGACTGACCCAAGCCAAGCGCGGTCAGTTGCGCAACGGCTTCATACGTGAGCGTACCGGAACGCGAGACGACGCCAATCCGGCCTTTTTTGTGGATATGGCCTGGCATGATGCCGATCTTGAGCTCATCCGGCGTGATCACGCCTGGACAATTCGGCCCCAGCAAGCGCGTTTTGCGGTTTTCGCGGCGCATCCGGTCTTTGACTTCGATCATATCGCGTACCGGAATGCCTTCAGTAATACAAATGACTAAATCAAGGTCGGCTTCAACCGCTTCCCAGATGGCTGACGCCGCGCCGGCGGGCGGCACGTAAATGACGGATACGGTCGCGCCGGTGCTGGCTTTGGCTTCGGCAACCGTACCGAAAACCGGTATGCCTTCAAAATCTTCGCCCGCCCGTTTCGGATTGACGCCGGCCACATAAGCGGCGCGGCCATTCGCATACTCACGGCATGCGCGGGTATGAAACTGGCCCGTCTTGCCGGTGATGCCTTGGGTCATGACTTTGGTGTTTTTATTGATCAGAATACTCATTTAAATTTCCATTTGAAATGAACAGCGTGCGTGTTTCTATCAAGCTGCAGCAGCAACGACCTTCTGCGCCGCCTCTTCCATGCTATCGGCCGCAATAATCGGCAAGCCGGACTCGGCCAGCATTTTTTTACCCAAATCTTCGTGGGTTCCTTTCATCCGCACCACCAGCGGCGCTTTGAGCTGGACGGCCTTGGACGCCGCAATCACGCCTCTAGCAATCACATCGCAGCGCATGATGCCGCCAAAAATATTGACCAGAATCGCTTTCAAGGCGGGGTTTCTCAGCATGAGCTTGAAGGCTTCGGTGACTTTTTCGGTGGTTGCGCCGCCGCCAACGTCGAGGAAGTTTGCCGGTTCGCCGCCGAACAGTTTGATCGCGTCCATCGTCGCCATCGCGAGACCCGCGCCATTGACCAGACAACCGATATTGCCGTCGAGCGAGATATACGCAAGTCCGTATTGGGAGGCTTCGACTTCTGCGGGGTCTTCTTCGTCAAGGTCTCGATAGGCGGCAATGTCCGGATGACGGAAGAGCGCGTTGGAATCGAAATTGAATTTGGCGTCGAGCGCAATCAACTGGCCGTCGCTGTTCAGAATCAGCGGATTGATTTCAGCCAAATCGGCATCTTTTTCCCAGAAGGCGGTATATAAGCCGTGCAGTATCTGGCGTGCGGCAGGCAGCGAAGCCTGCGGCACGCCAATTTTGGTCGCAAGCGCGTCGGCATCCGCGTCGGTTAAACCCTGTATTGGATCGATGATGATTTTATGAATCAATTCCGGCGTTTTTTCAGCGACTTCTTCAATTTCCGTCCCGCCTTCACTGGAGGCCATGAGTGTGACGCGCTGGCTCACGCGGTCGACGGCCAGGCCGATGTACAACTCTTTGCGGATGTCAGCGCCTTCTTCAATCAGCAACCGCCGGACTTTCTGGCCGTGCGGGCCCGTTTGATGCGTCATCAGTTGCATTCCCAGGATTTGGCTGGCGTAGTCGCGCACTTGATCGATGGATTTGGCGATTTTGACGCCGCCGCCTTTGCCGCGTCCGCCCGCGTGAATCTGGGCCTTGACGACCCAGACGCTCCCCCCCAGTTCGCGCGCGACCTGGACGGCCTCATCGACCGATAACGCAGGTTTGCCGCGCGGCACGGCGACGCCAAACGCGCGCAAGATTTCCTTGCCCTGATATTCATGAATTTTCATTCGTACTTCCTTGTTTTACAGATTATTTTTGAAAAGTGGATGGAGGGTATCGGCCTCAAAACCGCGCATCGCCAGAAAGCGCATTTGTCTAGCGCGTTCAGCGGGCGTTTTTGGCGCTGAACCGTACTTTTTTTGCCAGACGGCGCGGGCGCGCGCAAGCTCGGACTCGCGCAATTGCGCGCTCAGCACAGCCAATTGCGCTTCGTCCACTGCGTGCTGCTTCAGTTCGGCGATGATCTTGCGCACGCCAAAACGCGCGGCGCGCTGCGCAACCAGATGCTCGGCAAAGCGGGCGTCGGACAAAAAACCGTCGCGCTCAAGCGCGTCGAGCGTGGAATCCAGTTGATCGATATCCGCTGTT
>NZ_CAFB01000075.1 GCF_000227585.1 Candidatus Glomeribacter gigasporarum BEG34 | reverse complement strand
AGTAATGCGCCCATCAAATCCACTGACCTGATCATTTAAGCGCTGGATTTCAGTTGTATTATGGCCAATGTCCTGCTTGGTCTGATCAAGCGTACGCTTATTAATCGCATCGAAATCATTTTCCGGATCTGCCACGCCGGCAAGAACGCGCGCCGCGGAGCCATCCAGTCCAGCAGCGCCGCCAGAGATATCTACCCGCTGGCTTTCCAGATTTCGGGCCACAGTAATATCGCCAGTCTCCTGATCCTGCTGCACCAGTCCATCGGGCAAGCGCTTCATCGTATCCTTGAGCCTATCGATCTGGTCAGTATTACGTGTGATGCGCTGATCAAAGCCGCCTACCGTTTGATCTAGCCGATCAACCTGCTTCCCAAAGCCCGTAACTTGACCACTCAGGGTTTCAATCTGGGTCGAATGCTGGGTGATACGCGCGTCAAAACCGCCGAGCTTTTGATCTAAATCAGATACGTTTCGGTCGAGGTACTGTACCTGCGTGTCGAGCGCAGTGATTTGAGACGTGTTGCGCCCAATATTCTGCTGAACTTCTTGCTTAGCTTGATCGAGCTGACGCTTGTTCACAGCATCTAATTCATTTTCTGCATCTTCAAGATTTTTGATCCGCACAGCCTTGTTTCCTATGCCCAGCTTGACCGAGGTCCAGCTGGCATCTTCATATTCAACGGCATTGCACAATATACAAGTTTCTTTTAACTCAGAGGATCTATTATTCTCCATCCGATATTTTGCTTTTTGAAAAGCTTCAATTTCATCTTCATTCAAGAGATTACTGGCATGTAGAGGTATGAGAGGAAAAAGTACTATTCCAAGTTGAAGAGCGCTTAAGTTTATTCTTTTCCAATGAGAAGAGGTGTCTGTCATTTTCGATTTTAAAATATTGTGAAGACAAAAATACGATGAGGGCATAAGTTTCTGTTGCAATATTTCTTGATCTTTATTGAAGGTTGTTCATCTAGCGAGGTTAAATTTATCGTTGCTAATCTACTTTACAACTTAACATAATATTAATTAGCAGCATTTAATTCGAAGAAAACAACACTCAAGAAGAAAACATCCAATAAATAGTAAGGAGAGCCTGGAAAGGCCGCAATCAGCTGGATCGCTTATTGCGGCCGGATAACGCCGCAGGCAAGACGCGGCGCTGAGCGGCGCGCTACTGTAGAAGCCTCATTGTTGAGGCGCAGGATGACAATAGAACGATTCTCGACTGAGCGGATTCCATCCAGAGCAAGATCGGAGACCACAATAAAACCCGTTGCTACGCCATTTGCATCGGCGCGGATATCGGGCATTCTGCCTTCTGGATCATCTGTTGTGCTTTTTCCCAGCCGTTTCACCAGGGCGAATACATCGCCCGCGCTGCGCGCATCGCGCACGCTGCAGTTTCCATATTCATGAATCTGAAATCCATAAAGACGATTTGCAGCCAGGCCTTGAATGCTGTAGCTCACTTGCATGCCATCTGCGCGCTCGACGAAAGCAACGGTGCCGCGCGCTGTATTTCCAGCCGTTGGCAAAAGCACTGCGCGCGCGCGCTTTTCATACGGTTTGAACAGCGTTGTGCAGCCGGATATGCATCCGCTGCTGAGCATGCTGGCGCCACACAGCAAGGACATCAAAAAGAAGCGCGGAAGTAGAGGTTGCTTCATGACCGCTCAATCACAATATCTGGAAATTTTGAGCGCATATCGCGCGCCTGCCGGGCAATGCGCACTGCAATTTTACGGGCAATATCCCGGTACAAGCGGGCGCTTTGGCCTTCCGGCTGCGCAATCACAGGAGGAGCGCCTGCGTCCATCTGTTCGCGCATCTGTATATCAAGCGGCAGACTGCCAAGCAACGGGACCCCATATTGGGTGCACATCTGCGTACCGCCGCCCGCGCCGAAGATCGGCGCTACATGGCCGCAATGGCGGCATAGATATGCGCCCATATTTTCAATGACGCCAAGAATGGGAATACCCGCCTTCTCAAACATCCGCAGTCCTTTTTTGGCGTCGCGCAATGCGATTTCCTGCGGCGTGGTGACAATCACCGCGCCGGTGACCGGAACGCGCTGCGCCAGCGTGAGCTGGATATCGCCTGTACCCGGCGGCATATCGATGATTAAGTAATCGAGCGCGTCCCACTTTGTTTGGTGCAGCAACTGGCTGAATGCGGATGTCGCCATTGGTCCGCGCCAGACAGCAGGCTGATCTGCATCAATCAGAAAACCGATGGAGTTAATCTGTAGGCCGTATGCGTGCAGCGGTTCCATTGTTTTCCCATCTTTGGATTCCGGCGGCCCGGCAACGCCCAGCATCGCTGGCTGGGACGGGCCATAAATATCGGCGTCGAGCAAACCGGTGCGCGCCCCCTCTTCCGACAGCGCGAGCGCAAGATTCGCTGCAACCGTGCTCTTCCCTACCCCGCCCTTGCCGCTGGCAACCGCAATCATATTTTTTATATTCGGCAGCAGCTTCATGCCATTCTGCGCGGCATGCGCGATGATCTCGTGCCGGATATTCACCTGGACCGCGTCCACGCCCGGCAATGCAGCGAACGCCTCAATAATGCGCGCGCGCCATGCGTCAAATTCGCTTTGAGCCGGATAAGGGAGCGTGAAATCGATCAACACGCGCCCTCCGTCCACCTGAAGATGGCGGATATTTTTTGCCGAAAGCACATTCTGCCCAGTATGCGGATCGACAATTTTTGCCAATGTAGTATCCAATTGAACGCGGTCAATGTTCATACTGTCCTGTTCCTGGGTGAGACTTGTTGAATGTCGAGGCATTGAGTCCCAAGCTTTGAAGGCCCAAATACTGCCGAGTCGGCCGGAGGAATTTCACCTCCAGCCCCTCACAGACTCCGTACGTGAGCCTCTCGACTCATACGGCTCCTGCCGGCCATCCCTCCAAAATCTCTCGACCTTGGAGCTACGCAACAAACCAAAGCTCCTCTCATTTCCGATTGACCTTGGTTCCCCACAGGCCGACACATCCCCTTCGCTCCATCCCCATTACAGAGACTTCAACACTACTATGGGATGATCCGACTCTTGCACAGGCATCGGTACTTTCCCCCTTCGTTTATAACTTATAGGGTTTTCCCTTGGCATCCTGTACAAGTCTCCCACGTTCCGTAGAAAAGCCCGGATTAAGCTCGTGCCGCCTATACACCGGATGCCGCCCAATCGGTAAGCAGGTCGCCTCTGGGCTTGTCTCGGAGACGAGTTCACCCTCCGATTTCGACATCATCTGGATTCCTTACGATGCTTACAGCGGTTCGCTCATCGCTCACCTTCTTAATCCACACCTGACGCTTTCAATAGCGCCTTTTCCTTAACGCTCACGACCGAGGATTTTGTCCTCAGCCGCTTAAGGTGGTTTGGTATCCCCTCCTGCAAGGCGATACCGAGGGACCTACCCTCATCTTCTCTACAGTTGCGGTTGAGTACAAAGCTCAACCTCGTGGCACAGGAACCCCTGGAACTGGACAGTTCGGAGTCGATCAATTGATACGCTTGCTGGGTCCTTTTCAGAGGCACAGCACGATGTCAACAAGAAGTCTGTATCGTCGGCACAGTCCGCAGTTCAAGTTGCCACTGTGCGCGGATATTCGGGACGGCAAGATTGGACGGCGCGAAGCCAAGCGTACTTACCCAATTTCAGCCGACCGGATTCAGTTGTGTCTGAGCCAGTATGATCGCGGCGAACTGAATGCTGAAGAAGCGGCCGCCACGACGATCTCGGAATANGGAGCCNAAATTGCAGCATTGGAGCGCAAGGTCGGTCCACTCACAATGGAGATCGACTTGCTTAAAAAAACGCCACGGTTGCGACCCGAAAGCAGCAACGAGCCCTCCTTCATCATCAGCGGTCCGCTGCCTGCGG
>NZ_CAFB01000076.1 GCF_000227585.1 Candidatus Glomeribacter gigasporarum BEG34 | reverse complement strand
CGAGATCGGTTTTGCGATGGGCGCGCTGGGCAACGATACGGCGATGGAAACCGCCGATGTCGCGCTGATGGATGATGATCTGCGCAAACTGCCGCTGTTTATCCGGATGTCGCGCGCCGCGCACGCGGTCCTTATCCAGAATATGGTGATCGCGCTCGGTATCAAAGCGGCCTTTCTGGCCCTCACGCTGTTGGGTGCGGGCACGATGTGGATGGCGGTATTCGCCGATGCCGGCGCAAGTCTGCTTGTGATTGGCAACGGTTTGCGGCTGCTGCGCGCGCGTTGCGGGTAAGATGCGTTTTTAACTCTGCATAGATGGATTTATGTCCAGCAGCACCGCATACTCAGAGCGTTTTTCAGCGAGCTTGCACAAGGAGCAAGCGCAAAGACAGTATGGAGATCGATGCGGGCGGAGCAGGCCTCCATCGCGCAGCGATGGAGGCGACCCCGCAGCGAGCTCATACGGCGAGCGCGCAGAGACGCAGTGCAAGCCGCTGAAAAACGCTCTGGGTCGTAATATCGTTATCGTGGGCGCTCAATGGGGCGATGAAGGCAAAGGCAAAGTGGTCGATTGGCTCACCGAGCGCGCGCATGGCGTGGTGCGTTTTCAGGGCGGCCATAACGCCGGACACACCTTATGGATTGAGGGCCGCAAAACGATTCTGCGGCTGATTCCATCCGGCATCATGCATCCGCAGGTCAAATGCTATATCGGGAACGGGGTGGTGCTATCGCCTGAAGCCTTATTCAACGAAATCGGCGAGCTGGAGGCGGCGGGGCTTGAAGTGCGCAGCCGCTTATTCATCTCCGGCGCGGCAGCGCTGATATTGCCGTATCACATTGCGCTTGACCAGGCGCGCGAAGCGCGCGCAAACAATGAAAGAATCGGTACCACTGGCCGCGGCATTGGCCCGGCCTATGAGGATAAAGCCGCGCGCCGCGCTTTGCGCGTTCAGGATGTATTCGATGCAGCGCATTTCAAAGCGCGGCTGCGCGAAAATCTGGATTTCTACAATTTCATACTGAGCCGTTATCTGAATGCCGCGCCGGTGGACGAAGCGCGCACGCTGGATGCGGCGCTCGCCTATGCCGATCAGTTCGCGCCGCTGATGGCCAATATTCCCGCCTGCCTGGATGCGGAAAACCGCGCGGGTCGCCATTTACTGTTTGAGGGCGCGCAAGGCGCGCTGCTCGATGTCGATCATGGCACTTATCCCTTTGTGACCAGCAGCCATTGCGTGGCTGGCGCGGCTGCAACGGGCGCGGGCGTCGGGCCGCGGCAATTGCATTACATTCTGGGCGTCGCCAAAGCGTATTGCACGCGCGTGGGCAGCGGCCCTTTCCCAAGCGAGTTATACGATGCCAACAATCCCGCGCGTTGCGCGCAGGCCGGCGCGGCCCTCGCGCGCACCGGCCATGAATTCGGGTCGGTCACCCGCCGGCCGCGCCGCACCGGCTGGCTGGATACCGCCGCGCTCGCGCGTTCGCTGCAACTCAATAGCGCTTCCGGCCTGTGTATTACCAAATTGGACGTGCTCGACGCCTTTGATTCCATCCGCCTGTGCACCGGTTATCGTCTGAACGGCCGCCGCGTCGATGCGCTGCCATCGAGCGCTTCGCTTGCCGCGCAATGTGAACCGGTGTACGAAGATCACCCTGGATGGAAAACCAGCACCGCGGGAATACGCGCCTGGGACGATCTGCCAGCCAATGCGCGCGCCTATCTGCGGCGCATTGAAGCGGCGGCGGGCGTCCCCATCGATCTGATTTCAACCGGCCCGCAGCGGGATGCGATGATTTTGGTGCGCCATCCATTCGATTGAAAACTTTTTTCTAAATGAACGAAAGGCCGCGCGCGCACTCCGCCCCTGCGCTGATTCTTGCTGTGCTCGGCATTGTATTCGGCGATATCGGCACCAGCCCGCTGTATGCCTTAAAAGAGGCGTTCCATCCGGACCACGGCATCGCGCTGAATACATCTTCTGTTTTTGGCGTGCTGTCACTGTTGTGCTGGGCGATTGTGATGGTCGTCGCGGTTAAATATGTGTGGTTCATCATGCGCGCGGACAATCACGGCGAAGGCGGCCCGCTTGCGCTGATGGCGCTGGGACTCTCCCGTATTCCCCGGCAGAGCAAGGCAGCGGCGCGGATGCTCATGCTGGGGTTGTTCGGCGCCTGCATGTTTTACGGCGATGCGGCGATTGCGCCCGCCATCTCGGTGTTATCCGCAGTGGAAGGACTGCATATTGCTGCGCCGCATTTATCGGCCCTTGTGCTGCCGATCACTCTGCTGATCCTGACCGTCCTGTTTGCGATTCAGCGGTATGGCGCGCAGACGGTCGGCGCGCTGTTCGGCCCCGTGATGCTGCTGTGGTTCATCACGCTCGCCGCGCTGGGACTCTGGCAAATCGCGCATGCGCCCGCGATTTTAGGAGCGCTCAACCCCGTCCATGCGCTGCGCTTTATGTCGAGCCAGCCGCGGCTTGGCGTGATCGTGCTCGGTTCGGTGTTTCTGGCGCTGACCGGCGCGGAAGCGCTCTACGCCGATATGGGTCATTTCGGCGCGCGTCCAATTCGCCTTGCCTGGTATGCCATCGTGATGCCGGCGCTGGTGCTGAACTACTTTGGTCAAGGCGCGCTGCTGCTTACGCAGCCCTGGGCGCTTGAAAATCCTTTCTACTGGCTTGCGCCGGACTGGGCGCTCTTTCCTTTGATCCTACTCGCCACATCGGCGACGGTGATTGCCGCGCAAGCCGTCATTTCGGGCGCGTTTTCGCTGACCAGTCAGGCAATCCAGCTTGGGCTGATGCCGCGCATGAATATTATCCACACCTCGGCGCGCGCGATTGGACAGATTTATATTCCGCTGGTCAATGGCGTATTGCTCGCGGCCGTCGTCTGCATCGCGCTGGGCTTTCGACATTCAGGCAGACTGGCCGCCGCCTACGGCATTGCGGTCGCAACGACGATGATCATGACCACTGCGCTCGCCTGCGTGGTGATGCTGAAAGTCTGGCGCTGGCATCGCGGACTCGTCGCGCTCATCAGCGCTGTTTTCATCACCGTGGATAGCGCATTTTTCGGCGCAAACCTGCTGAAAGTAGCTGAAGGCGGCTGGCTGCCATTGTCGCTGGGCGGCGCGCTGTTCTTCCTGCTGATGACCTGGACCCAGGGCCGCGCGCGCGTTCAGGCCCGCGCCGCCGCCGAAGGGATCGAACTGCGCCCGTTTATCGAGGGACTGCTGACCTATCCGCCGCACCGCGTCGAAGGCACGGCGGTCTACTTAATGGGGAACGATGCTTTTGTGCCCACCAGCCTGCTTCACAATCTGAAACATAATAAGGTGCTGCATCAACGCACCCTGTTGATGACCTTTGTCGCGCACGATGTACCGTATGTGGATGCTCAACGCCGCATTGAACTTGAAGCACTGAATCATGGACTCTTTGTGGTGCGCGCACACTACGGATTCAATGAAACGCCTGATGTTCAGGCAGTATTACATTTGCTTGAAACGCAGCATCGCATGGCGTTTGAATGGATGGAGACCTCCTTTTTCATCGCGCGCGAAACGGTGACGCCAGCGCAATTGCCGGGCATGCCGGTTCTCCGCGCGCGCATTTTCGCGTGGCTGCATCGCAACGCTGCGAAGCCGACCGACTTTTTCAAGATACCTGCGAACCGGGTTGTGGAATTGGGGACAAAGCTTGAAATTTAAACGTCTGGAGCATTTTCCAGTCTTTTTGTCGATGGTGTTCGTTGTCCGGAACCAATCCACACAGCTTGAACGCATCCTTTCAGAAGCGGCTCGACGGATTGCGTTATTGGTCAGCGATTACGAGCTCATTATTGTCGATAATGCTTCAGATGA
>NZ_CAFB01000077.1 GCF_000227585.1 Candidatus Glomeribacter gigasporarum BEG34 | reverse complement strand
GATTCTTTGCAAGGGTTTCCACGATATACATCTCTTCATCACCCCCTCGCGAATGTATCAAAATCGCGAGGGTAAATACGTGATTCAGAGGGGGCTTTTTTCGGCTGTACTTGCCTCTCCAAAGGGGGCGTGCTTTCCACTGAAATCAACATTTGTAGAAGGTGTGCTCTGGATTGCGAAAACAGGGGCCCCTTGGCGGGATTTACCCAAGCGTTTTGGGAAGTGGAACAGCGTCTGGAGGCGTTTTCGTAGGTGGGGACTGAAAGGCATATGGGAGTTGGTTTTCAGGCTGCTTTCCATAGCAGCAGACGTTGAAGAGCTGATGTTGGACGCCACGATTGTGCGTGCTCATCAGCACGCTGCGGGCGCGCAAAAAAGGAAGGCGGGGCCTTGAGCAGGAAGGTCTTGGCCGTAGCTGCGGGGTCTTAAGCAGCAAGATACATGCGCTCGTTGACTCGGAAGGCAACCCGATAGAGGTGAGAGTTACCCAGGGCGCAGCCCACGAGATGACGCAGGCGGAAGCGCTGCTTTCGGATAGGACAGCACAATATGTCTTGGCAGATAAGGGATACGACAGCGATGCATTACGGGCTACTGTCCAGGCGAAGGGGGCTATCCCCGTCATTCCGGGCCGGTCTTCTCGAAAAATTCTTCCCGAATACGGTAAAGAGCGCTACAAACATAGAAATCTGGTGGAGCGATTCTTCAATAAAATCAAGCAATTTAGGCGGATTGCAACGCGCTACGAGAAAGCATTGGTGAGTTTTATGTCCATGATTCACCTGAGTACGTCGGTGATCTTGATGCGATGTTAAGCAGTTTGTCCACAGGACCTAATACTTCATTGACAGAGCAAATTTAAAGTTCGTTGCGTTACTAATAAAGACGCGGCGCTGGTCATTCGCAACATCGTCATATTCGAGGCAATTGTTTGCGCATATCAAAGTTGTTACGTTTCAACGCGCCGTTGCGCCGATTCAATCGAGCGCGTGACGATATCGGCTTCAATCACGATGCGCACGCCGTGACCGGAGCGCGCGTTTAAATAAGCCGCGAGCGGTGCCCAGTGTTTTGTTCACCCGTGCGCATCTCGGCGATCTTGCCTTCGTGCAGCGCCATGCCGCCAATCAGTTGCACGTCGACTGGAATTCCGGCTCAAGCGCATTGATGGACGCAACGGTCTTTTGATAACGTTTAAGCGGCCGCTGGTTGCGACTGCCAAAAACCTTTTGAAAAAGTCCGATCATGCGCAAAGCCTTTATTGAACGGCTCAAATGTACAGCTGTGTGATTACAATATCAAACGGTATCAGGCATGATTTCATTCTATTGAAACGTATGAACAGGAGGAAGAAGATGTCCGCTCGTATCCGCGTCATCGCAGTTGCATGTTCCGCCACATTTCTGCTCGCTGCATGTTCTGAAAAACCAAATCAATCAAATCAATCAGAGCCATCCTTCAAAGAAAACTGGCTGAAGAAAAGTGAGATCGATCCAGATAGGCGCATCGCATGTACGGATTTGAATCAGTACGTGAATGCAAAATGGCTCTCCAACAACCCGATTCCCGCAGATAAGACCCAATGGGGGCCCTTCGAAATTCTGAAAGAGAAAAGCCTGAACGATCAGCGCGCAATTGCTGAGGCTGCCGCAAAAAATATCGGCAGCGCTAAAGCCAGCTCGCCTGAACAACTGGTTGGATTATTTTATGCCGCAGGGATGGATGAAGCGGCGATTGAACGCGCGGGTTTCGATCCGGTCAAACCGGAACTGGACGCGATTGCCGCACTACGCGATACATCGTCCATTGTGCGCTATTTGACCGATACATTTGTGCGCTATTCGACCAGTACCAATAGTGATAGTGCCGATACCTTCTTCCAAGGCAAGAGACGGCTTTTTAATCTTCAGCGTGACACAGACTTAAAAAATCCTAAGGTGCAAATCGCTTATGTCTTTCAAGACGGTTTAGGACTGCCGGCGCCGGATTACTACACGAAGGCTGAGCACGCCGAGCTGCGGTCTGCCTACACCGCGCATATCGCGCGCCTGCTGCAACTGGTTAATATCGACGTTCAATCAGCTCAACGTCAAGCCGGGCAGGTGCTGGCGTTTGAAACACGGCTAGCTAATGCTTCTTTTACACCGGTCGAAATGTACGATCCAGACAACCTCTATCATTTCGTGAGCGTTAGCCAAGCCAACCAAATCACACCGAATTTTGACTGGGGCGCATTTTTCAAAGCGCAGGGCGTTGATCTCAAAGAGGGGTTTTCACTTTCATCCCCTAAATTCTTCAAAGAAGTGAACCAGATGCTTGTGGATACGTCCATTGAACAATGGCAAGCCTATTTGCGTTTTCACGCGCTTAAAAACGCTGCGCCTTATCTCTCGTCTGCGTTCCAGAATGAGTACTTTGCTTTTTACGACAAAACGCTCAAGGGACAGCAAGAAATAGCCCCTCGTTGGAAACGAGTATTAGATACCGTAAACAGTCAACTCGGAATGGCGCTGGGGCAACTCTATGTTGCCAAGCATTTCCCGCCCGAAGCCAAAAAGCAAGCGTTAACATTGATCAATAACCTGAGCGCCGCGTTGAAAGCGCGCATTGAGAAGCTTGACTGGATGAGCGCGGAGACTAAAAAAAGAGCGCTGGAAAAATGGCAGACTTTCTTGTCTCAAATCGGTTATCCGGATCAATGGCGGGACTATTCAGCGTTACGCCTGAAAGCAGGGGATTATTTCGGCAGCATCCAAGCGGCAGCGCGCTTCAATCATGCCTATGCGATGTCCAGGATCGGCCAGCCGACCGACCGATCGGAATGGGGCCCGTGGACAACGCCGCAGATGATCAATGCTTTCTACAGCCCGAACGACAACACGATCAATTTTCCGGCGGCCGTTCTGCAGCCGCCATATTTTCACCCACAGGCAGACGATGCGCTCAATTACGGCGGCATTGGCGCCATCATCGGTCATGAAATGACGCACGCCTACGATGACCAAGGAAGTCAGTTCGATGCATACGGCAAGCTGGAGAATTGGTGGACTGAGGCCGACCGAAAAGCATTCAAGGCGCGCACCGATACGCTGGTGAAGCAATTCGATGCCTATTCGCCTTTGCCCGGTTTATTCGTCAATGGCACTTTGACGCTGGATGAGAATATAGCCGACCTGGGCGGATTATCCATCTCATATGACGCACTGCAAAACGAGTTGAACAAAAGACCTGCGCTTGCGAAGCTCAAGATCGATGACTACACGCAGAATCAGCGATTCTTCATTAATTCTGCACTGAAATGGCGCGAGAACATCCGGCCAGAAAAGCTGAAAGTCGCTTTAAATACTGACCAGCATGCCCCCGCGCAATATCGAGCAATCGGTGCACCGTCTAATCTTTCCAGCTTCGCTGAAGCGTTCAGTTGCAAGGCGGGCGACCCGATGGTGCGTACGGGCGACGCGCAAGTGAAAATTTGGTAGGGCTTGGGGCGGTCGGAGCAGGTTCCATCGCGCTACACGCAATAGATGCGGCCCCGGAGTCGGCCCTCGTGGACTTACCCCCTTTTCACGGACACTTTTAAACTGCAAAAAAGGAGTGTTGATTTCAGTGGAAAGCAGCCCCCTTTGGAGAGGCAAGTACAGCCGAAAAAAGCCCCCTCTGAATCACGTATTTACCCTCGCGATTTTGATACATTCGCGAGGGGGTGATGAAGAGATGTATATCGTGGAAACCCTTGCAAAGAATCGGCGTCTGTATCCCAGAGAGGGCAAAGGAT
>NZ_CAFB01000078.1 GCF_000227585.1 Candidatus Glomeribacter gigasporarum BEG34 | reverse complement strand
CAACTGAATGAGATGAATCGCGCGCGGCGCGACATTGAAGCCGATATGCAAGCGGAGGCGCTCGCGTATCTGGAGCGCATGAAGCCGCTGCAGACGGATACGCAGACGACGCTGACCTTATTCGATCCTCATTGGCACCAAGGCGTGATTGGCATTCTCGCCGCGCGCCTGAAAGAACGTTTTTTCCGCCCGGTGATCGCGCTTGCGCCCGCCAATCAGGAGGGCGCGCTGGTCAAAGGTTCGGGCCGTTCGGTAAATGGCCTTCATCTGCGCGATGCGCTTGACTGGATTTCAAAGCGGCACAAAGGGCTGCTGTTGCAGTTCGGCGGGCATGCGATGGCCGCCGGGCTGACAATGCGCATGGAGGAGGTGCCGCGTTTTCGCGCGGCCTTTGAAGAAGCGGGCCGCGCCTGGCTGGGCGAACGCGCGCCCGCGCGCGTCATTGAAACCGATGGCGATCTGGAAGACGCCTATTGCACGCCGCAATTTGTCGCGTTGCTGGATGCCGCCGTATGGGGCCAGGGGTTTGCCGCGCCGCTCTTTACCACCGAGTTTGAAGTCGTCACGCAAGGCTTGGTGAAAGAACGGCACTTGAAGCTCACACTCAGACGCGCGCATGCGCAATATTCCGCGATCTGGTTCAACCGGACCGAACCGTTGCCCGCGCGCGTGCAGTGTGTCTACCGGCTGGCGCGCAATGACTGGAACGGCGTCTTAAGCGTGCAGCTCGTGATCGAATATGCGCATTGAAAAATGCTCTAGTTCAAGCTCAAGCCGCTGCGCAAACAATTCCAGCGCGCGGGCAAGAGCGCGCGCCTCCGTGCGCAATGCGTCATCGGGGGCATGTTGCGCGCTGGCGCGTAATGTATCGAACTGCGCAGTAAAGGGCGTATGTCCAAAAATGGCGAATGCCCCGCTTTGCCGGTGAATCCATTGCCGCAGCCGCGCGCGGTCAAGGGGCGGCGGCGCATTGAGCTGCTCATGCAGCCTGACCAGATCAGCGCGCAGCGACTCTGCCAGGGTCAAGAGCAGCGCGCGCAATTGCGCGGGATGATCTCGGTAAAGTGGTTTGAGCGACTGGATCAGCGTGTCTAGAGCATTTTTCAGCGGCTTGCCCTGCGCAGCGATGCGCTCGCCGTATGAGCTCGCTGAAAAATGCTCTAAGTCCTTATCGTCCTGCGCGTCTGGTTCTCGATGCGCGCCAGAAGGCGCAATCCATTGGCGGATGCGCTGCGCGAGCGTGTCGAGCTGGACGGGTTTGAGCAGGTAGTCGTTGATTCCCGCTTTCAGACAGCGCGCCTGTTCCGAGCGCAATGTATTGGCGGTAATCGCCAGAATGGGCAATGATTGCGCGGCATGGATGGCCTTCTCGTTTGCGCGGATGTGTTCAGCAAGCTGGTAACCGTCCATCTCCGGCATCTGGCAGTCGGTGATCAATAAGGCATACGAATGTTGCGCCAGCGCGTCAAGCGCCTGCGCGCCATTTTCCACGGTATCGCATGTATAACCGAGCTGTGTTAATTGCTGTCGCAGAAGCAGCCGGTTGACCGGATGGTCTTCGGCGACCAGAATGCGCGGCGCGCTGGCGGGCGGGCGATGGGGATGGGGCATTTGTTCACGGTCGTGCGCCTCTACACAGAGGGGCGATGCAGGATTGGCGGATTCGTCGGGCGGTTGCAGATACATCGGAAATTCAACGCTAAAGCGCACCGTGGTGCCGCGGGAAGGCGCGCTTTCGATCGAAATTTCTCCGCCCATCAGCTTGACCAGCCGCTGGCAGATCGAAAGACCCAGACCAGTGCCGCCGTAGCGACGGCTAATCGATGGCCCCGCCTGTACAAAAGGTTTAAAAAGCGATTTCAGTGCATCGGGGGCGATGCCCACCCCGGTATCCGACACCTGGAATATCAGTTTTTGCGATGCCGGGCGCGCACCCGCCGCGGCGGCAATCGATAGGCAGACCTGACCGGACTCCGTGAATTTAATCGCATTGGAGAGTAGATTCACCAGAATCTGCCGCACGCGCACCCGGTCTCCCACGATCCGCGCCGCCACATTTTTGGCAACGGCGACGCGCAATTCGAGTCCTTTGGCGCGCGCCTGGCCGGCCAGCAGGCCCGCCACGCTATCGCACAGCGCGCGCAGATCGAAGGGCCGGCGCTCAATCAGAAGCTGCTCGGCCTCTATTTTGGAGAAGTCGAGAATATCATCCAGAATCTGCAGCAGCGCCGCCGCGGATTCATGCACCATATCCAGCATCTGCCGCTGCTCGGCGTCCGCCTGACGATGACGCAGCAGTTCGACGAGGCCAAGCACGCTATTCATCGGCGTGCGGATTTCATGACTCATCATCGCCAGAAAAGCGTCTTTGGCGCGCTCGGCGCGGCGCCGCCGCCTCATTTCAACCCGCAGCCGCAGATAACCGTAAAGCAGCGCAGCAATCACCGCGAACAGGACAAGCGCGACCGGCGCGAGCTTGCTTAACACGGAAGACCAGTTCACATTATGGTGTGCGGCCAGCCACCGGTTGCGGATACGTTGACGCTCTTTTTTGGGCAATGCCTCAAGCGCCTGATTCAGAATCGGCGCCAAACGGCAATAGGGTTTGGCGATCGCAAAGGCGAGCCTTTGTTTGAGACTCGTCGATCCAGAGATCGAGAGCGTATCGCCGAAGATTTTGCGGATATTCAGATCAATGCTGGCCAGATTGCCGACAAAGGCGTCTGCTGATTTATGCGCGACCCGATACATCCCCTGATACGTCGATGGCGCGCGCACAATGCGAATGGCAGGCACATCGTTTTCAAGCGCTTGTGCAGCGGCGTCATCGATCACCGCGACGCGGCGTTCGGCCAAATCGGATTTGCGTTCGAGTGGCAACGCATCCTGCCGCACGACGATCATCAGCGGGTCCGATGCATAATCGACGGTGAAGTCGAACAGGTCAGAGCGGTCATCAAAAATCGCCGAAGCGGCGAGGTCCAGTGTGCCTGCGCGCAACATGCTGATCGCCTGCACGGCGCTCTCGACCGGAATCCGTTTAAAATGCAACCGCAATGCGCGCTCAAAATAGTCGAGATACGCATCCGATAGACTGTGCAACTCATCGCTGCTTTGGCGATCGCTGGATAAAGCTCTGTAGACGCCGGCTCTTAAGGGCGGCAGCGTCGCCAGCCAGCGTTGATCCTGAGCGCTGAGCGAGGTCAGCGTGAATTTCTTCGTCTCTCGTTCAATGGGAGGGGCAAAGTCAGGCGGTTCAGTGGATGCTGGATTGCGCAGCGTCTGGCCGTGTGCGCAAACGTTGAGCGCGAGCGCGCACAGACAGACGCAAAAACGGCCTAGCGCCACAACCCGGTAGTTGCGAAACAACTTGCTCTGTTTCAAGGGCAGTGTCCGAAATTTTGTGTGAGAGGCTGGGTTACAAAACTATTTCATTGCATTTGTGAAAGGTTCACCGAATAAGATGGCGAATGGATTGGCCGTCTGCTTCCAAATGACGGGGGCATTTTGCATTTTTTCTGCATGTTTTGCAAAGCGAGCAAGCGCAATTTTTGCGGCTTGATCATTGGGGAAATGCCCCCGATTTTTAACGATTTTACGCAGTTGCATGTGCAGACTTTCAATCGCATTGGTCGTGTAAATCATTTTCCGAACTTCAGGCGGATAAGCAGAAAGGA
>NZ_CAFB01000079.1 GCF_000227585.1 Candidatus Glomeribacter gigasporarum BEG34 | reverse complement strand
TGCATCATGCACTCCGAAAATAAAAAGCCGCTTAAGAGCGGCAGATGTAAAAAAACCGCCTTGAGGCGGTGGGAAGTGATTTACCCTGTGGTAATTGATAGCAAAATTAGCTACCATTCATTCATGAACAATGCGCACCGCAGGACGCTTCAGGCCATTTTTTCGCGTCCGGTTCCAACGACGCTCGAATGGCGCAGAATTGAACATCTGTTTGCCGCCCTGGGTTGTGAAACGATTGAGGGAAACGGTTCACGAGTGGGTTTTAAAAAGCATGGTATTCGAGCGGATTTTCATCGTCCTCATCCAAGCAAAGAAGCAAAGCCTTACCAAGTGCGTGCGGCCCGTAAATATCTTGAATTATTGGGAATTCAACCATGAAACCAATGACCTACAAGGGCTACTCAGCCCGAATTGAATACAGTGATGAAGATGACTGCTTCATTGGTCGTTTGGCCGGTATCCGCGATATCATCACTTTTCACGGAAATTTTGTGGAAGAAGTACGGCATGCTTTTCAAGAAGCAGTTGATTTTTATCTTGAAACATGCCGCCAACGAAATGAAGCGCCGCAAAAGCCTTATTCCGGCAAGATTTCATTGCGCATTTCTCCCAATATTCACGCGCGTATGGCGATGCAGGCGGATGCCGCTGGTAAAAGCATTAATCAGTGGGTTGCTGAAACACTGGAACATGCCATACACGCTTAAAACGATCTTCTTAACCAATCAGTATGTAGGCGGCTTGGGCCACACAATTTGGCTTGGGAAATCTTTTTGCTGCGGCAGATCGCGGAGTAGCTGGCGATAGACTGCCCATTGCGTGCGGGTTTGCTCTGGCACATCCATTAACTGCGTCCAGTCGCTCCCGATCAATTTGGCCCGCCGTATTGCTTTGACCTGTTGCGCATTGAACTCATCGGCATGAGTGTTAAACGTCTTCTTCAGCGTCTTCAGATCAGGCTTGGGCGCATCTGCCCGCCATTCGACGATTTCCGCCTCGCCGATTTGTTTGTCTGAACCGGATTCGACGGGGTGCGCCACCCAATAATCTTTCCAGCACGCGAGATCGGGATAGAGCTTGGACACGGCAAAGGCCATCTGGTCATGCGTCATCATCGTGATACCTCTTCTATTGATTGCGGATTTTACGGGCACGCACCCCAATACCATCTAAATAATCACTACCCATACCCCAGCACATATTCAGACCCGTGCAGACCCACGGATCGGGTAAGTCCTGCTCGGTCTGGTTATAGCTTCTGTGTATTGTGCTGAAACTCCAAATCTGGCTGTTGTATTGACATTCCGCCCCCGCGTTGGCTTTGCCGTTGAGCGTATTGCTCAGCCAACCAAATATCGGCGTCCAGAAATTGCCGTCGTCCCCAAAGCGCACCATCCATCCACGCGGCCCGACAAACCCAATCGTGCCGTCGTTGTGATGAGCGGAACGCAAGGCGCTGTCATTCAGATTTCGGATATGCAGCCAATAGCGCACGTTCAGCGTGCCATCGATCGCTTGATCATTTTCGGGACTAAGCGGCTTATAGCCGATATTGTCCACAACCGCGCCATAGGCAATCTTTGAACTCGTCACCGCGCCATAGGCAATCTCTGAACTCGTCACCGCGCCGCTGGCAATCTCTGAACTCGTCACCGCGCCACCGGCAATCTTTGAACTCGTCACCGCGCTATAGGCAATCTTTGAACTCGTCACCGCGTCATCGGCCAGCTTGGGCGTGGTAATCGAGCCGTCCGCGGGGGTGAAATCGAGCGCGGGTAACTGTTCGGTGGGGACATAGCCTTGATCGTCCAGTGTCGCCACACCCTCCGGCTGGCCTTTCTCTTCGACATTGACCGCATCGGTAATGCCGTAGCCGGTGAGCGTCGTTGGCTTGCCGGTGATTTTCGACCATGCGAGATCGACTTTGGAGCGGGGTAACTGTTCGGTGGGGACATGGCCTTGCGCGTTCAGTGTCGCCACACCCTCCGGCTGGCCTTTCTCTTCGACATTGACCGCATCGGTGATGCCGTAGCCGGTGAGCGTCGTTGGCTTGCCGGTGATTTTCGACCATGCGAGATCGACTTCAGCAATCGCGGCGTGCAAATGGTTCACAATCGCCTGCGTCGTCCCGTCATCGATCAGCGGCTGCCCGCTCCGTTCGACGATGAACCGCGCCAGCGCCGCCGCCATCAGGCTCGATTGCCGCCACACCTTGTTCAGTTGCGCGGCCATTGCTACGCCCGACGTAAAACCAGTGCGCCGCGCGACCAACTTTTCGTAGTCCGCCTGTTCCAGCACATTCGCGTTTTCGCTCGCGGCGAAGGGTAAAAAGTCATTTTGAATCGTCATAGCGCTTCCTTTAAATAATCCGGCCCCAAGCGCCGGTGTCAAAACCGGAAATACAGGCGTTGTGCACATCGAAGCCGAACAAAGGCGCGCCGTTCTCTGGCGTGACGATGACATAGGCGACCCGCACGCCTTCAGGCTTGAGCGCCAAATAGCCGCGCGTGAGTATGGCAAGAAACGCTGCATGCGGAATCTGGCCGGCAATCCCCACGGTGATCGACATATCGCCGTTGTCCTGCACGAAGACGTGCGTATCCGCGCCAAAGATCGCGTTCAGCATATCGGCCATCGAATCCGGCGCGCCGTCCCAATGGTTGGCGCGGATTTTGGCTTTCAGCAGCAGCCGGTAGGTATCGTCGTCGAGCCGTGTGACGCCCTCGGTTGGGTCGTGCGGCTGCTTCCAGACGCCTTGATCAAAGCCGAGATGCGCATCGTCTAATGTGAAATAAATGCCCGTCAGCGGAATCTGGACGGCGCGCGCCAGTCCCACCCATGTACCCACTTGATCGAGTTGCGCGCCGATGGCTTGATCGACATCGAAGGCCGCCGGCATGGACGCGAGCGCGTTGTGCAGATCGACAAAAGGCTGCACGGACGCTTCTATGACCGCGCGAAACTTGGGTTTGTCCCGGTTCGCTGCAGGAATCCGCGCCAGATCATCCTGAAGGCTCGCCATCAGTGCACCGTCAATTTCACATCGCTCGGCGCGCAGTGCACGGCTTCATTAAACGCGACCGGCATCTCCAGCCGCGCGTTCGCTGCGTCTGGCCGCGCGATGGAAAGCGCGGTGATGTCAAAGGTCTCTGAATCCGGCTGACCGTTTAAATTCGCCGGTACATAGAGCCGCGCCGCGCGCAGCGGCTCGCCGATGGCGCGCGCATTGACATATTCCGATACGGCCTGTTGAATGGCCTGACCGACCGCCGATGTGTAGCCCGCGAGCGCGTTCAGTGCAATGCGTACCGTCACAGGAACCTCCACGGGCCGGAAGAACCGGATCGGATGTTCGATGCCGTAGCGGTCATGGATGAGGGTCGTCGTTGTGCCATAAGTGCCCGCGCCAGGCGTTTTCTTCGCGGCAATGGCTTGTGCAATGCGTTCCGCATCACCGCCTTCCACGACCAGCGCAATCGAGTGTGAGGGGAGTCCGTTCCCGTCCGTCGTATCGGTATCGTTCTCATACGCTGAATAACGCCTCACCCCCTTCACCGCCGCCACAGCGCCGACGATACCTTCCAGCACGGTTCGAGAGGGCAGCGCGACGGAAGCGGCTTGACGCCGGCGCAGCATC
>NZ_CAFB01000080.1 GCF_000227585.1 Candidatus Glomeribacter gigasporarum BEG34 | reverse complement strand
TGAACGCGCGCATGCAGCACCTCCCTCATGTATTGCTGCGCCTGCTCGGCTTTGTGTTGCAGCTCATTCTTCCACGCCTGCTCAAGTTTGACCAACTTCTCGGCAGCCGCCGGGTCATCTGGGGCCTTTTCCATCAGATCGCTGACCTTCTCGCGTAACATATCGAAATGCTGCGTCAACCGTTCCAGATCGGAAATCTGGCGGCGCAATATTTCAGCCTGATCATTATGAGCCATCGCTCGCTCTCCTTCCTGCAACCCCTTCAACCCCGCAAGTGCTCTTCCTCGCCTTTTATTATACAGGATCAGAATCCAAAAGCAGAGATCGTGCACAGGCTCTACGTGCGCGGATCAACCTTTAAACCCGCCCTTCCTGCGTACGCAACACCTCACCCAGATACCGCAGCCGAATGCGGATGTATGCCGGTTCGCCCTGCTGTACTGCACGTTCAGCATCCAGAATGGCCGCCTCGATCAGCGGAAGCGCTAATTGACCCGCCGCCCCTTTCATTTTATGCAATTCCTGCCGCAACGCCTGATCATCGTGTTCTTCAAACCGCTGCTGCGCACGCTGAAACAAATGCCCCAATTCTTTGCAGAATTTATGGCGCAATTCATCATTCAGATCCATATCCTCATTTTCGTCTCGCACTGCATATATGTCTATAGAATTTTGCTCTATTGAGAGTCCGCGAGAATTCTGATAGTCAGCTACTTTTAAAAGCGCCTGCGCCAGCACGTCCAGAACGAGCGGTTTGGTCAGAAAATCGTTTGCGCCCACGTCAAGGAAGGCGGCGCGTTGATCGTCAAAAGCGCCGGCGGATAATGCAATGATGTACACATCGGCATCCAGCACCGGATCCTGTTCGGCGCGAATCCGGCGCGTCGCTTCAATGCCGCTCATCACGGGCATTTGTGCATCCATAATGACTGCGTCAAATATCTCGCGGGTCAGCAACTGGATGGCTTGCGCGCCATTGCGCGCAACGCGAACGCGATGCCCCAGTCTGCGCGCCATCCATTCAATCAGTTCCAGATTGATGTCAATATCGTCGACCGCGAGCAGATTCAAAGACCACGGCTGCACCATAGCGCAGGGGTCCGCGCGCTGCGGCGCAATACGGCCTGTCTCCGCGCCTAATACGTTGACTAAATCGCGGAATAATAGGGGCGCATCGTGCAGGATAGCGGCCTGAAGATCAGGCAATAACGCCGCCGCGCCGCATAAAAGCGGTTTTGAAGTCAGTCTGATCAGCGCAGGCGAAGGCTGAGCATCTGTGGATTCTAGGCTCAATGCTTCGTTCAGCATGTGGAACGCCGCCGCGCCTTGAGCCTCATCGCATAAACACATATCAATGCGCGCCGCCCCGTCCCCGCCCGCCTGGATAAAGCGCCGCGCCTGCATCGCTGAACCCGCGCATTGCCAGCTTATGCCCAGCCGTTTAAAGCCGTTCTGTAGCGCCATTGAAAGACGCTCTGTCACCACGACTGCGTGCAAACCGGCAAGCGCGCTCGGTTCAGAGGGTGCAGCCGGGACCGTTGGCACAGTTAAAGTGAAGACTGTCCCCTGTCCCACCACACTGTGCAGATGAATGTCGCCCTCTAGCAATTCAGTCAATTGCTTGCAAATCGCCAACCCCAGTCCAGTACCGCCGAAACGCCGCGCAATCGACGCATCCGCCTGTAAAAACGGGGTAAAGATACGCTCCTGCGCGTCTTCTGGAATACCGATTCCCGTATCCGCAACGCGCACCGTTAAACCCATCGCTTGCGCCATAGACGCATTCGCCGGCGCAGCGCTGCGCACAGTCACCATGACAGCGCCGGACTCTGAAAACTTGATCGCATTACTCAGCAGATTCATCACAATCTGACGTAACTTATCCGCATCTGTGACGAGCGTGCACGGAATCTCCGGCGCAATATCGAGCTCAAACCGGATGCCTTTTTCATGCGCCGCGGGAATAAAGACACTGATGACTTCGTCAAAAAAGGCGAGGAGATTGAAAGGCGCGCGGCTGACGGATGCACGGCCCGATTCGTTACGTGAAAAATCCAGAATCTGATTGATAATGCTCAACAAAGATTCGCCGCTTTGTCTGGCGGCCGTACAATAGTGACGCTGCTCTGGCGTTAAATCCGAGGCCATCAGCACGCTAAGCATGCCAATGACGCCGTACATCGGGGTGCGGATTTCATGACTCATATGCGCCAGAAAACGGCTTTTGAGTTCATTGGCATCCTGCGCTTGCTGACGCGCGATATCGAGTTCGGCGGTTCTTTCCCTCACTTTTTGCTCAAGCGCCTCATGCTGCGCATCGACCTCATCCAGCAGCGCGTTATAAGCGGCCGCAAACCGGCCAAACTCGTCCGGTTTCTGATAATGCAAACGGGGGCGCACGCCCTGCGCATCAGGCTGCCGGCCCCGCGCAATCCCCTTTTCAAAGGCCAATAAAGGCTCGGCGAGCAATTGGCGGACCGCGACCCAGATTCCGAGCCAGACAAGGGCGATCCCGAACAGCGTAAAGGGTAGCAAACGCCAAATCGGCGCCCACGCTCTCCGGCTCAACACGGCGTTGGGAATTGCCGCGACCAAATGCCAGCCTGGTGCGTCCAGAAATACATGATATGCCTTCACGCCATCGAGTTGAATCGCGCGTGGCCCCGGACGCGTGTCCCGTAGCCCGCCAGAGAGCGCGAATTGCGCAGAAAGCGGCTGCGTTCCGGCATCGCTCAACGGCGCTATCCATTCGCCGCGCTCGTTGACGATAAAAGTCAGCACATCCGGTGAAAAGGATAAATAGTGCTTGATCAGCCGTTCCGCGGCAACATCATACCCAGCCAGCAGGGTGGGAGAGCCTGCGGAATCGCGTTGCACCGCAACAATAGGCATCCCCCACCCGCGGCGCAGCGGATCGAAATAAAGCGGTCCCCATAATATATTCCGACGGCTGTGGCCGGCATGCGCGCGCAATGCGCGAATCTGGCGCGCGCGTTCGGATAAATATTCAGGCGGAACGCTTGCCGGATGCTGTAGGGCCGTGCCTACTCCGGGCAAATCGAAGAAAGTATCTTCCGCAGAGGCCTGAGTGGTATTTAATATCTGCACCGCCCAGCGCGCCTTAGCCGCCAATGATCCGTCCGCGCGTACGCCCGGATCAGCCATAAAAATCGTCTGATTATTCGCCGCTGAATGCGCATCAGATTGAGGCGCCAATCTGGGCCAATGCTCCAGTAATCGTTGCGCGCTTTGGCGGGCCAGATTAAGATTCTCGGCAATCATGCGCTGACTATGGAATAGATCCAGCTTCACATCAGCCAGCGCAGCGGTACGAACATTCTGATACCTTTGACGGCCAAACAAAAACGTTGTCCCTACACTCACAAGAAAGATACAAAAAATGAGGGTGGCTAAAACACGTGAAATGATGGATTGCTTCACCCCTACGCTGTCCTTCGCCATCGCACGCTGCCGTTATGCTCAGATGAGTTTCACAGCCGCCAGCTCGCGCTTCAGATAGGCGTAATAGATCGGCGCGGCAATGACCCCCGGCAATCCAAAACCCGCTTCCATCACGAGCATTGCCAATAACAGCTCCCACGCGCGCGCGGCAATTTCACTGCCGATAATCCGCGCATTCAGAAAATATTCGAGTTTATGAATGACAATCAGGAAAATCAGGGAGGCGATTGCGACGGACAAACCGGCTGCAGACAAAGACAATACAAAAATCAATGTATTTGAGATCAGATTGCCAATGACGGGCAACAGCCCGACAACAAAGGTCATCAATACCAGCGTTTTCGAGAAAGGCAGACGGACGCCCAATAATGGCAATGCGATCAATAAATACAGACTGGTCAATGCGGTATTCACCAGCGAGATTTTCATCTGCGCGAACACAATGCGCTTAAAAGCGCCGCTTAACCGGTACAGCCGCCGGTTCAACGCGGCGGCAAGAGGGCGCGGATTTGCGCGGCGCACAATATTCACCGCCGTCATCGCGCCTAAAACCATGCCGATGACAATGCGCATCAAGGCGCTGACCGCCTCTTTGCCGCTCTGGCGCAACTCGCCATAATGCGCCTTTAGCCAGTCCAACAGTTGTGCGCGTAATTCATCCGCGCCGTCCGGCAGCGCCTCCTGTAACCAGAGCGGCAAATGGACGCGCGCGCCGTCGATAATCTGCATCAGACGCTCAGGCAACGGTTGCGCGTTCTCCGCGCCGCGCTGCAGATAGGAATAGGCGGAGATCATCGAGAGGCTCAGCGCGGCCGTCACGATGACCGATAGCAGAATCAGCGCGACCCAGCGCGCGCGCTGGCTGGGGAACCATTTTTCCAGATGGGGCGCAATCAGATGAATCAGTTGGAAGACAAATAAACCCGCGAGCAAGCTGCCCAATAACTTCAGCGCGAGCGCTAGCCATAATGCGCCGCCGGTCAGTCCATAACTGAGGATTTCAACCGTATTCAACCTCGGCGAGGGGCCTGCCGCCGTATCCAACACTCGCACGCGCCGTTCTTCCACGTCTGCCTCCTAGAGCATTTTTCAGTGAGATTGCATAAGAAGCGAGCGCGAAGACAGTATAAGCAATACGGCGAGCGCGAAGACAGTATAAGCAATACGGCGAGCGCGAAGCGACGTGGTGCAAGCCGCTGAAAAATGCTCTAAACCTGTTCAGGATTCAAGATGGTCCATGCTCATCGCTTCAACAGCGGAGCGAGATACGGCCCTGTCACGCTCGCCTTTATCTGCGCCACCTGTTCCGGCGCGCCTTGCGCGATGATTCTCCCGCCGCGCGCGCCGCCCTCGGGCCCTAAATCCACGATCCAGTCCGCCGTTTTGATAACGTCCAGATTATGCTCAATAATCACGATCGTATTCCCTGCATCGCGCAGCCGGCGAATCACCTCCAGCAACAATGCAATATCATGAAAATGCAGCCCCGTCGTCGGCTCGTCGAGAATATACAAAGTGCGGCCTGTATCGCGCCTGGACAATTCCAGCGCGAGCTTGACCCGCTGCGCTTCGCCGCCTGAAAGGGTCGTGGCCGACTGTCCAAGACGAATATAGCCCAGCCCGACGTCCATCAATGTCTTGAGCTTGCGCGCCACAATGGGGACTGGACGGAAAAACGCACTTGCCTGTTCGACCGTCATATTCAGCGCTTCATGAATCGTATGGCCCTTGTACCGGATATCGAGCGTCTCGCGGTTATAGCGCGCACCGCGACACACATCGCACGACACATACACGTCCGGCAAAAAGTGCATTTCAACCTTTAATACGCCGTCGCCCTGACACGCTTCGCAGCGTCCGCCTTTGACGTTGAATGAAAAACGGCCCGGCATATAGCCGCGCTCTTTCGCAGCGGGTACGCTGGCAAACAATTCGCGAATCGGCGTAAATACGCCCGTGTAAGTTGCCGGATTCGAGCGCGGCGTGCGGCCAATCGGCGCCTGATCGACATTGATCACTTTGTCGAAATGCTCCAGTCCCTCGATCTCCAGATACGGCGCCGGTTCGACCGCAGAACCGTATAAATGCCGCGCGCAGGCGCAATACAGGGTATCGTTGATCAGCGTTGATTTGCCCGAACCAGATACGCCGGTAATGCAGCTCAACAATCCGACCGGCAAATCGAGGGTGACATGCTTCAGATTATTGCCGTGCGCGCCGGTGATCCGGAGGCGGCGCGCATCCGGCTGCTTGCGCTCAGAAGGCGCGGCAATTGCGCGGCGGTGCGCCAGATACGCGCCGGTCAGCGAATGTGGATTTGCCTCAATCTGGGCCGGCGCGCCCTGCGCAACCACCGCCCCGCCGTGTTCGCCTGCGCCCGGTCCCATATCGACCACATCATCCGCCGCGCGAATCATGTCTTCATCATGCTCGACGACAATCACGGAGTTCCCCAGATCGCGCAACTGCTTCAGCGTTTTGATCAAACGCGCGTTATCGCGCTGGTGCAGGCCAATGGACGGCTCATCGAGCACATACATCACGCCGGTCAGCCCCGATCCGATTTGCGACGCGAGCCGGATGCGCTGCGCTTCGCCGCCCGACAAGGTTTCAGCGCTGCGTTCGAGCGACAGGTACCCCAAGCCGACATTGTTGAGAAAGGAAAGGCGCGCAACGATTTCCTGAATCACCCGCTGCGCAATCTCTTGTTGAGCGCCGCTCAGCCGCAATGTCGAAAAAAAGCGCAGCGTCTGCGCCAGCGGCCAGCCGCTGACCTGATGCAGCGCGCAGGCATGGCTGCCCCCGCCTAATTTCACATGGCGCGCTTCTGTGCGCAGACGCGCGCCGCCGCACGCGGGACACGGTTGATGACTCTGATATTTCGCCAGCTCCTCGCGCACCGCCATTGAATCCGTTTCTCGATAGCGGCGCTCAAAATTGGGCGCAATACCTTCAAATATCTCTTTGCGGATGACCGTTTGGCCCCGCTCGTCAAGATAAGAGAACGGAAGCTTGCGCGGCGCCGACCCGAACAGAATCACTTTCTGGATGGCTTCGGGCAGCGACTCAAAGGGTGTTTCCAGATCAAAATCGAAATGCGCGACCAGGCTTTGCAGCATCTGAAAATAAAAGGCGTTGCGCCGGTCCCAGCCTTTGATCGCGCCCGCTGCGAGCGAAAGCGAAGGATGCGCAACAATCCGTTTCGGGTCAAACACCGTCTTCTGGCCCAGGCCATCGCATTCCGGACACGCGCCCAGCGGACTGTTGAATGAAAAAAAGCGCGGCTCCAGTTCCTGCAGCGAATACGCGCAGAAGGGACATGCAAAGTTCGAGCTGAACGCATGCGTGCGGACGCTCTCCATTTCAATCGCCAGCGCGCGGCCGCCTGCCAGACGCAATGCCGTTTCAAACGACTCGGCCAGACGCTGCTGCCGGTCGGGCCGAACGGTCAGACGGTCAACGATCACCTCAATCGTGTGCTGATCGTTCTTTTTGAGCGACGGCAGCGCGCCGGCTTCATAAATGCGCGCCGGCCCGCTGCCTGAGGAAATCCGGAAACGGATAAATCCCTGCGCCTGCATCTGCGCAAAAAAATCCGCCTGCCCGCCCTTGCGGTTCACAATCACCGGCGCGGCAATCATCAATTTAGTTTCCGCCGGCAATGCCAACACTGCATCGACCATTTGCGAAACGCTTTGCGCACACAGCGGCGCATCGTGCTCCGGACAATAGGGCGTGCCGGCGCGCGCATAGAGCAGACGCAGATAATCGTGAATCTCGGTCACCGTGCCGACCGTCGAGCGCGGGTTATGCGATGTGGCCTTCTGTTCAATCGAAATCGCCGGAGACAGTCCTTCGATCGAATCAACATCTGGCTTATCCATCAACTGCAGAAATTGCCGCGCGTAGGCAGACAGACTCTCGACATAACGGCGCTGGCCTTCAGCGTACAAGGTATCGAACGCGAGCGAGGACTTTCCGGAGCCGGACAGACCCGTGATCACAATCAGTCGGTGGCGGGGTAAATCAAGGTTGATATTTTTTAAATTATGCGTGCGCGCGCCGCGGATACGAATTTCATTCATGGCATGCCAAAACTGGAAGCGAACGGATTACTATAGCGGGTCGCTCCAGCGTATTTTGCTTCTCTCAATATTTTGACGCCTTTTCGGTATGCGCTCAGCGGCAGACTGTCAGAATCCCGCTGATTCAATTCTTCCTTTCTAATTCCGTGCAATGAGTGTTCAAGAAATCCGCGCAATCGCTGCGCTTGCGGCTATTTTCGCGCTGCGCATGCTGGGCCTGTTCTGGATTGTGCCCGTCTTCTCGATTTATGCGCAGCATATTCCGGGCGGAGACAATCCCTTTCTGGTCGGGCTTGCGCTCGGTATCTATGGATTGATGCAGGCCATTTTTTATATTCCTTATGGCAAAGCGTCAGACCGCCTTGGGCGTAAGCCCGTGATTGCCGCCGGATTGCTGATTTTCGCGCTCGGCAGCGCGGTGGCCGCCGCGGCGCCGGATATCAAATGGATCATCGCCGGACGCGCATTGCAAGGCGCGGGCGCGATTTCCTCCGCGCTCAGCGCATTCGTTGCCGACCTCACCGCAGAACACAATCGGGTCAAAGCTATGGCGATGATCGGCGCCAGCATCGGCGTGTCATTCGCCTTCGCCATTGTGACCGCGCCTGTACTATTTGACTGGATTGGCATGCGAGGCCTATTTGCGGCAATCGGCGTCCTGGCGATTGCCGCGCTTGGCGTCCTGCGATGGGGCGTGCCCGCTCAGCCCGCGATGCCGCCTTCCCCTCAAATATCCGCGCCATTCGTTCAGGCGCTGCGCAATACAGAACTATTACGACTCAATTTCGGCGTATTTGTACTGCATGCCACGCAGATTGCCCTGTTTATCGTCGCGCCGCGTCTGCTCGAAGCGGCGGGTCTGGCCGCCGCCTCGCACTGGAAAATTTATTTACCCGTGATGGGCTTGTCTTTTGCGCTGATGGCGCCTGCAATCATCGCCGCGGAAAAAACAGGACAAATCAAAGCGCTGATGCTGGGCGCAATCCTCTGTTCGCTATCCGGCCTATTACTCTTCACCCAATTGACATTTGCCCTGTGGGGCATTGCAATGGCATGGTTCATCTATTTCGCGGGTTTTAATATTCTTGAGGCCGCGCAACCCGCAATGGTCTCAAAACGCGCCTGTACCCGCACGCGCGGCGCCGCGATGGGCATCTACAATACGGCTCAGGCGCTCGGTTACTTTGCGGGCGGCGCGGCGGGCGGATGGCTGTTCAAAAGCGCCGGGACGCAGCCGGTTTTTTGGGCCTGCGCCGCGCTTGCGTTGATCTGGCTCATGATTGCCGCGCGCATGAAATAGGCATTTTCTAGGAAAGAAAGATATGGCTTCTCTGAATAAAGTTTTGCTGATCGGCAATCTGGGCGCCGATCCTGAAATGCGCTCGCTCCCCAGTGGGGATGCGGTGACCAATATCCGCATTGCGACCAGCACGCGCTATAAAGATAAAAGCAGCGGAGAAATGAAAGAGCTGACCGAATGGCACCGGATTGTATTTTTTGGCCGGTTGGCCGAGATTGCCGGCGAATATCTGAGGAAGGGTTCGCCCGTGTACGTGGAAGGTCAAATCCGGACCCGCAAATGGCAAGATCAAAGCGGGCAAGATCGATATTCGACTGAAATTGTCGCCGATCAAATGCAGATGCTGGGGTCACGCGGCGCATCCGCCCCGGCTGACATGGAAAGCGGCGGATATATGAAACCAGGCAGCGCGCGCGGCGGGGACAGCCGCCCCCCGCGCGCGGCGAAGAAAGACATAGACGGGATGGATGACGATATCCCTTTTTAGAACGCCTGTTCACGCTTGCGTCGGCAGTGATCAATGGCTTCTAGAGCATTTTTCAGTCGATTTACCCAAGGAGCGAGCGCGAAGACAGTATGAGCAATACGGCAAGCGCGAAGCGACACAGGGGAAATCACTGAAAAATG
>NZ_CAFB01000081.1 GCF_000227585.1 Candidatus Glomeribacter gigasporarum BEG34 | reverse complement strand
CGGCAGACTCTTCATCTGATGGTCATAGGTTCGAGCCCTATACGACCCACCAACCAATCTCTCCGCAACGCCAGATGAAACCCCTGCGCATAGTAAACCAGCTTCTGAAGCTTCAGATTGGATAAAGCGTCACCGACCTCTTCTTCTACCAGCGTCAAAAAATAGTTCGCCACATCAAACACGGAAACCATTGCGGCCTCCTTCTGTCAGTTTACGCTTGAAAACATTGTATGCAGTCTGCGCAAATTTTGCATCATATGCTTATTTTTTCTTCACCAAGTCTATCCGGGAACCCGCCCAAATTCCGCTCCCATTTACCAAGCCCTGACTCACCTTGATCGATGTAACGCTTTGATTTATCAGGATATTTTACTGGGCCGGACTCGACGCTCTAGACGCCCGCTTTTGACCGTCAACGCTTGACTTTCAATGCGCTGGATGAGCCAAACAGCATCATAGACGGCATACGCCACTCAGCACTATGCTCTGCTCTTCAATGATAGAAGCGGAGCGCATGATGCCATCCGAAATCCTGGAAACGTTTGAATATGAAGGCCGAATCATCCACGTTCATCTGGAAGAGGACGCCTCAGATCAAGACTGGCTGACTGTACGCGCCTATTACGCCGACGGAACGCTCGTTAATCCGTTCGTCTATTCCGTGTACAGAATAAAAAGCGGATACAGAGGATTGATGCAGGCCAAGAAGACCCTGTAAAAGAATTTGTGCGCTCAGTGCACTTTGATATCGAAAGTGAGGCGCAGCGCAAGCGTGAAAGGACGCTCAAGGGAGGGCGGCTACATTAAAATTGCTGAATACTATTTATAAAAATTCTGGGAACACTTATATAATAAGGCTTCCTTTTCATGCTAAAATATTCAGCGAAGAAATATCAAAGTCCTTTAAATTCAGGGCTTTGGGCTAATAGTCGTACTGCTTACCGCACAGCTTGGCAGAATCTCTTCAAAGGCGAAAAACAGGTTCCAGTCTGGGTACGCCAGGCAAGGGGTACGAGTTCGCCGTAGGACCGCGTTCGCATTGCTGGAAAGCACTATATCAGTGGCGAGATGTGCAAACCGCATGATTGCGGCAATCATCGTTTCTATGGTGTTTTCAGTGAAGATAAAAAGCGGGCCTGGGGACTTTTGGTGACGGTCAAAGACACGGATAACGCTATCCTGCATCCAAGCCAATATGCAACTGATCGCTGGCTTGGAAAACCTGACCAACCTATCAAGGCCCACTTGATGGGCCAGCTCAAAGCGGATCCAAATTGGAAATAAAGATATGGATGTCCGATAAAAATGGCAAAACCGCTCAGAGACGGCCTGCCGTCCTAAGATCATTCATTGACAAGGCAGTGCATTCATCATGATAATACAGATGAGCTTAAACCCAGTCAAACTAGAGATGTTCACACGGATTTTTTGAAGGGGGGCAAGCATTTGCTTGAGAAAATCAACGGAAAGGGAAAAGAATGGCTCAATTTACGGTTCGCATCGAACTTCATAACGCGCATTCGAGTACTTATAACTCAGTACACAAAGACCTGCATCATGTAGGTTTTACGCATATTACAGAATGTAACGGCATTCCTTATCAAATGCCCCATGCGGAATACAATTACGAAGGCAATATCACAAAAGAAGCACTGCTTGAAGAAATCAAAGGTATTGTTTTCAAGCATGTATCCTCCTGCGGTATTCTAGTTACCCAATGGGCAGGCCAAGCTTCATATGGGTTGAAAAAGGTTCAAACCAATGAGCGTTCTTCCTGAGGTTGACGTATTCTGGTGACTAAGACGTTTCAGACTCTATAGAAATTTTTGTATGGGTTCAGATCAGGAGATTCATGTTCTCTTGATGCAGAATGTAATAGGCCATCAGGCACGGTTGATGGATTCATCAGAATTGATCAATCCTGTTATCGGGGCTGCGGTTGGATTCTACAGTGGACAGGAAAAGCCCGTGGAGAAAGTATCAAACAATAAACTCAAGCCGCGCTTCCGTTTTTCATCTGCGCCGGAGAGTGAACCGGAAGGCGATTTTGGTATCCAGCGGGTACGCAAAACGCCAGATCGGATTGAAGATTATGCGAACAGGACAGGATATAACCCTTTGTTTATTGACGGCAAAACCCGAATCGAGCTGCCTGTGCTGAGCGATGCACTCAAATGCGACGTTGCGACGTTTGCATGGAACGGACAAGAAACGCATGAATTGAAATACATGCACTTCTCAACGGCGGTGTCAAAATCCCGACGGATGCCGATTTTTAGCGCTTGCAATATTGAGGGCAGCGCTACGAAGACGGTTGCGCGCACCAATGTCTGGAAACTTGATCCCCGCATTCCGGCGGAATATCAAATGCTGCATGAAGTCTACGGCAATCAAAGAGATGGCTATTTCAGCCGCGGGCATATGACCCGCAGACAAGACCCCGATTGGGGGCCTAAAGACATTGCTGCCGTTGCCGATGCGGATACGTTTCATGCCACCAATGCCGCGCCGCAGGTGCAACGCTTCAACGGCGGCTTATGGGGCAGTATCGAAAACTATATTCTGGCCAATACCAAACACGACCACATGCGGTTATGCGTCTTTACTGGACCAGTCTTTCAGGAGGACGACCCATTTGTACACGGCGTCCAAATCCCGGCGCGGTTCTGGAAAGTCATCGCTTTCGTGCACGATGAAACGGGCGAGATCACAGCGACTGGATATATCGGATCGCAAGCCGCCGCGATTGCCGAGCTTAAGCCAAAAGCAACGGAGGGATTTGTAAAGCCGATGTTTGTCTTTGGAGAATTTAAACACCAGCAAAGGCCGCTGAAGGCAATTGAGGCGCTTGCACAGTTGTCTTTTGGAAAACTGACGAAGCGTGATGTACTGGCCGCCGCAGATGAAAGTTTCGCGGCAGCGCTACAAGATGTCAGGGAAATTATGCTTGACTGATGGGAGTTCGCATCCCACCTTTTGCACAGCTCCATCAGACAAGCGCATACCAAGAGGCCCGCGCGTTGCCGTGCCGCTTGAGAAACCCATCCCGGACAAGCGCGCTCAATCTGGCTTTGATCGTGCCTCTTGGCGCATCCGTCAGTTTTTCAGCCTCGGATATCGTTAGAGACCCGCGCGCCTTCACCCATTCCAGAATCGTAAGAGACAGCCTGGGAAGCGCGCTGGCCAATCTTTTTCATGCGCCACTTTCTGTTCCAGGCTGTCTTTCTGTGCCTTCAAGACACGCAAGAAGAACAATAATTAGGCCAATTCAGTCCGATTTACAAGCCGCAAGACGCGCCGCCAGAACAGGCTGGACACTGCTTTAACTTCGGGCAGTGTCTGGAGAGCATCTGAGCAATCACGTGATGTATGTAAAGTTCAGTTGAAAAATGACCCCCTAGTGGAGTGAACCCCTGGAACTGGACAGTTCGGAGTCGATCAATTGATACGCTTGCTGGGTCCTTTTTCAGAGGCACAGCACGATGTCAACAAGAAGTCTGTATCGTCGGCACAGTCCGCAGTTCAAGTTGCCACTGTGCGCGGATATTCGGGACGGCAAGATTGGACGGCGCGAAGCCAAGCGTACTTACCCAATTTCAGCC
>NZ_CAFB01000082.1 GCF_000227585.1 Candidatus Glomeribacter gigasporarum BEG34 | reverse complement strand
ACAGCCCTATCGACCTGAAGGAGAAGGCAATGCCTGTATTGAACGATAGAGCTTTGCGGCCTCTCTACCGGAAGGCGGGGAGGGCGCTGGGTCAGTTGAACCAGCGGATAGACCGGTGGACGCGGCGGTATCCAACAACGACCGCCGTTCTGTTCGCGCTGCTTGGTTGGGTATTGCTCTGGCTGGCTCATCGGGGCGCGATATGCACGTAGAGATCGACGGCGGCGCACCCGTTTCAACCCTTTTCATTCGGAGATTCAGATGAGCTTTCAAAAAGCGATTCGCAAAAAAGCCAAACTCCGGCTGGCGCTCACCGGCCCATCCGGTTCAGGTAAAACCTACTCGGCGCTGTTGCTCGCCAAAGGCATCGGCGGACGCATCGCTGTGATCGATACCGAACACGGCTCAGCCTCCCTGTATGCGGACGTACTCGATTTCGATGTGCTGAATCTGGCCGCGCCCTTTTCTCCGGAGCGCTATATCGAAGTCATAACGGATGCGGCCCGCTCCGGCTACGACGTGCTGATCGTCGATTCGATTACGCATGAATGGAACGGCAAGGGCGGCATCCTCGAAATCCATGACAGGGTGACGCGCGCGCATCCAAGAGGCAACAGCTATACCGCCTGGGCGGAAGTCACGCCACGGCACAACGCCTTTGTTGAGGCGCTGCTGCAAAGCCCGCTGCATATCCTGGTCACGATGCGCTCCAAACAGGACTTTGTACTCACTGACCGGAACGGTAAGCAGGTGCCGCAGAAAGTGGGTCTTGCGCCGATTCAGCGCGATGGCTTTGAGTACGAGATGACCGTCGTACTCGATATTGAACAGGACAGGCATTTAGCAACCGTGAGCAAAGACCGCACCCGCCTGTTCTCTGATAGCACGCCCGAACCGATTACCGAGCAGACCGGACGCCAGCTGATGGAATGGCTGGAAGCGGGCGCGAACCTCATCACGATAGATGAACGCAACCGCCTCCTGGCGCTGCTCGACGATGCCGAACTCTCGTCGATCAAATTCTGCGAGAAGTATGGCCTTTCCCATGTCAGCGAGTTGCCGCAGGACACATTGAATGAGGCGATGGACGCCATCGCTGAATTCAGGCGGAAGAAGCAGGCAATGCACGCTTCCCCATCCGAACCGGTCAATCTTACGGAGATTGAACAGAAGGAGGCCGCCTGATGGCCTGCGTCGAAAAACAGATCGCCGAATTTTACGCCATCCATTCAACCGATTCACCAATTTTAAGGAACACCCATGTATCAACTGAATGAAACCGCTGCCCGTGCTTCGGAGCAGCGTAGCGAGCGGATTGTCGAGCCTGGGGAATATATCGGCATTCTGACCTGCGCTGAAGATATCACCAGCAAGAGAGGCGCGCGTGGCATCGATTGCGTCTTTGAGACGGAAAACAAACACATCGCCTATTTCACGTTGTGGACGTTCGGCACGGAGGGCAAGGAACTGTTTGGCTATTCACAGCTCAACGCGCTGATGACCTGCTTAGGCATCAAAAGCCTCACCCTCTCCAAAGGCGCGGTCTGCAAATGGGACAGGGGCTACAAACGAATGCTCGACATGCCCGCCGATCTGTTCAAAGACTTGATGCACAAAAGAATCGGCGTTCTGTTCGATACCGAAACCTATTACAAGCCGGATGGGACGCCGGTTGTCAAAGCGGTGCCGGCGCACTTCTTTCAGGCCGATACGGGACTGATGGCCTCCGAGCTTCTGGATGGCAAAGTCCAGCCGCAGCAGAAAGAGAAGCTGATTAAGCGCCTCAGGCATCGGCCCGCGAAAGAAGGCAGCGCACCGCCTGCCGCCGCAAGCCAGAGCGACTTTGAAAGCCTCCCATATGACTCACTGAACGACATCCCTTTTTAGGAGCTGATGATGAGCCTTGCCCTTGACGTCCTGTCAGAAGAATACCGGCAAGCGGCTGAATACCTGGCCGATCTTGATTTGGACGCGCAAACGGTGATGGATACGCTGGAAGCCGTCAGCGGCGAACTGACGGACAAAGTACGCAACGTCGCGATGCTGATTCGCAATCAGGAATCGATGGCCGAGCAGATTAAAGCTGCCGAAGCGCAGATGGCCAAACGCAGAAAAGCCTTTGAGAACCGCGCCGCGCACTTCCGGCAATACCTATTCGACAACATGCAGCACGCAGGGCTTCAGAAGGTGGACTGTCCGTATTTCAACATTGCGATTCGCACCAACCCGCCCGCCGTCCAGATCGAGGACGTGCGGCAGATTCCAGCGCAATTCATGCGCCAGCCCGAACCGCCGCCGCCCGCGCCGGATAAGAAAGCCATCAAGGAAGCGCTGGAAGCCGGTGCCGATGTGCCGGGCGCGCGGTTGGTCAGAGGGCAATCGCTGCGCATTCAATAAAGGCGCTGACCGGTTTTTGGAATAAAAAATGAGCACTCCTATTTTTTTGACAAATGACGAGATTTCGCACCTCACCGCTCGCAAGAATAAAGGCGCACAAATCGATGCGCTCAGACGTATGGGGCTTCCATTTTTTGTGAATGCAACAGGTCATCCAGTGGTCACACGTGCAGCGATTGAAGGCGGTTTCAAAGCAAGACAAGAAGCGGCGAACGTGTGGACGCCACAAGTCTTGAAGACTGCTTAACATGGGGCGCAAGCCAAGCCGAAATAAAAATTTGCCGCAAGGTATGCGTGCACGGCATAGAACATCCGGCACCTATTACTATCTGGATACAAGCGGCACGCCGCGACGTGAAATTGCGCTCGGTTCAGACTATGCTTTAGCGGTTAAAAAATGGGCGGAACTCACGGTAAATGCTCAGCCGCGCCATACTGAATTGATGTTGATTATCGTTCAGCGCAGGTCAGAATGCCGATATATTCCCCAGGCTCGACAATCCGCTCGCTACGCTGCTCCGAAGCACGGGCAGCGGTTTCATTCAGTTGATACATGGGTGTTCCTTAAAATTGGTGAATCGGTTGAATGGATGGCGTAAAATTCGGCGATCTGTTTTTCGACGCAGGCCATCAGGCGGCCTCCTTCTGTTCAATCTGCGTAAGATTGACCGGTTCGGATGGGGAAGCGTGCATTGCCTGCTTCTTCCGCCTGAATTCAGCGATGGCGTCCATCGCCTCATTCAATGTGTCCTGCGGCAACTCGCTGACATGGGAAAGGCCATACTTCTCGCAGAATTTGATCGACGAGAGTTCGGCATCGTCGAGCAGCGCCAGGAGGCGGTTGCGTTCATCTATCGTGATGAGGTTCGCGCCCGCTTCCAGCCATTCCACCAACTGGCATCCGGTCTGCTCGGTAATCGGTTCGGGCGTGCTATCAGAGAACAGGCGGGTGCGGTCTTTGCTCACGGTTGCTAAATGCCTGTCCTGTTCAATATCGAGTACGACGGTCATCTCGTACTCAAAGCCATCGCGCTGAATCGGCGCAAGACCCACTTTCTGCGGCACCTGCTTACCGTTCCGGTCAGTGAGTACAAAGTCCTGTTTGGAGCGCATCGTGACCAGGATATGCAGCGGGCT
>NZ_CAFB01000083.1 GCF_000227585.1 Candidatus Glomeribacter gigasporarum BEG34 | reverse complement strand
TCCGCGCAAGCTCAAAGCGATGTTGACCTGTTTAAACGAGATCGAGGCAGGACAATAGCGATGCCGTTACCCGTGATGGCCCCACCGCCCCTCCAGGCATGCGTCGTGCGGGCCGAACAAAAATATCAGGTGCCCGCGTGCATCTTGCGCGCGATTCATCAGATCGAATCCGGTGGCAGTCACCGACCGGGCCTGATGCGTTCGAATACAAACGGCACCCGGGATTATGGCGTTACGCAGATTAATACGGTCTGGATGCGGTATTTCAATCAGAAATTCGGCATCACTGCGCATCAGATCACGAGCAACAGCTGTCTGGCGATTCACGCCGCTGCTTATGTGGTGCGCTTTGAAATCAATGCGTCCGGTGATTTCTGGATGGGCGTTGGGCGCTATCACAGCCGTACACCGGCCAGACGTGATCGGTATCTCCGGCGCGCCGCCGCTTTAGCGCAACAATTCGGATGCACCCTCCGGTAAATGCGCGCAGCAGCCTGCCGGTCGTCATTCTGTCCGTCATTCTTCTCGGGTTCGGCTTAAACCTGTTCTGGCGTCTGGAACACGGCGCGATCGCGCAGCAGTTTTTAATCTGGAAGCAGCTTGAAGTGAGGCCGCTCGCTCTCGTATCCGATACCGCTCAAGTCTTGCAGGCGCGCCTCGCATTGTATTTCCGGTATAAAGAGGTCGTCACTCTGAAAGAATTGTGGCAGTTGGGTCAGCACATTGGTCTGTTCTATGTCGCGATTCCAGTTGCATTCAGTCTAGGGTGCGCCGCTCGAGCGCTGCGCCACCCGATATTGCGCGCCGCCCGTGTGCAATCGATGCAATCGTTGATTGAGGCGCAGCGCGCACGCTTCTCCGCCATCGCGCCGATTCTGCGCAGAGATTTAACCGACGACGCCTCGCCTGAATGGGCCTCATCCAGGCATCCAGAAGAATGGGTCAAAGAACATCAGTTGATTGTACGCGGTCAATTGGATATCCTGCGCACACGCGAACAACTCATCCAGCAACTGGGCAAGCGAATTAATGCACTGTCCCAACTGAAACCGCATGAACGCGCGCTGTTTGCGGTCTTTGGCCTGCGCGCGTTCTTCAAAGACGTCAAAGGCGCGCAGCAGCTTATGGATGCCCTGAGTGCGGTCAATCGCCACTCCAGACCCGATTTTGCATTGGCGCAGGCTGCTTTTCAGCGGTGCGCCAGTGCGAAGACTGCACCTCTGTGGCTCACTCAGCATCCCTACCCGCGCACTTTGTTAATGGCGCTCCTGATCGAAGCGAGAACTCTCGGCGTGTTGCCATCCTCCCATTTCATCTGGTTAAAGCCGCTGGATCGAGCGCTATGGTATGCCCTCAATACCGCGGGCCGTAAAGTGCCCTTTATCGAGTCAGCGGGCGTATTTAATCAGATGCAGGCGGAGCGCATTGCATCACACCACCAGTGCTGCTTGACCGAACCCCATGTCGAAGAGGCCATCAAAGGACTGCAACGCTATCTTGAAGACGTGGGACTGATGACATCGCCTGGAGCATCATGAAACTTAAATTGGATACATCACCTAAAGATCGCATTTTGGTCGAGCTCGACGGAACGGTGGTCACGATGTTCATGCGCACCGGCTTTCTCCGTTCGATCACACGGACGAAATACGCGTGCACCGACTCGGCGGCAGTCAGTGCATTCTCGATCACGTCCACCAAGACAAATGAAAACGCGACCGCGCCGCACGCACTGGTCTTCGTGAGCGAAGCCGCCGGTCAGGAAAAAGTCGCCATTATCGAGCGTTTTCGCACGGATGCCGATGCGCAGGTGGCCTTCATGCGGGTGCAGCAGGCATTGCATCGCTTAACTGTAGCGCGCAAGCGCCAACATCGGTTGCGCATATTGGGCAGACTCATCGCTCTGCCGCTTCTGGTATTCGTTGTGTCGATGTCTTTAGTGCGTTTTCTCGATTCCCATCATGGCTCTCTGGCTGCGCTCGATAGAATTATGCGCGCTGCGGGGACGATAGACGAGGAGCGGTTTCAAATAAATGATGTACGCTAGATATCGACTTGCGCTCGTGTGTCCAGTTCTCCCGCGCTGCTCCTGGCTATAGCGTCTTGCCTGTCCAGCTAAAGCGGACAATACCAAATCTGATCTTAAGAGACACCACTTCCAGTAAGGGTTTCCGGGGTGTTAATTTTACGGGCGCGTTACCTAAAAGATACCCATAGCCTTTTCCTGCCAGAGCCTATAATTTACTAGGAAGTCCCTGCGGTAGCCTGCAAAGTAAGACCAAATTCCGCAGCACGGCGATGCAGTTGTTTGATAACTCGTTCACGATAACGTTGTTCGTAGTAGTCAGCGCCAGGATCTTGGTAGCCCAGTCCATAGCGCATGGCGTTATAGAAAAGAATCGCAATTTTTCTGGCAGTGGCGGTGACGGCCTTGGCTTTGCCAATTCTGGCAGCCAAACGCCGATAAAAAGCACCTAGTGCCGTGTGAGTGCGTCCAACCGCTACCGCTGCCCGTCGCAGGTGAGCCGTGGCGCGATTCGACGTTCTTTGAGTCCGAGCTGATAATACTTTGCCACCGCTGATTTTGCAGCTGGGCGACAGACACAACCAGGAAGTGAAATGTTTAGCGCTAGGCCAGCGGCTTCCGCACTCTGAAACGAGTCGTAAAACTAGATAGGGGCCAATCCCGTGAATTTGGGTCAGATCGGTACCGGTGATCTGATAGAGCATGGGGCGGACGTCAAAATTCACGGAGTTGGAAGCTCTGTGACGACAACGGAATTTCGGTAAGGGCGAGTTGGGATCCGAGCTCTCCGCCGCAAGCAAGGCCAGGGTCTGTTCTATTTGCGCATCGCATTCCTGGATACGGGCCTGATAGACGTCATACAGACTCAATGTTTGCTTCAAGCTAAAGACATGTTCAGGTTGATAGTTGCCAACGAGAGCAGATTGGACGGTCTGTTCGCTGGCTTTACAGCGGCAATCGCGCAGCTTGGCTAGCACTTGCGGATCGCGTTCCCCTTCTATAATGGCTCGCATAATCTTCATGCCCGTCTCGCCCGTTATGTCAGTTACGACGTGGTGCAGTTGCAAATTCATGTAGTTAAGCGCTTGGTGTGCCAAGGAAGCAAGCATCCGTCCTGGATGCTTGCTTCCTTGGCACACCAAGCGCTTAACTACTCGGCAAGGCCGACGCCAGAAAAAATGGTGGGGTGGAAAAAATTGATTTTGAAGCCGACCACACGCTTATTGATAATTTGATATTTATTTGGATAGGCAATGGGCGTAAATGGCTGCTCGCGTTTAAACACTTTCTGCGCTTCCAGATAGAGCTGAGTGCGCTTCGCAGTATCAATCGTTTGTTGTGCTTTCNGGCNTAAGTCNTCGAANNCTTTGTTGCGCCAGTGCGAGAAACGCACTGTTTCCAGCCATTCGTCAGGATCATTACGTTCGCCAACCCATC
>NZ_CAFB01000084.1 GCF_000227585.1 Candidatus Glomeribacter gigasporarum BEG34 | reverse complement strand
GAGGTGGCCCGAAATCTGGGCGTTTCTGTCCCGACGCTTTATCGTTGGGTGCCCGCTGCTTCTCTGCCTGTATCAATTACTGCAAGTCTTAACGCACTCTGGTGTCCGTTTTCTGGGGCAACCTCATTTAGACTCCTCGCGGCCCTTCCCTCAGGCTTAGCGTACTCTGTCGTCCGTTGCGTGACGCGACCCCCATTTGAGTTTGAAAAACAAAGATAGTTACGCGAGACTTCAACGAAACGATCTGGATATATCCCATGGTCTGCTAATTCTGGTTTACTTGGCTTATGATCTTCTTTAGCCATAGTCAACTCCTACGGTGAGTTGGTTGTGGTTAGCGGGTTTGTGGTGTTTGCGCACTTCAAACCCGCGCTTTGAATTTGGCAGTGATATCAGGCTAATTAGAGCTATGGCGGGATTTTGATTTCTTGTAGATCGAATTGATCTACAAACGGTACGGATGTACCTGAAGCAAGACGTGTCATGGCATGACTCCTAGATCGCGGTTATTTCCCCCCATCCCACTTCCAAATGGGGTGGCAGACCAAACAGGGTTGGAAGACCGGAATCTAGGAACCGGCGAGCCTCTCGACTCCCCCATCCGGCCTGCCATAGAGGCAATGCCAGACATTTGACACAAAAAAACCACTTCCAATGATGATGTGGCTTCTCTGCGCCTAGATTGCGCGGGCTTCCAAACCCGACTACTACTAACTTTAGTGAAACATACAATTGTAAATATATATTTATAATTGTCAAATGTCTATGTGAGCTATCTTTTGAGAATTGTTATCTATCTGTTACGTGACGCTGTTTCGCTTGCATATACATACGCAGTAGCTTATTGATGCGAGTCTGATAACCTTTTCCATGCTCTCTAAACCACTCTAATACATCAGTATCAAGCCGCAGCGTCACTGGCTGTTTAGGTGGTTCTCGTAATTCGGCGCGCTCAAAAAAATCTTCCCCAAGCTCTGGAATATCACTGGTGTCAATTTCATTATCTGACATGGTTTCCAGCCTTTTCCAGTCAGTTTCTGTAAATACTTTTTTCATAGAGACGTACCTCGTTTCTAGTGGCTTTTCGAGCGCTGATGATGCGTACCACGCTGCCTTCCCGTTCTGTATAAATCACAACTCCAACAATGGCTTTTATCAAACCAATAGCTATCCAGCGCTCCTCTCCATATTCTGCTTTTCCGTCTATCAGATTGAGTATTGGATGCTTAAAAATATCCACTGCATCATTAAAATCGATACCGTGTTTCCGAATGTTGATTCGATTCTTAGCTGTATCCCATTCAAAGTTCACGATTATTCAATATTTACGTTTATATATACAAAATAGTATAACGATGTGTGCAGCGGGCCGATGGCTTTCAATCCAATTGGCAATAAAAAATTTACAGGAAGCCGGATGTATTTCTGATTACGCTTTTTATCTCTCGAAAGAGTAGCCTTTACCACGTTCAGGCTTCCTCTGAAGTACAGGTTGGGGTCGTCTCAGAAAACGGAATTTAAAGCACGCTAAGCCGTTTTACTGTCACTCAGACGATGTCTGGCCAGTAGCCGCACAACGGTAGACGGGTGGACACGGAACAGACGTGCGGCATCGGCTCCCGTTTTCTGCCCGGATGTAACCAGCGCGACGATCTCTGTTTGCTGTTTCCGAGTCAGCTTGGGTCGACGGCCGCCAACGCGTCCATCCATCCGCGCCGCTTCCAAGCCGCTCTTCGTTCGCTCGCGCAGCATCGCGCGCTCAAATTCAGCAAACGAGCCGACCATCTGCATCATCATGCGACCGGCCGGGGTGGCAGTGTCGATGGATTCGGTAAGACTCTGGAAATCTGCTTCGGCTCCTTCAATCTTCTCCAGCGTGAGCAGCAGGTCTTTGAGCGAGCGCGAGAGGCGATCCAGTTTCCACACGACGACCACATCACCCTTCCGTAACTGCTCTAGTAGCCGGTGTAGCTCAGGGCGATCCCAGCAACCGCCCGATGCCTTTTCCTGAAATATCCGTTTGCAGCCCACAGCTCTAAGAGCCGTAATTTGGGCTTGGGCGTCTTGTTCTTGCATCGAGACGCGAGCATAACCGATATGCATGATTGCGATTTCTTGTTGCCATTTAGTTTTATTTTGCAATATATTTTTGCAGCTCGCAATGCCTCACGGCAGTGCACAGCGGGTTGCAACTGCATAAATGAGCGTTCGCGCAATATCTATTCTGCAGCTACGATGCCGCGCCGTTCGATTCTCTCTGCAATTGAAAAACAAAGCCTGTTAGCGTTGCCAGACGCCAAAGATGAGCTGATCTGCCACTACACGTTCAGTGAAAGCGATTTGTCCATCATCCGGCAACGGCGCGGCCCTGCCAATCGTCTGGGTTTCGCCGTGCTGCTTTGCTACATGCGCTATCCCGGGGTCATCTTGAGTGTCGATGAGCCGCCTTTTCCACCCTTGCTGAAACAGGTTGTCGGCCAGCTCAAGGTCAGTGTCGAAAGCTGGAACGAGTACGGACATCGGGAGCAGACCCGGCGCGAGCACCTAGTCGAATTGCAAACGGTATTCGGCTTTCAGCCCTTCACCACGCTCAGCCATTACCGGGCCGCAGTTCATAGCCTAGCGGATTTGGCGTGGCAAACAGACAAGGGCATCGTGCTGGCCACGGCCTGAGTGGATAGCCTACGCCGAAAGAGCGTGCTCCTTCCAACGCCTGGCGTCATTGAGCGCATCTGCGCCGAGGCGATCACTCGCGCCAACCGGCGCATCTACGCGGCCTTGTCCAATCTGCTGATGGAGGCGCATCGCTGTCGCCTCGATGGTCTGCTCAAGCGCCGTGACAACGGCAAGACAACCTGGCTGGCCTGGCTGCGCCAGTCACCGGCTAAACCGAACGCGCGACACATGCTCGAACACATTGGACGCCTCAAAGGCTGGCAGGCGCTCGACCTGCCTTCGGGCATCGAGCGGCTTGTACACCAAAACCGCTTGCTCAAGATCGCCCGCGAGGGGAGCCAGATGACGCCCGCCGACCTGGCGAAGTTCGAGCCGCCGCGCCGCTACGCCACCCTCGTGGCGCTGACCATTGAGGGTATGGCCACCGTCACCGACGAAATCATCGATCTGCACGACCGTATCCTGAGCAAGCTGTTCAACGACGCCAGGAAGAAACACCCGCAGCAGTTCCAAGCATCCAGCAAGGCGATCAACGCTCAGGTACGCCTGTTCGGTCGCATCGGTCAGGCTCTGATCGATGCCAAGCAAAGC
>NZ_CAFB01000085.1 GCF_000227585.1 Candidatus Glomeribacter gigasporarum BEG34 | reverse complement strand
CGGTCATCAGCACCACGCCGTCGGGCAGCATCGGCTGCTCGATATTGTTTTCATCGACAAACCAATCGTTGTACAGCCACAGGTTGTATTGCCCCCAGCGGCCCTTGTGCACTGCGCCGCGCGCAATCTGCGCGCCAGGGTTAGCCGTATTGCCCGCTGAATTGAGCAGCGGGAAGATCAGCCCCGCCTGTTTAAAGAGCGGGTCTTTCATAAACGCCGCCCACGCCGCGGTCGTAAAGACGATATCGGTCGCCGCTGCGCCGGATTTCTTCAGAATCCACTGCTGCCATTCCTCCAGATGCTCGGCGGGCGTTTTGGTCGGCTTGGCCGCGTTCCATTTTTCTTTATCTGGCAGGACAAGGGTTAATTCCTGATCCCGTCTAAAATCCACCTCAACCGTCTCAAACCCCTCGCCGGCAATGCTCACCTTGCCGTAGAGCAGCGCTTGCGCGGCCATCCATTCAAGCCGCCTGTCCAGCATGTCAATCTGATCGCTCATTTCAAATTCGAGATTGGCCATCTCGCGCTCCGCGCCCGTTAATTCACCGCCAATACGCTCGCCAATCTGCCGACGAATCGGTTTGCGCAGATCAAGTACGCGCTTGTCCTTGATATACGCGGGTTTGAACGTATCTGTCCGGATGCGCCGTTGCTCCACCAGTTTGCCCTCAACGAACGGCGAGACGAACGGCGACATCCGGCGTTTCCCCACATCTACATCAATCGATACATATTCGGTATCGCTGACCACTAAATTCCGGAAGAAGGTATCGAGCAGAAATTTCTGCGCGTGTTTCAGATTCGGCACCACCTGAATCAGGACGTGGGTGTCGTAGATAAAATGCTCATTTGCAGTCATGGATCGCTCTCTTAAAATTGCGCTCAATAAAAAACCCCGCTTAAAGCGGGGTTCTGTTCAGTGCAACGGGTTAACTCGGGTCAGTGGCGCTCACTGGACATTTCAAAAAAATACTCACAGCGCGCAACAGCGGCTTGACTTCTTCTATTGTCCATCCGGTCTCGTTTGGCATATACAGCGCGTCCTGATTAAACTCGCCCATCAGATACACGCCCGCCGAGACGGGGGTATTGCGCGCGTCGGCCTCGTCCGCCAGAATCGCCACCGGTTGCTGCGAACCATCCTTCGCCGTCTTTTTGGACAACACATAAGCGCCATCCTCTCTGCGGCCCAACAGCGCGCCGCGCGGTAATTGGCCGGCGGCAAGCGTAATCGTTTCTGTGACCAGTTGCAGCGTGCCGGCGATCAGTTGATCGGGAATATAAAGATCGCTCCAAATGCCGGGCCGTTGGGGATTGCCGCCCATCGTTGACGTTGTCATCTTTGCTCCTGTTCAGTGGGTAAGCGTTCGCCGCGCGCTTTTCTGCCCGCAGCCAGAATGTGCGCCGCGAGTGTGCGCGCACCGTTGGGTTCAGCGCCTTCCACCCCGACGTTCGGGCTGGGAATCGTCGCCATCCGCTCCGCCAAATCCGCGCTGCGGCGCGGCGCGCCCGCGGCAATGGAGGCCAGTAGCGCAATCGCCTCGTCGCTCGGAAGGCTCGTCTGAAACGCCAGTTGCGCGGCAATCTCCGGACGGATGCCCGCCGCTGGACTTGCAAAGATCGCCTGCGCCCGCGCGCGTTCCAGTCTGCGCCCGCGCGCTTCGGCGTCTTCTTTTTTGCCTTCATCCGCCTTCGCGCGTTTGGCCTTCCGGCTGTCTTTCTTCTCGTCCGGCGCATCTTCGGCGTCTTCTTCTTCGTCCTCCACCTTCGCGCGCTTCGCTTTTTGGCTCTTTTTCTCTTCCTTCGGTGCCTCTTCGGCGGCGTCCTCGTCTTCCGCTTCTTTTTCTTCTTCCTCGTCTTCCGCGCTTTTTTCGTCCTCTTCATCCTCCGCGCGCTTGAGTTTTTTGGCGTCTGCTTCCTTTTCCGCCTGCGCGCGTTTGGGATAAATGCCCGCCAAATGTGCAAATTTCGCTGTGCAGGCGATGTCCGATGACTTCATTTCTTCTCCTTCCTAAGGGTTAATTAAACTGCCGCACCAATGCCTGATACGCCGCATCGGGGGGCAGCACCGCATCCGCCAGGCCCGCGTTTAAGCCCGCCGCGCCGAGATAAGTGGCCGCTTCGGTGTTGCGCACCGCCTGGGGCGAGAGTCCCCGATTGCGCGCGACCGTCTCAACAAACAGTTCGCCCATCGTCTCGATCTCCGCGTCCAGGCGTGCGCGTGCGTCCTCCGAGAGCGGCCGCGCCGGATGCCCGTCCGCCTTGCGCGCGCCATAGTTCAGCAGCGTGACGTTCAGGCCCGCGTCCCGCTGCGCCCTGGACACGTCCACATGCAGATAGAGAATGCCAATTGAGCCGGTTGTCCCGGTGCGCGGCACCGTCACCACATCCGCGCTGCTTGCCAGCGCATACGCCGCCGAGCATGCCTGCTCGTTCACCATCGCCCAGATCGGCTTCTCGCCGCGCGCTTCAAAAATCGCATCGGCCAGATCAAAGCAGCCCGCGACCATCCCGCCGGGCGAGTCGATATCGAGCGCCAGCGCATGCACTTCCGGGTCAGCCAGCGCCCTCCATATGTTCTGCCGGAGGCCGTCATAACCCGCCATCCCCCAGAACGACTGCAACACGCCGAGCTTGTGCATCAGCACGCCGTGGACGGGAATCAGCGCAACGCCGCCGATCACCGTGTAGCCCGCTTCCGCAGAGCGTGCCTGCATGTCTAACGTCAGCCCTGCGTCTGTGCGCGCGGCTGCCGCGATCAACGCCTGCGCCGCCGCGGGCCGCAACGCGAGCGGCGTGTTGAGCAGCGCCTGGAGTGCCATCAGACCGCCTGCGGTTTTTCAATCGTCTGTTGCGCAGGCAGAGGATGCAGCCCCGCCCAGCTCGGCGGCGTGAGGTTGCGCGACTCGAACGCCTTCACCTCGATCTGACGCTGATCCAGCATTTCTTCCCAATCCTCGCCCGCGTTCTCCGCCGCTTCCATCTCCAGCGTGGACAGGCCCGCATCCATGCCGAGCACCGCCCCCTGTTTTTCTGCGACC
>NZ_CAFB01000086.1 GCF_000227585.1 Candidatus Glomeribacter gigasporarum BEG34 | reverse complement strand
CAGACCCCCTGTCTCTGGCGAACCCAGGATTGCCATTGCCTTCCGATGCGATCCCTATGTTCTGGCTGCCTTCCGCGCCTCCGGCCCGGGCTGGCAAACACGCATGAACGCGGCGTTGGCCGATTGGCTGAAAGGGCATACGCCGGCGGAACTGCCGGTCTAAAACAGGTGAGCGCAAGGAGGCTGTCGCTTCCATGATCGTACTCGTCACCGGCGCGTCCAATGGCATTCTTTTGAATTCTCCATGCGTCGGCCGGCGGCGTTCAACCGTTCGCTAAAACCGCCTCTGTTCAATGGCCGGCGTCGGCACTGGGGTCGGCAGCCGTCTGCTCAGCGCCTAAAGCTTCAATGTCTGACACTTCCAAAAAATCCTGCCGAAACCGTTCTCGGAGTGATGCGCTCAGCTCGATATTCTCTGCATGCCAGGCTTGATGAATCACAGAGGCCAGATCATGAAACAGAGACACCAGCTCGCTGCATGGCAGCTCATAAAAGCAATTCAGAATGTCTTCCAGGCTTGGATGGGCACACTTATTTTCGTAAATCTGTTGCGTCAGCGCTTCTTGGGTCAGGTTTGGCATGGCATTCCTCTTGTGATCTCTTTCGAGCACAACAGACCGATGTGCTCATAGGTCGTATCGTCGCTCGATCCGAAGAGAAACGTATGAAAAATAACCACACGAATTCTGCGTGATTTCAACGTGCAGTTGAGGTTTATTAGGAAACCGCTGTCATATCAACGTTTCAGTTGAATTATATATTGATCAGGGAAACAAATATCAAAAAATTAGAGTTAGTGTTCAGTCAGTAAAATTATTTTTTCGACTGGAGAAAACATTATGAATGCGGCTCAAATTTTGTCCAATCTAAACAGTGGTCGCGGAACAATTAGCTGCAGTGGCGAATTCTTATCTGATTTTTTAGAAAGCTATTCTGACGCAGGCCATGTAAGAGACGCATGTACGAGAAAACATCTTCTGGCCAACCATTATGAGGCTATCTATAACGGATTAGAATCCATTGACGATTTAATCAACGTTACCCCTCGCGAGATTTGGATAGACGATATACGTCAGAGGAAGTCTAAATTGAATTTGGATTCTGCCATAATATGTTCTGAACTCGATAATGTGAAACGGACCGAGGAACTTGAAAATCGAGTCTTGTTAACGAAACGCTCTGCCAACTTTAATTGGCCCCACCTGTATGTTAATGGCTTGATGAAGCTTGAGCGTATAAACATAATCCCCATTTCAAGCGCAAGCGGAGATAAAAAAAGAGTCATTGCATTTCTGACTATTTTCCAGGATTTAACGCCACGGCTGTCTTTAGATAGGTTGTTTTATCTCTATCAAGGATTTTTTCCTGTCTCTAACCGAAAGGCAATTCAGCATTTATTACGGCATCTGGAATTAGATCATTGTTTCGATCCTCTGAGTCCACTCACTTGTAAGGAAATACAGATTTTACTTGCCATGTGCAAATCTTCTCAATGTAAAGTTCTTGCCAAACAATTTGATGTTTCCGCTCCAACCATGAGTAATCACATCACCCATATTCGGGAAAAAATAGTCAGCCCGTTTACCCTACACCATGTTCTCTCTAAACTGCGCACAACAGGTAAAAACCTCATAACAAGCACTGATTTTTATTAAGAAACCCTTATGCAACAAAAAATAAACGTCAAGAATTTTTATATATTTGATTCAATGACATTTGAATACATAGATAATTTCGAGCAGCATTTCTTATGCTTTTCTCATGAACAATCATATTGTCCGTGCCTGGCGTGTAATTAGAGCAGCAGCTACCCTTCCTGTCGGGCTGGTGGCTTGTGGTGCATATGCAAATGGTTTGACAAAGTACTCTTTACCGATGAAATTCCTCACATATTGCGCTGAAGCCTCTCCAAAAGGGTTTGACCCTGGTAGAAGTGAAGCGAGTACAGAATTTACGTTGACGGCAACGGTCTTTAACCGTCTGCTTGAATACAATCGCACAAATATAAACAAAATCGAACCCAGTCTCGCTGAAAAGTGGGACATTTCCCCTGACGGCCGAGTCTATACTTTTTATCTCCGGCGCAACGTAAAATTCCATACAACGCCGTGGTTCAAGCCCACGCGCGACCTCAACGCGGAAGATGTGGTCTTTACCTTCGAGCGGATGCGCAATCCAAATATACCGTTCCGCAAGGCATATCCGACCGAATTTCCCGAATTTCAGGGCTTGGAGACGGTCATTTCTAAAATTGAAGCGCCCGATCTTTATACCGTGCGTTTTGCGCTGAATACCGTTTATGCACCGTTTCTATCTAAGCTGGTAATGCCCTTTGCATCAATTGTATCGGCCGAATACGCGCAGCAATTGCTGGAAAAGGGTAAGCCATCAGAGATCAATCAGAAGCCGGTTGGCACTGGCCCGTTTATTTTCCGCAAATATGATAAAGATTCAACCCTTGTGTTCGACGGCAATCTAGAATATTGGAAGCCTGAGGATGTGCGCTTGTCCAGACTGATATTTGCTATCACGCCGGATGCCGCCGTGCGGGCGCAAAAACTGATCAAGAATGAATGTCAGGTTAGCGCTGTTCCGCGTTCCTCTGATATCGCAATGCTGCGGAAAGTGCCCCACCTCCGAGTATTAAGCCAGTCAGGTTTCAGTATGGGTTATCTGGCGTACAACATGACGCATCCGCCGCTTGACGATGTGCGAGTACGCCGTGCGCTGGATACGGCGATAGATAAAAAGACGATTATTGATGCGGTTTACGGAGGCGGAGGCCATGCAAAAATCGCGGTTTCTCTGATGCCGCCGATGCAATGGTCATATAATAAAACACTGCAAGATACGCCGCGCGACTTAAAACAAGCAAAGGAATTGTTGGCGCAGGCAGGTTATCCGAATGGTTTTACCCTTTCACTCTGGGCGATGTCAGAACAGCGGCCCTATAACCCGAACGCCCGCTTGATGGCTCAAATGATCCAGGCGGATTGGGAAAAGATCGGCGTGA
>NZ_CAFB01000087.1 GCF_000227585.1 Candidatus Glomeribacter gigasporarum BEG34 | reverse complement strand
CTGTGCCAGGCACCTGTATTCATCATAGTGACCGAGGGAGTCAATATGCGAGCGCGGAATACCGACGCGCTCTGCATGAATACGGTCTGATGGGCTCTATGAGCTCAGTTGCCAACCCCTACGACAATGCGCAAGCAGAAAGCTTTATGAAAACGCTCAAAGTTGAGGAAGTCTATATCTCTGGGTACGAAACCTTTGCAGACGTAACCGCGTGTCTGCCACGATTCCTTGAGGAGGTCTACAACGCCAAGCGCCTACACTCAGCCCTAGGTTATTTATCACCCAATCAGTTTGAAACAAGTTCGCTCAGCAAGTGAGTCAAATTTTACAGCCTAAGTTGTCCAGCTTCAGGGGGGCACTCCACCTCAGTCACACCTCCTATATCAGTTCCAATTTTCAAACCGGTAGCTTTCGTTTCCGGTTTCTAAAACGGAACAGTGATGAGTCAGCCTATCGAGCAATGCGGTTGTCATTTTGGCATCGCCGAAGACTTGCTCCCACTCCTTAAAACCCAAATTGGTCGTCACGATCAGTGAGACCTGTGCATACAATTTACTGACGAAATGGAACAGGAGAGCTCCGCCACTTTGAGAGAAAGGCAGGTGCCCCAGTTCATCCAGGACGATAAGTTGTATGTGCCGCTTCAGTCGTTCTGTGAGGCGTCCGGAATGCCCAGTCCGTTGTTCCTGCTCCAGCTGGTTGATCAGATCGACGACATTAAAGTACCGGACTTTGTATCTTTGTCGGACGGCATGAGCGGCGATGGCGACGGCAAGATAGGTCTTGCCGGTGCCGCCGACCAGGACGATGTTGCGTGTGTCGTCGATGAACTGACTTGATGAAGATGGCAGACCTCTTTTTCCGAGAGGGGACTGGCTTTGAAGTCGAAGGCGGCCAGGTTCCGATAAACGGGAAATGTTGCCAGCTTCATCTGATAATGAATAGATTGGGCTTTTCGATGAGAAAGTTCTGCCTGAGCGAGCGCGCCGCGCACTTCTTCAAAGCTGCCCTTGCGTTGTTTGTCCTGGGACAGAACATCGTCCCAGGCGGCGGCCATGCCGTTGAGTTTAAGAGTCTTCAGAAGGGTCATGAGTTGAGTTTTTTCATGCACACCCTTCTGCTGACCTGCTCAGCAAGGCGTCATAGCGTCCATAATCAGCGATGGGCGGCAGCTTCAGGCAAAGCTGCTCTGGCGTTGCCACAACCGCCGGGGCAGGATTGGTTTGCAGCCGGGAGAGGATGTTCAGGAGGGCGTCGGCGCTAATGGTTCTTTCTTCGATGGCCAGTTCGCAGGCGACTGTAACGGTTTCAAAGCCCTCTCTCTGGATAGCCGAGCCTGTCATGAATTTTATGTGTGGAGGTCATGAGATGATGATTCAAAAAAGGAGTGCTCATGATCGAAATGAAGAAGCACACAACGGAAAAAAATATCCAGACAAAATATTTTCAGATGAACGGATAAACCCATTGCTCAGCCAGGTACAGAGCAAAGAGACGGAATCGCTGTTAGGCGAATCTGGGCTTGCAGGTCAACTCAAGAAACGGTTGGCTGAGCGGATGCTGGAGGCTGAACTGAGCCATCATTTAAAGCAACAGAGCGCCAAGGGAAAACCGACAATCACCGCAACGGCAGTAGCGCCGAAACGGTGATCCCGCCTGTGGGTGATGTGCCCCTGGAGATTCCACGCGCCTGGCTTTCGACTTTTGAGCCTGCGCGTATTGCGAAATATCCGCGGCGCTTGCCTGGTGTTGATGCGCATGTGATCCGTCTGTACGCTCGCGGGATGAGTGTGCGCGAGATTCGCAGGCATGGATTGAAACTGTATGGATGGGAAGGCTGGCCCGATCTGATTTCGACGATCACCGATGAAGTGCTGGCTGAAGTGGAACAATGGCAGACGCGCCCGCTGGATCGCATGTATCCCATTGTGGATTTCGATGCGCTGCGGCTTCAGATTCGGGATGAAGGGCGCGTGAAAAACAAGGCCGTGCATCTTGCATTAGGCATTGGCGCGGGTGATTGTTAAGAAGTGCTGGGCTCTGGATTGAGCAAACACAGGGGCCAAATTCTGGCTGAAAGCATGTCATGCACGCCTCCCCCCTGCCTGTGAGCGGTGAGAGGAATGGAACTGGAGCCTCACAGGCCGACAGCCTCCAACTGCCAAAGATGGAAGATCATCAAGAGGTTCACCGGCAAACCGGAGGGTCCGAAATGAAGCTTACGCCCGTTGGAATGGAGATTGCAAAGCCTGTGTTCCAGGTGCACACCGTAGATGCAGTGACGGGGGAGATCGTGAACAAGCGGCTCAAGGGTGCGAAATTGCTGGAGTACTTTGCCCACCGAGGGCCTGGTCTGGCCGTGCAGCAACCGGGTCAGGGCGTTGCCGTGCAAACGGAAGGACAGCAAGCCGTCTTAGCGTTGCACCGAATGTGTCCGCAACTCGTGAAGTTTCGAACCAGGCAAATCCACAGCCTGCGTGGGTGGTTGACTGAATAGGGCGAGGGGATGGGAAAAGGCCGGGCAGCGTTGGACAAAGCGATGCCTGTTGTGCTGGAGAGGGTCGCGGATCGACTCCCCCGCAGGCGGATGGACATGCTACAAGCACAGTGGAATGGGTTGAAGCCGCTGGACGCACAAATCGCTGAGATTGAGAGACGGTTGCGTGAATGGGTGAAAGCAGATCAGGCCGTTCAGACCCTGACGGAGATTCCAGGGGTGGGCGTGCCCACTGCAAGCGCCGCCGTCGCGACAATAGGCATCAGGCTGCAACAAGGCCGGATATAGAGCGGCAACCTTGCCTGTCTGTCTGTCTGAACTTAAGAAAGCTTGCTCAAACGGGTGACGTTCATATAGTCTCAATGACGCGCAATAGGGGG
>NZ_CAFB01000088.1 GCF_000227585.1 Candidatus Glomeribacter gigasporarum BEG34 | reverse complement strand
TATTGCTCAGCCAACCAAATATCGGCGTCCAGAGATTGCCGTCGTCCCCAAAGCGTGCCATCCATCCACGCGGCCCGACAAACCCAATCGTGCCGTCGTTGTGATGGACGGAACGCAGGGCGCTGTCATTCGGATTTCGGATATGCAGCCAATAACGCACGTTCAGCGTGCCATCGATCGCTTGATCACCTTTGGTACCAAGCGGCGTATAGCCGATATTGTTCACAATCGCGCCATAGGCAATCTTTGAACTCGTCACCGCGTCATCGGCCAGCTTGGGCGTGGTAATCGAGCCGTCCGCGGGGGTGAAATCGAGCGCGGGTAACTGTTCGGTGGGGACATAGCCTTGATCGTCCAGTGTCGCCACGCCCTCCGGCTGGCCTTTCTCTTCGACATTGACCGCATCGGTAATGCCGTAGCCGGTGAGCGTCGTTGGCTTGCCGGTGATTTTCGACCATGCGAGATCGACTTTGGAGCGGGGTAACTGTTCGGTGGGGACATGGCCTTGCGCGTTCAGTGTCGCCACGCCCTCCGGCTGGCCTTTTTCCGAGACGGGCACATAGCGCTCATCGCCGAGCGTTTGCGAGAGCCGCCGGATTGCAGCGGTGATCTGATCGAATTTCGCCTTGTCCGGCGCAATGCCGGCGGCATGCAGCAGATTCAAGCACTCGCGCATCAGCGCATTTAGAAATTCAGCGGGCACAATCGTGGCCGCTTGACCGGTTGCGGGATTTCCATCGGAAAAATAACCGGGCGAGTCTTGAGGCGTGGAAGCGGGCGGCGCGGTGACGGCAAAAGGCCCATCAAACTGATACATTGGCATTCTCCTGATAATGAAATTGAAGCGTGGACTGCGCGGGTGCAATTCGGCGCAACTGGCATTCCAGCGCGCGGTTGCCCCAACTGGCCAGCGGCTCGCCGGTGGCCGATTGGCCGGTTCGGAACCGTATCTTCGTGGTGAGCGGCGCATTTACGGCCCAGTGATAGAACCAGTCCACGCCGCCGAGCGGCTGTCCGCAGCGGCTTTGGCCGCAGCGAAACGGGGCATAACAGGTGATCGAAATCGCATATCCCAACTGCGCGGCCATGCGGATAAAGTGCGCCGCCGATTGCCCGCCGGTATTCGCAAATCGGGCGACGGCCTGAGCGCGGCGCGCCTGTACGGTGGACAGCGGCCCGGTGCACGGGTCGGGCAATCCGAGCGTGGCTTCCCATTCAGGCAGCAGTTCAACGGTGCTGGAGATACAAATGTCCCGGAGCAACCGGTTTGCGCGCGCATGGCTGCGTGCATAGAGGGGCGCAAGTCCTTCCAACAGCCGCGTTTGCGTGGCGTTGGGTTCACGCGGCCAGACGCGCCCGCGCGGTAGCAGCGCCTGCAACGCGCGCCGGTAATCGGCGGCGGAATATACAGGGGCGGCCATTAGAGGTACCGAACCTCGCCCAATACGGGCAATTGGCCGGGGCCATTGGCAATATTGCCAACCGGTGATTGGATGATGAAGCCTGCCGTGCCCGCAATCGCGGCAATCGCCGACTCGATGGAAGACAGATAGACTGGACGGCCTGGCTGCCCCTCGCGGCTAAAGACCGCGCGAATGGCGGCGGCGATGGCTTCCCGAATCTCAGGCGCGGCGTTCGGCAGGCCGGAAATTTCAACATCCACCCGATGGGCCAGGGGCGAGACCACGTAGACGAGCGCGGTGACAGGTTGCAGCACATACAGATGATTCGCGACGCGCAACTGATCGCCGCTGGCCGCAACGCCGCGCGGCTCATCTTGTGCGACGCCATCCTCACCCTGTGGAAATCCGGCCTGTTCCGCCTGGCTCTGGTCGCACATGATATAAACAACCACCGTCCCGATGCCAAAGCCCTGCGGCGCGCACCATGCGCGGGTGACGCCTTCGACCTGCAACGCCCATTGCACATAATCCGTTTGGCTGCCGCCCTGCGGCGGCTGCTGGTACGCCGCCAACATCCGGCGGCGCAGAGAGTCATCCGATTCCAAATCCGTGCCGCCGGTCAGCGGCGTATGGACGAGGCCATTGGACTGCACGCCCGCAATGGCCGTCCCCAGCGTCATCGGGGTTCCGACCGGCGTATTGCCGGCTGCGCCGCTCAAACCGGCAGGATCGGATTCGGCCTGGACTTCAACCGTGGCCGTGCCTTCCGCATCGACAAGGGCGGAGGTTTGCGTGGTAAAGGTCATGCCATCGCTGCGCACCAGCGGCGCGCCTTTAGGAATCACCGCGCCGGGTGCGCCGGTGAACGTCACCCTGCCCGCCGCCGCCTGCGCGGGTTTGCGATACACGCCCTTCAGCGCGGCCCAGCCTTCCAGATATTCATCCTCGGCGGTAAACGGCACGCCCTGGCGCGCAATCCAATCCAGATAGCCGTAATGCAGATGCGCAAGCGCCGCCTGCGCGTCCCCAACGATGCGCAGATTGGAGAACCGCAAGAGCGCATCGACGCCCAAATCCTGCGCGACCTGCTGGCGGAGTTCGGTTAATGTGGGACGGGTATAGGGCATGCGTGCTCCTTTTTCATTTTGGCCAGGCCCATTCAAACCGCATCGCGTGCGTGGTGCCGTCCTGACGATACGCAATGATCTGTGCGTCCAGGCGTCCAGACCGGCTGTAGCCTGTGTCGATCTCAAAGCGCGCAACCGCCCCGTCGTCGATCAGCCATTGCAGCGCTTCCGTCATGTAGTCCCGCGCCTGCTGGCGCGTGGCTTCGGTGGCCTTGGCGCGCTCCAGCAGCCACAGGCGCGAGCCGATGTTCGGCTTGCCCCACCAGCCGCGCGCATCTGTTGAGCCATCCGGAATCACATCGTCGGGCCGCGCCTGGCGGTCGGTGAACAGGCTA
>NZ_CAFB01000089.1 GCF_000227585.1 Candidatus Glomeribacter gigasporarum BEG34 | reverse complement strand
AATTTGGAACAGGTGCAGGCGATCATGGCCGCCGCTGATGAAGTCAATGCGCCGGTCATCATGCAAGCTTCGGCGGGCGCGCGTAAATACGCGGGCGAGCCTTTTCTACGCCATTTGATTCAGGCCGCGCTGGAGGCGTATCCGCATTTACCCATTGTCATGCATCAGGATCATGGCCAATCGCCCGCCGTGTGTTTGACGGCAATCCGCAGCGGCTTTAGCAGCGTGATGATGGACGGCTCGCTGCGCGAAGATGGGAAAACGGTCGCTTCATATGTATATAACGTTGAGGTGACACAACAGGTGGCCGGTTTTGCGCATGCGATTGGCGTGACCGTTGAAGCCGAACTCGGCTGCCTCGGTTCGCTGGAAACGATGCGCGGCGATAAAGAGGACGGCCACGGCGCCGAAGGCGCGATGCGCCGCGAGCAGTTGCTGACCGACCCGGAACAGGCCGCCGATTTTGTGCAGAAAACGCAATGCGACGCGCTGGCGATTGCAATTGGCACATCGCACGGCGCGTATAAATTCAGCAAAAAGCCAACCGGCGATATTCTGGCGATTGAGCGCGTGAAGGAAATTCACCGCCGTCTGCCGGATACGCATCTGGTGATGCACGGCTCCTCTTCGGTGCCTCAGGAATTACTCAACGAAATCCGCGCGTTCGGCGGCGAAATTCAACAAACCTATGGCGTACCCGTGGAAGAGATTCAGCAGGGCATTCGGCATGGCGTGCGTAAAGTGAATATCGACACGGATTTGCGGCTGGCGAGCACGGCGGCGATCCGGCGTTTCTTTTGTGAATATACGGACAAATTCGATCCGCGCGAATATCTGAAACCGGCGCGCGCGGCGATGCAAGCCATCTGCAAAGCGCGTTATCGCGCGTTCGGCTGCGAAGGGCAAGCCAGCAAAATAACGCCTATACCGCTTGAAAAAATGGCCGAGCGGTATAGAAGCGGTGAATTGGCGCAACGGGTAAACTAGAGTATTTCCTCCCAGTTTTAAGGAGCGTGTCTCACTATGGCCGCCGTTTTCCCATTTGACACGCATAAATTTGTCCGCAAGCTAAAAAGCGCGGGCTTTAATGATCCACAGGCAGAGGCTTTGACTGAAGCAGTTCAGGAATCTTATGTATCCGCGGAATTGGCGACGAAAGCCGATCTGCGTGAATATAAGTCGGCGATCCGTAATGATCTGGAAAAACTTGAAACGAACTTACGCTGTGAAATCAATGATTTGCGCAAGGATATGAATATTCTGCGCAAAGACATCATTCTGAAGCTCGGCTCGCTGATGGTGGCGGTGGTCACGTTTGCGCCCTCGATTATTAAGTTCTTACATTTGCCCGCTTGACTCATCCCTCTTCTCTTTATCGTTCCGCGCTACATTCGTTACCACTGGTCGGACGCGGCAAAGTCCGCGATAACTACGCGGTGGGCAACGATCGGCTGCTCATTGTGACCACGGATCGGTTGTCTGCCTTCGATATAATATTGGATGAACCCATTCCGAATAAAGGATGTGTACTCAACAAAATATCGAACTTCTGGTTCGGCAAGCTCGCGTATATCGTTCCTAATCATTTAACGGATATTGCGCCCGAAACGGTGGTGAGCGCGGATGAAGCGAGGCAGGTGGCGGGACGCGCCGTGGTCGTCAAACGTTTAAAGCCCATCCTGATTGAAGCGGTTGTCCGCGGTTATGTAGCGGGCGGCGGCTGGAATGAATACCAGAAGCACGGAACGATATCCGGGATTCGGCTGCCGACGGGTCTGCAATATGCGCAGCAACTGCCTGAGCCGATTTTCACGCCGACGACAAAAGCGGCTCAGGGCGCGCACGATGAACCTATTTCTTTTGCCGAAGCCGAAGCGCGGATTGGCCGCGCGTGCGCGCAGCGCATTCGGGAAATCAGTCTTCAGTTGTATACCGAGGCCGCCGCGTATGCGCAAACGCGCGGCATTCTGATTGCCGATACCAAATTTGAGTTTGGTCTGGATGAGAACGGAACGCTCGTTTGGATGGATGAAGCGTTCACGCCCGATTCGTCACGCTTCTGGCCAGCCGATCAATACCAGCCAAGCGTCCGTCCGCCTGCGTTTGATAAACAATTTGTACGCGACTGGCTCAACGCGCAGGCGTGGTCAAAAACCCCGCCCGCGCCTTCATTGCCCGCGGACATTGTGCGAAAAACGGCGCAGAGGTATTGTGAAGCTTTGCAGCGTTTAACCGGCTAGAGCATTTTTCACTGATTTTCCCTATGTCGCTTCGCCGTTCCGTGTATTCGGGAGCTAGAGCATTTTTCAGCGAGATTGCACAAGGAACGAGCGCGAAGACAGTATGAGCAATACGGCAAGCGCGAAGTGACGCAGTGCAAGTCGCTGAAAAATGCTCTAGACGCGGCGGCGATACTCATTCGTCCGTGTATCAATTTCAATCTTGTCGCCAATATTGCAGAAGATCGGGACCTGAATTTCAAAACCGCTCGCCAGTTTGGCTGATTTCAGCGCCTTGCCCGACGACGTATCTCCTTTCACCGCAGGCTCTGTATAAGTGATTTCACGCACCACGGTGGTGGGCAATTCAACCGAGATCGCGCTGCCTTGATAAAGCACAAGTTCGCACGCCATGCCATCCTCAAGATAATGCAGCGCACCACCGAGATGATCTTTTTCCACTTCCCAGGGATTGTATTCACTATCCATAAAGACATACATCGGATCAGCGAAATACGAATAGCTCGCTTCCTTGCGTTCAAGCATCACCACCTC
>NZ_CAFB01000090.1 GCF_000227585.1 Candidatus Glomeribacter gigasporarum BEG34 | reverse complement strand
AAGTGGTTGAGCAGATGCGCGCGGGCCACGACTATGTCGGGACGATTCGCGCGCAGCGGCGGCGCAGTGTATGGCGGCATCAGGCATCGCGCCTCATGAACTGGCTGCGCGAACGGATTACGCATATCCGGCTCACCGACCACGGTTGCATGCTGCGCGGTTACAGCCGGCGCATCGTGAACCGGATGAACGCCTATGGCGAGACCAATATCTTTATTCCGGCGCTCGGTTATACCTTCGCACAGAATCCAGCCGAAATCGAGGTCGCGCATGATAAGCGTTTTGCTGGCGATTCAAAATATTCATTTTATGCACTGATTCGGCTGGCATTTGATCTGGTGACCGGATTTTCGGTGGCGCCGTTGCAGTGGCTATCGTTTGCGGGCTTATTATTATCGGCGGGCTCGGCCGCGCTATTTGTCTTGCTGGTGGTGCGCCGTTTTATTCTGGGCGCGGAAGTCGAAGGCGTATTTACGCTATTTGCGATTAATTTCTTTTTGATTGGCGTTGTCATTTTTGCGCTCGGACTGCTTGGCGAATATATCGGACGTATTTACCAGCAGGTCCGCGCCTGGCCGCGCCAGTTTGCGCACACACGGCTTGAAAAGGACAGAGAAGGCGGAGGATGAGGTTAAGCAGGTTGAGGGATAATACGGGGGTGAAAAAAATCCTGATTCTCGGCGTGAACGGTTTTATCGGCCATCATCTTTCCAAGCGCATCCTTGAGACGGCGGATTGGGAGGTGTTTGGCATGGACATGCTCACCGACCGTCTAAGCGATGAAATTCGCCATCCGCGCATGCATTTCTTTGAGGGCGATATTACGATCAACAAAGAGTGGGTCGAATATCACATCCGCAAATGCGATGTCATTTTGCCGCTGGTCGCGATTGCAACGCCGGCAACCTATGTCACACAGCCCCTGCGCGTCTTTGAGCTGGATTTCGAGGCCAATCTGCCGATTGTGCGCTCGGCAGTCAAATACCGCAAACATCTGGTGTTTCCATCGACGTCCGAAGTCTATGGAATGTGCACAGATGATGAATTCGATCCGCAGACATCCAATTTAATTTACGGCCCAATTAGCAAACCGCGCTGGATTTATGCGGCTTCAAAGCAATTGATGGACCGTGTCATTTGGGGATACGGCATGCAGGAGGGGCTGAATTTCACCCTGTTCAGACCGTTTAACTGGATTGGGCCGGGATTGGATTCCATCAATACCCCCAAAGAGGGCAGCTCGCGCGTGGTGTCCCAGTTTCTGGGGCAAATCGTGCGCGGGGAGCCCATTCATCTGGTCGATGGCGGTTATCAGAAGCGCGCTTTCACTGATATTGATGATGGAATCGACGCGCTGATGCGAATCATCGAGAACCCGAATGGCATCGCAAGCGGCAAAATTTACAATATTGGCAATCCGGAAAACGAATGTTCAGTGCGTGAACTCGCCCGAACCATGCTCGCGCTGGCGTCCGAATTTCCGGAATACGCGCCGCGCGCCCGGCAAGTCAGACTGGTTGAGACTTCGTCTGGCGCCTATTACGGCGGCGGCTATCAAGACATGCAGGCGCGCGCGCCGAAAATCGATAATACGCGCACTGAACTGGGATGGAATCCTCAAATGGATATGAACGGCGCGCTTCGTAAAATCTTCGAGGCTTATCGCGATCATGTCGCGGACGCGCAAGCCTTGATTGAGTAGAGCATTTTTCAGCGGCTGGCACTGTGTCGCTTCGCGCTCCTTATGCAATCTCACTGAAAAATGCTCTAGGGTTGCCCGAATATTGACCTACCGGAGAAAATTTGATGCCCATTGTGATCGACCAACTGGTGCCTGATTTTACGGCCAGCGCAACCGACGGAGAATTTTCAATCGCCGCGTTGCGCGGCAAGAAAGTCGTGTTGTATTTCTATCCGAAAGACGACACTCCTGGGTGCACCTCCGAAAGTATCGCGTTTCGGGATCTGTTTGAGTCATTTAGCCAGGCCGGCGCTGTCATTGCCGGTATTTCGCGCGATTCGCTTAAATCACACGAAGCCTTTAAAACCAAATACACGCTGCCATTTGAGCTGATTGCGGACATCGATGAGGCGCTGTGCACCCTGTTCGACGTGATCAAGATCAAAAAGATGTATGGCAAGGCAGTGCGCGGCGTCGAACGCTCGACTTTCCTGATCGATGAGCGCGGAGTGCTGCGCCGCGAATGGCGCAGCGTCAAAGTGGCGGGGCATGTAGAGGCGGTGCTTGAGGCGGTGCAATCGCTGTGAATAGGTTCATCGCTCATGCCCATTACGCGCCAGCAAGCACTCCAGCGCATCATGGAGCATCGTTCGTCAATGCAAGACACTAAACCGCAGCTCTGTACTCAATTCGACGGCTTATCCACTGGCTGGCGCGGGATTCTGGCCCCCTTTCTCGAAAGCGCGCATTACACGGCGCTGTGCCATTTTGTCGATGGCGAATGCGCAAACAACGGCAAGATCATTTATCCGCACGATGTGTTTCGCGCGCTGCATTTGACGCCGCCGGACGCGGTCAAAATTGTCATCCTCGGACAAGACCCTTACCACGGCGAAGATCATGGCATTCCACAGGCGCATGGATTAGCGTTTTCAGTCCCGCCGGGCGTGCGTCCGCCGCCCTCATTAAGGAATATCTTTAAAGAAATCGCCGCCGATTTCAACGCCCCAGCGATGCGCTCCTGTTCATACGGCTGTCTGGACGGTTGGGCATGCCAAGG
>NZ_CAFB01000091.1 GCF_000227585.1 Candidatus Glomeribacter gigasporarum BEG34 | reverse complement strand
TTCAGCGGCGCGGCCATGCAGAAAGACGGCGGCAAGCGCCGCTTCAAAAGGCGGCATGCGTTGCGCGATCAGCGCGCCAATCAGGCCGCTGAGCACATCGCCGCTGCCGCCGGTCGCCAGTCCGGCATGGCCGGTTGGATTGACCGCCAGATGTCCATCCGGCGCTGCAATCACGGTGCCCGACCCTTTTAGGACAACAATACCACTGTATTGCGCGGCGAGCGCGCGGGCCGCGGCCAGACGGTCATGCTGGACCGCATTGGCATCGCAGCGCAGCAGCCGCGCCGCTTCAAGCGGGTGTGGGGTCAGTACGGCCGCGTCTGGATGCTGCGCAACGCGCGCGGCGAGGTCTTCGCGTTGCGCGATCAGATTGAGCGCGTCCGCATCGATCACTGTTGGCGCGCCTTGCGCGAGCGCATCCGCGCATGCGGCGCGGGCGCGCGCATCCCGGCCCATACCGCAGCCGATCACCCATACGTCTACATCGGAAGCATCGAATGTATGGAGATTGCCGAGCATCAGTTCCGGATAGAGCGGGTCGTATGCAGGACCCGCGTCTGCCATGAGCGCAACGCGGACTTTGCCCGCGCCGGCAAAAAGCGCGGCGCGCGCGGCGAGCATTGGTGCGCCCATCATGCCGGTATGACCGCCCAGCACGGTCACATTGCCATAATCTCCTTTATGTGCAGCGTGCGGACGCGCGGGAAGGCGTAACTTGAAGAGGTCGGGCGCATTCAGCCAGAGCTTGTGCTTAGAATGCTCCAAGTCTACATCATCTACGTCAAGGCCCAGCGGCGCGAGCCAGATTTCACCCGCATAATCGCGGCCATCGGCAGTGTACAGACCGGCTTTGACGCCGATAAAAGTGAGCGTATGCGTGGCTTTGACGGCGCTGCCGTTCTTGACCCGCGCGCCCGTGTCACTATTCAGCCCGCTTGGGAGATCGAGCGCCAGCACCGGGCTGCCGGATTCCGTGCGCCGGGACAGCCGCCGGGCAAGTTCCGCATAGATACCGTCGAGCGGCCGGGTCAGACCGATGCCAAACAGCCCATCAATCGCCCATTGGTATTTTCTGACATCCTGATCGGGTAATGTATCCGTAATGCAGACGCCTGCCGCGCGGGCGATGTCCAGCGCATGACAGGCGTCTTTGGCGTTCACGCGGGCGGGCATACAGACTTCTACAGAAACCCCTTGCTGATGTAATTCAGTGGCGGCGGCGAGCGCATCGCCGCCATTATTGCCGGGGCCGGCGGCAATCCAGGTACGGTGCGCCGCGCAGTCTGCGCCGCGCTGACGGATGAATGCGGCAGTCGCTTTGCCTGCGCGCATCATCAGCGTATCAGGCGGCAATGTCCGTGCGGCGTCGGCTTCCAGCGCGCGCAGTTGAGCCACGGTATAAAGGGGCAGGGTGTGCGCTGCGGATGCAATGAATACGTCAGCAGTCATAAAAAAATAGCGGCTGTGCTTGAAAAAATGTCTGAAACGCCTAAACTTTCCTTCATGGCGGTCAGGTCACTACTTTCTGTCTGAGCAGGCCGGATCATGTTTTTTAAGAGCCTGTTCGCGATCCGTGACGAGCGCCTGGAAGCCTTGGAGGACGGAGCGCAGGAACCGGAGCATATTTGATATATGTGAGGATTCCGCGCCGTCCGACGCAGGCTCACGGGCGCGCAGAAAGAATCGTGCGCAGGCTCTAAGGACTGCCATTTGATCTAGGCTGAAATGAATACCCATCCAAAGGAGAGTGCATTATGGCAACTACAAAAGCAAGCGCGCAGCATCAATCGGAAGGACACAGCCCCAGAGGGTTTGGCGCGATGGATCCGGAGCGGCAGCGGGCAATTTCCGCCGCCGGGGGGCGCGCTGCGCATGAGAAAGGGACAGCGCATGAATTTGATTCTGAACAGGCGCGCGAAGCCGGACGCAAAGGCGGTCAGCATAGTCATGGCGGACATGCTAGCCGCGCACAGCATGCAGAAGCTGGCCGCCAGAGCCATAAAAATCAGTAATCCGGCGGATGCGCGTTACTGAACGTCAACAGTGTTTCGTAAGTCAATCCATATAAGGGCCAACTTAGGTTGGCCTTTTTTGAAGTCTGCTCAGAACCTGTTTACGATCTGAACAGGCTTTTAGTCTGAAAGAGATATGAAAGCACCGTATTTGAATCCATGCGATCAAACTGGAAGCGTGAGCGAATTGCCGGTCGCAAGCGGACAGTTGCCTTCCTATCAGCAATTGCTGGATATCGCGATTGATTTATCGTTTCCAGCGAGTGATCCGCCTGCGATATCCGCGTGCAGCCGCTGCGCGGATGAGCCTTTGACTTCCGCAGCCACAAAAACGGATCCATCGCTTAAAAGCGCAGCCGTCCAGCAACAGGAAGCGGTGAAGAAGAGGGCAGCAGATGGAGAACAAGGGGTGGACTGGGCGCTTAGACGCGCAGAGGTTGCACGAAAAGCATAGGGAATTCCAGTGCTTTGAATCCAGCCCAGCCGGTATGCGAATAAAATAAACAAAAAGAGTCCAATCGATAAACCCACCCGTGCCATCAGCGAGTAGACCATCCGTTTGGTTGCGCCCCGGTCGCGCATCATGAAGTACAGCGCGCACGCTAGACTGACGCCGATTAGGATAAAAACGGCTGCAATCAGAACAGTCATGATTTTCATGCTTAAAATCCGCTTCTGGCCTGCGTTAATCACCTGCGCTGCAACGCTCATTGCGATCGCGCTCGGTTTCTGGCAGCGGGATCGCACGCACCAGAAAGCGGCGCTTCAGAAGCGTCTGTTGCAGTATCAGAATGCTGCGCCGATACCGGTGACGGCCGCGCCGCTGCCGCTGCGCGACGTGGCGTACCATCGGGTGCGCGCGCGCGGGCGCTGGATGCCGGAGTATACGGTCTATCTGGATAACCGCCCGTATCATGATCAACCCGGCTTTTATGTGCTCATGGCGCTCGCGCTCAATCACGGTTCTTCTTATGCGCTGGTCAACCGCGGCTGGCTGCCGCGTCATGCAGCGCAGCGCGCCAGAATTCTTCCGTATCAGACGCCCGCGGGCGAAATTGAGATCAAAGGCATTGCGCGTCCGGATGCGGGGCGCGCATTCGAGCTAGGCGCGGGCGGCTCGGCGCCGCAGTTGCGTATCCGGCAGAATCTGGATATCGCAGCGTATCAAAAAGAAACCGGATTGTCATTGCAGCCGGTCGTCATCTGGCAAACTGGCAATGCCAATGATGGTTTAATCCGCGACTGGCCGCCTGCGACCGCGGGCATCGAACGCAATCTCGGCTATATGGTGCAGTGGTGGGGCATTGCGGTTGCAATTGCGCTCTGTGGATTGTATGGGGCGTACCGTGCCGCACGGTAGAGCCTTTCTTAATCGCGCTGCCACTGCGTCGCTTCGCGCTCGCCGTATTATTCATACTGTCTTCGCGCTTGCTCCTTGTTGCAACGCGATTAAGAAAGGCTCTAATGCGCACTGCAATCGCTGGATGCTTATATGGATCGCCCTGATTTGTGCAGCGCCCGTTATCGCCGCCTGCCTGGCGTATTACGTGTTCAAGCCTGCCAGGCGTGCAGTGAACTCCGGCATATTGATTGAACCGCAGCGGCCTGTTCCGCCCGATTTGAGGCTTTGGGAAGCAAAAGACGGAAAGATAGAGGAAGTGCCGCTCAGCGCTCTACGTGGCAAATGGCTGATGCTCTCAGCCGATGCAGGCGCATGCGCGCAGGACTGCGTCAAAAAGCTCTATTTCATGCGGCAAATTCGCGCAGCCCAAGGCAAGGAACGCGCGCGCGTGCTGACCATCTGGATTCGCGCCGATCATGCGCCCGCGCCGCCTGTGGTGCAACAAGCGTACCGCGGCACACGCTTTTTAATTGCAGATGCATCCGCGCGCGCCTTGCTTGTCCGGTGGCTGCCAGCACAAATAGATCAAACATACGCGGACGCCATTTACCTGATCGACCCGAAGGGGCATTTGATGATGCGTTTTTCAATGGAACTGACGCCCAACAGAATGCAAAAGGACGTGGCCCGTTTGCTGAAGTGGTCAGGGTCGGGTTAAAAGGGTTCTAATGCTCATTCTTCAACTCGGACTGATTGGCGCGGCGATTGCATTCTTGCCTTTGGCTTGGGTCTGGCTGCGCAGCGGCGCCGGCAAATTCGGCACACTGGTTTGGGTCGCGGCTTTTCTGACGCTGGATCTGATTCTGTTGGGGAGCTTCACAAGGCTGGCCGATGCCGGATTGGGTTGTCCAGACTGGCCTGGGTGTTATGGCACGGCCTCGCCTCTGCATGCGCATCAGGATATCCGCGCAGCGCAGGCGCTCTGGCCCAACGGGCCGGTAACGCTGATGAAAGCGTGGATTGAAATGCTCCACCGTTATCTGGCGCTGGCGCTGGGCGCGCTGCTGATTGTGATCACTGTGATCGCATGGCTTAAACACCGTCAACCGCGCATCTCGCCCGCCTGGCCATTTGTACTGCTGGCATTAATTGGCGTACAGGGCGCATTTGGCGCGTGGACGGTGACATTGAAATTGCAGCCCTTGATTGTCACCCTCCATTTACTGCTTGGCTTAACACTTTTTGGCGCGCTGGCGTGTTTTGCAATCGCCTGTACGCCGTTTACAGACCGTATTCCATTCCAGGCGCCGCGCGGGCAGCGGGCGACGCGCGCCGGGCTCGCGCTGCTCATCGTGCAAATTGCGCTTGGCGGCTGGATGAGCAGCAATTACGCGACGCTTGCGTGTCCAGACTTTCCAACCTGTCTCGGCGCGTGGCTGCCTGCAATGGATTTCAAACACGGTTTTCAACTGTGGCGCGCGCTCGGACGCACGGCCAACGGCGCTTATCTGACGCACGATGCACTCGTCGCAATTCACTGGACGCATCGCGCCTTTGCCTGCATCCTCGCCATTTATTTGATCTGGCTGGGTTTACGCCTGCGCCGGTGCCGGGCGCTGCGGCCTGAGGCAAACGGGTTGATGCTGGCGTTAGGCGCTCAATTTGCGACCGGTCTGGCGACGGTTGCGCTGAAATCTCCGTTGATGATTGCATGGCTGCATAGCGCGGGCAGCGCCGCGCTGCTTTGGCTGATGATCATGCTGAACACTCGCAGGCGTTTCGCACAGTCGCGCTGGCGTCGTTGCGCCTCCTTGCCGTACGAGTTGTACTGTCTGCGTCGGCGCGCCTTGCCAGCGCGACTGTGCGAAACGCCTAGAGCATTTTTCAGTCGATTTGCCCGAGGAGCGAGCGCGAAGACAGTATGAACAATACGGCGAGCGCGAAGCGACATAGGGAAAATCAGTGAAAAATGCTCTAGTGGAATCGCGGCTGTGCAGTCTCTACCTCTTCCGGCATGCCGGCATGAACAATTTCACCCAGAGGGTCAGCGTACAGAGGCGCGCCGCAGTCGTCGCAATATTCGGGTTCAAAACGATGCGGATGCCGCCGGATCTCGTGAATGCCCGTCTCTTTTAATAAATCAATAATGTTGACGTTCGAATGGCGTTCAGGCCCGTCTTCCATATTTGTATAAGATAAGTCAAAACTCGCCTCTTCTTCCCCATACAACGGCCAGACAATGCCATGCAGCACTTCAGCATTGCCGCGCCGGGTAAAGCCGATCCGGTACTCCTCTACATGGCGTTCGCCAAAACCGCCGATGACGGCGCGTAAATCTCCCGCATCGACGGCAAGCGCGTCCTGGAGATAGCGCACTGCGGTGCGCAGCACTGCGGTGCGAATACGGGTATCGGCGTTGCGGCATGCGCTGTAGTATGCATCGGGCAGTAAACATTCAAACTCACATCCAGGCAATGCGAGGGCAAGCGGCGCGCGCCCTTGCTCAGCCCATCGGGCCAGACAGGCGTCGCGTCCAGCGTGCGCGCCGCGCTCTTCCTGCCAGCGGAACAGCGCCATTCCGGCCGGCGCGGCTGCGACCGCAAGAAGGAAACGCGGATCGGCCAGCGCGGACGCCGCCTGCGGCAGATCGTCAGCCGCAATCTGCACCGGCGCGTTTGTGCAAGCCGACTGCCCCAATTGTTGCGCAAAGCGGTATACATTGACGTGGTCGTCCGGCAGTTGATCAATACTGTACAAACAGGGCGCAACCGCAACCTGCGTATTCTGCGCCAATACATATGCCTGAAGATGAGACCGCAAGGTCTGGGTCAAGTCCGGCTTTAACGCGCCGGATGGGATGGAATAACGGGTCCAGACCAGGATAGGCGCTGCAATCAGCACAGCGTCCCATGCGCTGCCCTCATGTTCAAACGTAAATGATTCGCTTTGCGCTTCGGCCAATTCAGCCAATACGCTACAGGCGCCTGGATGATTTTTTTGAAGCTGTTCAAGCGCGGCATCCAATACGCTCTGATGACCGTTGCGCAGCAGTTTGGGTAACAATGCCTCTATCCGGTTTTTCCAGAAGCGATCTTCAGTATGGCAGCGGGACGCAAAAAGCGCACAGGCGAGGCTGACCAGCTTTTTGGCATCCATTGGAAAATATTTGGACATTCGGGAACGCATGAAAAGATAGACGCTTAGATTGGATTCTGCGGCTTGCATTGTGTCACTTCGCGCTCGCGAAAGTAGCAATCTCGCTGAAAAATGCTCTAGCGCCGCTCCGCCGGCTGAACCGTTTCAATCTGACTCATTGGCGTATCCGGTATGAATGGCTTTGGCCTGCGCGTGCGCTGCGCCGCGCGCGGCGCATTCGGGAGAGTCGTCGCATCTTGGGCTAAAGCGCGCAGTTTCTCGGCGTCGGTATCCACCTGCACCAGTCTGGAAGCGTGATCGGCGGATGGCGAGGGATCGTTGAAAATCGCTTCAGCTTTTTCCTTGTTCAAGGTATTTTGTACGGTTTGACTCTCTGGCCGTAATTCCGGCGCCTGAGAAGCCGCGCTCCTGCGGCCGCGGCGGCGCCGTTTGTGCAACGTCTCCCGTCCCTCCGGAGCAGCGGCGGTTTGCGCTTCCAATCCATCTCCGGCATCTCCAGCCTCTTCCCGGACGGCTTGTTCTGAAAACGCGGGCTGCTTCTGGACGGATTGCACGCCGGATTGCGCGCGACGTGGCGCATCCAGCATTTGACGGGGGCGCGCCGTCCCTCCGGAAGAGGCCGCTGGACGACGGCGGCTATGGCGCGCGGCATTCCGGGTGCGTTG
>NZ_CAFB01000092.1 GCF_000227585.1 Candidatus Glomeribacter gigasporarum BEG34 | reverse complement strand
AATGAACTGAACCGGATCGGACAAAGTCATTACAGATGGGTCTATGCAGCCGCGCGGATGGCGCTGCTGGCGCCAATGCGCGTTTATGAGATGATGCCCATCGCAGCGTTGATGGGCGCGATTTATGTATTTGCAACGATGGCCGCGCATGCCGAGTACGTCATTTGGCGAGCGTCCGGTCTGTCCGCGCGGCGCGCATACTGGACATTGGCCAAAATCGGGCTGCCATTGGCAGCGATCGCCGGTTTAACCGGTGAAGCGGCGATGCCCTATGCAACCCGAATATCCGAACGGATGGGATTTAAAGCATTGAATGTCTCGATATCATCCAGGCTTCAATCCGGAGTATGGGTGAAGGATACGCTTGACAATGATGGTGCCGGCCGCCCGGTGAAGCGTTTTATCCATATCGGCGAACTCATGCCTGATATGAGCATTCACAATATGCGCACGTATGAGTTCGATGCTCAACTTCAATTGATCCATATCCGTTTTGCAAAGCAGGGCCAATTTATCGCGCCCAATCACTGGCGTTTGACGGATGTGCGCACAACGGAATTGACAAGACGCAGAACCTGGACGGAACAGCGCCTGCTTACGCCACTGTACTCGGCTCAGAGAATGGCGATGCCTGAATACCGGATGCGTTCGCAATTGACGCCGAAAATTCTGGCCGCGCTCATGGTCGCGCCGGACCAGATGTCCGTCTTGAATTTATTTGAATATATTCATCATTTAAAGCAAAACCGCCAGGACGCACAACGCTATCAGATTGCACTATGGCAAAAGATTTTTTACCCCTGTTCAGTTTGGGTCATGCTCGCTTTAGCGTTGCCATTCGCCTATTTGCATACGCGCGGCGGGGGCGTTGGCGTCAAAGCGCTGGGCGGGCTGATGCTCGGCATCAGCTTTCTATTATTGAATACTTTGTTTGCGCATATCGGTGCACTCAGCATATGGCCCGCGCCTTTGACCGCGGCGATGCCCAGTCTGTTTTATCTGGCGCTTGGCTTTGGTCTATTGCGTTGGATACATTGACCCGGGCCTGTAAACTCGATACGATGCGTTCCGTTTGCATCGGCTTTGGCGCCAAGAAAATGAGGAGATGTGGCCGAGAGGTCGAAGGCACTCCCCTGCTAAGGGAGCATGTGGGTTAAAGCCCGCATCGAGGGTTCGAATCCCTCCGTCTCCGCCGATTTCCTTCTCAACTGAACAGCCCATCTCAGTCAGCCCCCGCGTCAATCCGCCGCATTTCCATCTCTATCCACTCTTCTACGCGCGCATTGACCTGTTGAGGCGAAAGGCTTGCGGTTGGAATCGCAGGGCCGATAGAGACGGTCACGGTTCCAGGGTATTTCGTAAAAGAATTGCGCGGCCAGACATATCCCGCATTATGCGCAATGGGAATGACCGGAACGCCCGCCTGCACAGCAAAGCGCGCGCCGCCCGTTTTATACGGGCCTTGAGCGCCAACGCGGGTGCGCGTGCCTTCCGGAAACATCACAATCCATGCGCCTTCCTGAAGGCGCGCGCGGCCTTGCCGGAGAATGGACGTAAAGGCATCATGCCCTTTGCAGCGGTCGATCCGGATCATCCTCAATAACCCAAGCACCCAGCCGAAAAAAGGCACCCGCAACAATTCGCGCTTGAAGACAAAGCACAAACGCCGTGGCATCAGCGTAATCAGGCCTAATATTTCCCATGCCGACTGATGTTTCGAGAGCAGCACCGCTGGACCGTTGGGCAGATATTCCCAGCCTTTCACCTGATGCGTAATGCCGCACACAGTGCGCAGTATCCACAGTGTTGCGTGGCACCAGGCGGCAGCGCATGCGTAGCGGCGCTCCGTATTCAGACATGGAAAAATCAGCAGACAGAAAACCCCGTATGGGATAGTGAAAAAGATGAGGTAGAGCAAGAAAATCAGCGCGCGAATCTGAAGCGCTAGGGGTAAACGTTTAGGCGTACGTTTCATCGATAGAGGGTTGGAATAGAAAATCTGAGACAAAGGCGGCCAGATTTCCGTGCACCTGCGCATGGCCAGGCAATGCGTCCGCATTCTGATACGCATCGAGCGCTGCGCGGCCTTTGCCGGTCAATACCAGGTGAACCGGAAAATGCAGCGCTGCGCCCGCTTCAAGGTCGCGCCGTGCGTCGCCGACCACGGGCGTGATAGCGGGATCAATGCCGAAGCGTTTGACAATCATCTCAAGCAGTCCAGGCTTCGGTTTACGGCAGCCGCAGACGTCTTTCGGCGCATGGGTGCAACAAAATATCGCGTCGATATGCGCGCCGACCGCTTCCGCCTCGCAGTGCATTTTGGTGTGAATTTGATTCAACGTTGACATGCTGAACAGGCCGCGCCCTACGCCGGACTGGTTGGTCGCAACCACCACTCGATAGCCGGCCTGATTCAATTGCGCAATGGCGTTTAGGCTGCCGTTGATTGGCTGCCATTCATCCGCAGAGCGAATATAAGACTCGGAATCGTGATTGATCACTCCGTCCCGATCCAGAATGACCAGTTTGTGAGGCGCGCTCATCCTGCGCTCGCGAGTTTGGACACATCGGCGATGCCATTCATCTGCGCATACAATGCTTTCAGCAGCGCGATCCGGTTGGCGCGAATCGCGGCATTTTCTGTATTGACCATCACCTGTTCAAAAAACGCATCGACCGGTGCGCGCAGCGTCGCGAGCAGCGTGAGCGCGGCGATGTACTCGCGCGCTGCGAAGTGCG
>NZ_CAFB01000093.1 GCF_000227585.1 Candidatus Glomeribacter gigasporarum BEG34 | reverse complement strand
GACTTGAGGCTGACCCCAATCTTCAGGTATTCAGCCAGCCAGGCTTTAATATGGGGTATCTGGCGTAATGGTAAAGATCAAATGGGATAGCTGCACATCGTTGGGTTTCCAATACTCAGGATTGCCTTTGAAGCGAATCGTGGCGTCCTTGACATATTTTTGAAAAATAAAAGGGCCAGTACCAACGGGCTTCCAGTTGATTTCAGATGCTTTGCCTGCCTTGAGTAATTGAGCGGCGTATTCAGCGGACAGAACAGATGCAGACGGGTCTGTTAAATTGACCAGAAACGGGGCATTGGCTGAACTCAGTATAAAGCGTACCGTATGCGAATCCAGCGCCTCGATTTTTATAATGAGTTTACTGAAATTAGTGTAGCTCCAATAAGGGAACTCAACAGGATAAGCACGGCGGAAAGGCATCTGCGGATTGCGCATGCGCTCAAAAGTGAATAGCACATCATCGGCGTTGAATTCGCGCGTCGGCTTAAACCAAGGCGTCGTATGAAATTTCACCCCGCGCCGGAGAATAAAAGTGTATATACGTCCGTCTGGGGAGATTTCCCAACGCTCAGCAAGAGCCGGTATCAGCTTTGTTGTACCACGCTCAAAATCGACGAGCCGATTGTAAATCGTCTCTGCGCTTGCGGAATATTCAACGCCGCTCGTTGCTCGATTCGGGTCAAACCCTGCCGGATTAGCCTCAGAACAGTAAACAAGCGTCTTATTCGGAACAATGGCATGCGCTTTTGATGTGATCATGAACGCTGAAAAAATACTCAGTTTCTTATACAGACTTATTTTATTTAGAAAATAACAGAGGCTCATCATTCTGATTTCTCTCATCTACAGGAATTCTGCGCAAATGCACAAGTATGTGATTCAGCTCTATTGTTGAGATTAACTTATCGCGCAGTTTAGAGATATAGACTGCAACTGTCCCAAGCGCAAGATTCATTTGTTTGGCAATGCTTTTATGATGGGAGTCTTGACGCATGAAAAACAAAAGCCGTAATTCCTGTAGGGTTGGGAGCGCTTTAAAATAGGTGTCCAGCTTCAAATAGCTCAGTAGCGTTTGAATTGCCTGTGTTTCAGGGTAATATGTCAGATAGAGCCGACACAATCCTGATCATCCAAGTTGTAGCGTAATATCCTGCATACAGGTCAACAATGCGATGATTTTTCTGTGCTCATGATTAAGGACAGGCACTTTTCTCATTCTTTCAAACTGAATAAATCCATCAATCGTAAAATAGACGCCTTTAATGCTGACAGGCTGCTTTGTGGATTGTGTCTGATATTCAAGTTTCTTGATTTTTTCTATTTCCTTATTCTTCCAGTCAAGGATTGAAGGATTTAAATGATTCTTGTAGACGCCACCGTCAGAACAAAGATCATGAATAGTGAGGCCGATGAAATTGTCGACGGATTCAAATTTCAGAGACTGAACTATATTGAAATTACCCAATAGATATTGACCTGTTTGAATGTCTTTCAAATGACATGCCCCCACATAATTCTCAACAAAATCATCTACACAACTCCCCACACAGGGTAATTGTCCAGAAATATGACTCATAACGCATTAAACCGATGAATATATTTAGACCGATCTATGATCGAATAATTGAGCAACATCTATTTTCAGTATATACATCATGCTCAAAGAAACAGATCGGGTAAATACCTTGGTAAGGCTCGGCAGATTTCATCTAGAAGTCATTTACATAGCGTACATTGAATGGCCGAGAGGGGCTACAGGCAACCGTTGCCCCCACCGCGCTGTTTAAGCAAACTTCTATTCAATAGATAAAAACTTAATATTTGTGTTGGTCTGCTTAGCAGCATTCCGGATTTCCTGCATTACATATCGACACAAACTTGTACGACCATAAAGCACATCGTTGAACATCATCTCAACGCTACGCACAGTTTCTTGATCGCTCGCTTAACTGATCACGGCAAGATGCACAAGGGAAAAACACCTTTTAGAAGAAGGGCGCCCATTCTTGATCTGGCCAAGTACAAGGTACACAGAGCAACACGAAAACAATCTGTGCAATCACCGCAAAATCCCTCCACGTCTGCTGTAGCAGAAATGCCCCTTCCAAATGGTCGGCTCCTTGTTGAGCGTTTTAACGACGGTACGCGAAAAATCAGCATTACCGGCCATTATCTTTATGAACCTGAAGTAGCTATGTCTGATGCAATAGGGCTGACGACTTTTACTCGTGAATTTTGGAAAAAAACAAAAGGCAACTTAAGCCAATAACTAATTGTTGACCGTTACTCAGTCTTGATACAAAAAATTCTACAGAAGATACTAATTTTTCTTGCATTGCTATTTTTTGTAGTGTATTATTCATCTCAACACCTCCCAACACGGAGCTTTGAGATGAACGAAACCGCATACACAAGTCAACCAGCAGATCAACCCGAAAGCCAGCCCTCGCGCCCTTCCCCCCTGCATAAAGCGCTCGCCTTGATGCTTACCACTATCGTGATTGAAAGGCGCGCCCCCTACCAAGGCTGCCAGAGACTGATGAGCACAACGACCTAACTCCGGTAGAAAAGCTTCCAGATGCCAGGCAGTAAGATTTCCAACACCCGGCACAGAAGTTAA
>NZ_CAFB01000094.1 GCF_000227585.1 Candidatus Glomeribacter gigasporarum BEG34 | reverse complement strand
GCTTGTCTTCATGCTGTGGGGCGCGTATGCACAGGCCAAACGCGCGCTGATTGATTCCAGCCATCACCTCGTTCTGGAGGCGGCGCATCCCTCTCCGCTCTCGGCGGCGCGCGGTTTTTTCGGCTGCCGTCACTTCATCCGCGCAAATGAATATCTCGCACATTTTTCAGTGAGATTGCCCGAGGAGCAAGCGCGAAGACAGTATGAGCAATACGGCGAGCGCGAAGCGACACAGGGCAAGCCGCTGAAAAATGCGCGAGCGCAGACGGATCGGGCAGCGATTGACTGGTTGCAGCCGATGTGTTTCTCTGCCGCGCGCCAGTCAATTTTTGAAATTTGAATGGAACTCTATCACGCACTCCTGCGCGATATTCTCGCCAACGGCGTCCAAAAGCCGGATCGGACCGGCACCGGCGCGCTGAGCGTTTTCGGGCGTCAGCTACGCTTCAATCTTGGAGAAGGCTTACCGGTTGTCACAACCAAAAAAATTCATCTGAAAAGCGTGATTGCCGAATTGCTCTGGTTTCTAAAAGGCGATACCAATATTCAGTATCTGCACGCGCACGGCGTAACCATCTGGGACGAATGGGCGGATGAGGTAGGCAATCTGGGGCCCATTTATGGCTATCAATGGCGTTGCTGGCCTGCGCCGGACGGCGGCGCGATTGATCAGATCGCGGATTTGGTTCAGCAGATTCGTGAACGCCCCCATTCTCGCCGCTTGTTGTTGACCGCGCTGAATCTCGCGGATTTTCCGGATGAATCGCAAACGCCGGCGGACAATGTGCGCGCGGGGCGGATGGCGCTCGCGCCGTGCCATTGTCTGGCGCAGTTTTATGTGCATGAGGCAAAGCTGAGCTGCTTGTTGTATTGCCGCAGTCAGGATGTCTTTCTGGGCACGCCGTTTAATATTGCGAGCTATGCATTGTTAACGCATTTGTTGGCGCAGCAATGCCATTTGTCGGTCGGAGAGCTGATTTGGAGCGGCGGCGATTGTCATATTTATTTGAATCATTTAGCGCAAGTGCAACAATTACTGACACGCCCGCCTTATCCGCTGCCGCGCTTGCGCCTCGCGCGCAAACCCGACGATATTTTCAGTTACGACATAGAAGATTTCATCATAGATCATTACCAGTGCCATCCCGCAATCAAAGCGCCAATCGCCGTTTAAAATGACGAGGCTTTCGATCATGATCGCGCGCGCGCGCAACGGCGTGATCGGACGCGGCAATCAATTACCGTGGCATTTGCCTGAAGACCTGGCCTTTTTTAAACGCACGACAATGGGCGCGCCGGTAATCATGGGCCGTAAAACGCACCAATCGATTGGACGGCCGTTGCCGGGGCGACGCAATCTAGTCATCACACATCATCCCGCGTATGTGCTGGCGGGTTGCGAAGCGGTTGAAAGTCTTGCGGATGCGCTTGCGCGCTGTGAGCAAGATCATGTGCCAGAAGCCTTTTTGATCGGCGGCGCGCGACTGTATATGGAAGGACTGGCCTATGCCAGCCGTTTAATCATGACTGAAATCAATCATGATTTTGACGGCGATGTGAGGATTCCCGCCCCGGATCCGGCAATTTGGCGTGTGATGTCACGCGAGACGCACCGCGCTGCGGGTTGGGATTATTCCTTTGTGGAGTACCAAAAAAGAGGTTAGATCGTGAACAGGTTCTTAGAGCATTTTTCAGCGGCTTGCCGGCTTCACCTCGCGCTCGCGCCCGCCGCAATCTCGCTGAAAAATGCTCTAGATGGATAAGGGGCAGTCTCCGTCTTTTTGTCTGAAAACCAGCGATAAAGCGTTGAAACGGATACGCCAACCTGTTGAGCCACATTTTTGAATGTCATGCCCTCTGCCAATAGCGCTTTAGCCGCATTCAACCGATGGCTGTCCAGCTTGCGTCCCCGTGTGTGCTGACCATCCAGACGGCGTTCCGACTCAAGGCGGATATGGTCCGGTCTAATCGGGACAGCGCGCAACTGTGCCAATACAGTGTGCAGATCGGGCACTCTTAATTTGTCGCGAAGATGAGTCACGTACACGTACACTGTTTTGTGGGATAAACCCAATAAGCGCGCGGCGCCTTTTTGCCGGGGATCTTGATGGAGCGCGAACAATAACCACACCTCCGAGAGGGTAGGCAGCTCGGAAAAGTAATGGTCGATTTTTAAATGTTTTAGAAGTTGTTGAATCGCCTGTTTTTCAGGATAGTAATCGCGGTAGAATTGAAACAGTTTATTTAAGGTTAAACGATGGGTGAGATCGTAAAAATTACTGAGAACAGCAATGACTTTCTTGTTTCCCCGACCTAAAATCGGAAGTCTGACAAGTTTTTCAAATCTGACCAGTCCATCATATTTAATTGTGATCCCGCCGCCAGGTAAATGCTGAACGATATCCATCTTATCCATTCCCTTGCAAAATCTTAGAGCCTGTTTGCGGCCTTCATGCTGCATATGCCAAGCCTGACGAATGGGTGGGTGCTGAGAGACTCGAACTCCCGACCTAAGCCTTGTAAGGGCCTCGCTCTACCTGCTGAGCTAAGCACCCGTAAGAACCTGTTCATGATCTTACTGCGCGCCCGTGAGCCTGCGTCGGGCGGT
>NZ_CAFB01000095.1 GCF_000227585.1 Candidatus Glomeribacter gigasporarum BEG34 | reverse complement strand
CAGCATTTGACGTATTCGCAGGCGGAATTGCAGCAACTCGCACAGGCGGGCATCGACCTCATCACCAACCCCATTCCCGCAGGCCATTCATTCGGCGTGCGCATCGGCCATAACACCAGTAGCAATGCGGTGATCAATGGAGATCACTATCCTCGTTTGACCCATTACATTGCAGATACGCTGGCACGCGGCATGGGGTTGTATATCGGACAATTGCACAGTCCTAAAACGCGCAACGATGCGTTTGGCACCGTCAATGCGTTTCTGTCCAATTTGTGGCAGCAAGGCATGATTGGACTGAACCCCGAAAGTTGGACACCCATTCTGATGATCTAGAGCCTTCTTTTATACAACGTCTTTAACCGGACGCTTACCGTTGGAATGGATATTGCAAAGCCTGTGTTCCAGGTGCACACCGTAGACGTAGAGACAGAGGGGATCGTGAACAAGCCGATCAAACGCGCGAAGTTGCTGGAGTATTTTGCCAACCGAACGCCCTGCTTGATTGGCATGGAGGCATGCGGTGGGGCGCAGTACTGGGCTCGGCAACTGACCCAGATGGGACACCAAGTCAAGCTTCTGCCTGCGGAGTTTGTGAAGGCCTTTAATGTGCGTAACAGGAACGATGCGGCAGATGCGCGGGCGATCTGGCTAGCCGTGCAGCAGCCTGGCCAGGCGGTCGCGGTCAAAACCGAAGCGCAACAGGCGGTGCTGGCGTTGCACCGGATGAGGCAGCAATGGGTGAAGTTTCGCACCCTGCAGATCAATCGTCTGCGCGGCTTATGAACGGAATACGGAGAAGTGATGGGCAAAGGCCAAGCCACGCTGGACAAAGCGATGCCGGTTGTGCTGGAAAGGGTTGCGGATCGACTCCCCCCATGTTGATTGACACGCTGCGTGAACAGTGCAATGGCTTGAAGAAGCTTGATGAGCAGATTGCCAGAATTGAGCAGCGGCTGCACCCGTGGATGCAAACAGATCAAGCGGCGAAGTCCCTGACTGAAATACAGGGCGTGGGCATGCTCACCGCAACCGCTGCGGTCGCAACGATGGGCAATGCAAGGGCATGTAAATCGGGGCGAGCGTTCGCGGCTTGGGTCGGTCTGGTTCCAAAACAGACAGGCTCCGGAGGAAAAGTGAGGCTGCTTGGTATTAGCAAGCGCGGGGATACCGATTTGCGCACATTGCTGATTCATGGTGCGCGCAGTGTGCTGACCCGCGCAAAGGCTCCCGGTCGGTGGGTTGAGCAACTTCTCAAGCGGTGGCCTTTGAACGTGGTGAGCGTCGCTCTCGCCAACAAGAGGGCACGCATCGCCTGGGCCATGCTGAATCATGATCAGCCATACCAAAAAGACTACGTGAACGTGAAATCGCTTTAAATGTTACTTCTGAGGTAGAAAATTCACTTTTTTGAAGAATGACATGTCAAAAGGTTGCGCAGGCCATTGAGTGTGATGACATCATAGGTCGGACCTGGACTCGCTCAACCTGATTAGTGTCAAGAGCTTCGAGCTCGTGAGTGGAATAAGGCGCGAGTCAGCGGATTTCATCAGGGCCCGCAGCTCATCCGGCTGCAATAAAGGCCGAATATAGAGCTGCAACTGAGCCTGTCTGGCTTAACACACAAGAGCTTGCTCAAACGGGCGGCGTTCATATGGAGTACTATGGCACTCGGAGTCATCGCCTATATTAAGGCTTATTTCGCACCCGACCTAGAAGGAAGCAAGCTTTACAGATTGTTCGCCACATGGACTGCAGCCATCCAGCTCCCCCTCTTGGCAGTGATTGCCGGCACCGGCAGCCTGTTGATCTGGCGGGCGCGTGCCAACCATAGCGGTACGGCGTTGCTGGCATTCAACATAGTCCTGTTCGTCTTCGCACTCATCCTGATCTTTAAGATGCCATTCTTGCTGATTGGGTGGATACTGGTCCGCACCCTGCACGATGCCGCTAGGTTCGTCGCCTACATCAGGCATGACACGCTGTCACTGACGGATGAATAGTCCCCAATTTCGTCGAAGTAAATTTCCCCAGTTGTTCACCAAGTGGCCAAGCCGGTTTAGGGGCTAGGCCAAATCATCACTGACGCTATTCCCTTGTGATTCGTCTTGGGAGGAGTATTGGTGGTTGAGCTAGGAGAAGTGATGACGATTTTGGAATTGCATAGACAAGGGTTGGGAATCTCAGCCATAGCCGCTTGATTAAAACTGGACCGTAAGACTGTTCGCAAATATCTCGAAGAGGGGATACAGGTTCCGCGCTATGGGCCGCGCGCGCCGCGAGCGGGGCTCATCGAGCCGTTTGCGAAGGACCTAACCGAACGGGTTGTTGATTTCAGTGGAAAAAAGCCTCCCTCTGAATAACGTATTTACCCTCGCGATTTTTATACATTGGGGAGGGGGTGATGAAGAGATGTATATCGTGGAAACCCTTGCAAAGAATCGGCGTCTGTATCCCAGAGAGGGCAAAGGATGTAAAACGATTGGCGGGAATTGAAGAGATCGAAGGCGAGCGTCAAGAAGCGCATACGTGGGGAAGAGACAAGCCAGCGCTATAA
>NZ_CAFB01000096.1 GCF_000227585.1 Candidatus Glomeribacter gigasporarum BEG34 | reverse complement strand
AGCCCCACCAGAAGATGGGCATTGAATATCCGGTTAATGCAGTCGTCATCACGCTGCGGTCCAGCAGGGAGCCGCGCCTGAGCGCGGCGGCAACGCCCGCGGGTACGCCAGTCGCAAGCGCGAATATCAGCGCGCACAGCGAGAGTTCGACCGTCGCCGGAAAACGCGCGAAGAATTCCGACAGCACACTGACATGAGTGACCAGTGAAACGCCCAGGTCGCCTTGCACCGCTTTTGATAAATAGCGGATATATTGCACCGGCAACGGTAAATCCAGTCCAAGCCGGTGCCGGGCGGCAGCGAGATATGCAGGATCGCCACCGCGCTCGCCCAGCATCACTTCGACCGGGTCGCCCGGAATCAGATGAATCAGCGCAAAGGCAAGAATCGTGATACCCAGAAAAGTCGGCATCACCATGCCAAGACGGCGTAGCAGAAATCGGAACATGGCGGCAGAGAAGGGCGGATTCCTTCTAAAGCGTTGAGCGTTTCAAGGCAGGGGAGAAAAGGGGAGTGATGGTGCGTTGAATCAGTGCGCGCATTTTTGCAAGCCGCTGAAAAATGCGCTTGCGCTCATTATTTGAGGGTGACGCCAGAAAATACCGTCACATCGAATGGATTGATTTTGAAATGGCTCACGTTCTTGCGGACTGGCTGAAAGGCGACTGGATAAGCAATTGGCGTGAACGGCTGTTCGTCCTTAAAAATCTTCTGTGCTTCGATATACAGCCGGGTGCGTTCGTGCTCCTCAGATGTCCGCGCCGCTTTCTGGATAAGTTCCTCGAAATGCTTGTTACACCACTTCGCCTGATTGGCGGTGTGCATAGCCTCGCAACTGAGCAGCGGGCTCAGCCAGTTGTCGGGATCGCCATTATCGCCATTCCAGCCGAAGAGCCCCGTATCATGCTCGCCCTGGCGGGCGCGCTTCAGATACTCGGCATACTCGTAGGTGACAATATTTGCCTTGACGCCGATTTTCGCCCAGTCGGCCTGAATCATCTCGGCCATCAGCCGGGCATTTGGATTATAGGGACGTTGAATCGGCATCGCCCAGAGAGAAATCGTGAATCCTTTTGGATAACCCGCCTCCTCAAGCAGGGCCTTGGCTTTCTTCAAATCACGCGGCGCGTCCTGCAGGCTTTCGTCATATGACCATTGCAATGGGGGCATCGGGGCAACGGCGATCTGCGCATGGCCTTCATAGACGGCGCCGATTATCGCTTTTTTATTGATCGCCATATCCAGCGCGCGCCGCACCCGTACGTCATTCAGCGGTTTACGCGAAACGTTATAGGCCAGATAACCCATACTAAAGCTTGGCTGGCTGCGCAGTTTGAGATTGGCATCCGCTTTGAACGCCGCAAGATCGGATGGACGCGGATACACGCTGACCTGGCATTCATTGCGTTTCATTTTTTGCAGGCGTACCGCGGCATCCGGCGTAATTGAAAAAATCAGCCTGGAGAGTTGCACATCCGCCGGTTTCCAATAGTGGGGATTGCCGTCAAACCGGATCATCGTATCCTTGGTATGGCTGCGGAAAATAAAGGGGCCTGTGCCGACCGGCTTCTGGTTGATCTCCGGGGCTTTGCCCTTTTCCAGCAATTGCGCCGCATATTCCGCTGAGTGAATAGATGCAAAGGGTACGGCCAGATTATGCAGAAAGGGCGCATTGGCTTCTTTCAGCGTAAACCGGACCGCCATCCGGTCCGCGCCCAGCGCCTCGATTTTCTCGACAAGCCGCGCCAGCCCTGTGCCATGCCAATAAGGAAATTCGGTAGTATCAGCGCGCCGGAACGGCATATTCGGGTCACGCATTCGGTTGAAGGTAAACAGCACATCCTCCGCGCTGAATTCGCGCGTCGGCTGAAACCACGGTGTGGTGTGGAATTTCACGCCGCGCCGTAAATAAAAAGTATATTCCCGTCCATCTTGCGAAATCTCCCAGCGCTCGGCAAGCGAGGGCTCAATTTGCGTCGTGCCGGGTTTGAAGTCAACCAGCCGGTTATAGACCGCTGCCGCGCCTGCCGTGAATTCAACCCCGCTGGTATACAAACCTGGATCAAACCCGGCTGGACTGCCCTCGGAACAGTAAACCAGCGTTTTGCCGGACGCGGCTGCATAGGGTGCGCCGGCTCCGCTCGCAATCAGCGCTGCCGCGCCGCAGATCGTTTTTAAAAAAAGTCCGCGACGGGTGCGCTTCTGGAAAATGTTTGCCATAGAAAAGCTCCCTAAAGTATTAGAGCATTTTTCAGTGATTTTCCCTATGTCGCTTCGCGCTTGCCGTATTGTTCATACTGTCTTCGCGCTCGCTCCTTGGGTAAATCGACTTAAAAATGCTCTAGAAACAGGCTTTTATTCCAAACCGACGCCATAAAAAACCGTGTGTCCAAACGGGTCAATCCTGAAATTTTTCACATTCTTCCGGATAGGCTGAAATTCAACCGCGCTGAAAAGAGGCGTAAATGGCTGCTCGCGCTTAAAAATACGCTGCGCTTCCCGGTAGAGCTGAGTACGCTGTTTGATATCGGTGATGCG
>NZ_CAFB01000097.1 GCF_000227585.1 Candidatus Glomeribacter gigasporarum BEG34 | reverse complement strand
TGCAGCGCATCACAGCAGTTGTGATGGCAGCCTATACCGTCATCCTGTTGATCTGCTTTTTCAGCGCCCGCCGTTTTTCGCACGCAGGCTGGGTGGCGATTTTTGCGAATCGATGGATGAAGCTGGCCGCATCCATCGCGCTGCTCGCTTTGTGCTATCACGCTTGGGTTGGAATGCGCAATATCTGGATGGACTACATCAAGCCTTTTTCGATACGGCTGACGCTGATGACGCTGACCCTCCTCTGGCTGCTCGGATGCGCGGGCTATGGCGTGCAAATTCTGTGGAATTCCAACCTCTCAGGAGCTTCGCACAGCCGCGCTGGCGGCGTTGCGCCTCCTTGCCGTACAGCTGTACTGTCTGCGTCGGCGCGCCTTGCCAGCACGGCTGTGCGAAGCTCCTATCTCTCTTAATGGATTTTAAGTAGTGGTTGCCATTCAAAATTCCCTGCCGCGCCGCCGTTTCGACGTTGTCATTGTGGGCGCGGGCGGTTCCGGGATGCGCGCTTCCCTGCAGCTCGCGCAGGCGGGCCTGTCGGTTGCGGTTCTGTCGAAAGTATTCCCGACCCGTTCTCACACCGTCGCCGCGCAAGGCGGCATCGGCGCTTCGCTCGGCAATATGAGCGAAGACAACTGGCATTACCATTTTTACGATACGGTCAAGGGTTCCGACTGGCTCGGTGATCAAGACGCAATTGAATTTATGTGTCGCGAAGCGCCGAATGCCGTGTATGAACTGGAGCACTTTGGGATGCCTTTCGACCGCAACCCCGATGGCACGATCTATCAGCGTCCATTTGGCGGGCATACGGTGAATTATGGCGAAAAACCCGTTCAACGCGCCTGCGCGGCGGCGGATCGGACCGGCCACGCCCTGCTTCATACCCTTTACCAGCAAAATGTCAAATCCAGAACCCGGTTTCTGGTCGAATGGATGGCGCTCGATTTAATTCGGGATGCGGACGGTGACGTGCTCGGCGTCGTTGCGCTCGAAATGGAAACCAGCGATGTGCACATCCTCGAAGCCAAATGCACATTGTTCGCAACGGGCGGCGCGGGACGTATTTATGCGGCATCGACGAATGCCTTCATTAATACGGGCGACGGGCTTGGCATGGCCGCGCGCGCCGGCATCCCGCTGCAAGATATGGAATTCTGGCAGTTCCATCCGACGGGCGTCGCGGGCGCGGGCGTTCTCATTACGGAAGGCGTGCGCGGCGAAGGCGGGATTTTGCGCAACGCGAACGGCGAGCGTTTTATGGAACGCTATGCGCCGACGCTGAAAGATCTCGCGCCGCGCGATTTCGTCTCGCGCGCGATGGATCAGGAAATCAAGGAAGGCCGCGGCTGCGGGCCGGATAAAGCGTATGTGCTGCTCGATCTATCGCATATCGGCGCTGAAACGATCCACAAACGGTTGCCATCGATTCGAGAAATCGCGCTCAAATTCGCAAACGTGGATTGCGTCCGGGAAGCGATTCCGGTTGTACCGACCATCCATTACCAAATGGGCGGCATCCCGACCAATATTCACGGTCAGGTCATCGGCAAACCAGGCGACTGTTACGCGCCGGTCCACGGTTTTTACGCGGTTGGCGAATGCGCCTGCGTCTCCGTGCACGGCGCAAACCGGCTCGGCACCAATTCATTGCTTGATCTGGTCGTCTTCGGGCGCGCCGCTGGAAAACATATGGTCCAAACCGCCAAAGCGCAGCATCACAAACCGCTGCCGGCGAATGCCGCGGAACGCGCCCTTGCGCGTCTGGCGCTGCTGGATGCGTCCACTTCGGGCGAATATGCGCAATGCGTGGCCGACGATATCCGCACAACGATGCAGGCGCACGCGGGCGTGTTTCGCACCGCTGAACTGCTCGCGCAGGGCGCTGCAAAGATAAATGCGTTGGCCGCCCGCACTCGGCGCATCCATCTGAAAGACAAATCGAAGGTCTTTAATACCGCGCGCATCGAAGCGCTGGAATTGGATAATTTAATTGAAGTGGCGCGCGCAACGATGATTTCCGCCGCAGCGCGCACAGAAAGCCGCGGCGCGCATGCGCACCGAGATTATCCAAAGCGGGACGATCAACATTGGCTGCGCCATACGTTGTGGTATAGCGTTAATGATCGTTTGGAATATAAGCCGGTGCAGCTTAAGCCATTAACGGTGGAAAGCATTCCGCCCAAAGCGCGCACTTTCTAGCGCATTTTCTGGATCACACAATGAGCAAACGTATTTTTGACATTTATCGCTACGATCCCGACCAGGATACCGCGCCGCGCATGCAGCGCTATGAACTGGAACTGAATCCAGATGACCGGATGCTGCTCGATGTATTGATCCGGCTGAAATCCATCGATGAATCGCTTGCATTCCGCCGCTCGTGCCGCGAAGGCGTGTGCGGCTC
>NZ_CAFB01000098.1 GCF_000227585.1 Candidatus Glomeribacter gigasporarum BEG34 | reverse complement strand
AGAAAAACGCAGGTGAGCATGCGCATATTGAAATATATGCGCCAGCCAAGCTTAGATTGAGTTGGCATAGGAAAAGGGAGATTCAGGAGTTCAGGAGAAAAGATGAAATCCTTTAGAGATTTAATACGCATCGCATTCATTGCCTGCTGGACAGGATATCTCGGCAATGCGTCTGGAGATCAGGATGCGCTTCATTTGAAAAACGACGCACAGGCGCGTTTCAAGCATGCAACTGCGCTTGCGCAGCAAGGTCAGGACGATGAGGCAATCGCTCTGTTCGATGCGCTCATTGCGCAATACCCGGAACTACCTGAACCCTATAACAATCTGGCCGCGCTGCACGCCAAATATGGCCGTCTCGACGCGGCCCGCGCCGCGCTCGAATCTGCGCTCGCGGTGCATTCCGATTATGCGCTCGCATACCAGAATCTCGGCAGAGTATATCTGCAACTGGCCGAGCGCGCATACCAGCGCACTCTAGAGCTTGAGCCGCGCAACGCCAGCGCCAAGCGGATGCAACAACGCATTCAATCTATTCTGGCGCCTTCCGCTAAAAGTCGCTGAAAGGCCGTGGACCAAGACTTACGAGGACAGAGCCGCTTGGCGAGCGACGAGCGCGTTGTCTATTCCCGGATGATATCAACGCCCGGAGGCATATCAAATTTGAACATGCGCTCAGGCAAAGGCGAATTTTTTTCGAGCGCGCTTAAAGTCAGCACGGTGAGATTGCCAAAGGCATCGTGCAATTCCATCGATTCCGGCTGACCGTTACGAAAACCAAGCAGAATCCGCCGATAGGGCGATTCGTCCGTTTTTTTGGGCGTCATTTTAAGCCATTCGAGCCCGTCGCGCGCGGCCTGCGGGCGCAGCGCAAAATCGTGTTCAAGATTGTTGCGGCCAAACAGCACCGCCAGAGGACTCGCGCTGAACGCTTGGTCGAGCGGGTGCAGCATCACCTGATTTAAATCCTTGTCGTAGATATAAAATGTTTTGCCGTCGGATTGCAATATTTGTTGATAGGGCTGCTCGTAGCGCCAGATAAACCTGCCGGGCCGGGAGAACAAAAAAGTCCCGCTTGAGCGGCGCGCAGGCAGCGGCGCCGCGGGACGCGCGGACTCGCCGCGCGACGGCGCTTCGATCAATGTCTGGACAAAGCGGCCTCGCGCCGCGTGCACCTGCGCAACGAAGGCCCGCAATTGTTCGATACTGTCCGCGCGCGCGCAGGACGCTGGATAGAGCGCTACGGCCAATCCAAGCGCTAGAGCATTTTGGCGAGCGCGAAGCGGCACAGTGCAAGCCGATGAAAAACGCGCTCTCCAGAACGATAAAAAGGCTCGATACATCTTGGATTAATCCTCCCGGTTCGGCGCCAGAATCTCGCGATTGCCGCTTGAGGTCATCGCCGAGACCAATCCCGCCTGTTCCATCTGTTCAAGCAGCCGTGCGGCGCGGTTATAGCCGATTCGCAAATGCCGCTGCACCAGCGAAATCGATGCGCGGCGGTTTTGAATCACGATCTCGACCGCCTGATCATAGAGCGGATCGGCTTCCGCGTCCGCTTCACCGCCCGCGCTGCCAAAGAACTCGCCCATTTCGCTCTGCGCCCCGCCCTCGAGCAATCCTTCGACATAGTCCGGCTCGCCCTGTTCTTTCAGTTTTTCAACCACGCGATGGACTTCGTCATCGGAGACAAAGGCGCCGTGCACGCGTACCGGCAAACCTGTTCCCGGCGGCAGATACAACATATCGCCCATGCCGAGCAGCGATTCGGCGCCCTGCTGGTCCAGAATCGTGCGCGAGTCAATTTTTGAAGACACTTGAAACGCGATGCGCGTCGGCACATTCGCTTTGATCAAGCCGGTAATCACATCGACCGAAGGCCGCTGCGTCGCCAGAATCAGGTGAATTCCCGCGGCGCGCGCCTTTTGCGCAATCCGCGCAATCAGTTCTTCAATTCTTTTTGCCGACAACCATCATCAGATCAGCCAGTTCGTCGATCACGACCACAATCTGCGGCAGCCGCGCGAGTGGCTCCGGCGCGTCGGGCGTCAGACTGAAGGGATGGGGGATGGTCTCATCGCGCTTGCCGGCCTCCAGGATTTTGTGGTTATAGCCGCCCAGATTGCGCACGCCAAGCTGGCTCATCAATCTATAACGGCGCTCCATTTCAGCAACCGCCCAATTGAGCGCATGCGCGGCCTGCCGCATATCGGTGACTACCGGACACAGCAAATGCGGCACGCCGTTGTAAACGCTCAGTTCCAGCATCTTGGGATCGATTAAAATCATCCGCACCTGCTCAGCCCTTGCTTTATAGAGCAACGACAAGATCATCGCGTTCACGCCGACCGATTTACCCGAACCCGTCGTCC
>NZ_CAFB01000099.1 GCF_000227585.1 Candidatus Glomeribacter gigasporarum BEG34 | reverse complement strand
CAGGCAAAAGAGAGTTTTGGGGAATGGATGGATGGGATGCTGCACTCTGTCCATCGTCAAGGCTATAGAGCGCCGGCTATCCGACGTGTCTATATCCCGAGGCCAGGCAAGCAGGAGAAACGCCCGTGAGGGGTATCGACTGTGGCCGACCGGGCGCTACAGCGCAGTATGGCTCAGGTCTTGTCGGCCATCTACGGGCAGGATTTTCTGCCCTGTTCATTTGGCGGGCGACCTGGATGGAGCGCCCATCAAGCGCTCGCAACCCTTTCAGAAGCCATAAAGGGACGTAAAGTAAGCTGGGTGCTAGAGGCAGACCTCAAGAACTTCTTGGATCCTTCATAGCAATACCCTTTGGTTTAGGAGGTGTGTTCGAAGAGGTCTGGGTGATCGGTAACAACCCTGATGCGCAAGCCTTTTCGCACGATGAACTAGGACAGCATCGAGCTCGCCTCGCTTAACACGCTGCAACACAGACTGGCGGGAGACGCCGAGTAAGCGGGTAGCGTCCTGCATAACGATATATCCAGTCGGGCTGTGCTCGACAAAGCGGCTACGCACCGCATCGGTGATATGAATACGCCGAGGTGCGCCGGGTGTGAGTTGTTCGCCAGAGATGAAGCCATCATTGATCCAGCGATGGAGCGTCGACGGGACAGTGCCCAATACATAGGCTGCCTGGCGAATGTTAAGCAGCTTCCCTTCGGGTCGTTCGGCTGGCGGTTCGAAACAGGGAATTTCCCAATGACGGCGCAGGCTGCTGACGATATTTTGATTAAAGCGCAAGCCATGTGCACTCAAACGGCCTTGCTTGTTGAGGATGCCTGCAATGGTAGCGTCAGGGTAGTGCTGTGCCAGTCGGCGCACCAAAGCCAAGGTGTTTTCGTCGGTTCGAATGGTGGCTGGTCGAGAACGCGGCAATGCGACCTCGCATTCGGTGAGTTTTCCACCCCGCCAGCGCAAATTGAGATGCGCCCGGTATTGTTCACGATGGACAGTAATCGCAACCTCTTCGAGTAGCGTGCGCAGCAGTTGTTTCCTGTCACGCACAGTGAGAGAGGACGCTCGCCACAGCCGCTGGAGATCCTGTCCAATCGCAAGTAAGCGATCTCGTTCCTGAGGGCTTAATGTACGGGGGCGGAGTTGCTCGCGTTGGGCCAGCTCCTGCTGGGCCTGTTCGAGTTCATGCAATCGTTTTTCCAATTGTGCTTCGAGCCCGCGCGCTACCAAACGGTTCTCTGGATTGACGGCACTGTACCGTCGCTCGGCACGCTGTGCTTCGTAGCGCGCCCGCTCCACAGTCAATCGCCATTGTGCGAGCGCTGCATCGTGATCGGCTTCAAGCCGTTCTGCAGCACGCACGGCTGCTTCGACGCCCGCCGGATTGACGGCTTGCAGAAAGGCTTGGGTGGCTGCCGCATCAATTTGCAGACCACCGACGTTGAGGCAGTAAACGCCGCGGCCGTTCACCGCGCATTTGTTGGCGCAATGGTAGCCCGGCGTATGGTTCGTGCCGCGATAGTGCGTTCTGAGCCTTCGGCCACAGTGGCCGCAGATTGCCAAGCCTTGCAGCAAGGCGCTGCCTTCTCTCACGGCACCTGCGGCCTGATGTGGCCTAGGCTTGGTGTTGGCACCCAGGCGCATTTGATTGGCTTCATAGGTGGCCCAATCAATGTAGCCTTCATGATGGTCCTTGATAAGCACGTTCCACTGCGACTGAGGCAGCCGACGCAATCGCATTTTAAGCGCTCCCTGTTCATCGACATAGCGTTCCCGCCGACTCTTGCCATAACAGTAGGCACCCGCGTAAACTGGATTGGAGAGAACGCTATGGATGGCATGATAGCTCGGTGCCGCCCAGCGGATCGGGTCAGTATGATGCATCTGCAGTGGGAATGATAGATGCTCGGACCGAAACCACAGCCAGACATGGCGGGCAGAACCGAATTCACTAAAGCGATCAAATACAGCGCGCAGTGCGTTAACGACGGCTTCGTCTGGATGGAGCCTTACTTCGCCATCGGCTTCGCCCCATACTGGCCCGATGGGCAAACCCCGGCGCAATTCGCCGCGAGCAGCCTTGTTGCGAATCCCGCCGTCTAGACGCGCGCGCAGAATGTGCAGCTCGGCCTCGCTCATTGTGCCTTTCAGACCAAGCAGCAGCCGGTCATTGAACGACGCCGGGTTGTACACGCCGTCGGCGTCTCCAATAAGAGTAT
>NZ_CAFB01000100.1 GCF_000227585.1 Candidatus Glomeribacter gigasporarum BEG34 | reverse complement strand
GCACGGGCGACGTGATCGCGCAGACCTGGACGTGGATCGGCGGCTTTGCCGCGCCTTCGGACAGCACCGCGAATCGGCGGATTATCCCCACCGCAAACGACGCTTATTACAAACGCGCCGTGATCATTGAGCACGCAAGCTAGGATGGCCTTTACGGGCGCTGAAAAAATACAGATTCGCCGTTTCTGCGGCTATCCGGTCTTTGGCAATTCTCCAGGTACAGGACTCGGCTATCGCTTCCATCCGTATTACGAAGCGCTGGAATGGAAGATGAATCATCTGTGTGCTGAAGAAGAGCGACTGGTGCGCGAAATGTATCTACCGCGTCTGGCGCAATTGGAAACCGATCTGTTTGATCAGACGCGGGAGAATCTGGATACCGACGCGGCCACCGGCTGGACGCATAACCAGGCGGAACATCGGGACAGAGCCGCGTTGTTCGACGACCTCAGACGCCGGTTCTGCGGTTATTTAGGCGTTCCGCCTGGGCCGGATTTGGGACAGGGCGGGATTCGGGTGATGGTGTAATGGATGCTTTGACGCTGCAACAGAAGATTTACAGCGGCTATGCCAAGGCCGCGCAACGTCTGGGGCTGGAGACACAGGTATTTAGGCCAACGCAGGCGGATGACCCGTTTACCCATCCCGTGTTAACGCTTAAAGCCTGTTTCAATGCGAGCCGCACTACTGGAGCCGCGCCCCGTCTCGGTCAATCCACGTGGCAAGGCCGGTTTGATGGCCGGCAGACGCAAGCGGGCGACTATTTATGGCGCGAAGACGGCGCGATCTGGTTCATCGCCGCGCAAGCGCTGCATGCGGACATTGCCTGTATACACTGCGATGCGCGCGTGCGCATTCAGCGTGCGCAGAAAACACAGACCAAAGGCGCGGTGGGATACGAAGGGGTGTCTGAAACACCGCAAACGGTGCTTGGTGCAAAGGCAGCGTGGCCTGCTTCCCTCCTGTTTGGTGGGCGCGGGCAGCAGGGCGCGAATCTGCCGACCAGTGAAATCGACGCGGGTGATATCGCCTTGCTGCCCGTTTCCGTACCGATCATCATTCAGCCTGCGGATGGTTTGATAGACGATCTGGGGCGGCATTACCGCGTGCGCGCGGCGGAGAAAACAGAGATGGGCTGGCGATTGCAGGTCTACGAGGCGCACCCCTAATGGCCGATGTTGCAGAAGTCGGGCAAGCGCTGGTGAGCGTTATCACTCAGGCCGCCTATCCAAACGGCATCGATCAGCCGTCTATCACCGGCTGCGATATTGCGGTCTTTCAGGGCTGGCCGAAATTTGAAGCGCTGAGCGCCGCGCTCGATGCCGGCCATGTGCAGATTTCGGTTTTTCCACGACCCGATGAGCGGGTTACGACAGTGACCGCGGACGATGGAGGCTGGGATGAACAGAGCCATGAGGATAAAACGGGGATTGGCCTCCGCGAGATTCGGCGGCAGACGCGCACCTTTCAAATCACCGTGTGGGCGAACCGGCCCGATGCACGGGATTGCGTGGCAAAGGCTGTCGACGGTGCATTGGCAACCCTCAGCCGTTTACGCCTTCCGGACGGTACAGAAGGGATCATGGCTTATGTGAACTCGGTTCAAGACGATGGTTGGCAAAAACAGCGGATTTACCGGCGCGATGTGTTCTATGCGGTGAACTATCCCACCGTGCAAACACAGACTTATCCAGTGATTCGACATGTTCAGACGAACGTGAGCACAGGCCCCGCGCCGGATATGCAAGGGCCGGTGAAGACCATTATCACAAGCGCGCATACAACGCGAGCGGAAAGATAGAACCGTCAGTATCAGACGATACATACACCGTCATTGGCATTGCCTCTGGCGGTTTTTTTATTTTTGGAGAACCGATATGCCTATCAGTCAACAAGGCGCACTCAACACAACCGCGCTGTATGTGCCCGATGTTTATGTCCAGATTGTCCCGCCCTCTGAAAACTTTCTGAACGGCGTACCGACGAATATTCTCGGCATCGTCGGCACGGCGCAATGGGGGCCGGTCAATGCGCCGGTGACGGTCGGCAGTCTGGCGGATTATGTTCATCGATTCGGCAATATTGCACCACGGTTACACGATATGGGAACAGCGATTTGGGCGGCGGTGCTGAATGGAGCCAACAACTTCCGCTGCGTGCGGGTCACAGATGGCACGGATACGGCGGCCTGGGCTGAAC
>NZ_CAFB01000101.1 GCF_000227585.1 Candidatus Glomeribacter gigasporarum BEG34 | reverse complement strand
TCGGGCTTGGCATCGCGCAAACAGGCTTGTGGTTCACCCTTAAGCTTCTTCCCATTGGCTCATAATTCATCGCTCTATCTCTCTCCGCGCTCAGGCTCACGCCGCCTGCTGAATTGCCCGCGTCAGCAGATTCATCGCCGCGCCGTTTTGGATCATGTCGCGGGTAAAGCGCAACACCCGCCAACCCTGCACTGTCGCGGCGTTGTACTTGTCACAATCGGCTTCAAAGCCCAACGCTCGCGTATGTCGCCCCTGCGCCCAAATGCCGCCCTCGCATTCGACGACGATCTTCCAGTTCGGCCAGGCAAAATCAAACTTCCACCGGCGCATCGCATCAAAGCGATACTCCGCTGCGGTTCCGGCAGTTTTGCGACGCGCACCCGCAATGCAAACTGTGCTTTCAGCGCGCTCATCGACTGCCGCCTGTGGATCGGCGTCCAAAAGTTTCCACCCTGCAGATAGACTTCCGGCCTTTATCCGGGGGTAACTGGAGTTGATTTACATGGATATGATTGATGTATGAGATACGCTGTCGTTATCGCGTACAGAAACAGAAGATCAGTGAGATCGCGCGCGAAATGGGTTGATCCCGTCCGACGGTTCACACACATATCAATACTGTAGAAGAACCGGTCTACAAGAAAAGCATTGTGGTTTCTCCCAGACTGGGGGAGTTACAGGCCCCACTTATCCAATGGCTTGAAGAGGACGCAAAGCTTGCCCGCCGCAGACAGCGTACAGGCCGGAGGATATACGAATGTCTGCAAACGCTTGGCTATAAAGGCGCTTATTGAGCAGTGTGCAGCGCTTCATCCAGCCATGGAAAGCCGATGCTCAGGGGCCGCGTCACAGAAGCCTGTGTGCCGATGGTTTTTACAGCGGCAGAGGCCTGCCGGTTCGATTGGAGTGATGTGTTCGTGATGGCTGATTGACGTGAATCACTTGAAATGGCGCTGGATACGCATGGGCAAGCGTTCACTTTTTTTGGCGGAGCGCCTGCCCATATGATGGATGACCCTCTGAAGACGGTTGTTGACACGATCTGCGCAGGCAGGCAGAGAAGGTTCAATCGCCGTTTTGTCTCTTGCGAATCACGACACAGGAAACGATTCTTGCCGCTTCAATCATCGAAAAAATCCTCTCTTCAGTCTAATGGTTTACAACTCTGTAAACTGGAAAATTTTGGACGCTAACGACTGGAAATCTTTGCGCGATGTTTCACACCGAAGTCTATATCCAGCGCGCAGTCTCCGATCTGCGCGCAGCGATTGGCCGGTATTCGGCGGTCACGGATGCGATGCAAACAGCCAGGCTCGACGAATTAAAACCAGCGCTCGACCCTATTTCGCAGGCGGCCCGGCACGTGCTTGCCCCCGCGTATACGCAGACGATCAGCGCCTACAACATGGCGCTCGAAATTCAGTATATGGAGCGGGCGCTCAATGCCAACCTGTCGCAGATGCTGCGCCATTCACTGCGTTTGGTCAGGGCCTGCGTGAGCGGTCTCTGTGAAACGATGACTGAATGCATTCTATAGTACATACGCCTGTATTTAGCTGCACGCCCATTGCTCTAAAATGTTCGTTTTTCAATGCCATGTAAAGGAAGAGGCCACGGTGCTGTTGACCAAAGTTTTTCGTAACGGAAATTCTCAAACAGTCAGAATTCCGGCTGAAATCGCTGATACAAATGCAGACATAGCACTTGAAATTGAGCGTGTGGACGATGAGCTTCGCATCCGTCCGGTCCGGCGTTCACTTGCCGGCATCCTAAAAAAATTCGCTCAGTTCAGCCCCGACTTTATGGCAGAAGGCCGCGGCGATCAGGAACAAGCCCATCGGGAAGCGCTGTGATGCCTCACTTTATGCTGGATACCAATAGGTGTATCTATTTAATGAAGCACCAGCCGGAATCAGTTGCCCGGCATTTTAGCCAGTGTTCAGTCGGAGAGGTTGTGATTTCGTCTATCACGCTTGCAGAGCTTGAATACGGGATGACTGCTTGCACCCATCCTTCCAGGGAGCGGCATCACTGGAGTGCACCCCTAGGGCCTGGACAGTTCGGAGCCGATCAATGGATACGCTTGGCTCACGGATATTCGTAACGGCAAGATTGGACGGCGTGAAGCACGGCCCGCTGACCCAATTTCAGCGAATCTCATTCAGTTGTGGCTGAGCCAATATGA
>NZ_CAFB01000102.1 GCF_000227585.1 Candidatus Glomeribacter gigasporarum BEG34 | reverse complement strand
ATCAGTATTCGCGGCGCGCGTGCGCTCGTATGAACCCAGCGCGCTGTTGACAAATGCGCGGAGGTCGGGCGGCATGGACAGTTGCAGCGCCGCATATTGTTTGCGTTGTTCAAGCGCCGCGCGCGCATCGAAAATCCACGCGCGCCTGAAGAGGTTGTGATACAGGTATTGAGCCTGGACGCGCGCGCCGGCATCGGATGAATAGCCGATTCCGGAACGGATTGAATGCAGCGGGTACTCGCTTAACTGTATTTTGACGGGCGCGTGATGCGCTTTGTTCCGGTCGTTTTCGACTTCTATCGCGACATTGGCGAAATAGCCGGTATTCTGCACTTGCCGCTGCAGTTCAAGGATGCGCGCTTCCTGATAGATTTCGCCCATTTTCAGCGGGTTGACATGATGGATGATCCATTCCGGATACCGTTGCAGTCCGCTGATTTCCAGCGGGCCGAGTGTAAAAGTTGGGCCGCTGTCGAAGCTCACCGATGCGTTGGCCTGCCGCGCGTCCGGATCAATGCGCATTTGCGAGTGCGCGATTTCCGCGCCCAGGTAGCGCTGCGCCTGCAGCGTCTTTAAGGAAGCGTTCTTTGCTTTTTCCCAGCCTTCCTGGGTAAATGGATCGCCGACGGGGAGCGGCCAGGTCTTGCGCGCGGCGGCCTCACGCTCAGGCGCTTCATTCTGTACTGGGCCGGCGAACTTCAGATGAATGGCTGAGATTGTGGTGCGCGGGCCGGGATGGAGATGCAGCGTGACCGTTTTTTTTCCGCTGGATGCGGTGGCGACTTGAGCGTTAATGTCGGCTGAAAAATAGCCGCTGGTTTTGGCGAATTCGCGCGCTTGCCGCGGCGCGGCCAAAAGCAGGAATTCAAGCTGTTCATCGCTGATGTCTTTGCTTTTTGCAAAGCGCGCGATATCCAGATGCGTTTTCAGCAATTTCTTGAACGCGCGCGGCGCCTTGGGCGCGTCAATATGGACATTGTACGCCGCCCATGCGTAAGGAGCAGCGAGTCCAAGCGCCGCCGCCAGACCGGGATAAACGAAGAGTTTGCCGCAAATGCTCAGACGCTGCTTCGACGCAGTTGTAGAATGATTTGCCAAGCAAAACTCCGAAAAAAGGGCAACCGGATGTATCAATCAGATATTACCCAATTTATCCATCAACTCAAGCGGCAAAAGCCCTGGCTGGAAGCGGCGCAGCGCAATGGCCGCGCGTTGCTGTGGGATAAGCCGCCGATCGATCTGGAAGAACGTGCGCGCGAACGCGAAAGCCGCGCGCCGCAGATGCCGTATGTGTATTACCAGAATTTCTAGAAGTTATTTCATAAATGGCTGCGAGGCCGTGATGCAGGGTCGGGTGGTGCTCGGAATCCTCACATATTTTATATATGCTCCGGTTCCTGCGCTCCGTCCTCCCCTGCCTGACAGCCTCTCGCCTATTTATGAAATGACTTCTAAATGAGGGCCGCGTTGGACAGTGTTCTGCCCGCGCCCGATACGGCCTGTGCGCGTCTGTACGGCGAGCCGCTCCTTAAGCTGCCGCGCGATCTCTATATTCCGCCCGATGCGCTTGTAAGTTTTTTTTGAAACCTTTGAGGGGCCGCTCGATCTGTTGCTGTATCTGATTCGCCGGCAAAACTTCAATGTGCTCGATATTCCAATGACCGAGCTCACGCGCCAGTATCTGGAGTATATTGAGCGCATCCGCGCGCGCAATCTTGAACTCGCGGCTGAATATTTACTGATGGCCGCGCTGCTGATTGAAATCAAATCGCGCCTGTTATTGCCGATCAACAAAGAAAACGCGGCTGCAGAGGAAGGCAATGCCGATCCGCGCGCCGAGCTGGCGCGCCGCTTGCTTGAATATGAACGCATCAAGGGCGCTGCGCGCGCGCTGGACGCCCTGCCGCAACTGGGTCGCGATCTTCTGCCTGTCGCGGCGCGCCATCAACGAAACGCCGCGCCGCGCTGGCCCGCGGTGCAGCTTGAGGAAATCTGCGCCGTCTGGGCGGATGCGCTCAGGCGCGCCAGGCGCGTTGAGCCGCACTCTATTCATCGCGAAGCGCTTTCAGTGCGCGAAACGATGAGTGTCATCCTGCGGACACTGCGCAGTGCGCGGCGGATGGAGTTTACCGAACTGTTTGCCCCGGTGCGCGATGTACCGGTGGCAATTGTCAGCTTCATTGCCATCCTTGAACTGGCGCGTATTGCGCTGATTGAGATTACACAGGCCGAACCCTTTGCGCCCTTGTATGTGCAACTGGCGGATGCGTCGGGAGCGCCCGCCTGAAAAGTAAAATTGTCGAGTTCAATATCTGGCATAATGGCGCGTTTTAAACGCACTCACTCTGTCGCAGGCCGTTTGATGAAGAAGGACATTCATCCCGAATATCGCGAAGTTGTGTTTCTGGATACATCGTGCAATGCCAAGTTTTTGACGCGCTCGACGATTGAGACACGGGAAACGATTGAATACCAGGGCAAAACGTACCCGCTCTCAAAAATCGAAATTTCCTCTGCTTCTCATCCAGTGTACACAGGCATTAAGCATATCGTGGACAGTGAAGGGAATGTTGAAAAATTCCGTCGCAGGTTCGGTATGCGCGCTGGCGGAAAACCTGAAAAAGACAAGGGAACTGCAAAATGAAAACTTTTTCCGCAAAAACCGCCGAAATAGAACGTAAATGGTATCTGGTGGATGCAACAAATCAGGTCCTTGGCCGCGTCGCCAGTAAAATAGCGCATCGCCTGCGCGGAAAACATAAGCCTGAATACACGCCGCATGTAGACACCGGCGATTTTATTGTCGTTGTCAACGCAAGCAAATTAAGGGTGACGGGCAATAAATGGACAGGTAAAACGTATTACCGCCACTCAGGCTATCCGGGCGGCATTTATCAAACGGATTTTGGGAAGATGCAACAACGTTTTCCGGGCCGTGCGCTGGAAAAAGCCGTTAAAGGCATGATGCCAAAAAACCGGCTCGGCCGCGCCATGTTCGCTAAGCTCAAAGTCTATCCGGAGATGGCGCATCCGCATACGGCGCAACAGCCGCAAACGCTTGAACTTTAAAGAGATTGAAGAGACTGAGAATGATTGGAGACTGGCATACAGGCACAGGACGCCGCAAACGCGCGGTCGCCCGTGTTTTTATTAAACCGGGTCAGGGCGGAATCATCGTTAACGATCAACCGATGGATCAATATTTTTCGCGCGAAACTTCGCTGATGATTGTTCGTCAGCCGCTTGAACTGACAGAACACGCTCAGACTTTTGATATTAAAGTCAATGTGCACGGCGGCGGTGAGACCGGACAAGCCGGCGCAGTGCGTCATGGCATCACGCGCGCACTCATCCAGTACGATGAAACGCTAAAGCCCAGTTTGTCAAAAGCGGGGTTTGTCAGACGTGATGCGCGCGAAGTCGAACGCAAAAAAGTAGGGCTGCATAAAGCGCGCCGGCGTAAACAGTTTTCCAAACGTTAAGATCACCGCTTTATCCCCTTTAAAACCACTTTTCTGCTTTTCTCTTTGTACAGATAGATGGGGGAAGTAGCTCAGTTGGGAGAGCGCAGCGTTCGCAATGCTGAGGTCGGGAGTTCGATCCTCCTCTTCTCCACCCTATTCATAAGACCAGAATCTCCTCTGGTCTTTTTTATGGCCCGCTCAAACGCAAATTGAAAAAGTTCTAATGACGAGCTTCATTGATAAAAAATTATAAATATGGCTGAATATATAGACTGTAACTCTGGTGAAATTTTGGAAGATATTGGGAAAAGGCTAAAAATATGTTATGAGTGTAAACAATATTCAGAAGCCCTTAAATACGGCGTCTGTGAGAAACGCAGAGCGTGTTGGAAAACATGAATGGCCCGCGCACCAATTGCCCGCTATGGGATCGCTGAATGGTTCGGCAAAGACATCACAAGCATGACGCCAAAAGAGCGTCAGACCTTTGGCCAGCTCGCGGCCTTGCAAGACCAAACCGGGGACTTGTCCAATGCCCCGATCTGTCCCTTTCTCTCAACCCTGATACCGGCAGCTCGATGCAATAAGGCCAGCGGCGTTTGCAGCATTCGCCGCTTCTTGCCAGGCCCGAACAGCTCCGGCAGCCCGGTGCCTGGCGACAAGATCGTGACCGTTTGCCCGTCGCGCTTCCTGCAAACGCTGGACGATGGGAAAAGCGTGTTCGTCTGGATTTCTGAAAAGATGCTCGATGTTGCCAATCCTACGGTGATCAAAGAAACGCCGTTTTTCGCAAAGTTTCGGATATCATACGCACCCCGGAAACGGCGGCAGACATAGAGGCTGAAGTCGCAGAAGAAGGGAAAAAGGCCGGTCGGATCGACTGGATTCTGGTTAATCCAGCCACGATGGATACCAGCGAACTTGAATGGTGCGCAGTCGAAACCCAAGCCCTGTATTTCTCTGGAGACAAGATGCGACTTGAGTTTGTCGCCTATGCGGCGTCCCCTTCGGCGGTGCTGTTTCCGGTAGGTCGCCGGCGTCCAGACTATCGCAGCAGCGGGCCAAAGCGTCTTTCTCCCCAGCTCGATGTAAAGGTGCCGGTACTCAGAAATTGGGGTAAAAAGGTCGTCGTGGTCATTGATCGGTTTTTCTACGACAATATGAATGCCCTAGCCGATGCATACCCCCGCGCTAGGAATGACCAAGAACGCCGGGATAATTCGGATGTGGTTTGGTTCGTCGTGGACTACGACCAAGCGCTGAAAATGGCAGCCAGTGTAGTAGTCTTTACCAGTCTGGAAAGCTCTCGGCGGGCATTGAACGCCACGGAGCCACTCAGCAAAGCCGATTTCACCCGCAATCTGAAACAGGTCATTCATGACAACTCGCGGGCGAACAAGGTTTTCAAGGCTTCAGAATAAGCAGCTCGTGAATAATGGCATGGTGTGTGTTCTTCATTGGTACCCGCTCAATGCGGAAACTGTGACGTTCGGCCATTTCGCGCACCTCTGGCGTATCGTCGTAAGTCATCATCACTGTACCGCGCACCTTCGTCATGAGTGCAAACAGTCTTTCGTGGTCGATTTCGTTGTGTGTATAGAGCCGGGACCCCGCCTGCTTGCCTCCGGCCGTATAAGGCGGGTCAATGAAAAAGAAGGCATCGGGATTATCGGCAAAGCAGCATACAACCTCGAAGGCATCTCCCCGTTCAAAGACGATTCGATTCTTGAGGCTGCGCAGTACCTTGATGCGGGTTGCCAGTGTCTCTGGATACCAGCGTGACTTGAGTCCCCGTCCAGCCTCACCGTCCTTCACCAAGCCGGCGCCGGCTGCCATGATGCCGCCTCTTTGCATCCGGTTCTTAATGATGGTTCGGAAGGCTTGGTTTTTGGTCGAACGCGGCTTTCCATTAAGTACAGCCCGAACGTTCTCAGAGGTCACGTCAAAACGGGTGATCTTCTTGGACAGATCAGCCACATCGACATCAGTGCCGTAAAAGATCGTCTCCCACACAGCAGCCACGTCATCATCCAGCTCGAACAAAAAGACCCGTTCGGCCAAGTATTCAGCGGCCACACTAAGGCCCGCAATTGCTCCGCCTGCGAACGGTTCAACAAATACGGATGGGCGTTGTTTCGAGGCCATCAGCCATTGCCGCACCTCCGGCACAAGCCAGGTTTTGCCGCCTGGATAACGGAAGGGGCTCAAGTGCCGCACTTGGGCAACATTGGTCGGCTTAGCCTTTCCGTGAAGCTGTTTCAAGAGTGAGGTCAATGCCTCGATCTTCTCCGGGTCAACAAAACTGGCCGACACTCCTCATGTACCAGCACAGTTGAGCGGGTTACGCCCTGGGCCTTTAGGCGCTCGATTCGCCTATTCTGACGCTGCAAAGCCGTTGAATCCATTGTGCTCCCACAAGCATGGGTATCCGTAAACATTCACGAAATTTTAAAGAGTTTCAGCCTTGCAATCAAACTCCGTGAACACTCACGGAATCAAGAAACCACCAGTACCCCACACGGACACCACCAAACGCTCTCATCTACCCTCATCGGCCCGCATTGTGCTTTGGTCGCCTCAGAGAAAGCATCTGTGTTGCAAGTCAAGTGGTTGGCGCTGGATTTTCCTGCCAGGGGGGAGCGGCGCTGGACGAGGCTGTTCAGGATAGAGAGCAGCTTACGCAACACAGCGATCAGAGCTTTTATGGGTTTTCCAGCGGCTCGTAAGCGTTCGTAGAACGTTTTCATATCCTCGTTGCNTACGAGCCGCTGGAAAACCCATAAAAGCTCTGATCGCTGTTGCGTAAGCTGCTCTCTATCCTGAACAGCCTCGTCCAGCGCCGCTCCCCCTGGCAGGAAAATCCAGCGCCAACCACTTGACTTGCAACACAGATGCTTTTTATTTTTGAAACCCGCGGGATTTTTAATGCAAGAAGCGCAAATAACAGCGTGCGTATGTCTGGACCTCATTGCGCCATCCGACTCAGCATTCAGGCAGAAGTCGCACACCCACATTGCCTGATTGTCGAAAGGAATCAGCATTTATGATTTCTCCGTACATG
>NZ_CAFB01000103.1 GCF_000227585.1 Candidatus Glomeribacter gigasporarum BEG34 | reverse complement strand
TTGAAAAAGGACGGTTTAATATCCGCCTCGATGAAGCAACTACATTGTTTCTAAACGGTGAAACAGAGACAGCGAAGCTTATGCTACGTGATTTGATTAATGCCACCCTTGGTTTTGAGCAGCTTGCGCAGACTGTTGAATAATGAATTTTGCAGCGATTCTTAGCGTACTAAAGGACATTCTTAAAATTGAAATTGAAGCACGTACTTTTAAGTTGCTTGACATTTAAATAAGCTTCTTTTGACCGTGTGCTTCGAGTGTTGGAGAGCATAAGGATAGTAATGTCGATTTCACACCAGCCGCACGATAAATACTTCAAGGCGTCTTTGAAAGAGCGGCAGATTGCTGTCGATTTCCTTAAATCTCATCTTCAGCCCGACCTCTACCAGCGCCTAGACCTCAGCACTTTGCATCTCACGGACAAAAGCCTGCTCACTCCAGATTTCGTCGAAATTCACAGCGATATCGTTTACCGCTGCCAGTTTGACGGCAAAGACGGCTATATCCCGATTCTCTTCCTGCTTGAAGCTTTTTCAACAGCCCCGACGCATATTGCCTTCCGTCTCCTACAGTACGTCGTTAACCTCATGAACGATGCACTGAAGGCGGGCAGCAAGAAACTTCCACTGGTGCTGCCACTTTGCGTCTACCACGGTGAAACCTCGCCGTTCCCGCAGTCCACGGACATCTACGACGACTTTGACGACCCAGACTTGGCGCGGGCGATGATGTTTAAGCCGTTCAGCCTTATCGATTTAACCACGCTGCCAGAAGAGATGATCAGGCAGCATGGGACAGCAGCGCTGATGGAGATGCTGCTCAAGTACGCGCGGGAGCGAGATTTTGTCCGTGCAGTTTCTCAGCTCAAGGAATGTGAGACGTTGACCATTAGCTTGACCCGAACTACAGAGTCTTACTTGCGGACTGTGGTAAGATACGCGCTGTCTAGCGCTTGGAGCGAAAATCAGGCGGAGAAGGTCTTAAAGGTGTTTTTGGAAGCATTACCTGAGAAACGAGAGGTCATTATGAGTGCAGCACAACAATTGGAGCAAAGGGGCGAGCAAAGGGGCTACCAGAAAGCCTTGCAAGCTACTTATGCGGATGCTTGGAAAGCTAGCAAAATTGAAGATGCAAGAAAAATGGTGGATGAAAATCTAGATATTGAGCTTATTAAACGTATAACCGAACTTACTGACGACGACCTAAGAAATTTGTAAGAAGTGGCTTAGGTTTCTACATTCAAATCTTGCGCTTTTTAGTAGAATACTTTAAAAACAGTATATACTGTATTAAAAATATTAACTAGTCTTTGGTCTCCCCATTTTTATTTTTTTGACAAGTTTAAGTGCTTTAACAAATTCTTCGTCGGGTAATTTATTTAATAAAATGAGGCCCGCTCTTACAATTTCAGATTTATTCACTACACATTTAAATTCAATTCCACGATTCTTACACTTATTTAATAACAAATAATCTGATTCCGGTATTGAGAATGTGTCTCTTACCACTTTCAATGGCCTCTTCTTTACTGAACATAAGCTCTTTTCATCTATATCATCATCTTTCTCCTGAAAAATCTCCTCTGCTGTAGCAAGTCTGCTCTCTATACTAGAATTCCTAGCCTTAACCGACTCTCTTTCCTCGTTTAAACTGATTCTCAGGGAGTCCGACAACTTTTTTTTCATTGGTACAGTAGTTGTAAACTATAATAATAGTATTAACTATATTAATTTTCAATACTAATTAAACTTTTAATATTGATAATATTTCTTTCTTCATGGCCACAATTTCATTGACCGCCTTACCAGCAGCTTTAATATTAAATACAGTTCCTCCAAATACCGCAGACTGCCTATAAGCAGTCCTCAAACAGAGACTGCTTTCCAATTTAGGAACACCGAAGTCCTTCAGTACGCTCAAAACTTCTTCATTAAGACTGACATTGGATTGACACATATTAGCGACTAGCCTTGCCTTAAGAGATTCATTGATACTTTGCATTCTCTCTATCAGCTCTTGGATTCCGACAGCCGCCCACAAATCAGAGGGACTAGGAATTACAGGCACCAGCGCTAATTCAGAAATTATTAAAGCTGACTGAGGCGCAAGACTATCTACAGCAGGAGGGCAATCAATCAAAATATAATCGTACTCACCCACA
>NZ_CAFB01000104.1 GCF_000227585.1 Candidatus Glomeribacter gigasporarum BEG34 | reverse complement strand
TTAAGCGGGTGCGTTATCCGTTCAGAGGCAGTAATTCTCCCGTTGCGCAGACAAAGCCGAATGCGCTGTAGTCCTTTACACCGGTCACGGTATAGCGCCGCCCTTGCCAGAGCACGATATCCGCATCCTGCGTTTGATCGCCGGCGGAGAGCTGAAAGGGCGTATGAATCGTGATGCGCGCGTTCGTATATGCACCCGCTGCCGTGCGCTCTAATTCATCGCCCGTCTCCGGCGTGACGATGCCGGTGAAAGTGAATTGCGCTTCTGTATTCCGGGCAAAACCGTACCGATCTGTCGCCTGCGTTTGCCGAAAACACACGAGCGTCGAATCGGCGTACTCCGCATTCCACAACACGGTAGACAACTCCATCATTTTGATTTCTTTCGAACAACATAAGTGATGGACTTGCGCAGTTGGCCGGTATCGATCAACGGCTTCGCGTTCGCGTTCTCTGGCGTATGACCTCGTCTACGGCGTTCCAGTTCGATTGCCGCGCCGATACGCCCGCGTCTGGCCCGCGCCTGCAATGTGGACTCAGCCAGTGGCTTGAACGGCCCTTCAGTCATCTTCGCGCGCACCGCGTTTTGCGCCGCCAGGCCCGCCCGATGCAGCGCTTTGTCGACCTGTTCCATATGGCCATCCAGCGCCGCAGACGCGCTCTGTTCAAAATACCGGTTGATACGCTTCTGCGCAGATCGCACCCCTGGCACAAGGAAGGGCCGCGCCGGAATGTTGCGCGCGGGTGAGCCTGTTTCATGCAGATAACCCAATGCCGCATTGCCCGGTTCATCCTCTTCTTGACGTTCGGGCGCATCCGCGGGAATCCCTACTAACACTTCTTTGTGCACCAGTAGGTGCATCGCCTTGAGCACGGCGTCCAAACGGTCTGTTGTGATGTTCAACCCCTTTCACTGTCTCGTTCTCCCATCCTTTTGGGTGCATACATTTGTGCGTATAATGCGTATCATGCAGTTCGATTTCGACCCTCAAAAAGCCGCGCTCAATCTAGCGAAACATAAAGTCAGCTTTGATGAAGCGTGCACGGCGCTCCTGGATGCGCGCGCCTTGACCCGCGCAGACCCCGATAGTGTAGATGAAGCGCGCTGGGTCACGCTTGGCATGACCACCGCTGGACGCTTGGTGGTGGTCGTGTGGACAGAGCGCGGCGATACGCTGCGTCTCATTTCAGCGCGCAAAGCCACCAAACGTGAGGAAAAATGCTATGCGTAAGGAATACGACTTCAGTCATGCAAAACCTGTTTCTCAAATCCCCGCGCTGGCCCGATTACAGGCCGCGCACGGCGGCAAGGCGCGCATCACCATGCGCATCGACGCCGACATATTGGCCGCCTTCAAGGCGCGTGCGCAAACGTCCGGCGGCAGCTATCAAACCATGATCAATGACGCTCTGCGCGAACATACGCAAGGCTGGACGCTCGCGGCGGTTATCGAAAAAGCCGTGAAAGAGAGCCTTAAAACCACCGCTCACCATTCAAATAGCCGGCGGTGATGTGGACGCTCATTGCTTCAGCAAATCTATATTATCTGGAGCCATTAGTGATACCATTTGTCCTATATGGCACTGCCTCATAAAATTCTCGATCAAATGCGCCGTGAGCCGGCCAATGTTCGCTTCTCAGACTTGAAAAAGATATGCGAAATGGTTTTTGGCCCGCCACGGCAACACGGCACAAGTCATGCCATCTTTAAAACGCCTTGGCCGGGCGACCCGCGCGTGAATATCCAAAACGCCAAAGGCAAGGCAAAGTCTTATCAAGTCCGGCAAGTTCTGCTTGCCATCGACAAACTGGAGAATGCACGATGAACAACGACCGCTACACGTACCGTGTCACCTGGTCGCCTGAAGACGGCGAATACATCGGGCAATGCGCAGAGTTTCCATCGCTCAGTTGGCTCGCGTCCACGCCAGAAGCCGCCCTGTCTGGAATCCGGAAAGTCATTGCTCAAGTCATTGCGGATATGGCCGCAATGGGTGAAACTGCGCCCGCGCCTTTCTCTGAACGGCGCTACAGTGGCGAGTTTCGGGTGCGTATTCCGCCGTCTGTTCATCGGACACTCGCGATACAAGCGGCGGAACAAAGAGTCAGTCTGAA
>NZ_CAFB01000105.1 GCF_000227585.1 Candidatus Glomeribacter gigasporarum BEG34 | reverse complement strand
GCCATCTCGCTTCACTCTGATTATTGGCAGTCCATCACATACCGATTCATCCATGTCTTAGGGTGTCCACTGTCAATTGGGTGGACACCCATACTCCGCTTCTACCCTGCAATGCGCCAGGTGCAGAAAATTGAGCGCTTACGGTGCATTCAATACGCCCCACATCATATTCTCCTTTTAAAAAGACAAGGAGTAAAAACTCCAATCTGTTTGATCAGTATTCAGATCACTCCGAAAACTTGATTAAGAGTCTACTGATTCTCTTTTAGGACTTCTGTAAGAAATTGATTGGAGTGATGACAGAATGTAAAAAGGCGATTGGGGAAATGAGGGCGCGCTATTTTTTATTTCTATTGGGTGCGAATGCAGTCGAAATGACTTCTATAGCCAAGCGCGTTTAATCTGATACGGCGGCTTCAAAGCTCGCCGTATTGCTCATACTGTCTTCGCGGCTGCTTCCTTGTCTCTAAATGCGCTTGGCTATACAGCGCATTTCAGCGTTTTATGACAGCGCGATTTGCGGCCCGAAGGCAAAGCCGTCCGGCGCGGCGTCCGAATCTTCAAAGTGCACGATTTCATAGGCGTCCCGCTGCGCCAATAATTCCCGCAATAGCGCGTTATTCAGCGCGTGTCCCGATTTATGCGCGGCATACGCGCCAATCAGCGGATGGCCCGCCAGATACAGATCGCCAATCGCATCGAGCATTTTGTGTTTGACAAATTCATCGTCGTAACGCAATCCATCATTATTCAGAATCCGGTATTCGTCCAGCACGATCACGTTGTCCATGCTGCCGCCGCGCGCCAGGCCCAGCGCGCGCATTTTTTCAACCTCATGCACGAAACCGAAGGTGCGCGCGCGCGCAATTTCCCGGACATAAGATGTATGGGCGAAATCCATTTCAAATTGCTGGCGCGTCCTGTTGACGGCGGGATGAGGAAAATCAATGGTGAATTTGAGCCGGAAACCAAAGTAGGGTTCCAGCCACGCGCATTTATCACCGTTGCGCACTTCAACCCGCTGTTTAATCTTGATGAACTTTTTGAGCGCGTTCTGCTCTTCAATGCCCGCCAATTGCAGCAGAAACACAAAGGAGCCGGCGCTGCCGTCCATAATCGGCACTTCTTCGGCAGTAAGCTCAACCTGAAGATTGTCAATGCCCAGTCCCGCGCATGCCGACATCAAATGTTCGACGGTCGAGACGCGCACGCCCTCCTTGCACAATACCGAAGCAAGCCTTGTATCGCCCACATACTGCGCGGCGGCTGCAATATCAACGGGCGGGTTTAAATCCGCGCGCGTGAAAACGATGCCTGTGTTGACCGGCGCCGGACGGAGCCTTAATTCAACCTTGCGGCCTGAATGCAGGCCGATGCCTACAGTTTTGACAATCGATTTAAGCGTGCGTTGTTTCAGCATCATGCCTTTTCAGGCGCATTCCGCGCCGACTCAAAAATTCTAAAATATCTCTTGAACAATATAGTTTTATCTTATAGAGTTTAGAGGATATATGGCTCAGCGGCATCCTCCTGCGCCCTCTCTCTCCTGAACGGACAGGGGCTAGGGACAGAGAAAGCCAATCCATAATATTTGCCTGCTGGGCGCTTTATTGTGCCTCAGTTCAGAGACCCATCAACATTACCGAACATTCCTGAACATTACCGGCCGCTATGGAGCGCCCCATGAAATCCCCCCTGCTCGAAGCCAGCGCGCCTGCGCCTGATATGCGCACCCGCATCTTTGCCCGCATTCGCTGGCATGCGCTGATGGATATGCACATCGGCATTATTCCGCTGCCTGTCTACGGCTTGATGCTGATATGCGTGCTCGCATTGATCGCCACCGGTCAAATACTGCATGATATTTCCGTGATGATTGCACTGCTCGCGCTCTTTGGCTTTAGCTGCGCTGAACTGGGCGCTCGAATGCCTGGACTCAGAAACATAGGCGGGCCGGTCATTGTCACCACCTTTCTCCCCGCCTGGCTGGTCTACGCGCACTGGCTGCCCACCGACCTGACGCAGGCCATAGTGGAATTCTGGCGTTCAACGAATGTCGTCTGTCTGTTTATCGCCTCTGTGGCCGTCGGCTCGGTGCTGAGCATGGAGCGA
>NZ_CAFB01000106.1 GCF_000227585.1 Candidatus Glomeribacter gigasporarum BEG34 | reverse complement strand
GAAAGCGAAATGGCGGGGCAGTCATCTTCATGTCCTTATTATCCAGTTTTGTATTGATCATTCCTTTTTGCGTCATCGTAAATGGGTATACCAAACAAATCGTAGGTATCAGCGATTTAACGATGTTTATCACCTCTGTCCTGCAATTGAGAGTGGGGCTGGCCGCCATCATTTATAGCTATGGGGACATGTTGGGCGCCTCCTACGCGATCCAGCCGTATCGCCAACTCGTCGATCATCCTGGAGCGCATCCGGCGGACTACCCGTCCTTGCCTGCGCATTCACCGATACGACTCAGGCTGAATCAGCTTCATTTTCAGTATCGTGACGCGAACACCGCAGCGCTGAATAAGATCAACTTGTCTATCCAGGTCGGTGAGACGATTGCGGTGGTCGGCGAGAATGGATCGGGAAAAAGCACCCTGATCAAGCTGATTTGTGGTTTTTATCCGCCGACCGCTGGCTCGATTCAATGGAACGTATCCGGCCGCAAACCGCGCATCGTTGGCGTTTTTCAGGATTTTGCCCGCTTGCCACTCAATACTTTGGACAATATGGTCAGTGAAGAGGGTACGCGGACAAAAGAAACCCTCCATCTCATCGGACTGGACTTTCTCCAAAGCATGTTGGATAAGCCGCTCACAGTCGAAATCGAAGGCGGCATAGCACTCTCCGGCGGCCAGTGGCAACGTTTGGCCATTGCGCGCGCGATGATGCACGCAGAAGAGGCGGATTTGCTGGTCTTCGACGAACCCACGTCATCGCTCGATCCTGAGGCAGAGGGGAAGCTGATGCAAGTGATCATGGCGCTGACCGCCCATCGGTCTGCGCTCATCGTCAGCCACCGGCTTGCCCTGGCGCGCTTTGCGAACCGGATCATTGTGATGGACGCGGGGCGAATCATAGAAGAAGGCGCGCACGAAACGCTGATGAAACAGGAGGGCAAGTACTACCAGATGTTCCGCAGCCAGGCTGATTTATATCTCTGATTTGACTTCCTGGAAACGTGATAATAAGGAATGGTCGTATTATGTATTCTGCTGCCGTCCTACAGTGTGCGTGCCTGAGGAGCGTGTTGGAAAAATCAACGCCGGTGACATGTCAAACATGCCGGGCTATCGTCCGCGCCAACGCACCGTTGCCGCAGGCCAGATCAAGCACTCGATCACGAGGTTGTAATGCCAGTTGCGCCAGGAGATCAGGATGAACAAGCGTTCGGTGAAACACATCGCCTTCCGCCCTATGCGCGTCCCACCAGTCGCCGAGCGTCTGCCCTGCATCCCTTGCGCGCTCATTATGGATTCACTCACCTTACGCGCTCACCCTGCCGGCTGGACACGCCATGCCCGAAGTTCAGCCATCGCCGCCAGATTGGCCCGCAGCAGCAGTGGATGCTTGAGCGCAAAATGATTGAGCGCCGTTTTGATTTTCAGGCATTCCAGCTTGCGGTAAGCGATCCAGTTCTTCTCGATGTTGCGCAAAGCGAGAAAGCGCAGTTTTTTGGCGGCTTGATCATTGGGGAAATGGCCGCGGTTTTTGACGATTTTGCGCAGTTGCATATGCAGGCTTTCAATCGCGTTGGTCGTGTAAATCATTTTCCGAACTTCAGGCGGATAAGCAGAAAGGAATCACCTGCTCCCATTGCCGCCGCCACATCTGTGTGATGACTGGGAATTTGCGACCCCATTCGCTTTGCTCAAAATGTTCTAAAGCCGCTTGAGCCCTATCCGTGTTGGCTGCTGGGTCAATCGGCTTAAGCGCTGCGGCTCAGGTTTTGCGTTCTTTCCAATGGGCGAAAGCCAGTGAATTGCGGATCAAATGGACGGCAGGTTTGACTGGGTCTGCGGATAGACGGATTCAATTGCGCCCGGAAAGCCGTGCAGTCCACCGACGACGGTAATCAGAATATCGTTCAGCCCCCTATTGCGCGTCATTGAAGACTTTCAGCCAGAATTTGGCCCCTGCTGTTTGCTCAGTCCAAAGCCCCAACACTTCCCTGCATCCATCGGCTCGAATCCACAACGCAAGAATACACGGCCTTGTTTTTCACGCGCCCTTCATCCCGAATCTGAAGCCGCAGCGCATCGAAATCCACAATGGGATA
>NZ_CAFB01000107.1 GCF_000227585.1 Candidatus Glomeribacter gigasporarum BEG34 | reverse complement strand
CGAAATGACGTGGCGGTCAGCGGCTTATCGTGAAACGGCGTCATCACCGGATGGGTAAGCAGATGAAGATGCGCGAACGCATCCTGTTGTAGCAAATGAGGAATGAAATCCGGACGACGCGCGATAAAGTCCGCGGGGCGTCTCCAGTCATAACACGCTTCGGCCTGTGCGCCTTCGTCTTCAACGATCCACGCTTTCCAATACGCGGCGAGTGCTTCAATTAATGCTCTGGACGCGCGGAACAGGCTGAGCACATCGTGCGCTTGGATGCGTTCGAGCGACCGAAAGTAAATGGATAACGGTTGCGTATAGCCGACCAACAGATCGATGACGACCATCTCCAAAGTCCGCGCGGCAGCGTACTGTGCCGCTAGATGCAGGTTGCGCTCCACGCTGAATCCTGAGAGGCCCGTGATATAGCTGGGTATTTTTCTCAGGGTCGGCATCGTGATATCGGACAGGCAAATGCGCGCAGGAATGCGCGCAGGCGGACAAAAAAACGGGACCGTGACTTCAATGCCGCGCGGTTTTGAGCGGATCTGTCTTGTTTTGGGCGCGTCATGCATCTGGACGTTCATCGTTGTACCCGCCAGGATTTACGGTGGATCGGATCCGGTACGCCCATCCGCTGCGCGACTGCCTGAGCAGTGCTTTCCAGAATGCGGCGCTTTTCTTGGCCCGATGGGGCAGGCAGGCGCTGGATGGCTTCCATCAGACGCTCGACCGGTCTGCTCAGGCGATTGATTTCATCGAACCAGCGATAGGCGGCGACGCCTTCCCGTCCTAACGCGCTGGCGCATTGCGTGCGGTCAGCGGGCTTGTCCGGTGCATAACCCAGTGCCCTCATGAATGACAAAAAATCAGGCGCGCGCTGGATCGGCAGCGTCTCTGGATACTGATCGTACAGCGTGAGGAGCATGCACACGGCGGCATCCTGAATCGGCGCGGCCGGGGTTTTCGAAAGCGCGCCCCATTTGTGATAAGGCAACCCAAGCAGCTCGCAGGCGGCGGCAATGGTGAGTCCATGCCGGATGCGCCACTTCTCAAGATCGAGCGCGCAAATGGGGTCTGGGCTCTTTTTTGAGTGCATGGGTGTTTTGGGGCGCGCTGTGCTTGAAGAAGACATCGAGTTCATCGGCCTGAACGCCGGTATCCAGTCCGAATAGGTGCCGCCCGGAAACAGCGTCTGCCGGTGCCTCATTCTGAATATCGATGCGCGTTGGCGCTGGATGGGCTTGTGCCGGCTTCGCCGTTTCCGCCTGAAATAGAAACGCGCTATCAAAACTCTGTTGCGCGATCATGGCGGCCAGTGCTTCGCGCGTATACGCGCCCGCGCTGATCAATGTGCGCGCATGCGTCAGGTCAGCGAGCGCGGATTCCAAACGCTTCAGCTCGGTGGTCATGCTGCGCAGCGCGTAATGGGCATCCACCTGAGCGGCGATCGCGCCGTCCTGATGGTCCAGGCCTGCACGGAAAATCGCCAATGCTGAGGCTGAGGTGAGAGGATGTTCCGCCGCGAATGGCGCAATTTCCGCTTCGAGATGGTGAGTCAGAGCCGTACACGCCTCGCGTATCCGGTGCGAATCCGAAAAATTTTGCTGCAATAACGCGCGCAGCGCGTGACGGCATTCCAGGGGCGGTAAGGCCAATGCCGCCTCAAGCGAATGGCGTAATGAATTGTCCGCAGCCCTCTCCACGCGCTCACATGCGCTGTGTCGAACAGAGGCCAGCGTGGGCGCCGGCGTTTCTTCCCGCTCATCCTGCGCTCCCGATAATACGGATGCGGCAGACATATTCACCGACATTGGCCCGCTTGCATCGGAAGAGCGCACTGGAGAAGACGATATCGGAGCAAAGCCCTGGCATAGGCGCGCAAGAAAACGTTTGATGGCCTTCACCAAAAGCGCAAACATGCTTTCTTCATCAAACGGCGCATGCCGAGCGCCCCGTTGGGTATCGGAATCCATATGAAGATGTGTAGGGAATAGTACGCACCAAACAGATTATACAGACGCTATGAAGGGCGCTTCGACGCTTTCTCCCTGTGCTCTTGCTGGAAT
>NZ_CAFB01000108.1 GCF_000227585.1 Candidatus Glomeribacter gigasporarum BEG34 | reverse complement strand
ACCTTTCACTGTGATGGTATCGTCCGTCGTATCGTATTGATCCGTGTCCCTGGAGGAAATCTCCTCTTGAACGGGTCCAAAGGAGGTATCGATCAATCCATGCTCATTCTCCGGCTCTTTGGGGATGAGTTTAGAGACGTTCACATAGCCCGCCAGACGAATGCGAAGCTTCTCTGTTCGATATATTACGAAATTGACAAAATCAGCCGCTTCTCTATTGAGGGCGTCGTCTACTGGCATGTGTACTAAAGAAGTATCTGCCGCTTTCCGGTTTATAGAGAATTTGCACTGCCCGTGTGTAAATTTAAGTGACTGGATGTCGGAGTCCGATAGAGGAGACCCATCCGAGTTTTTTGGATATGCTTTCTCGCAAAAATTCCGCACCTCTGTTTGCAGACGCCCCCCGCTCCAGGTATTGATGTCAGATAGAAGCTTTGCAAGGCAGCAATATGCAACACGCCCATAGTCATTTCCTGCCCCTTCGTCCATCCTTTGAACGCGCGGATTATCCAAAAGCAAATTAAAGACTCTGGGCACCCATTGCAACTCTTCTTTGATTGAATTTTGGATCCGCCCTGTTTGGAAATACTGCCCAACCTTATCAGGAGAATATTTGAAATATGTCTGGTCTCTCCTGGAATAAATGGGTGCTTTGAGGTAGCGCTCTTTTAGACGGATGTTCTCAGCAACCTGGTCTAGAGAATCGTTTAAGCTCTTGCAGTCATAGAGTTTCATCGATGGAAACTTGCGCTTTAATGCATTTTTACAAGCTTGAGAAATACCATTCATACGATCGACCAGCGCTTCGATGTTATTAAAGGGGATTGGAGATACATCGCTCTGAATGGGACCCGTTACACCTTGTGGCCCCCGTATAGAGTTCTGATGACCCTGACTCTCAGCCGAATTCAGATAAGCATATTCGGTCTCCTGAGGAATGTTTGGGTTAATATAAAACATGCTTGTAAACATATCAATTCCATTGACTCTGGCCGCGTGCACGATTTTTTAATATATAGTGGATTTCGAAAAGCTATACTTCCAATTTTCTATTCATCTCTTAAGGAAGCCGCCTGATGACACATATCTTAGCCGATCTGCCCTACCCCAAACATGCGCTTGCGCCGCATATTTCCGAGGAAACGCTTGAATATCACTACGGCAAGCATCATCAAAGCTATGTCACCACGCTCAACGCCTTGATTCCAGGCACTGAATTTGAAGACTTGCCGCTTGAGGCGATCATCAAAAAAGCGTCCGGGCCGATTTTTAACAACGCCGCGCAAGTCTGGAATCATAGCTTTTTCTGGAATTGCCTGACGCCACAGGGCGCGCCTTCACCCGGCGGCGCGCTGGGCGATGCAATTCAGCGTAAATGGGGCGCGTATGACAGCTTTAAAGAGGCGTTCACAAAACTGGCGCTCGGCACTTTTGGCTCTGGCTGGGCCTGGCTGGTCAGGCAGGCGGACGGTTCGCTTGATCTGGCGTCAACCAGCAATGCGGGCACGCCGCTGACCACTGCGGCCAAGCCGCTGCTCACGCTCGATGTATGGGAGCATGCCTATTACATCGATTACCGCAACGCGCGCGCGAAATTCATTGAAGCATTCTGGAATATTGTGAATTGGGCGTTTGCTGAGCAGAATTTTAATCATTAGCCAAGCGACTTTAGTCTGATACTGCGTCATCGCCGCTCGCCGTATTGCTCATACTGTCTTCGCGGCTGCTTCCTTGTCTCAGACTAAAGTCGCTTGGCTATAGGTAATGGTCTTTACACCCTCCGGCACGCCCAGCAAACACACATCGGCGCGCCGCTGCGCAAACAGGCCAACGGTCACGACCCCGGGCCAGGCGCTGAGTTCCCGCTCCAGCGCGGGCGGCGCCTCCATTTTCAAACCTGCGATATCCAGCACCTGATTACCATAGTCAGTCAAATACGGCGCACCATCTGGCATACAGCGCAGCCTTGGCGTGCCGCCGAGCGCCGCGAAGCGCTGGCTGAGCATGGCGTATGCCATCGGTACAACCTCAACGGGCAATGCAAAGCGGC
>NZ_CAFB01000109.1 GCF_000227585.1 Candidatus Glomeribacter gigasporarum BEG34 | reverse complement strand
TGCAACTGCGTAAAATCGTTAAAAATCGGGGGCATTTCCCCAATGATGCAGCCGCTAAAAAATTGCGCTTTCTCGCTTTGCGAAACATTGAACAAAATTGGAAAATGCCTCCCTGACATGGAGACAGGCCGCCAATCAGTTTGCAATTTTATTCGGTGAACGTTTTACGAATGCCATGAAGTCATTTTGGTGACTTGGCCTCTCACATAAAATTCCGGACACTACCGAAATGCCCAACGGTACCTATAAATCCAATAACCTCAAGGCCGCCGTGCGAACGCCACACAAATCCTTATGCTCCCCTATAGGCTTGCATCACTTGGGTTTTGGCGATACTAAAAGGCTTGGTCTGGTTCAAAATCTCCTCCTATATTCCCTAGTTGGATTCAGTCAACACCACCTAAGGCAACCCCTTTGCTCCATCATCATTACAGTGACTTCTTCGCTACTACGAATTGCTCCGTCCCAGTGTCTTGCTTCGGTACGTTCATATTTGAGTTTTCAGCCTCTTGTATTTCTCCCTTAACATCAACACGACTGGTTCCCACGGTTCCCTATCAAAGCCTGTATCAGAATCACGCCTCCTATACGCCGGACACCACTTGCTCAGTCACCGAGTGTCTTGCAAGTTCTTCCTGGAGTTATTTCACGCCCCCAGCTTTGATGTCTTCTTGACCTTTCGACGCGTCATCAGGGGTTCATTTGCATTCGTCTTTCTAATCCTTACCTGACGCTTTGCAGCGCCTTTTCCTTGACGCTCACGACCTTGGCTCTTCACCAACGCCGCTTAAGGTGGTTTGAAGCCTACCCCCGGAAGTCGACTTCGAGGAGCCTATCCTCATCTTCGATAGAGCTTACGCTTATTCCACTTCGTTATGTTCTGACTTGTGGTTTTTGCTGCTGTGACACACTTGAATTTTGGTCTTGTATGTGGTATAAGGACTAAAGTTGATTGGAATTTCTTAATGGTCAATAAGACGAGGTCGAGGTGAACTACCGAGTGCGACAAGAGTGAACTACTGAGTGCGATAAGAGCGCACAAGGTATGTTTTGTTGGAACACAGTCTTCAAGGAACGCTTGGATGCCTACTACACTGGAACTGACTGAGAGGATTAATGAGAAAATAAGTCAGATATCCGATCAGATCAGACAAATTTCCGGTGGATGTAAAAATAGTATAGAAGACCAAAAGAGTCAAAAATATATTCAGAATGAATTTCAAGTTTTGAAGGATATTCTGAAAATAGTGAGCGATCATGAGATTTTAAACTCAGTCTATCAAGTGTTTGAACAAATACATAGGGCGGCCTTAAATGTCAAAAATCTATCGCCTCACAAGGTAAACGAACAGACGCAAGAACTGCAAGAACTGCAAGAAAAATTTAATCAGGAAATTTTTAACTTAATCCAGAAATCCATATCTGGAGAGCCAAAAGGCTCTTTCGCTCAATTTAGTTGAGTAAGCAAAATAGATGAGCTTGTTTTTATTTGAAAATTGATATTTGGAATTCCAATGTCATGTTATCTACGCAAATAACTTCCACAGATACGATACAGACAGACAGACATCATACCAATCCTCAATGAAGCGCAGACAGAAAACACTTTAAGCGTTTCCGAAGATCATGGGTTAGCAAATGAACCTCCTGAAGACGGTCGATTGGGTTTAAGCGCAGCAGCCAGTGAATTGTTCAGTCATTCTATAAAGTTTGTGCTGTGCCGCCTTGTGTATATTGGAGGGAATGTAGCCAGTCGTTCTATATTGGGTTTGAGGGATGCGCAACATTTGGCTGCCAGCAGTTTAATTAACTCGACGCAAATTGCAGCGCTTAATACAACAACAGCCGCCATGTTTGTGATTGGAGTCCATGCACGAGGCGCTATCTCAGAACAACGATTATCAGATATAGGGGTTCTATATCGAAAAGGCGTCGCGATGTCTCTTTGCTTGGGCGTACCTGCCTTGCTGTTTACTCGATTTACCGGCTCCCTGTTTAATCTTGCTCGCCAGCCTCATGATGTAACAGACATCATTGATCAA
>NZ_CAFB01000110.1 GCF_000227585.1 Candidatus Glomeribacter gigasporarum BEG34 | reverse complement strand
TGCTGGCGCTGGTCTTCTTTTCGGCGCGCGCGGCTGCGCTTGCCCGGCGGTTTTTCAAACTCCATGCCAGGCGGCAGCGGCGCCATCAGAGGCTGCTTTTGTGGTGGATCGTTAGATGAAGCCGTTGAAGAGGGCGCATTTTGCGCCGCCGGAAGCCCGCCAAAAGACGCATGCCCGAACATTTTTTCAAACGCGGGCTTGGCCGGTGCAACCGTCTTTCCTGCTGAACGGTCTGAGCCACCCGGGCGGTTTGAATCGACGGAATGCGCGTTTTGATCCATGCTCGCCATTGAAAAAACGATGAATCCCAGGACCATCAAGCCAAGCAGTAAGATCGCGCACTTCGCCTTTGAGGAGAGCCGAGTGACACCCGTGAGCGCGCCTTTCAGTCTGAACGCCTCGTCGAGCTTGAAGTGACGCAGGGAAAATCACTGAAAAATGCTCTAGAACCCGCGCGACGGAATGTCTGGCGCCTAATTCTAGCGGGCGGCGCGGCGCTTGGGTCCGAGGCTGCGCAGTGGCTGGGACAGCCCGGCGCGGTTTCCGCCGGGTTGGCGCTCCTTGCCATTCTGGCCTGCGGTGTGTCCGTCTATCAAAAGGGCGGACGCGCGATCCGCGCTTTCCAGTTCAATATCTATGCTTTGATGAGCATCGCGGTGACCGGCGCCTGTTTGCTGGGTCAATGGCCTGAGGCGGCGATGGTGATGGCGTTGTTCACCCTCGCCGAATGGCTTGAGGCGCGCGCGCTTGGCCGCGCGCGGCACGCGATGGATATGCTGATGCGTCTGGCGCCGGACAAAGCCCTCGTCCAGCAGGCAAACGGCCATTGGCAGGAAATGGAGGCCAAAGACGTTGCCGCGGGAAGTAGGGTGCGCGTTGCGCCCGGCGCGCGGATTGCGCTCGACGGCATTGTCCTCAAAGGCCGCTCCGCCGTCAATCAGGCCGCGATCACAGGCGAAAGTCTGCCGGTTGAAAAGGCCGAGGGCGATCATGTCTTTGCGGGGACGGTGAACGGCGCGGGCGCGCTGGAATACCGCACAACCGCAGCGGCCAGCCATACGACGCTTGCGCGCATTATTCATGCGGTCGAACACGCACAGGGCGCAAAAGCGCCGACCGTGCGCTTGATCGACCGTTTTTCTCGCCTGTATACCCCCGCTGTACTCGTGGCCGCCTTTGCCATTGCCTTTGCCGGCCCGTGGATTTGGGGCGGCGGATGGGTCGGCTGGATTTACAAGGCGCTGGTTTTGCTGGTGATCGCCTGCCCTTGCGCGCTGGTGATTTCGACGCCGGTCACAATCGTGAGCGGTCTGGCCGCGTGCGCGCGGCGCGGCATCCTGATCAAGGGCGGCCTGTATCTGGAAGAAGGCCGGCGCTTAAAACGGCTCGCCTTCGATAAAACCGGCACGCTGACCTGCGGCCAACCCGTTCAGACGGATTTTGAAACATGGGCGCAGGTCGATGCGCGCACATGCTGCGCGCGCGCGGCCGCTCTGGCGGCAGGTTCTGATCATCCTGTATCGCAGGCCATCGTCCAGCATGTCTCTGAACAGGGAATTATCCCGCGCGCGACGGACTCGATGGAAGCGCTGCCCGGATACGGTCTGCGTGGCGCCATCGGCGGCAAAGCGTACGCGCTTGGCAATCACCGCCTGGTTGAAATGCTCAAGCGTTGCTCGCCGCGCCTTGAGGCGCGCATCCGCGCCTTTGAACAGGAAGGCAAAACCGTGGTTATGCTGCTCGATGAGCGGCAAGTGCTCGCCCTGTTCGCCGTTGCCGATACGGTCAAGGAGAGCAGCCGCGCGGCGATTGCCAGTCTGCACGCGCTCGGCGTCAAAACGGTGATGCTCAGCGGCGATAACCACGATACGGTGCGCGCGATTGCGCGGCAGGTTGGCA
>NZ_CAFB01000111.1 GCF_000227585.1 Candidatus Glomeribacter gigasporarum BEG34 | reverse complement strand
GTCGATTCAGCGCAGGTGTATCGCGGGCTGGATATTGGCACGGCCAAGCCGGACGCGGACTTGCGCGCGCGTGCGCCGCACCATTTGATCGATGTCGTAGAGCCGGAGCATGCGTATTCAGCAGCGCGGTTCGGAACGGAGGCGTTGAAGAGCATCCAGGACATTCACGCGCGCGGCGCACGGCCGCTGTTGGTCGGCGGCGCGATGTTGTATTACAAGGCGCTGATCGAAGGGTTAAATCCGCTGCCGCCGGCAAACGCCGCCGTGCGCGCGGCGCTTGCCCAGGACGCGGCGCGCGCCGGCTGGCCCGCGCTGCATGCCCGTCTTACGGCATGCGATCCAGCCCTTGCGGCGCGGATTGCGCCGCACGACGCGCAACGGATTCAGCGCGCGCTCGAAGTCTGGATGCTCACCGGCCAACCGATGTCCGCGCTGCTCGCGCGCCCGCGCGCGGCGAGCGCATCGGAATATCGCTTTATCCCCATTACGCTCGAACCGTCCGACCGCAGCGTATTACACGCGCGCATCGCCGCGCGTTTTGACGCGATGCTGGAACGGGGTTTAATCGATGAAGTGATGCAATTGCGCGCGCAGCCATCGATGCACGCGGCATTGCCGTCGATGCGCTGCGTTGGATACCGGCAGGTATGGGTCTATCTGGAGGGCGCCATCGACCGCGCCGCGATGCGCGATCAGGGCATCTTTGCCACGCGCCAGCTTGCCAAACGGCAACTGACGTGGTGCCGCGCGCTGGCGGGGCGGCGCGTGATTGATTGTTGCGCGCCCGATGCAGTTCAACAGGCGGCGGCCATTGCATTGCAGAGTTGGGATTCAGTTTGATACTCTGAGCGGTGGTTTTGGAATGGGCCGATGAATCTTGAAAGAGTGCGCACTGATCTGCGCTCGCTTCAACACCGCATCGTCCGCGCGCTGGAAGCGCTGGACGGGCGGCGCTTTATGCGCGATGCGTGGCGGCGCGCGGCGGATGAACCGCTGCGCGGAGACGGGGTATCTTGTGTACTGGAAGGCGGCGCTCTAATTGAGCGGGGCATCGTCGGGTTTTCACATGTGCGGGGCGATGCATTGCCCCCCTCGGCGACCGTTGCGCGGCCGCGGCTGGCGGGCTGCGCGTTTGAAGCGCTGGGCGTGTCCGCCGTGTTGCATCCGAGCAATCCTTACTGCCCGACTGCGCATCTGAATGTGCGCTTGCTGGCCGCCACGCCGCGTGCAGCAGACGCCCGCCCGCCCGTCTTCTGGTTCGGCGGCGCGCTGGACTTAACGCCTTACTATGGCTTTGAGGACGATGCGCGTCATTTTCACCGGACCTGCCGCGATGCGCTCGCGCCGTTTGGCGATACCCTCTATCCGCGCTTCAAGCAGGCGTGCGATGCTTATTTTTTTCTAAAACACCGCAATGAACCGCGCGGAATCGGCGGCATCTTTTATGATGATTTTTCAGAACTGGGTTTTGAAAGCGGCTGCGCGATGATGCAAAATGTCGGCGCGGCCTTTCTCGACGCCTATTTGCCAATCATTGAGGCGCGCCGTCATCGACCGTTCGGCGCGCGCGAGCGCGCGTTTCAGGCGTACCGGCGCGGGCGTTATGTCGAATTCAATCTACTCTTTGACCGCGGCACTTTATTTGGACTGCAAAGCGGCGGCCGCACCGAATCGATTCTGATGTCGATGCCGCCTTCGGCGCACTGGCGTTACCACTGGACGCCAGAGCCGGATTCCCCGGAAGCGCGGCTGTATCGCGATTTTTTGCGGCCGCGCGATTGGATATGAACAAGGCGTTCCGCACAGTCGCGCCGGTCGGCGCCGCGCCCCTTGCCGTACTGCTTGTACTGTCTGCGTG
>NZ_CAFB01000112.1 GCF_000227585.1 Candidatus Glomeribacter gigasporarum BEG34 | reverse complement strand
GTGAGTTCTCCGCCGCTCAAATCCTTCAAGGGGCGATGCCAGGGGATGTGATGCAGTCCAAATGGCCGCAGAGATTCCGAAAGACGGGTCTCGACCGACCAGTCCTCCTCCAGCGCGTCGAAGTCATGGGCGGCCACGCTGCCATTAGAAATCCGCTGCAAAGCCCGGATTCTGGATTCGATGCCCCAAAACCCGGCAAGACAGGTCCCAGGTAAAACCACAGGATTTTGCGGTACATAGGCGAGTGTGCCTTTCACCTGGACAGTGCCCGTGCTGGGTGTGAGCGCTCCTAGAATCAAGCGCAGCAACGTGGATTTCCCGATGCCGTTTCTGCCGACCAGGCCCGATTTGTGGGCGGAAAAGGCAAGGCTCAGTCCATCAAAGAGCGCTGTGCCATTCGGTAGAGTAAAACTGATCTGATGGATAAGTATCTGAGCGGTATGCGGCATCCGTAAGTCTCCAAAAGCTGAAAAAAGCCTTGTGGGGCAAGGCGGGCAATGGAAACTTATGGGCGCATGGCTAGGGAACCTCGTTTTAAAAGTTTTACTATCTCTATTATAGAGAACGCTGCAACGCTGTTAAAAGCGCTTATGTCTCGCAATCGACCAGCGTTTCGTCATCAGTAAACCGATGAGGCATTCCCAGACAATGCGACGCGCACAGCCTTCGCATCCAGGCCCGCTGCGGTAATGCGAATTTTCTTATATCGGCGGTTATGGCCGGCCTCCAGATACACCGCGTGACGGGGTACACCCAAGCGTTCAGCCAGCCAGGCGCACAATGCCTGATTCGCCTTGCCATCCACCGGCGGCGCATTCAGGCGCACCTTCAGCGCGCCATTGAATTCACCCATAGTTTCCGTTGCCTTCGCGTTCGGCTGCACGTAAACGCAAAGCTGCACGCCATCGGCCAGTCCTTGGCACCAGCAGGTGGATGGCGAAAACAGGCCGGGTTGCAGCGGGTTCACTGGTATAGAAACCATTTCATTTTCCCCATAGAGGGCGTTTTTGTTGAAAGCGGAACAGAGCGCGTTTACAGAATGCGGTTTTTATAGACGCGAAGCGTGCTTTTCCGAAACGGTCAATTAAGCGATAATTCAGAATTCCGGACGATTCTAGTTTGTTTGCAGGTGAGCTCATGTCCCAACCACACCGAACCATCGCCGTTATCCTCTCTGGCTGCGGCGTTCAGGATGGCAGCGAAATCCATGAGGCGGTCCTCACGCTGCTGGCCTTGGACCGAGCAGGTGCCAGCTATCAATGTCTGGCCCCCAATATCCCCCAAACGCGCGTCGTGAATCATGCAACGGGCGCTGAGGTCTCTGGAGAAACCCGTAACGTGCTCCAGGAATCCGCCCGCATCGCCCGCGGCCAGATACTCGATATCGCTCAGGCGCAGCCCGCAGACTATGCCGCGATGATTTTTCCAGGTGGCTTTGGCGCGGCGCTCAACTTGAGTGATTTCGGCAGCAAACAGGATCAATGCCAGGTAGAACCTTCCGTATTGGAGTTTGCCGAGGTCATGGCTGCGTCCGGCAAACCGGCCGGCTTCATCTGCATCGCGCCTGCCCTGATTCCCAGAATCTACGGCTCCGGCATCAAGCTGACAATTGGCAATGACCCGGACACTGCGCAAACGCTTGAGAAGATGGGTGTCGTGCACGTGGAATGCCCCGTTACCAATTGTATTGTGGATAAACAACGTAAGGTGGTCTCAACGCCCGCCTACATGTTGGCGCAGTCTATTCAAGAAGCAGCGGCGGGCATTGAACAACTGGTACAGAAGGTTCTAGCCTTATGCTGAATCCGTCAGATGCACACCTTATCAGAACCGAT
>NZ_CAFB01000113.1:3168-4845 GCF_000227585.1 Candidatus Glomeribacter gigasporarum BEG34 | reverse complement strand
CGACCGGAAAACAGGGATTTAACCGGAATCTCAGCGCGGGCGAGATGATCGGCCAATTATGGATGGCTGAGTTCGCGCAAGTGAGGCAGCGCTCCGGCGCACAAACCAGGCAGCGCTCCGGCGCACAAGTGGCGCGCGTCGTGACGAATGTCGTGATGATGGGCATGGGCGAGCCCTTGCTGAATTTCGACGCGGTAGTGCGTGCGCTGCGCTTGATGCTCGACGATAATGCCTATGGTTTATCGCGTCGGCGCGTCACCGTATCCACCTCCGGCGTGGTGCCGATGATGGACCGGCTCGCGCAGCAGTTGCCCGTCTCGCTCGCTGTTTCCCTGCACGCGCCGGACGATGCGTTGCGCGATGCGCTGGTGCCGCTGAATAAAAAATATCCATTGCGCGAACTGATGCGTGCCTGCCAGCGTTATCTGAAGGCTGCGCCGCGCGATTTCATCACCTTTGAATATTGCATGCTAGCGGGCATTAATGATCATGAAAAGCACGCACGGCAGCTCCTCGCGCTGGTGCAGGAGATTCCGTGCAAATTCAATCTGATTCCGTTTAATCCCTTTCCTGAATCGGGATTCACCCGTTCCGCGCCTGAACAAATCCGGCGCTTTGCGCAGATTCTGAGCGCGCGCGGCATCGTGACCACGATCCGGAAAACGCGCGGCGATGATATCGATGCCGCATGCGGCCAACTGGCGGGGATTGTGAATGACCGGACCCACCTCGCAATGCGCAACCGGACAGCGCAGATTCAAGCCGCGCGCCGGACCATTACAATTCATCCGCAATGATGCGGGGTCTTGCAATCGCATTCACAGCGCTGATGCTGTGCGCGCTGAGCAGCGCCTGTGCAAACCAGAATCCTTTGATTTCTGAAAGTTCAGGGGCGCAGAATCGCGTGCGTCAGCAGGCGGATGTGCACGCCGCGCTTGCGCTGGCTTATCTGAATCAGAGACAAACGGAGGCGGCCCGCGCTGAAGCGCGACGCGCGCTCGCATTGGCGCCCGGACATCGCGATGCGCTTCATACACTGGCCCTGACCGCGCTGGCTCAAGGCGACGCCGGCGCGGCGCGCCGGCATTTTGAACAGGCCTTCAATGCAGAAGGCGGCGCGGATGATGTGACGTTGCGGCTCAATTACGCCCGCTTTTTATGCGAGCATCACGAGGTACCCGCTGGACGCGCTTTATTGGAATATGCGCCGCGCCCATCGCCTGAACATGCGCAGCGCATTCAGTCTCTGCTTGACGTATGTAAAGCTTAGAGCCTTTTTCAGCATTTTTCCGAATTCCGATCTAAATGATGTACGAAAACGCTTCTTTCGCAGTGCGCGGCAGCATCGTCGCGCTGGTCACGCCCATGCTCGAAAACGGTCAGCTTGATCTGCCCGCTCTGCGCGCGCTGATTGACTGGCATATCGCTGAAGGCAGCGATGCTTTGGTCGTGGCCGGAACGACAGGCGAATCGCCCGCCCTTGGCATTGACGAATATCAATTATTGATGCAAACCTCGGTTGAACAGGCCGCCGGACGCACTCCGGTGATTGCGAGCGCGGGCCGCAATTCAACCTCGGAAGCGGTTGAATTGGCGCGTTACGCGAAAGAAGCGGGCGCAAGCGCGAGTCTGCAGGTCGTGCCGTACTACAACNANNCNNNNCNNTGATTGNNAGNG
>NZ_CAFB01000113.1:0-3132 GCF_000227585.1 Candidatus Glomeribacter gigasporarum BEG34 | reverse complement strand
GNNNNTGCCGCTCATTCTGTATAACGTGCCGGGGCGCACCGTGGCCGATTTAAGCCTTGAGACGGTGGTGAAACTGGCGCAAGTGCCCGGCATCGTCGGAATTAAGGACGCCACCGGCCAGATTGCGCGCGGGATGGAATTGATCCGCTGCGTCCCCGCGCATTTTTCCGTGTATAGCGGCGATGATCTGAGCGCAGTGGCGCTGATGCTGATGGGCGGTCACGGCAATATTTCAGTCACGGCCAATGTTGCGCCGCGCGCAATGCATGCATTATGCAGCGCGGCGCTCGCGGCAGACGCGCAGCGCGCGCGCGCATTGCAATTAAAATTACTGCCTTTGCACCGCGCGCTGTTTATCGAATCCAATCCAATCCCGGTCAAATGGGCGCTGGCGCGGCTTGGAAAAATACGCAATGGCATCCGTTTGCCATTAACCCCGCTGGATAGCCGTTATCAGCCCGCGGTGCTGGATGCTTTGCAGGCTGCAGAGCTTCTATAGAAATAATGGATTCCGATGAGATACGCAATGAATACACTGTGCATCCGGCGCTTTGCGCAAACTGCGGCACTGATCGCAATACTGGGTTTAAGCGCCTGCAGTGCGATGAAAAACGGGTTCGAGCCTGAGAGAGCGGACTACAGAAAAACGCAATCCTCGCCCGCTTTAGTGATTCCGGCGGATTTGAGGCCCGTTGTCCCGGAGTCTGATCAGCGTTTACAGGCGCCTTCTGCGACCTTCGGCCCCCTGAATCGCAAGGGTTCAACGCCCGCGCTGTCAAATCTAACGGTGGACTGTACGCGCGAGCCATGCCAACTGACGGCGCGCGCTACGCCTGAGCAGTTATGGCCGCATTTGCGCGAGTTCTGGCTACAACTGGGTTTTACGCTGGCGCAAGACCGCCCCGATCTTGGTCTGATTGAGACGGACTGGGCCGAGAACCGCGCCAGGATTCCCAATGACTGGCTGCGCCAGAAGCTTGGAAGATTCGCGGATCGGCTCTATTCCTCAGGAACGCGGGATCAGTTCCGGATGCGGGTGGAACGCGGACCGAACAATGCAGCCGTGATTTCAATCGCCCATCGCGGCATGGAAGAGACCGCCGTTGGCCGCGCACAGGAATCGACCCGCTGGCAGGCGCGGGCGCGCGAGCCAGCCTTGGAGCGTCTGCTGTTGAGCCGTTTGCTGGAGTCGTTGGGTTTAACGTCTGAACAGGCGCAGCGGCGCATGGCGCGGGCAGGTTCAGCAGCGCCGGGCGCGCGTTAGCGGGTGCGTTTCGCAAGTCTTGGCAGCGGCAGCGCAGGCAACGCGCTTCTGGTTGAAGCAAAAGGCGGAACCACGACCACCCGCATTCTGATCGACTGCGGATTCTCCATGCGCGAGGCCGAGAAGCGGTTGATGCGTTTAAACCTTGACCCGGCATCGCTCAATGCCATTTTACTCACGCATGAGCATGCGGATCATATTGGCGGCGCGCCCGCGTTTTCGCGTAAATTCAATCTTCCGCTGTTGATGAGCTGGGGGACCGCGCAGGCAGCCGGTATCACCCGGTTCAATCCGGATTGCCGCGCATTACGCGAGGGCGAGACCCTAGAAATCGGCGATCTGGAAGTCCTGCCGTATACCGTTCCGCACGACGCGCGCGAGCCATTGCAGTTTGTATTGAGCGATGGCCAGCATCGTCTGGGGATATTGACCGATACCGGAAAAATGACGCCGCATATCATTCAAACGCTGCACGGATGCGCGGCGCTGGTGCTTGAATGCAATCATGACCGGAACCTGCTTGCCCAAAGCGCCTATCCGCCTGCATTAAAGGCGCGCATTGGCGGCGCTCACGGCCATCTGGCGAACGATGCGGCGGCTGACCTGTTGCGCGCGCTGGATTGCGCGCCATTGAAACATCTGGTGGCCGCGCATTTGAGCGAGACCAACAATCGTCCTGAACTCGCGCGCGCCGCGCTGGCGGCGGCGCTTGGCGCTCATCCAGCCGAAATCAGCGTTGCAACGCAGGAGGAGGGTTTTGCGTGGCTTGACTGTTAACAGACGCTTCGCACAACAGGCGCTTCGCACAGCCGCGCTGGCGGCGTTGCGCCTCCTTGCCGTACTACTTGTACTGTCTGCGTCGGCGCGCCTTGCCAGCGCGGCTGTGCGAAGCGCCTGTTTAAGCGTTCAGAATCTGCGCTGCCTCCAATGCAAAATACGTCAATATGCCGTTCGCGCCCGCGCGCTTGAAAGCGAGCAGGGATTCAAGCATGGCACTGTTCTGATCCAGCCAGCCGTTGAGCGCAGCGGCTTTGATCATCGCGTATTCGCCGCTGACCTGATACACATAAGTTGGAAAATGGAAGGCGTCCCTGACGCGCCGCACAATATCAAGATAGGGCATGCCGGGCTTGACCATGACCATATCCGCGCCTTCGTCAATATCCAGCGCGACCTCGCGCAGCGCTTCATCGCTGTTCGCCGGATCCATTTGATACGTCCTTTTATCGCTCGCGCCGAGACACGCGGCGGACCCGACCGCTTCACGGAACGGAGCATAAAAAGCGGACGCATATTTTGCCGCATATGCCATGATGCGCGTGTGAATATAACCTTCGTCTTCAAGCATCTTGCGAATCGCGCCGACACGGCCATCCATCATGTCCGAAGGCGCGACGATATCAACGCCCGCTTCGGCTTGAATGCGCGCCTGGGCAACCAGTTGCACGACCGTTTCATCGTTTAATATTTCGCCAGCGCCGTTGAGAATGCCATCCTGGCCGTGACTGGTGTAGGGATCCAGCGCGACATCCGTCAATATGCCGAGTGTGGGAAAATGGGTTTTCAACGCACGCACGGCGCGCGGAATGAGTCCATCCGGATTGAGGGCTTCGCGACCGTCTGGCGTTTTGAGTGAAGCTTCGAGCGCTGGAAATAATGCGAGCGCGGGAATGCGGCATTGCATGCAGCGCTCGGCGAGCTGCAGGAGCTGATTCTCTGGAATCCGCTCAACGCCTGGCATGGACGCGATGCGCGCGTCCGTTTGACGGCGGGCGGTGACGAACACCGGATAAATCAGATCGTCTGTGGTCAACGCATTCTCACNCNTCAGACGCCGGGAAAATTCATCGCGGCGCATCCGGCGCGGA
>NZ_CAFB01000114.1 GCF_000227585.1 Candidatus Glomeribacter gigasporarum BEG34 | reverse complement strand
GCTGACCTCCGCGCTGTCCGGCGACCAGTCGCCCGCGCCAGATTCGGCTGACCAGCGGATAGGAATATCGTTCATGCGATTACCACCAGCGCACCGCATGAATCAACAAGATCAAGATCAGCGCCCACATCATGCGCTGCAATACGGGTGAACGGTGGATCAGTTCAAACATCTTGACGACTCGATAGCGGCTTTATTCTTTGCCGCTGAAACGGGTTTATTGACCTGGAAATAACCATCTCGCGTGCGCAAGGAAATAGCCCGCACCCACCAGAAATGCCACGGCCCAAAGCGCCCAAAAGCGTGCGGCTGGAAGTTGTTTGCTCATGATGCGTAACTCCTGTCAACGTCTTTGACTTAAATTTTTAAGTCGTTTGCCTGGGCGGTTGCGTCTGGCTGCCGCCGCGCTCAATGCCACCGTGCGTATGCGCGTCATAGACGGCGCGCATGTGCGCCATGCTGCGCCCGCCGGCATTGCATTGGTCGATGATCTGGCCGGTGCATTCCAAGACCGGCGCTTCAATCCGAACCTTGGCGCTGGCTTTGAGCGTCACTTCCGGCGTATTCCGGAGGGTCACGGGCAAGCCCGCGCCCTCGATCACAATCCCGTGCCGCGTCAGAATCACGCGCTGGCCCAAATCGTCATAGAGCGCCGCTTCGCCCGCTTTCAGGTGGTTCAGTCTGGACGCCTGATGGCCGGTTGCGATGATCACGCCGTTCGAGCGGTCGCCGCCAATAAAGACCACGACGGCATCACTCCCCACGGGCGGCATCGAGGCGAATCCGTACTCGGCCAGGCGCGGGGTGTGATCGCGCACCTCCAAAGCGCCGAGCCGCGCCTGATGCCGTTGCACCGGGCCGTCATCCCGTCCGGTCGTTAAGCGCCCCCGCCCGATCATCAGCATCACGCGCCGGAACAGGCGCTCCAGTCCCGCGGGCAGGGTTTGATCGTTCATTCTCATCCGTTCATGGCTGTTCATGATGGAAAGGCGGGAATATCCGCGTCATAGGGCTGCAACACCACAGGCTGCGGCGTAAAGGCGTTCGGCGGCATGAGCAGCAGTTCAGCGGTGGTGCCGTTTGCATTGCGCTGATAGCGCACTTCGGCCAATACCCAGGCGTTGCCTTCCGTCTGCATCGCCGGAATCCTGACCTCGATCTGCGTGTTCGGCGTCCATAATGCACCGCTGGCATCTCGCCAACGGTCTGTGGTCACGCACAGCTGGGAAGAACGGCCCGCTCTGCGCGCGGCTTCCCATTCGACGCGCTTTTTCGCCACCTCCTGGCCGCCGCTGCCTGCCTCCGCGATGATGAGGCGCGTGCGCGCGCGCTGAACGCCTGGGTCATGCGCTTTCGCCAGCAGATTGCCGCCCTCGCCCGCATCGGCAAGCGTATCCACCGATTGCAGCAGCGCAATATATTCTGAATAGCGCTGATCCATCGAATAGACGGCGCGCGCGCTTTGCACATTTACGCCCTGAATCAACGCGCCCGCCGCCCGCGCTTTTCCCACGCGGGCGAGCAACAGATTTCCGTCCGGTTCCTCATACGCAAGGAGCGCGCTGGTGCGGCAAATCCGCTCGATCACTTCAAACGCGCTTTCTCCAAGCATCAGATTGAACTGCGGAATCACCGGCCCCGCATCGCTGCTTGCCCGCACCGTGATCCCGTAGGGCTGCGCAAGTTTTTGCGCAATCGCGAGCGCCGACGCCCCGCTGATCTGCCCGCCGGGCCAAAGCGCTGCGCAATCCACCAGATCGGCGCATTTGCCGCGCCCCATCACGCGAATCGTATGTGCGCGT
>NZ_CAFB01000115.1 GCF_000227585.1 Candidatus Glomeribacter gigasporarum BEG34 | reverse complement strand
TGATCAAATGGATTGTCGGGCTTGGCATCGCACAAACCGGCTTGTGGTTTACCCTGAAGCTCCTTCCCATTGGCGCGTAATTCATCGTTTCTTCTATTCGTCAGGAGTCTCCCACAGCCGCGCTGGTCGGCGTTACGCCTCCTCGCCCTGTTAGAAGTTATCTTCCTCTCCCACTCTAGAAATATACGGCTATAGACCCTATCCAATAAAGAAAGGGGCACGCTGCATATTTTTTAAAGGGTGGGAAGGAAATGTTTTTTGATCGTTTCCGGCCGTTTTTCAACTTTTAGAGCGGCTGAACGTGTTGCTCGGAAGTTTCTCTCACAAGGATTTACGCGCCAGGATATCAGCGTATTTTTTACGACGCCGCCTGGCCAGCATGCTCAATATCCTATTGGAGGCGATCAATACGCAGATCCGGGTGCGCAACTGGCTGCGCGCGGCGCGGCCAGTTGGATGAGCGCGGGCGCCATAATAGGGGCGCTCGCCGGAACGGCGCTCTACTTCATTCTATGGCGATATTGGCTTATTCCCATCGCATGCCTTTCCGTAGGCGCGTATATTGGATCTTTAATAGGCGCGCTAAGACGCATGCGCGAGCAAACTGCGCGTTCTGCGCATCACGGGCAGGATACGGGTGTAATGCTCGCTGTGCATGTGGCTGAAGAGAATGCTGTAAACGCGGTTCAGCTCCTTGAAAAAAGCGGCGCGGCGGATATTGAAAAAGCTACCGGTATTGGGGAGGAGGACACTATGCCGTATCAAAACCTTGAAGAATTACCCGATTCGATTAAAAAGCATTTGCCTGCTCATGCTCAACACATCTATAAAGCAGCGTTTAATCAAGCGTGGGATGAATACCAGGACGCAGCGCGCCGCAGAGATGACGCGTCGCGTGAAGAAACGGCGCACAAAGTCGCATGGAGCGCGGTGAAAAATCAATATGAGAAGAATAATGAAACAGGTCAGTGGAAGTCCAAAAAATCTTTCTGAGAAAAATGTTTAAGCGGCGATTTGAACGCCTGAGGCATCCGCCAGCGCGGCGGCTGTATCCGTACATTCCCAGCTGAATTCCGGCAGCGCGCGGCCAAAGTGTCCGTAGGCGGCGGTTTTCGCATAGATGGGTCGAAGCAGATTCAGCATCTGGATGATGCCTTTGGGGCGCAGATCGAAATGCGCGCGCACCAAACCGATGATCGCCGCCTCCGATATCCGGCCCGTGCCAAAGGTATTGACCATAATCGACGTCGGCTGCGCAACGCCAATCGCGTATGAAATCTGAATCAGGCAGCGCGCCGCCAATCCTGCGGCGACAATATTTTTCGCAATATAACGGCCTGCGTACGCGGCGGAACGATCCACCTTTGACGGGTCTTTGCCGGAGAAAGCGCCGCCGCCGTGCGGCGCTGCGCCGCCATAGGTATCGACCATAATCTTGCGGCCAGTCAGTCCGCAGTCGCTTCTCGGTCCGCCAATCACAAAACGGCCCGTTGGGTTAACCAGGTAGCGGATGCCGCCCTTGATCAGTGCAGCGGGCAGCGCGGGCGCGATGATTTCTTCAATCACTGCTTCGCGCACTTGTTCAAGGCGGATTTCGGGCGCGTGCTGCGTTGATAGAACGACCGTGTCGATCCGGTGCGGTTGACCGTTCACATAGTGAATGGTGACCTGCGATTTGGCATCGGGCCGCAGCCAGGGCAAACGGCCGCTGCGACGCAACTCAGACTGACGTTCGACCAGACGGTGCGCGAGATGGATCGGCAAGGGCATTCCTTCCGGCGTTTCATTGCACGCATAACCGAACATCAATCCTTGATCGCTTGCGCCTTGATCAAGCGCGTTGTCGTGCGCGCTATCCACCCCTTGCGCGATATCCGGCGATTGTCCATCATAAGCGAGCAGCACCGTGCAGTTGCGATGGTCAATCCCAAAATCCGCATGGTCATAACCGATCCGCTTGAGCGTATTGCGCGCGATCTGGATATAATCGACGCGCGCGCGCGTTGTGATTTCACCCGCAAGCACCACGAGGTTGGTTTTGCACAGCGTTTCAGTAGCGACGCGTGAATCAGGATCGTGCGCGAGTAGCGCATCGAGAATGGCGTCGGAGATTTGATCCGCGACTTTGTCCGGATGGCCTTTCCGATACGGATTCAGAGGTGAAGAATGTGTGATTGCCCACTTCATGGCTCCTTGTTCAAAAAAACCGCGCGTTGCGCGGCCCTTGCCCGATGGAGATGAAGGGGCGACGCTTTAGCGGATTTTCAAAAACGCAGCGCAGGCTGCGCGACTCGTCCCGCAAGTTGTCTGTTAACAGGCGAAAATCCCATTATAACGGGTTGGATTAAATATGCGCTGCTTTCAAAGAAAGGAAACCCATCAATGGCCACTGCCACTTTCGACACCTATAAATTTGTCCGTAAGCTAAGAGAAGCCGGTTTTAACGATCAACAGGCGGGAATATTCACTGCTGCCGTGCAGGAAACACAGGCCGCGTCGGAATTGGCAACCAGAGCAGACTTACGGCAATACGATTCTGCCATTCGAAACGATTTGGAAAAACATGAAACCCACTTGCGCCATGAAATGGGTCACTTGCGCAAAGATATAGAGACCAAATTGGCCAATCTCAACTTTGACCTTCTTAAATGGATGGTGGGGCTGTTCATTGCGCAAACCAGCCTATTGCTCGCATTGCGGCTAGTGCCAGGCGGCGCTTGATGCAAGATGGCCTTAGAACCTGTTCACGATCTGTCACGAGCGCCCGTCATCCAAGGAGGACGGAGCGCAGAAACCGGAGCATATACATCATATATGAGGATTCCTGCTACCTCCCGACACAGGCTCACGGGCGCGCAGAAAGAATCGTGAACAGGTTCTTATTGAGCTGCGTTGATTCAGCCTGATGCTCAGGCGGTTCGGCGCCGCGTGTGCGGTCGGTATTTTGAAAGGGCTCGCGCATTTGCCTTATGGCTGGATTGCGCGCCTTGGAAACGCGGCAGGGCGCCTGTGCTATGTATTCCCCAGCGAGCGCCGGCGGATTGCCCGGATTAATCTCGCCCTCTGTTTCCCGCACTGGAGCGTAACGCAGCGTAATATCGCGGCATTGCATCATTTTCGGCACGCCATACGTAGTTATGTTGAGCGCAGCGTGCAATGGTTTGCGCCTGTGCGCACGCTTGAGAAACTGGTTGAAGTCGACAGCGCGATTGATTTGACGAATCCGTCTTTGCCGCCGACGATTTTTCTTGGCTTTCACTTTGTGGGCATTGAAACCGGGTCGCTTTT
>NZ_CAFB01000116.1 GCF_000227585.1 Candidatus Glomeribacter gigasporarum BEG34 | reverse complement strand
CCCGCCGCCGTGATTGATATCGCAACGCTGACCGGCGCGTGCGTGATTGCATTGGGTCATCATCGCAGCGGCTTGTATACAAAGGAAGAGGCATTGTCGGAGGAACTGCTGGCGGCAGCGCAACAGGCGCTCGACCCCGCCTGGAGAATGCCGCTGGATGAAGAATACCAGGAGTCGCTGAAATCGAATTTCGCCGATATGACCAATACCGGCGGCCGGTCTGCGGGCAGCATCACCGCCGCGTGTTTTCTGGCGCGGTTTGCGCGCGGCTATCCCTGGGCGCACCTCGATATTGCCGGCATCGCCTATAAAAGCGGCAAGGAAAAAGGCGCCACCGCCCGCCCTGTTCCCCTCCTGATGCAATTCCTGACCGGACGGGCAGGATAGGGCTAGAGCATTTTTCAGCGGCTTGCCCTGTGTCGCCTCGCGCTCGCCGTATTGTGCATACTGTCTTCGCGCTTGCTCCTTGGGCAATCTCACTGAAAAATGCTCTAACGGGCGGAGCGCAGCGCCGCCAGCGCGGCTGTGCGAAACGCCTGGTTCGCTAAACCGCCGAGTGTTGATCAATGCGGCGCGTTTTAAAATACGGTCTCTCAAACAGGATGATGAATGGAAGAGCAAAGCAACAGACCAAACGCCCTGACCGCCGAAAAAAACAAGGCGCTTGCTGCAGCGCTCGCGCATATTGAAAAACAATTCGGCAAAGGATCGGTGATGCGGCTGGGCGATCATGAAGTCGTTGAAGATATTCAGGTCGTTTCAACCGGTTCGCTGGGACTCGATCTTGCGCTCGGCGTTGGCGGTCTGCCGCGCGGCCGGGTGGTCGAAATCTACGGGCCGGAATCGTCCGGCAAAACCACGCTTACCTTGCAAGTCATCGCCGAAATGCAGAAGGAAGGCGGCACCTGCGCATTTATCGACGCCGAGCACGCGCTCGACGTTCAATATGCATCGAAACTCGGCGTTGCCGTCCCCGATTTGCTGATTTCACAACCGGATACCGGCGAACAGGCGCTTGAAATCGCCGATGCGCTGGTGCGCTCCGGCTCGGTCGATTTAATCGTGATCGATTCGGTCGCCGCGCTTGTTCCCAAGGCCGAAATCGAAGGCGAAATGGGCGGCGTGCTGCCAGGGCTTCAGGCGCGCCTGATGTCACAGGCGATGCGCAAACTCGCGGGCACGATCAAACGCACCAACTGCCTGCTGATTTTTATCAACCAAATCCGCATGAAAATCGGCGTGATGTTCGGCAATCCGGAGACGACCACTGGCGGTAATGCGCTGAAGTTTTATGCATCGGTGCGGCTTGACATCCGTCGCATCGGCTCAATCAAAAAAGCGGACGAAGTCATCGGCGCGGAAACGCGCGTCAAAGTGGTGAAAAACAAGGTATCGCCGCCTTTTCGGGAGGCGATCTTCGACATCCTGTACGGCGCAGGCATCTCTCGCGAAGGCGAAATCATCGATCTCGGCGCGCAGACCAAAATCATTGAAAAATCGGGCGCCTGGTATAGCTACAACGGCGAGCGTCTGGGTCAAGGAAAAGACAACGTGCGCGAATTCCTGCGCGAACGTCCCGAACTTGCACGCGAGATCGAGAATAAAATTCGCGCCGCGCAAGGGATTGCTGAAATGCCGCGCGCCGCCGCGCCGAGCGCATAAAAGCGCGCGCTATGTCTGCTGATATACGCACGCGCGCGCTCGCCTGCCTGGCC
>NZ_CAFB01000117.1 GCF_000227585.1 Candidatus Glomeribacter gigasporarum BEG34 | reverse complement strand
AAAAATATAGGCATCCTGCTCGGCCCGCAAACCCTGCTGGATGGACGCAGCGCGCTCCGTCTTGCGGTGTCCGGTTCGGTGGCACAGCCAAAATTTTCTGGCGCGCTGAATGGAGAGGGCTTGTCAATCACATGGATCGACCAAGGCGTCACGCTGAAAAACGGGGTTGTGCGGATTGCGATTGCCAATAACCGCGCCGATTTTCAGAAAGTGGAGTTCCAGGGCGCAAGCGGCGCTCTGCGCGCGACCGGCAGCGTGACGCTGGATCGCGCCGATACCCCGTTATCGGTCCAGATTGTTGCCGACGCGCTTGAACTCTTCGCCCGGCCTGACCGGCAATTATCGATCTCCGGCCGCGCGACGATGGCCAACCGCAGCGGCAGCGCCGGCGGCTTTGCGATCGATGGCGATTTCACCGTTCACCGCGCTTTCTTTAATTTGCCGTCCAGTCCAGCGCCCAAGCTCGGCGAGGATGTCGTCATTGTGCGCGCGGATGATCCATATCGTAGCGCGGCGCTTGAATCTCTCCGATCCAAGGATGCGCCCCCCAAAATCCACTTATTTCAAACGCGCGTCGGGATTGATCTGGGCAAAGACTTTCGTTTCCGCGGCGCCGGCGCGGACCTGGATTTGGTTGGAAAAATCACTCTGAGCAACGCGGCTGGAGCGCCCTTACGCGCGCATGGCGATTTACGCGCGCGCCGTGGTTCGACGTATGAAATCCTCAGCGTCAAACTCGATGTTGAAAAAGGATATGTCAGCTTCAACGGCCCAGTCGATAATCCGGCGCTGAATATTCTGGCAATGCGGCGCAATCAGGAAGTCGAGGTCGGCCTGCAAGTGCGCGGCACCACGCGCGCGCCGCGCGCGCAGTTGGTCTCGGAGCCCAATGTGCCGGACACCGAAAAGCTCTCCTGGCTTTTGTTCAGGCATGGCACGGATAAAGGCGCCACTGTGGGCCAGCAATACGCCAAAAACGCGGCATTAGCATTCCTCGGCAGTATGGGGGGCAAACAGATTGCGCAACGCATTGGCCTGGATGAGCTTTCAATCAGCCAAAGCGAGATCGGATTGACCGATCCGCAAGTGATCACGCTTGCCAAAGCGCTCAACCGGCACTTTATTCTCGGTTATGAGGAAGGGCTGAGCAGCAGCGCGCATATTTTCAAAGTCACCTGGCAATTCTGGCGCAGCTGGTCGATCATTGCGCACACAGGCACGGTGAATGGAGTGAATCTGCTGTTTAGCCGGCGCTTTGATTGAGCTTATAGCCAAGCGACTTTAGTTCGATACGGCGTCATCGCCGCTCGCCGTATGACTCATACGGCGCTTGGCTATAGAGCATTTTTCAGTCGATTTGCCCGAGGAGCGAGCGCGAAGACAGTATGGGGATCGATGCGGGCGGAGCAGGTCTCTATCGCGCAGCGATGGAGGCGACCCCGCAGCGATCCCGAATACACAGAACGGCGAAGCGACATAGGGAAAATCAGTGAAAAATGCTCTAAATGGGGTCGCGTCACGCAACGGAGGACAGAGTACGCTAAGCCTGAGGGAAGGGTCGCAAGGGCCTGAATGTTCCTTTCCTGGGCGTTTTTCCCTGCTGCAAACATCATTCCCCGTCAAATTGATATGCTCCCAGCCCAACGGTGACAGATATACTAGAAGGTACGCCTCAATAGACTGGCTATGCTCCCTGAGCGCC
>NZ_CAFB01000118.1 GCF_000227585.1 Candidatus Glomeribacter gigasporarum BEG34 | reverse complement strand
CCAGCGCGGCTGTGCGAAACGCCTGCTTAAGCGCTGGGCGAACAGGACTCATTAATCAAGCGCAGTAGAGCGGCGGCTTTGTCGGGCGTCGGATCAGAGATGAAGTGTAGCGTAGGCACGGTATGGATGTGCAGACGTTTAAACAGCAGGCGGCGCAAATGACCGGCGGCGTGGTTCAACGCATCGCATGTTTGCTGCGGATCGCCGGACAGGGTCGTGAACCAGACTTTCGCGTGCGCGTAATCCGGCGTTAAATCGACGCCTTGCAGCGTGACGATGCCGCCGATGCGCGGGTCCTTCACTTCGCGCATGATCATGGCAGACAAATCACGCTGGATTTGATCGGCAATACGCAGTGCGCGCTCAGGCCGGTGATGTTTGGGCATGATTGAAATGATGGCTATAAAGTGCGGGCGACTTCAGTCACCTCAAAGCTTTCAAGCTGATCGCCGACGGCAATCGTATTGAAATTCTTGATCGACAAACCACATTCAAAACCCGCCTTGACTTCGCGGACATCGTCTTTAAAACGCTTTAAAGATCCAAGCTCGCCGGTATAAAGAACCACATTGTCGCGTATCACGCGCACTTTTGAGGTGCGTTTGACCAGCCCCTCTAGCACCATGCAGCCGGCAATCGCGCCCACTTTGGGCGCCTGGAATACCTGCCGCACTTCAATCAGGCCAGAAGCAATTTCTTTTTGTTGCGGCGCGAGCAGTCCGCTCATTGCGCCCTTGACCTCGTTCAGTGCATCATAGATCACATCGTAATAACGGATATCAACACCGTTTAATTCCGCCAGCTTGCGCGCGCCCGCATCCGCGCGCGTATTGAACCCAATGATGACGGCTTTGGATGCAATCGCCAGATGCACATCCGATTCGCTGACGCCGCCGACCGCCGAGTGAATCATCTGAACGCGCACTTCGCTGGTGGACAGTTTCGCGAGCGCATCGACCAGCGCTTCCTGTGAGCCTTGCACATCGGCCTTGACGATCAGCGGCAGCGTTTGTATTTCTCCTTCAGCATGTGCGCCGAACATATTTTCAAGCTTGGCCGCCTGCTGTCTGGCGAGTTTCACATCGCGGAATTTGCCTTGACGGAACAACGCAATCTCGCGCGCTTTACGCTCGTCCGGCAATGCGATGACCGGCTCGCCCGCCTGTGGAACTTCGGAGAGTCCGTGGATTTCGACCGGAATCGAAGGACCGGCTCGCAGCGCAGCCTTGCCGTTTTCGTCGAGCATCGCGCGCACACGTCCATAGGCCGCGCCCGCGAGCACCACATCGCCGCGTTTTAACGTCCCCGATTGCACCAGAACCGTTGCAACAGGCCCTTTGCCTTTGTCGAGTCTGGCTTCAATCACCAAACCTTTGGCGGGCGTATCCACCGGCGCTTTGAGCTCGCGCACCTCAGCCTGTAATAGTACATGTTCGAGCAGATCGTCGATGCCTTGCGCAGTCTTCGCTGAAACAGGCACAAAAGGCGATTCGCCGCCGTATTCTTCGGGAACGACGCCCTCGGCAATCAGTTCCTGTTTGATGCGCGCTGGATTCGCATCCGGTTTGTCGATTTTGTTGATGGCCACCACCATCGGCACGTCAGCCGCTTTGGCATGCGCGATGGCTTCTTTGGTTTGGGGCATCACGCCATCGTCGGCGGCCACAACCAGGATGACAATATCGGTCGCTTTCGC
>NZ_CAFB01000119.1 GCF_000227585.1 Candidatus Glomeribacter gigasporarum BEG34 | reverse complement strand
CGGTCATTTCAAACAGGGCCTCAAAGACGGTTGAATGCAGGTTCACGCGCGGCAATCGCGCGCCCGTGTGCATCACGTCGCGCACATAGATCAACAGCCGGCGGCCCAGCGCGCCGCCTGGATGCGAATGGGCAAAATCCTCGGCGCTAAAGCCGCGCGCGTCGAAGACCGCGACCGCAAGCGCATCTCCGAGCGCAAGCGCTGCGGCTGTGCTTGCGGTGGGCGCAAGATTCAGCGGACACGCTTCTTTCTCAACGCGGATATCCAGATGCACATCGGCCAGTTTGGACAAATTCGATTCGGGCCGACCAGTCATCGCAATCAGGCGCGCGCCAAGCCGTTTCACGCGCGGGATGATATTTAGCAATTCTTCTGTCTCGCCGGAATTGGACAATATAAGGACCACATCATGCGCGCCAATCATGCCGAGATCGCCATGTCCCGCCTCGGCGGGATGCACAAAAAACGCGGGCGTACCCGTGCTCGCCAACGTTGCGGCGAGTTTGCGCGCAATATGGCCGGATTTGCCGATGCCGGACACGACCGCCTTGCCGACGCAGCCGAGCAGCAATTCAACCGCATCGACAAAGTTCTGACCCAAGCGCTGCGCAAGCGCGCACACCGCGGACGCTTCCGTTTCAATGACCTGACGCGCCAGTTCCAGCGCTCTGCCTGAATCGATGTGAGAAGGCTGTGCAATCATTTTTTGAGTATAGCAAAAGCCACTTGAAACGCCTGTTTCAGTACAATTTCCGGTTTTCCAGCCTCTCTCTATCGATGTGTCCCATGCGCGATATTTCCTCTGAAGGACCAACCACGGCCAATTTCATTCGCACCATTGTCGAGCGCGACCGGCGCTCTGGCAAATGGGGCGAGCGTATTGCAACGCGCTTTCCGCCTGAGCCCAATGGTTATCTGCACATCGGGCATGCCAAAAGCATCTGCCTGAATTTTGGGATTGCGCGCGACTATGGCGGCGCGTGTCATTTGCGTCTGGACGACACCAACCCGGAAAAGGAAAGCGCGGAATATGTGGCTGCAATCATCGATGCGGTGCGCTGGCTGGGGTTCTCCTGGCATCAGGCGGGGATTGAACATTTGTATTACGCGAGCGATTACTACGAGACGCTTTACCGCTGCGCCGAAATTCTGGTCGAGCGCGGCCATGCTTATGTAGACAGTCAATCGCCTGAAGCCATTCGCGCGAACCGCGGCACATTGACCGAGCCGGGTATCGCTTCCCCCTATCGAACCCGCGCGCCGGAAGAGAATCTTGCGCTATTGCGCCGGATGCGCGCGGGCGAATTCAGGGAAGGCGAGCATGTGTTGCGCGCAAAAATCGATATGGCCTCGCCAAACCTGAATCTGCGCGATCCGGTGCTGTACCGGATTCGGTATGCCCATCATTATCGAACCAGCGAGGCGTGGTGCATTTATCCGATGTACGACTACTCGCATTGCATTTCGGACGCACTGGAACACATCACCCATTCTCTGTGCACGCTTGAATTTGAAGATCATCGTCCACTGTACGATTGGATTCTGGAGTCGCTCGCCGACGCCGGCGTTTTTAAACGGCCGCTGCCGCAACAAATTGAATTTGCGCGTCTGAATTTAAGCCACACGGTGATGAGCAAGCGCAAACTGGCGCAAC
>NZ_CAFB01000120.1 GCF_000227585.1 Candidatus Glomeribacter gigasporarum BEG34 | reverse complement strand
AGACATGATCGATATGGCCTTCAAGAAAATAGTGACCAAGCTCATGTGCAACGCTGAAGCGTTGGAATCCCTCATTTGGAATGTCCGAAGCATAGAGTATTCCAAACGAATTACCATGCCGCAGAAGCATTCCCGAAACGCCTGGGGCCACATCTGGCTTGGCCTGAACCTTGATTTCATGCCGCTGCGCCAAGTCGAACGGATCGACTGCCAAGCGGGTAATGTCCTCCTCTGTGAGAAGTGCTTCGCCACGTTGCTTAGCAAGTTTTAGACGCAGCAATTGACTCATTATCTATTTCCTCTATTTGTTTCGGTCTGCCAGCATCTTCAAGAAATCCTTCGCCAGCGCCCGATCATGTCCCGTTAGCTTACTGACATCGCGAAAAAGAGGATCAGCCGCTTCCGCCAGAGAAGGGTCATCCACTCTACCCAGTAGGTAGTCGGTCGTGACTTCCAGCGCGTTCGCCAAACGACGGAGGGTGTCGAAAGAGGGTTTGCGTGAGCCTGATTCAAAGTGAGCGATCGAGCTGGGCGGCATGCCCGCCTGGCTGGCCAAGTCACCCTGGCTCCACTTACGCAGTTCGCGAGCAGCCTTCAGCCGCTCTTGGAAGAGTTCGGAAGGCGGGCGTTGGTTGGACATGTCTAATTAGACATAAAAAAGTTGACTTATTTTTAAGACTAATTATAAACTAGACATATGCAACATGTCGATATCGACATTCTTCCAACGAAAAGCTGCCTAGGAGTAATGAGATGAGCCGAGAACACGTTAGCCACGCAGAGATTGTCCGTTTCGCCCAAGACAGGGTCAACCTACCGAAGGAGAAGGCCGACGAGTTCCGTGCCCAAGCCAAGCGGCTCCGGGAGCGACTCGAAACCTATCTGAGCGCGCATCCCGATTTCACGCTGAAAAAAATGATGCTCGCCGGCAGCCTGGCGAAGGGAACTGCGCTGCGCTCCCTCAATGACATCGATGTCGCCTGCTATATCAGCGGTGCCGATCGCCCCCCGCGACGTAACCGCGCTGCTCGCCTATTTGGCGGAACGCCTGCGCAAGGCGTTCCCAAACTTTTCGCCGGATCAGGTGCAACCGCAGACTTATAGCGTCACGGTGTCATTTCGTGGCACGGGCCTCGATGTTGATGTCGTGCCGATCTTGTACGACGGTGACCCGAATGGGTATGGGAACTTGGTCAGCCAAGACGACGGCTCCTTCCTGAAAACCAACATCCTGCTTCACCTTGAATTTATCCGCAAGCGGAAGCGGGCGCAGCCTGATCACTTTTCGCAGCTTGTCCGGTTGATCAAATTTTGGGCCGCCCGAATAAAAGCAGGTGACGAAGGATTTAGGTTCAAGTCCTTCATGATCGAGCTGCTACTCGCCCGCCTTTGCGATCAAGGCCTGACATTTTCAGACTATCCTGAGGCACTGCAGCATTTCTTCACTTACATCGCCAAGAGCAATCTGCAGGAAAAGATTTTCTTCACGGACAACTATCCCGCCTCGGACGTGAGCAGCTTCAATCACCGCATCCAAATCATCGACCCGGTCAACAGTGTCAACAACGTCAGCCGTCTGTATACAGACGCCAATGCCACGGCGATAGTCGAAGCTGCGCTCAATGCCGGTGACGCGATCGACGCCGCGCTTTCT
>NZ_CAFB01000121.1 GCF_000227585.1 Candidatus Glomeribacter gigasporarum BEG34 | reverse complement strand
CGCAAAACCCAGCGCCGCCGCGACCAGTTGGCGCGAGCGTTCGACCACATGCGTATGCGGCGCAATGCGGATCCGCTGGTCATAAAAGAAACGCACCGGCCATTCATATCCTGAGCCTTCGGTACGGTTTGCCAGACCGCTTAATACGCCTGTTCCAGCGCGGCGCGCGTAACGCGCAATCCAGGCGGTTTTCAGCAAGCCTTGACAATCGATGACCGCGTCATAGGCCTTGGCGGCCAAGGTGCGCTGCAGAGCGCGCATCTCACGCCACGTCGGGCTGCGGAACAGTTGTTTGCGCCAACGGCGCAGCGCAAAAGGAATGACGTGACGCACGCCGGCGACCAGCCGTACCAGATCGGTAAAACCTTCTTCGGCCAGCCAGTCGATCTGCGCATCTGGCATATGACGCTGGATATCCGCCACGACCGGCAGGGTATGGACCACATCGCCGAGAGAAGAGACTTTGATGATGAGTATTTTCGGCACGGTCTATTTAGAATGGCAACTGCGCATCCGCCTTGAATGCCAAAATCGCGCGGCGGAAATCGCGTTGAATGCGCGCCAGCGCCGCTGCGTTATCCGCTTCAAAGCGGAACACAATCGCCGGCGTGGTATTCGACGCGCGCGCCAGGCCGAAACCGTCCGAATATTCAGCGCGCAGACCATCGATCATAAAGATATCCTCCGCGCCCTCAAAATGCCCCTCTTGCTGCAGACGCTCGATGATGGCAAAGTTTTCTCCCTCGCTGAGCTTCCAGTGCAGTTCGGGCGTTGCCAGCGCATCCGGCAGGGCGTTCAGCGCCGCGCCCGGATCATCGGCGCGGCAGACAATTTCAAGCAGCCGCGCGGCTGTATACAACGCATCGTCGAAACCGTACCAGCGATCCCTGAAAAAGAGATGGCCGCTCATTTCGCCCGCAAGCGGCGCGCCGGTTTCGCGCAGTTTCGCCTTGATCAGCGAATGCCCGGTTTTCCACATCAGCGCAACGCCGCCATGCGCCCGTATCCACGGCGCGAGCGCGCGCGTGCATTTCACATCGTAGACGACCGGCGCACCTGGGTAATGCGCCAGCACATCCCGTGCAAACAGCATCAGTTGACGATCCGGCGCAATGATGCGCCCGTCTTTGGTGACCACGCCGAGCCGGTCGCCGTCGCCATCAAACGCAAAACCAAGCTGCGCCTCACTTTCGGCGAGCGTTTGGATCACATCGCGCAGATTCTCAGGCTGCGCGGGATCGGGATGATGGTTTGGAAAACGGCCATCAACTTCGCAAAACAACTCGCGCACTTCGCACCCCAGCGCCCGGAACAGGCGCGGCGCAACCGCGCCGGCAATGCCATTGCCGCAATCCACGGCCAGTTTTAACGGACGCGCGAGCCGGATATCGCGCCTGATGCGCTCGATATACGCATCAACAATATCATGTTGAATATAACTTCCCCGCCCGGCGCTGAAATCTTCCTGTTCAATCCGCTCGCGCAATGCCTGGATGCGTTCACCGTACATCGCCGCGCCGCGCAACACCATTTTGAAGCCATTGTATTCAGGCGGATTGTGGCTGCCAGTGACCACGACGCACGAATTGACGCTGCGGCCTTCCAGCGGCTCGTGCGTTGCAAAATAC
>NZ_CAFB01000122.1 GCF_000227585.1 Candidatus Glomeribacter gigasporarum BEG34 | reverse complement strand
TGGCGATCTGCGGCGCACACTGGAAAAAGGGGGCGATCTGCAGCAGTTGCGCATGAGCAATGCGATGACAGGCAAACCGCATACGATTCAGGCAGATCAGCTTGCGGTTGAGGCGGTGGAACAGATGGAGCGCTACCGCATCAATCAGTTATTGGTCGAAGACGAGCGCGGCGCATTGATCGGCGCATTGAATATGCACGATTTATTTAACGCGAAGGTTGTGTAATGGCAACCGCGCCCGTGTCGCCCTGCGCCGCCGTGACTGCGCGCGCAGCGCAGGTACAACTGATGATTTTTGACGTGGATGGCGTGTTGACCGATGGACGGTTGACTTTGAGCGAAACCGGGGCGCTGGTTCTGTCTTTCCATGTGCACGACGGGCAAGGCATCAAATTACTGGCGCGGGCGGGCGTGCAGATTGCACTCATTACGCGCAGCGCATCGCCAATTATCGCTGCGCGCGCGGGCATCCTTGGCATCGAACGGGTGTATTCGGGTGTATCCGACAAAAAGGAAGCCTTTGCCGATTTGCTCTTGCGCACCGGGTTTGACGCGCAACAGTGCGGTTATATGGGGGATGACTGGCCGGACTTGCCCGTGATGCAACAGGTTCATTTTGCGGCAGCGCCGGCGAACGCGCGCCCCGAAGTGCGCGCGTGCGCGCATTGGGTTACCCAGGCAACAGGAGGGCACGGTGCGGCGCGTGAAGTGTGCGATTTGTTGCTGCGCGCGCAGCATGGCTGCGATACGCTCCCTGCGGAAGGGGGCAGCGATTCATCATGCAGCGCACGCCATTAACCCAATGGTGCCTGCTTGGCTTCGCGGCCCTCTGTGCGGGTTTGAGTTACTGGATTGCGCAACGCGCGCCTGGGCCCGCGCAACGCGCCTCTTCATCCCAGCTTAAAGGCCGCTACCCGGACGCTTTTGCCGATCAAGCGTCGATGACCCTTTTGGATCAGAACGGCGCCGCGCAATATCAAATGCACGCCGTGAAATTTTTCCATTACCCGGATCAGGACGCGACTGAAATGTATTCGCCTGCGCTGCGCGCATTCACGCCGGGGCAGCCGGAGATCACCAGCACTGCAATGCGCGGCGTCATCCGTCATCAGCAAACGATTGTGGATTTATACGGCCGCGCGCGCATCGCGCGCGCCCGCAGCCGCAATGCACCGGAAATGGAAGCCCGCTCGGCGCATTTCCGCATTTTTGCCGATAAGGATGGGGTGAACAGGGTGCAAACCGAACAGCCAGTTCAACTCCGGCGCGGGAAGTCCGTGGTGAACGCAGACCGCATGCATTATGACCACATCACGCGGGTAATCGATCTACAAGGACATGTGCGCGGCAATCTGTATAATTTTAGATATTGAACAGAATACCAATCCATTCCCCCCTCAAAAAACTTTTTCAAGGAAGATGCCAAGTCTCCCAAATCAATCCTCATCAACTCAGCTAAACCATCGTCATTCCACACAAAGCGCCGCGCGCCTTGTATGTTTGTGCAGGCGCGCTTCCATTTGATCCTGTTCTCTTCAATTCCTTACTCTATAAATAAGAAATTTGGACTGATCAAGGAGTGGACATGGCGATGACTACAGTGACATCAAAAGGACAAATTACC
>NZ_CAFB01000123.1 GCF_000227585.1 Candidatus Glomeribacter gigasporarum BEG34 | reverse complement strand
TTAAGTCCATTGTTCTATGCTTGCCTTATATGGTTCGAGTTGACAAATGCGTATCCAACTGAATACACTACGCCGATGTATACGATTCTCCGATCTGGCGAATTTGATGCCTGGCTCAGCGCATTGAAAGACATTCGCGGACAAACGCGCATATTGGCGCGCATCAAGTCAGCCGAATTCGGCAACTTCGGGGATTCGGAACCCATTGGAGAAGGCGTTTTTGAGATGCGGATTCATTTCGGCCCTGGTTATCGCTTGTACTACACTCGCCGCGGTTTGCGGGTCTATGCGCTGCTTCTAGGCGGAAATAAATCCACCCAAAAACGGGATATTCGCGCAGCCCTCGCGATGGCGCGTGCGCTTGATCAGGAGAATACTCAATGACCCAATATGCCCCATTCGATGCTGTGGACTACCTGAACAGTGAAGCACACTGCACAGAATATCTGGCTGCCGCATTGGAAGACCCCAATCCAGACGTATTCATTTCAGCGCTCAGCGATGTCGCCCGTGCGCGCGGGATGACGCACATTGCCAAAGCTGCGGGCTTGGGCCGTGAGAGTTTGTACAAAGCGCTGACCCCCGGCGCTAAACCGCGTTACGAAACCATTCGCAGATTGATGGACTCGCTCGGTATCAGACTGACCATTGCAACGGCTTAGCATATGGGATTCTGCTGCTGAATCGCAGCATTCTCCGCTATCACGTCCAGCGCCTCATTCATCAAGGCAATATCGGCCAGATCGACCGAGCCGTCTTTCAGGCGCTCAAAGCCGCACATCCCTTTGGCGACCGGACGCAAGAGCCAGTCTTCGCCGTTCGGCAGACTCACCCATTGGCCGCTGTCGCTGGCGAGGCTTCGACTGCGCGCTCGGTGAGGCCGCGCAAAAAATTTCCCAAACTGTCCTGAATCACATACATCGCAATCTGCACCATCTCGCTCAGGCCAATGTCATCAAACATCAGCGCCTGGTTCTGCGCATTCCAAACCGGAGAAAAATGCTTGCCGTTCTGCCGCTGCGTCACGCTCAGGCAGGTGTGCAACACGTATTCACAATCGGCATCGGGCATTGCGGCAATCACATCCGCAAGCGATTTAAGCGCCGCCGCTGAATCTGCGCCCTGCAATGCCGCCAAGCCGCCGAGCACCGGCGCGATCTTGCGCGCGACATGCAGTTGCGCAAACGCATTCAGTTTGCCCGCGCGGTACTGCTGACCCTCGATTTCAAATTTAGACATGGACGCTCCTTAAGTGTAATTTCCCAGAATCGCATCGATCTTGCCGGCGGCGAACACCCACTCGACCGGCTCATCGTCCTTTTTGTAGCTCAGATCGGGCATCTTTTTAAACGCGCAGCCGCGGCACACAATCGTGTCGCCGCTCTGGGTCTGGTGAACCGTAATCACATTTTGACCATACAGACGGCTATCGGCGGCTTGCGTATCGTAGAGTCCCATCAATTGCGCATTGACCGGACTCGTCTTCAGCAGCCGCACCGTGACCGTACCGGACTTGTCGGCGTTCAGCACGTGCATAAATTCGCCGTCTGCGCCGACCACCAGTTTGCCTTGATCGCCTTCTCTGGCAAGGGTGATCCCTTCTTCCGCAACGCCTGCGCC
>NZ_CAFB01000124.1 GCF_000227585.1 Candidatus Glomeribacter gigasporarum BEG34 | reverse complement strand
ATGCTTGAGAGCATTTTTCAATGCAGTATGAGTGACGGCGCGCGCGAAGCGACGCAGTACAAGCCACTGAAAAATGCGCTAGGGCCTGTTGTGATGTGAACAATGCCTTTAACCGCCCTCCCCGCCTGGCGCGCGCTCGCCGCGCACTTTGAGACGATTCGCGACGCGCAGATGCGCGACTGGTTCGCTGCTGAAGATGCGCATGCGCCCACGCGCGCGCAGCGGTTCACGCGCACCGGCGGCGGCCTCACGCTTGATTTTTCAAAAAACCGCATCACGGACCAAAGCTTTGCGCTGCTGCTCCAGTTGGCGCGCGAGGCGGGCGTTGAGCAAAAGCGCGATGCGATGTTCGCGGGCGAAATTGTCAATCCCACTGAGAAACGGGCAGCGCTGCATACCGCGCTGCGCGCCAGCGATGCACATGCGCCGCATGCGGCATTGATTCATCAAGCGCTTGAGAAAATGAGCGCGTTTGCCGAGCGCGTGCGCGGCGGCCATTGGCGCGGCTATACCGGCAAGCCGATCCGCTCTATCGTCAATATTGGCATCGGCGGCTCGGAGCTCGGTCCAAAAATGGTCTGTGAGGCGCTGCATCCTTTCGGTACTGCCGATCTGGATGTCCATTTTGTGTCGAATATCGACGGCGCGGAGATACAACGCGCGCTCGAATCCATCGATCTTGACACAACGCTCGCGATTGTCGTCTCCAAAACCTTCACCACGCTTGAGACGATGAGCAACGCGCGCACGCTGCGCGACGCATTTCTCCAGCGCGGCGCGCCTGAAGCGGCGCTTAATATGCATTTCGTCGGCGTCACTGCCAATGCTCAAGCGGCGATTCAATTCGGCATTGCGTTTGAACACCTGTTTGAGATGTGGGATTGGGTTGGCGGGCGTTATTCGCTGTGGTCCGCGGCGGGGCTGGCGATCATGCTGAAGATCGGCCCCACGCATTTCAGCGCGCTGCGCGCCGGCGCGCAACAGATGGACCAACATTTCCTGAACGCGCCGCTGGGAAATAATCTGCCCGTGATCATAGCGCTGCTCGGCATTTGGTACCGGAATTTTTTCGGCGCGCAAAGCCATTTAATCGCGCCTTATACATCCGCGCTGCGCCACCTGCCCGCCTATTTGCAGCAGCTTGAGATGGAAAGTAATGGCAAATCGGTGGATTTGGACGGCCAGCCCGTTCCCTATGCCACCGCGCCAGTGCTATGGGGCGCGCCTGGAACCAACGGTCAGCATGCCTTTTTCCAGATGCTGCATCAGGGCGCCACGCTCGTGCCGACCGATTTCATCGCCGCGCTTAAGCCTGAGCATTCCTTGTTCGATCATCATGTCAAACTGCTCGCCAACTGTTTCGCGCAAAGCGAGGCGTTGATGCGCGGACAAGACGCTGATCCAGCGCCGCATTTACGCTGCCCCGGCAACCAGCCGAGCAATACGCTGCTGCTGGAAGCACTCACCCCGCGTGCGCTCGGCGCGCTGCTCGCGCTTTATGAGCATAAAACCTTTGTCCAGGCCGCCGTTTGGCGAATCAATCCCTTTGATCAATGGGGCGTGGAACTGGGTAAGCGACTGAGTATTGCGATTGCACGCGCATTGAATTCAACGCAGACGTTAGAAGATGTGCATGATTCGTCCACGCGCATGCTCATTGAATGCGCAACACACTGGATGAAAGAAAAATGTCGAAGCGCGTTCCAGGGTCTGTTAGACGAATAGATCCGTGCCAATGGCCAGCAACCTGCGCGATTCTTGTATATTGGATTGGCCCCATAAAGCTGATCACTTTATGAGGTGGCAGAGAGGAATCGCGTGCAAACAGGTTAATGAAGTACTGGGAGAAAGACAGGATGCTCTCTGCTTTTTATGTTGGTCAAGCTCCGGACAGATGGGAGAGGCTCAAGCCTCGCATCCAATCGGCAAGTATGGAGAGAGCCAACTTTTCAAGCATACAGCTAGAGGAGGATGCAATCCAATGGCAGCTTATATAGGGGTAGATGTCAGTAAACACGTGCTGGATGCACAAATGGGTGCTCATTATTTCCAAGTAGAAAACACAGCCAAAGGACTGAAGAAATTCATCCGGGCACTAGA